>NZ_JALJWP010000001.1:4017500-4665000 GCF_024169245.1 Pseudomonas koreensis
TTCACCGCCGTGTGCGCTTTGGAGGTGGTCGCGCCACCGATCATCAGCGGCAGGTGAAAATCCTGACGCTGCATTTCACGGGCAACGTGAACCATTTCGTCCAGCGACGGGGTGATCAGGCCGGAGAGGCCGATGATGTCGCATTTCTGTTCTTTGGCCACCTGCAGGATCTTCTCGGCCGGGACCATCACGCCGAGGTCGACGATGTCATAGCCGTTGCAGCCGAGCACCACGCCAACGATGTTCTTGCCGATGTCGTGCACATCGCCTTTCACCGTGGCCATGAGGATCTTGCCCTTGGCTTCCGGCTTGTCGCCTTTTTCCAGTTCGATGAACGGAATCAAGTGCGCCACGGCCTGCTTCATCACCCGCGCGGATTTCACCACTTGCGGGAGGAACATTTTGCCGGCGCCGAACAGGTCGCCGACGATGTTCATGCCGGACATCAGCGGGCCTTCGATCACTTCGATCGGCCGCGCGAACGACTGCCGGGATTCTTCGGTGTCTTCGACGATATGCGTGGTGATGCCCTTGACCAGCGCGTGTTCCAGACGCTTGTTGACGTCCCAGTTGCGCCACTCTTCGGTCTCGGCTTCCTTGACGCTGCCGTCGCCCTTGTACTTGTCGGCGATGGCGAGGAGGGCGTCGGTGCCGTCCGGGGTGCGGTTGAGAATGACGTCTTCGACAGCGTCGCGCAGCTCGACCGGGATCTGATCGTAGATCTCCAGCTGACCGGCGTTGACGATGCCCATGGTCAGCCCGGCGCGGATTGCGTAGAGCAGGAACACCGAGTGAATTGCCTCACGCACCGGGTTGTTGCCACGGAACGAGAACGACACGTTGGACACACCGCCGGAGCTCAGCGCATACGGCAGCTCGTCGCGGATGTAGGCGCAGGCGTTGATGAAGTCGACAGCATAATTGTTGTGCTCTTCGATACCGGTGGCGACGGCGAAGATGTTCGGGTCGAAGATGATGTCTTCCGGCGGGAAGCCGACTTCATTGACCAGAATGTCGTAGGAGCGTTTGCAGATCTCTTTCTTGCGCGCTTCGGTGTCGGCCTGGCCGGCTTCGTCGAAGGCCATCACCACCACCGCAGCGCCGTAGCGCTTGCACAATTTGGCGTGGTGAATGAACTGCTCGACACCTTCTTTCATGCTGATCGAGTTGACGATGCCCTTGCCCTGAATGCACTTGAGGCCGGCTTCGATGACTTCCCATTTCGACGAGTCGATCATGATCGGCACGCGGGAGATGTCCGGTTCGCCGGCGATCAGATTGAGGAAGGTGACCATGGCCTTCTTCGAATCGAGCATGCCCTCGTCCATGTTGATGTCGATGATCTGCGCGCCGGCCTCGACCTGCTGCAAAGCGACTTCGAGGGCTTCGGTGTAGTTGTCTTCACGGATCAGGCGGGCGAATTTTGCCGAACCGGTGATGTTGGTGCGCTCGCCGACGTTGACGAACAGCGAGCTGCGATCGATGGTGAACGGCTCCAGACCAGAAAGGCGGCAGGCCTTGGGGATGTCCGGAATCTGTCGCGGCGCATAACCGGCCACGGCTTTGGCGATGGCTTCGATGTGCCCCGGGGTGGTGCCGCAGCAGCCGCCGACGATGTTGAGGAAGCCGCTCTGGGCGAACTCTTCGATGACTTTCGCGGTTTGCGACGGCAGTTCGTCGTACTCGCCGAATTCATTCGGCAGGCCGGCGTTCGGGTGCGCGGACACGTGGGTGCTGGCCTTGTTCGACAGCTCTTCCAGGTACGGACGCAGTTCGCTGGCGCCGAGGGCGCAGTTGAGGCCCACGGAAATCGGCTTGGCGTGGGCCACCGAGTTCCAGAACGCTTCGGTGGTCTGGCCGGACAAGGTACGGCCGGAGGCGTCGGTGATCGTGCCGGAAATCATGATCGGCAGTTCGATGTGCAGTTCTTCGAACACACCTTGTACGGCGAAGATCGCCGCTTTGGCGTTGAGGGTGTCGAAAATGGTTTCGATCAGGATCAGGTCGGCGCCGCCCTCGATCAGGCCCTTGGTGGCTTCGGTGTAGTTTTCCACCAACTCATCGAAGGTGACGTTGCGGTAGCCGGGGTTGTTGACGTCGGGCGACAGCGAGCAGGTGCGGCTGGTCGGGCCGAGCACGCCGGCCACGAAGCGCGGCTTGGCCGGGTTTTCGGCGGTCTTGGCGTCGGCAATCTTGCGCGCCAGACGTGCGCCTTCTACGTTTAACTCGTAGGCCAGCTCTTCCATGCCGTAATCGGCCATGGAAATGCGCGTGGCGTTGAAGGTGTTGGTTTCGAGAATGTCGGCGCCGGCGTCCAGATAGGCTTTTTCGATACCGCCGATCACGTCCGGACGGGTGATCACCAGCAGGTCGTTGTTGCCCTTGACGTCACTCGGCCAGTCCGCGAAGCGCTTGCCGCGATAATCCTGCTCTTCGAGCTTGTAGCTCTGGATCATTGTGCCCATCCCGCCGTCGAGAATCAGGATGCGCTCTTTGAGGGCTTGCTTGAGAGCTTGAAGGCGGACGCTGCGATCGGACATGTGGACTACTCGAAAAGACCATTACGAAGGAGCGGGATCATAGCAAACCTGTGCGCTTTTAGAGCATGTGCCGCTTTTGCATGAATATCGCTCATGTTGGTACGAGCGTCATAACGGTAGAATCGCAGCCTTTTTTTACCATCGGGATCAGCAGCATGCCGTACCGCGTCATCAGTTTATTGTTGCTGGTCCTGAGCGGGAGCGTCGCGGCGCAAGATCCCGCTGTTTCTTCTTCTATCTCCTACAGCCGGGATATCCAACCGATCTTCACCGAGAAATGCGTGGCCTGCCATGCCTGCTACGACTCGGCGTGCCAGCTCAATCTGGGCAGTGGCGAAGGCGCCGGCCGTGGCGCGAGCAAGATGCCGGTGTATGACGGCGAACGCACCCGGGCCGCGCCGACTACGCGTTTGTTTTACGACGCGTTCGGCAAACGTGCGTGGCAGCAGAAGGATTTCTACTCGGTGCTCGACGCCCAGGGCAGTCAGGCCGCGCTGATGGCGCGCATGCTCGAACTGGGCCACAAGACACCGCTGACGCCGAACGCCAAGCTTCCCGAAGACATTGTCCTGGGGCTCAACCGCAGCAACCTGTGTCCGATGCCTGGCGAATTTGACGCTTACGCCGGAGCGCACCCGAAAGAGGGCATGCCGCTGGCCGTTACCGGCCTGACCGATCAGCAATATCAGACCCTGCAGCGCTGGCTGGCGTCTGGCGCGCCGATTGACGAGCAGAGCCTGGCACCGAGTGCGCAAGAGGCGCTGCAGATCGCGCAGTGGGAAAACCTGCTTAACGCCCCCGGCGCGCGGCAAAGTCTGGTCGGGCGCTGGCTGTTCGAACACTGGTATCTGGCCCACATCTACTTCAAGGGCGGCGAGCCGGGGCATTATTTCCAGTGGGTGCGTTCGCGTACGCCGAGTGGGCAGCCGATCGATCTGATCGCCACTCGCCGCCCCAACGACGACCCGGGCACGCAGGTGTATTACCGCTTGTGGCCGGTGCAGGGAGTGATCGTGCACAAGACGCACATCACTTATCCGCTGAGCGCGGCGAAAATGGCCCGGATCAAAAGCCTGTTCTACAACGGTAACTGGCAGGTCAACGCGCTGCCGGGCTACGGGCCACAGAGCCGCGCCAATCCATTTGCCACTTTCGAGGCCATTCCGGCGCAAGCGCGCTATCAGTTCATGCTCGATAACGCCGAATACTTCGTCCGTACTTTCATTCGCGGGCCGGTGTGCCGCGGGCAGATCGCGACCGACGTGATCCGCGACAACTTCTGGGCGCTGTTCCAGGCGCCGGAACATGACCTCTATATCACCGATCCGAACTACCGCGGCCAAGCCACGCCGCTGCTGGCGATGCCCGGGCAGAACGACGATGTCGGCAGCGTGCTGAGCCTGTGGCGCGACTATCGCGACAAGCGCAACGAATACGAAGCCCTGCGCCGCGACAGCTACGCCGATCTGCCGGCACCGAGCTGGTCGACCCTGTGGGCCGGCAACGACAACGCCTTGCTGAGCATCTTCCGCCACTTTGACAGCGCCTCGGTTACCAAGGGTTTGATCGGTGAGGTGCCACAGACGATGTGGCTGTTCGACTATCCGCTGCTGGAGCGCACCTATTACCAGCTCGCGGTCAACTTCGACGTGTTCGGCAACGTCTCCCATCAGGCGCAGACCCGTTTGTATTTCGACCTGATCCGCAACGGCGCAGAGCAGAACTTCCTGCGCCTGATGCCCGCCGACTCACGCGAGGATTACCTCAACGATTGGTACCAGGACGGCGGCCAGTTCAAGATGTGGCTCGATTACGAGGCGATCGACGACGATAAACCGACTGCGCTGAAACTCGAGGAAAAAGATCCGAAACGTGATTTCGCCTTCCAGTTGTTGACGCGCTACGGCGATCTGAATGCGCGGCCGGATCCGATCAATCGCTGTGACGGCGCTTATTGCTCGCGGCCGAACATCGATCCGGCGTTGCAGAACGCCGAGCAGGCCTTGAGTCGTCTGGCCTCGCGTCCGGCAGCCGGGCTGAAAGTCATCGAGCAAATGCCCGAAGCGACCTTGCTGCGCGTCGAAACCGCCAGCGGCAAGCGCGAGGTCTACAGCGTGCTGCGCAACCGCGCCCATAGCAACGTGGCGTTTTTGCTCGGTGAATCGCATCGTTATCAGCCGGGGCTCGACACCCTCACCATCTATCCGGGCGTACTCACCAGCTATCCGAACTTCATGTTCAATGTGCCGGCCGAGCAGGTTCCGGCGTTTGTCGATGCCATGGAAAACGCCAAAGACGCCAATCGCTTCGAGAACATCGTCGAACGCTGGGGCATTCGCCGCAGTCATCCGCAGTTCTGGTTGTATTTCCACGATCTGAGTCAGTACATCCACGAAACCGAACCGGAGGAAGAGGGCGTGCTGGATATGAATCGGTACGAGAATCTTTGAGTATTCGCAGGCGTGTGCCCGAGATTCTTTCCCGACAAAAATACTAGGACTTTGTCAGCCGCGCCGATTGGCGTAAACTGCGCCCAAGCCTGCGAGGAGTTTCCATGACCGCCATTACTATTACCGACGCCGCCCATGATTACCTGGCCGATCTGCTTTCCAAGCAGAACACCCCGGGCATCGGCATCCGCGTCTTTATCACCCAGCCTGGCACCCAGTACGCCGAAACCTGCATTGCCTACTGCAAGCCGGGGGAAGAAAAACCCGAAGATACGGCGCTGGGGCTGAAGAGCTTCACCGCGTACATCGATTCGTTCAGCGAAGCGTTTCTCGATGATGCCGTTGTCGACTACGCTACCGATCGCATGGGTGGTCAGTTGACCATCAAGGCGCCCAACGCCAAAGTGCCGATGGTCAATGCCGACAGCCCGGTCAACGAGCGCATCAATTACTACCTGCAAACCGAGATCAACCCGGGGCTGGCCAGCCACGGCGGCCAGGTCAGCCTGATCGATGTGGTTGAAGACGGCATCGCCGTTCTGCAATTCGGCGGCGGTTGCCAAGGCTGCGGCCAGGCGGACGTCACGCTAAAGGAAGGCATCGAGCGCACCTTGCTCGAGCGTATCCCGGAGCTCAAAGGCGTCCGCGACGTGACCGACCACACGCAGAAAGAAAACGCCTACTACTAAGGTGTTCACTGCGAACATGAAAAACGGCGCCCCGTGAGCGCCGTTTTTTATGGGCAACATTTTTGATCGTGCCCACGCTCTGCGTGGGTACGCAGCCCGGGACGCTCCGCGTTCCACTCACGGTCGATACAGATGCGCATGCCCGGCGCGATACAGCGATGACTCGCTGAACACCTCGCTGCCCAGCACCCGCCCGACCAGAATCAGCGCCGTGCGCCGAAAGCCCTTGGCCTCGACCTTCCCGGCAATGTCCGCCAGCGTCCCCACCACCCAATCCTGGTCCGGCCACGTCGCCCGGTGAATCACCGCGATCGGGCAATCCGCGCCGTAATGCGGCAGCAGTTCAACCAGTATCTTTTCCAGATGATTGACCCCCAGATGGATCGCCATCGTCGCGCGATGCTGCGCGAGGCTGGCGAGTTCTTCGCCTGCGGGCATCGGGGTCTTGTCGGCATAACGGGTCAGAATCACACTTTGCGAGATGTCTGGCAGGGTGAGTTCAGCACCGAGCAGCGCTGCGCATGCGGCTGTGGCAGTGACGCCAGGGATTATCTCGAAAGGAATGCTCAGCTCACGCAAATAGCGGATCTGCTCGCCAATCGCTCCGTACAGACCCGGATCGCCGGAATGCACGCGCGCGACATTCTGGCCTTTGGCATGGGCTGTCTTGATCACATCGATGATCTGTTCCAGATGCAGTTCAGCGCTATTGACCACGGTTTCAGCTTGGTGGCCTTCCAGCACTGCTGCCGGCACCAGCGAACCGGCGTAGATAATCACCGGGCAGGTGCGGATCAGGCGCAGGCCTTTGACAGTGATCAGTTCCGGGTCGCCGGGGCCGGCGCCGATGAAGTAGACGGTCATCGTTGAATCCTTGGTAAGAAGCGCAGCCGCACTGCAGATGAAGCGTGCTCATGATCGCTGGCGGGGATTATCGGGATTTTATGCAGCGCCGGCCAACGCCAGAGTGGCCTGGGCATATTTTTGCCGGGAGATCAGCAATTTTGCCGGCGCCTGAATCAGTTGCTCGGCCACGGCCAATGCGGCGCTTTCGGCGACGCCATAACAACCGGTGCGTTCGAAAGCGATCTGCGAATGATGGCTGAGGCGCGACTGGTAGACGGCCAGTTCGGCACTGCTGAAATACCGCAAGGGCAGGTTCAGCTGTGTGGCCAGTTCCAGCAGGCCCGGTTCGTCGCGCTTCAGATCGATAGTGGCCAATGCCTTGACCGCTCGAAGTTCGAGGCGATGCGCCTGCAGGGCCTGATCGAGTAACGCGCGCAGCGTGCTGGCCGGGCAGCCGCGCTGGCAGCCGAAGCCGACCACGAAGGTCGGCGCTGCGCGGTCATCGGTCATGCCTGATCGTGCCCTGCGCTCTTGCGGCGGAACAACCACGCACTGATCAGGCCCAAGGCCAGCCAGAACGCGACATTGGTCAACTGCGAAGCGATTTTGAATTGAGTTTCCAATGCTTCGGGCGCGAGCATGGCATGCACCTGTGGTTGTGGCGCACCGATCACATGGGGCACGGCGAGAATCGCCGCACCGAGGATCTTCATCAGCCAGTGACGGCTGAAGGCGATCAATGCCAGACCGACAGCGGTTGAAGCAGCGGTGCCAATCCACCAGATCTGCCGCGATGTCAGATCGGCGGCCGCCGTGCCCGGCAATTCAGGCGGCAGGCCCAGCGTCGGGGCGAGGACGAACGTGGCGTAACCGGCCAGCCCCCAGAGCAGCCCTTGCGAGGTTTTCGTTGGGGCACGCAGGGTGTAAAGGCCTGCGAGCATCAAGGCGAAGCCGACCGCCACCACCAGATTGCCACCGGTGGTCGAGACTACGCGCTGCCAGCCATCTTCCGGCTCCCACGCTTCAGCGTCATGGCTGTGGGCGGCGGTACCGGCGGTGTGTTCGTGAACTTCGGCGACTGGTGCGGAATTCTCAAAGGTTTCGGCCTGAAGAATCAGCGGTGAAACCCAGAAACTCTGCAAGAGTGTGAGTAGCAGGGCAGCCAGCAGGCCGGCGAAGCCTGCGGTTTGCGCAATACGCTTGATCATGTCGGCAGGCCTCAGTGGCACGGGAAGGCGGCGCTGTGGCGGGTATCGTGGGCGGCATTGTGCACTGCCTCGATGTGCGAGAAACCGGCGAACCAGACCAGGCTGGCACCAAGGATCGAGGCGAAGAGGGCGGCAGTCACGCGTTGGCCCAAGGTCGTGGTGCTGGAGATGTGGTCAGTGTGACTGACGGTATTGCTGATGATCGACATAGCGCTTCCCTCTGAAATGTCAGCGGGTGAATAGAGCGCATGAAAATCCCTGCGAGCCGCGCACGCAGGGATTTCGAACAGCGCCCGCCCACCGCGGGTTTGTTTGTGGTCAGCTACGCTTATGCGCGCTGGGTGTTGCGGGCCGGTCTCCGGGCTCGCGAGGGGTTGGCTTGTCGCCGACCTGCAAGCGTCACCTTCCCATGCCTGGGCACAGTGGCTTTGACGCTTCGCTCGCTTACCGTTGCGGGGGCAGCACCGGACTGACATGGCTTTTGAGTAAAGCACATGATTCACCGGTTTCCCGTTTCACCCTGTGAAGGGCACCCGTAACAAGGGGGGCAGGAGAACATGGGTTTGGGTTTTTAGTCAATTTTGGGGGGCAGATCCGTTGCTGCGGGTGTTGCTGATTACGGTTTCGCCCTTACGGCGAGGCACTTTTTCCAGACGCCGAAAAAGTACCCAAAAAGGCTTCGCCCTGACGTTCGGCCCGCTCGCTGGGGCTCGGGGTTCCTTCGCTGCGGGATCGATCCTGGCGCAGCGGCTCCGGTTTGCTTCGCTGCACCTACACTCGCTGTGTACGACTGCGTCGTACGGTCGCTGCGCTCCCACGCCCGGATCAATCCCTCCACTCAGCCTGCCGACGGGCTCTGAGATCAAGATCAAAAGCTACTCGAGCTTGCGCTCATTGTGTTGAGTGGTGAAGAGCGTGCGCTTGGCTTGAGTTTTGTATTGGATTCGCCCCTCACCCCAGCCCTCTCCCTCCGGGAGAGGGCTAGGGTGAGGGGCTGTTGATCTGGCTTTTGCTTTTGCTTTGCTTTGGCTCTTGATCTTTTGCCCCTTCGGCAGGCTTCGTTACGGGATTGATCCGGGCGTGGGAGCGCAGCGACCGTACGACGCAGTCGTACACAGCGGAAGGAGGTGCAGCGAAGCAAACCGGAGCCGCTGCGCCCGGATCGGTCCCGTAACGAAGGTACCCCGAGCCCCAGCGAGCGGGCCGTACGCCGGGGCAAAGCCTTTTGGGTCACCTTTTCGGCGTTTGGAAAAGGTGACTCGCTGTAAGAGCGAAACCGCCAGCGGCAGCACCCGCAGCAATGGATATGCCTCCAATCCCAAGACTCAACACCCATTGACCCACGACAGACCCATGCGTAGCCTTGCGCTTTCGAGGTTCTTCGGCACGCGCCGAAGCTAAGAAGGGAACGCGGTCAAAGCCGCGGCTGCCCCCGCAACTGTGAACGGTGAGGTTCGTTGCCACGCCACTGCCAGCTCAGCCAATGAGCCAGCGGGAAGGCGCAACGAATGCCAGGCCCCGCGCCTGAACACCGTCAGCCAGGAGACCTGCCTCGTCACAGATTCTCACTACAACCGGGCGGGGTGATCCGGTGGCGAATGCTTCCGGCGCGTACCTGCGCTGCCGGTTCTCGTCCCGTATGCCCGCCGCTTGCCAAAGGGCATACCGATGAAAACACTGGCCAAACTCCCCGTCACCATCGTCACCGGTTTCCTCGGTTCGGGCAAAACCACGCTGCTGCGACACATGCTCGACAACGCGCAGGGCCGGCGCATCGCGGTGATCGTCAACGAGTTTGGCGAGCTGGGTATCGACGGTGAAATTCTCAAGCAATGCACCATCGGTTGCACCGAAGAAGAAGCCAGCGGCCGCGTCTACGAGTTGGCCAATGGCTGCCTGTGCTGCACGGTGCAGGAAGAATTCTTTCCGGTAATGCGCGAACTGGTCGCCCGTCGCGGCGACCTCGATCACATCCTTATCGAAACCTCCGGCCTGGCCCTGCCCAAGCCGTTGGTGCAAGCCTTCCAGTGGCCGGAAATCCGCAGTGCCTGCACCGTCGATTCGGTGATTACCGTGGTCGACAGTCCGGCCGTCGCCGCTGGCACGTTCGCCGCGTTCCCGGATCAGGTCGATGCCCAGCGCAAACTCGATCCGAACCTTGATCACGAATCGCCACTGCACGAGCTGTTCGCCGATCAACTGGCCAGCGCCGATCTGGTTATCCTCAACAAGGCCGACCAGACCAGCCCGGAAGATCTGGCTCGCGTGCGCGCTGAAGTCGCCGAAGAACTGCCGCCAGCGGTAAAAATCATCGAAGCCAGCAACGGTCGTTTGCCGCTGGATGTGTTGATCGGTCTGGGCGCCGGCTCCGAGGAACACATCGATGGTCGCCACAGCCATCACGATCACCACCATGACGGCGATGACGACGACCACGATCACGATGCCTTCGATTCGATCTCCATCGAACTGCCGCAAGCCGACGAAAGCCTGCTGCTCGACGCACTGACGCAATTGGTGGTGCAGCACGGCATCCTCCGTGTGAAAGGTTTTGCAGCGATTCCGAACAAGCCGATGCGCCTGTTGATCCAGGGTGTGGGCACGCGTTTCGACAAGCATTTCGACCGCCAATGGGGCGCCGAAGAAGCGCGTGTCACGCGTCTGGTGTTGATCGGTCAGGAGCTCGATGCCGTGCAGCTCGAAACGCAATTGCGCGCTGCGCTCAGCGTTTAAGCCATGCACCTGCTCAGGACCCAGCCCGGCGGATTCGTCTCGGATGACAACATTGCCGACCTTGGCCAAACCCCCGCCGAGCTGGTGATCCTGTGCAGCGGCGATTCCAGCCTGGCGCTGCTCGCCGAAGCTGCGCAGCAATTGCCGGAGGATTATCCGAGCCTGCGTCTGGCCAACCCGATGCAGGTGCAGAATCACGCGTCGGTCGATCTGTACGTGGACGAAGTGCTGCGCCACGCCAAGGTCATTCTGATCTCGCTGCACGGCGGCATCGCCTATTGGCGCTATGGCGTCGAGCGGCTGGTCGAGTTGTCCGAACGCGGCGTGCAACTGATTCTGGTGCCCGGCGATGACCGTCCGGATCCCGAGCTCAGCGACTTGAGTACGGTCAGCGCCCAGGCACGCGATCGACTCTGGCAGTTCCTGCGTCAGGGCGGCATGGGCAATGCGCTGGATTTTTTCCGCTGCCTGGGCAACCAATGGTTCGCTCGTGATTACCCATGGAGCGAGCCGCAGACCCTCCCGCGCACGGCGATTTATCACCCACAGAAAAACAGCGCCGCCCTGAGTGACTGGCAAGCCGAATGGCTGCCCGATCAACCGGTGGCGGCGCTGTTGTTTTATCGCTCGCACTTGCAAGCGGCGAACACCGCGTTCATCGATGTGTTCTGCCAGCGTTTGCAGGCGGCCGGGCTCAATCCGCTGCCGATCGCCGTGGCCAGTCTGAAAGAACCTGGCTGCCTGTCGGTGGTCGAGGACTGGCTGGATGAGGTCGAGGCCGGGGTGATTCTCAACACCACTGGTTTTGCCCAGTCCAGCCCCGAAGCGCCGCATCTGCGCCCGTTTCGCCGCAACATTCCGGTGATCCAGGCAATCTGCGCCCAGGACAACGAGCCCGGTTGGCGCGACAGTGAACAGGGCCTCGGGCCGCGGGATCTGGCGATGCACATTGCTCTGCCGGAACTCGACGGACGTATCATCAGCCGGCCGATCAGCTTCAAGGATCTGGCCTGGCGCAGCGAGCGCAGTCAGTCCGATGTGGTCTGCTACCGCGCCCAGCCCGGACGCATGGATTTCGTCGCCGAACTGGCGCGGCGCTGGATCGATCTGGCGCGAGTGCCGAATGGCGAAAAACGCATCGCCCTGATCCTCGCCAACTACCCGACTCGCGACGGCCGCATCGGCAACGGTGTTGGCCTCGATACGCCGGCAGCGGCGCTGAACATCCTGCGCGCATTGCGCGACCACGGTTATCCGATCACTGCCGAGTTACCCGACAGCGGCACCGAGCTGATCCAGCAACTGCTCGGCGGTGTCAGCAACGACCTCGACAGTCTCGACCTGCGCCCGTGCCAGCAGAGCCTGGCGATGGACGATTACCTGGCGATGTTCAACGCGCTGCCGGAAGCGAATCGCGCTGCGGTGCTTGAACGTTGGGGATCGCCACACAATGATCCGATGTGCCGCGACGGTCGCCTGATGATCGCCGGGCTGCGCTTCGGTCTGACTTTCGTCGGCATCCAGCCGGCACGCGGTTATCAGGTCGATCCGAGCGCGGTGTATCACGACCCGGATCTGGTGCCGCCGCACGGCTATCTGGCGTTCTATTTCTGGTTGCGCGAAACCTACGGCGCTCACGGCGTAATCCATGTCGGCAAGCACGGCAACCTCGAATGGCTGCCGGGCAAAGGCGTCGGCCTTTCCGATAATTGCTGGCCGGACGCGCTGCTCGGGCCGCTGCCGAATATCTATCCGTTTATCGTCAACGATCCGGGCGAGGGCGCCCAGGCCAAACGCCGCACGCAAGCGGTGATCATCGACCACTTGATGCCGCCACTGACTCGCGCGGAAACCTATGGTCCGCTGCGCAATCTCGAGTTGCTCGCCGACGAATATTACGAGGCGCAACTGCTCGATCCGCGCCGTGCTCGCGAGTTGCAGCGCGACATTCTGCAACTGGTGCGTGACACGCAAATCGACCGCGAATTGCAGTTGGATGCTGCGCTGGACAGCGACGCTGATGCGGCGATCTGGCTGCCGCGTCTGGATACTTATCTGTGCGATCTGAAGGAGTCGCAGATTCGCGATGGGTTGCACATCTTTGGCGAATCACCCAGCGGGCGCTTGCGGATTGACACGTTGCTGGCGCTGTTGCGGATTCCGCGCGGCGACGGTAAGGGCGCGCAGTCGAGCCTGTTGCGGGCGCTGGCCATGGCGTTTGAATTGGGCTTCGATCCGCTGGATTGCACATTGGCCGATCCGTGGAACGGCCCGCGACCGAGCGAGTTGCAGACGATCAGCGATGAACTGTGGCGTACCACCGGCGACACCCGCGAACGCCTCGAACTATTTGCCGTACACCTGATCTCCCAAACACTGCAAACCCCCTGTAGGAGTGAGCCTGCTCGCGATAGCGGTGTGTCATTCAAAACCGAATTGCCTGACCTGGCGCCATCGCGAGCAGGCTCGCTCCCACAGGGATCGGGGTGGTCTGATGTAAATGCAATCATCCAGTCCCTGCGCGAAGTCGTCGCCCCACGCCTCGACGCTTGCGGGCCGGCGGAAATGCGCGGTCTGCTCGACGCCCTCGGCGGTCGATTCGTCCCGGCCGGCCCCAGCGGTGCACCCAGCCGTGGCCGCCTCGACGTGCTGCCCACCGGGCGCAACTTCTACTCGGTCGACGTGCGCAACCTGCCGACCACCACCGCGTGGCGCATCGGATTCCAGTCGGCCACGCTGATTCTCGAGCGACACCTGCAGGATCATGGCGACCACCTGCGCCAGCTCGGCCTGTCCGTCTGGGGCACCGCGACCATGCGCACCGGCGGCGATGACATTGCCCAGGCGATGGCGCTGATGGGCGTGCGTCCGGTCTGGGCCACGGGCAGCCAGCGCGTGGATGATTTCGAGATCCTGCCGCTGAGTCTGCTCGATCGCCCAAGGGTCGACGTGACGCTGCGGGTTTCGGGCTTTTTCCGTGATGCGTTCGCCAACCTCATCCGCCTGTTCGACGCCGCCGTGCAAGCGGTGGCCGCGCTGGACGAACCGGATGACTTGAATCCACTGGCCGCCAAAGTGCGTGCCGAGCGCGAAGCGCTGTTGCAGGCGGGCGTCGATGAGGACACCGCGCGGCGTCAGGCCGGATGGCGAATCTTCGGTGCCAAGCCGGGTGCTTACGGCGCTGGTGTGCAAGGCGCGATCGACGGACGTCTGTGGCGGACCCGCGAAGACCTCGCCGAGGTTTACCTGAACTGGGGCGCCTACGCTTACGGTGGCGCTGATGAAGGCACGGCTGCCCGCGAGCAATTCAGCCAGCGCCTGAGCCAGGTGCAGGCAGTGCTGCAAAATCAGGACAACCGCGAGCATGACCTGCTCGACTCCAACGATTACTACCAGTTTCAGGGCGGCATGCTCGCGGCGGTGGAAAGCCTGCGCGGCGAGGCAGCAGCCAGTTATCACGGCGATCACAGCCAGCCCGATCTGCCGAAGATCCGTACCTTGAAGGAAGAGCTGAACCGCGTAGTGCGCTCGCGGGCGGCGAATCCGAAGTGGATCGACGGGGTCAAGCGTCACGGCTATAAAGGCGCGTTCGAACTGGCGGCGACCGTTGATAATCTGTTCGCCTTCGATGCGACGACGCAGTTGATCGATGATCATCAATACGCGTTGCTGGCGGATGCCTATTTGCTCGATCCGGCGACGCGGGATTTTGTTCGTGAGCATAATCCCCATGCGCTGCGCGACATGACCGAACGCATGCTCGAGGCGCAGCAGCGCGGGATGTGGCAGGAGCCGGGGGCTTATAAAGAGGCGCTGGAGAATTTGCTGTTGGATATCGAGGAAGATATGTAGGCGCTGAAAAGCTACCCTCACCCCAGCCCTCTCCCGGAGGGAGAGGGAGCCGATCTTTAGCGCTGTTGAAATTTGCATGGACCCGATACATCAGGTCGACAGAACTCGAGAGAACACCACGGTCGGTTCCCTCTCCCTCTGGGAGAGGGCTAGGGTGAGGGCGACAATTGACACACCGCAATCTAAAAAGCACCCACGACCACGAAAGAGAAAACCCAAATGACCGACACCCCGCATTTCCCGCTCTCCGCCGTGGTCGGCGCCGATGACCTGAAACTCGCTCTGTGCCTGACCGCCATCGACCCGAAAATCGGTGGCGTGCTCATCGAAGGGCCACGCGGCATGGCCAAGTCGACACTGGCCCGGGGCGTGGCGGATCTGCTCGCCAGCGGCCAATTCGTCACCTTGCCACTGGGCGCCACTGAAGAGCGGCTGGTCGGCACCCTCGACCTCGATGCCGCCCTCAGCGGCGGTCGCGCGCAGTTTTCCCCCGGAGTATTGGCCAAGGCTGACGGTGGCGTGCTCTACGTCGATGAGGTCAATCTGTTGCCCGATCATTTGGTCGACCTGCTGCTCGATGTTGCCGCAAGCGGCACCAATGTGATCGAGCGCGACGGCATTTCCCACCGGCACTCGGCGAAGTTCGTGCTGATCGGCACCATGAACCCGGAGGAGGGCGAGCTGCGCCCGCAACTGCTTGATCGATTCGGCTTGAATGTCGCCCTCAGCGGCCATACCGCGCCGACCGAGCGCGGGCAGATCATTCGCCGACGGCTGGATTTTGACAGCGATCCGCAGGCGTTCTGCGCGCAGTGGGAAACCGAGCAACACGCCTTGCGGTCGCGCTGTGAAACCGCCCGGAACCTGTTGGTGAAAATCCCCTTGGACGATACGGCACTGGCGCTTATTACCGAGCGTTGTTTCGCCGCTGGCGTCGATGGCTTGCGCGCCGATCTGGTGTGGTTGCGCGCGGCCCGCGCGCATGCCGCGTGGCGTGGCGCGGATGCTATTGCCGAGCTGGACATCGATGCCGTGGCTGAATTTGCCTTGCGCCATCGCCGTCGCGAACAACCTTCGGCCAACGCTGAGTCGCCTGCGCCACCGCCGTCAGGTGCAGAGAGCCAACCCGGGGAAGGGCAGGGCCAATGGGGCGAAATGCCGGCCACCGCGCAAGTTACCGGTGCCCGCCGCGAAGTACCAAGCTGGCCGCCACTGGCAAAAAAGCCCTAGGCATTCGCCCCCGATCCGATGCGGGGGCGAATGCCAGACCCCGCGCCGGACAGCTCGATGATGGCCGTCAAGGGCAACGGCAGGCGGCGAGCGGCGGTGCGGTGAACTGGCCCGGCACGTTGCTCAACGGTCGTCCGCAACGTCGCGCTGATCTGCTGTTTCAGCAGCGCACCCGCTCACCACATGAGGTCTGGTTGGTGATCGTCGATGCGTCGGCCTCGACCCGGCGCCATCAGGCCTTGAGCGATGCCAAGGGCTTGCTCGCGCAGATGTTCGACGACGCCTATCGCCAGCGCGCGCGGCTAGCCTTGCTGACAGCCAGTGGCATCGCGCCGGAGTGGCAGGTGCAAGGCTTGAAGGCCTCAACCGGCCTGCGCGTCTGGCTCGACGGCCTGGGCGCCGGTGGCGGCACGCCGTTGCTCGCTGCGTTGGAGCAGGCGCAACAATGGCTGACGATGCGGCGCAAGCGCTTTCCGGCTGAGTTGCAGCGCTGCCTGGTCGTGACCGACGGTCGCTTGAAAGAACTGTCGGGATTGCCGGTGCTCGCGTGTCCTGGATTGCTCATCGACATCGAGCGCGGGCCGATTCGACTGGGCCGGGCGATGGAACTGGCGAGCGCGCTGCAAGCGCAATATCGGCATATCGATGAGTTGATTTCCCTCTGATATTTTCTGTGTTTGGTCGGGCTTCATCGCGAGCAGGCTCACTCCTACATTTGGAATGCGTTCCCCTGTAGGAGGAGTGAGCCTGCTCGCGATGAGGCCCGCACAATCAACACATCTGTCCAGACTGTACAGATTTTGAAATGATTTGCCTCTGTAGGAAATGTTCCCGAAGCCTGTACGCTCCAGGGCCATTTTCAATTCAGGATTTACATGAACACCCTCTCGGAGCCTCCCAGTCAGCATTCTCCAGCGCGCCTTCGTGCGGTCTTGATCCATTCGCAGCATCCCGTCTTCCGACTCCCGACCATGGTTGATAACGCAGCTCTCGAGCTTGCGCGTTGCACTTTGCCGTGTCCGGCAGCCTGAATTCACCGAATAGAGATCGAGACGTTTTATGGAATGGTTAGCGGATCCCACGGCCTGGTTAGGCCTGTTGACTCTGATCGTGCTGGAACTGGTGCTGGGTATCGACAACCTGGTGTTCATCGCAATCCTGGCCGACAAACTGCCGCCGCATCAGCGTGATCGCGCGCGCATCATCGGTCTGTCGCTGGCGCTGATCATGCGTCTGGGCCTGTTGGCGAGTATTTCCTGGCTGGTCACGCTGACGCAGCCGTTGTTCGAGGTGTTCGACAAGAGCTTCTCCGGGCGTGACCTGATCATGCTGTTCGGTGGTGTGTTCCTGCTGTTCAAGGCCACCATGGAGTTGCATGAACGCCTCGAAGGCCACGTCGGCGAGCGTTCGACCAACAACGCCTATGCGCTGTTCTGGCCAATCGTGGCGCAGATCGTGGTGCTCGACGCGGTGTTCTCGCTCGATGCGGTGATTACCGCCGTGGGCATGGTCGATGAACTGGCGGTGATGATGATCGCCGTGATCATTTCCATCGGCCTGATGATCGTCGCCAGCAAGCCGTTGACCCGTTTCGTCAACGCGCACCCGACCGTGATCATGCTGTGTCTGGGCTTCCTGATGATGATCGGTTTTGCCCTGACTGCAGAAGGTCTGGGTTTCCACATCCCGAAAGGTTATCTGTACGCCGCGATCGGGTTCTCGATCCTCATCGAAGTGTTCAACCAGATCGCCCGGGCACGCCGCAAACGCTCGATGCAGGGCTTGCGTCCGCTGCGTGAGCGCACCGCCCATGCGGTAATGCGCTTGCTCGGCGGGCGCAAACTCGCAGTGGAGGAGGTCGGTGAGGAGATTTCCGATTTGCTCGACAACGGTGAAGCGCCGATCGCCGAACTGTTCGACCGCCGTGAGCGGGTGATGATCAGCGGCGTGCTGCAACTGGCCGAGCGGCCGATTCGCCACCTCATGACGGTGCGCGCCGATGTCGATCTGATCGACCTGGCCGATGATGCCGAAACCATTCGCACGAAGTTGATGCATTCGTCCTACTCGCGCTTGCCGTTGATTCGTGATGGCGCAGTGGACGAGCCGCTGGGCTTTGTACACAAGAAGGAATTGCTCAAGGGGTATCTGGCCGGCAACGAGCCGAACCTTGAGCATCTGGTCCGCAAGACCCTCAATCTGCTCGACAGTTATTCGATCCTCAATGCGCTGGAGCAAATGCGCGCGGCCTCGACGCACATTGCTTTCGTGGTCAACGAGTTTGGTGACTTCGTTGGTGTGCTGACCATGACCGACATCCTCGAGTCGATCGCCGGCGAGTTACCCGATGCCAGCGAAATCGAAGGCCCGGACGTGATCGAAGAGCGTGGTGGGTTTCTGGTCAGCGGCGCGTTGCCCTTGGCACGAGTGCGCCAGCGCACCGGCTTCGGCGCTGAGCCCACCGAGGACTATCAGACCATGGCGGGGTTGGTCATGAGTCTTCTGGATCGCTTGCCGATGACCGGCGATCAACTGGAATACGAAGGCTGGCAACTGACCGTCAAAGCGGTTGAAGAGCGGCGGGTGACGCGGGTGCTGCTGGAGCGTGCTGCCGCGTAATACTTGAGCTCTCTACAGGCGGTGCCGGCCTCTTCGCGAGCAAGCTCGCTCCCACATTGGAACGCGTTTCAAATGTGGGAGCGAGCTTGCTCGCGAATGCGATCTGGCAGGCACTTCACATCCCTGGTGAAGCTCGTTCAGAACATCCTCCCTGGGCGTGCACGTGGGACGGTGCGCAAAGTACGGAGCGTCTGACGCAACCAAGCCAGATCATGCGTTCGTTTGCGCGCGGCAACGGGCGCCTTGGTCTTGCCGATATGCGCGGCGAAATCCCGTGCCAGAGTTTCTTCAGTCCCAATACCTTTGAGTTTTTTTATCAGCCTGCCGCCCTTGTAGAAGAGCACCGTCGGCGTGGCGGTCACGTTTGGGTGTCTGGGCGACTGGCTGGTGTCGAGCACGTAGATGTTGGCACGCAATCTATATGGCTCGGCAATCCGCCGAAAAATCGGCCCCGCCCATTCGCACGCGGGGCAGTGATCATTTGCGAAATACAGGATGACCGGGCGCCAGGTTTTCAGGGCCTTGCGGTAAACCGGTGCCAGCGAAAAAGTTGTGTTTGATGCGTTCATCGAATGGTCCTTTTTCAACGAGCGGAAGGTTTGCTGACGTTAAAGGAGCATGCGGGTCGGGGTCTACTGTCAGAAATTACAGGTGAGCTGCTTAACCACGGGATTAATCCCACAAAAACGCCAGAGAGCGCCGACAACCAATACAGGAACCTCACAAGAAAGCGCGTGATAGCCTCCATACATCAAGCCGAGCGTCACTTGGAGTGCTATTTTGAGCACCAACCAGAGCACTTCAAGGAGCACAGTTCATGACGCACATCGTTCTTTCTCATGTCGTAGCGAGTATTTCCGAATTGAAAAAAAATCCTATGGGTACCGTGGCTGCTGGTGGAGGCCGGTCAGTGGCGATCCTTAATCGAAACGAACCGGCTTTTTATTGCGTGCCCGCCAAAGAATACGAGGCAATGATGGAGCGCCTTGAGGATCTGGAGCTGATCGCCCTCTGTAAGGAGCGAGAAAACGATCCGACCATCAAGGTATCCATTGATGACCTATGAGCTGGAGTTTTCTGTTAAGGCCTGGAGAGAGTGGGGGAAACTCGGGTCGGACCTCAGGGAGCAGTTCAAAAACAAACTTTTGGAGAGGCTGGCAAATCCGCATGTTCCAGCGGCTCGCCTGAAAGGGTTGAGTAACGCCTATAAAATCAAGCTTCGAAGCGCTGGATATCGGTTGGTCTATCGGGTAAGGGATGAGGTGCTGATCGTTACGGTGATAGCGGTCGGGAAACGGCAGGGTGGTGATGTTTACAGGCAGGCTCTGAAACGCTGACACCGGTCTTGCTCAACTGTAACCCTGATTCGCACCATGACGACGCCATCTGACCCAATTTGGGAACGGTTTACCCCTTCTTCAACGATCGCCAGAAACCTCCTGAGTGCTGGATCGGACCAAGCAATTGCTCTGCAAGTCCATATCTGCTTGATAACCAAAGCATTCTACGCAACTACAGATTTCTCCTGATTCCTGTGGCACACTTTCTGCTGTCTATTCCGTAGTAACAAACCGTGTTCCGGTATAGCGGAATAAACACAATTCTGGAGTGCTTGCCATGCATCGCCGTCCTTCGTTATTCAAAGCGTGTGTTTTTGTTCTTGCAGCTTCTTCTTCGCTCGTCGGCCTGGCCCAGGCTGCCGACAGCAAGCTCGACAGTGTTCTGGCCCGTGGCAAGTTGATCGTGGGTACCGGCAGCACCAACGCGCCGTGGCACTTTCAGGGTGCGGACGGCAAGTTGCAGGGGTTTGATATCGACATTGCCAGGATGGTGGCCAAGGGCTTGTTCAACGACCCGAACAAAGTTGAGTTCGTGGTGCAGTCGTCCGATGCGCGGATCCCCAACCTGCTGACCGACAAGGTCGACATGAGCTGCCAGTTCATCACCGTCACCGCCAGCCGAGCCCAGCAAGTGGCATTCACTCTGCCGTACTACCGCGAAGGCGTCGGCCTGCTGTTGCCGAACAACAGCAAGTACAAGGAAATCGAAGACCTGCAGGCGGCGGGCGATGACGTCACCGTGGCGGTGCTGCAGAACGTGTACGCCGAAGAATTGGTGCATCAGGCATTGCCCAAGGCCAAGGTCGATCAGTACGACAGTGTTGACCTGATGTATCAGGCGGTGAATTCCGGCCGCGCCGATGCCGCCGCCACCGATCAGTCGTCGGTCAAATACCTGATGGTGCAGAACCCCGGCCGCTACCGCAGCCCGAGCTATGCCTGGAGTCCGCAGACTTACGCCTGCGCAGTCAAACGTGGCGATCAGGACTGGCTGAACTTCGTCAACACCGCGCTGCATGAAGCCATGACCGGTGTTGAATTCCCGACCTACGCCGCTTCCTTCAAGCAATGGTTCGGCGTGGATCTGCCATCTCCAGCCATCGGTTTCCCAGTCGAATTCAAATGATCCCGTGAGAGTGGGGCGACTCACATCGCCCCGCTCAAGGTACTGCTGACCATGAATTATCAGTTGAACTTTGCCGCCGTGTGGCGCGATTTCGACACCTTGCTGGCGGGGCTCGGGCTGGGCTTGCAGTTGGCGCTGTTGTCGATCGCCATCGGCTGCGTGATCGGCCTGCTGATGGCGTTTGCCTTGCTGTCGAAGCATCGCGCCTTGCGGGTGCTGGCCTCGGTGTACGTTACGGTAGTGCGTAACACGCCGATCCTGGTGTTGATTCTGTTGATCTACTTTGCACTGCCAAGCCTGGGGATTCGTCTGGACAAGATCCCCTCGTTCATCATCACGCTCTCGTTGTATGCCGGTGCGTACCTGACCGAAGTGTTCCGTGGCGGCTTGCTGAGCATCCCCAAAGGGCAGCGCGAAGCCGGGCTGGCGATCGGTCTTGGCGAGTGGCAGGTCAAGGCCTACGTCACCGTGCCCGTGATGCTGCGCAACGTCTTGCCAGCCTTGTCGAACAACTTCATTTCGCTGTTCAAGGACACTTCGCTGGCCGCTGCGATTGCAGTGCCGGAGCTGACTTATTACGCGCGCAAGATCAACGTCGAAAGCTACCGGGTGATCGAAACCTGGCTGGTGACCACGGCGTTGTATGTCGCGGCCTGTTACCTCATTGCCATGTTGCTGCGTTATCTCGAGCAGCGTCTGGCGATCCGCCGATAGGAGGCTGCGATGTATCAATCTCCCAGTTGGTTGCATGAATTGTGGCTCGCCCGCGAGCCGTTGTGGCAGGGCTTTCTGATCAGTGTGCAAGTCTCGGCGCTGGCCATTGTGCTGGGCACCATGCTCGGTGTGGTTGCCGGTCTGGTACTGACTTACGGCAAATTCTGGATGCGCGCGCCGTTCCGCGTTTACGTCGATCTGATTCGCGGCACGCCAGTGTTTGTACTGGTGCTGGCCTGCTTTTACATGGCGCCGGCGCTCGGTTGGCAGATCAGCGCGTTTCAGGCCGGTGCCCTCGGCCTCACGCTGTTCTGCGGCTCGCACGTCGCCGAAATCGTCCGTGGCGCGCTGCAAGCCCTGCCGTGTGGGCAGATGGAGGCGGGCAAAGCCATCGGCCTGACGTTCTACCAATCCCTCGGCTACGTCCTGTTGCCTCAGGCGCTGCGGCAGATCCTGCCAACCTGGGTCAACTCGTCCACCGAAATCGTCAAAGCCTCGACTTTGCTTTCGGTGATCGGCGTCGCCGAACTGCTGCTCAGCACGCAACAGATCATCGCCCGGAACTTCATGACCCTGGAGTTCTACCTGTTCGCCGGTTTTCTGTTCTTCGTCATCAACTACGGCATCGAATTACTCGGCCGGCACATTGAAAAGCGGGTGGCCCTGCCATGACTCAAGCTCAAGTTGCTTCACAGGATCAGGCGCTGCTGGACATTCGCGGCCTGCACAAACAGTACGGCGCGGTGGAAGTGCTCAAGGGTGTCGACCTGAGCATGCAGCGCGGCAACGTCGTCACCCTGATCGGTTCCAGCGGTTCGGGTAAAACTACGTTGCTGCGGTGCGTGAACATGCTCGAAGAATTCCAGGGCGGGCAGATCCTGCTCGACGGCGAATCCATCGGCTACGCCGAGGTCAACGGCAAACGCGTGCGGCACCCTGAAAAAGTGATTGCCCGCCATCGCGCGATGACCGGCATGGCCTTCCAGCAGTTCAACCTGTTTCCGCACCTGACCGCGTTGCAGAACGTCACGTTGGGCCTGCTCAAGGTGAAGAAAATGCCCAAGGACGAAGCCGTGGTACTCGCTGAAAAATGGCTGGAGCGCGTCGGGCTGCTGGAGCGGCGCAATCACTTTCCCGGTCAGTTGTCCGGTGGTCAGCAACAGCGCGTGGCGATTGCCCGGGCGATTGCGATGAACCCGAGCCTGATGCTCTTCGACGAAGTCACCTCGGCACTCGATCCGGAACTGGTCGGCGAAGTGCTCAACGTGATCAAGGGCCTGGCCGAAGACGGCATGACCATGTTGCTGGTCACCCATGAAATGCGTTTTGCCTTCGAGGTCTCGGACAAGATCGTTTTCATGAATCAGGGGCGGATCGAAGAGCAGGGGCCTCCCAAGGAACTGTTCGAACGCCCGCAATCGCCGCGTCTGGCTGAATTTCTCAAGAGCACGCGGTTTTGAATCTGCACTTTAGCAATCAGGAGAAACACCCATGAGCATTACGCGTTACGGCACCGGCAGCACCGCCGCCGGCGGCCAGCCTCGTCCATTTGCCCGCGCTGTTGAAGCGGATGGCTGGCTGCATGTGTCCGGCCAGGTACCGGCGGTGGATGGCGAGATTATCGTTGGCGGCATCGTCGAGCAGACCCACCAGACCATGAAGAACCTGATCGCGATTCTCGAAGAGGCCGGTTATGGCCTTGAGGACGTGGTCCGTGCCGGTGTGTGGCTGGATGATCCACGGGATTTCAGCAGCTTCAACAAAGTTTTCGCCGAGTATTTCAAACCCGAACACGCCCCGGCCCGGGCGTGTGTGCAGGCGAGCATGATGGTGGATTGCAAGGTTGAGATTGACTGCATCGCGTACAAGAAGAAGGCTTGAAAATCGCTGCGTTGCTTAGGCCGCAGCCCCTCACCCTAACCCTCTCCCAAGGGAGAGGGGACCGATCTGTATCGATGCGGATTTTGCGTATGACGCTTACATTTACATCGATACGGTCAGGCTCCCTCTCCCTCTGGGAGAGGGCGGGGGGTGAGGGCGGCAATGTCACTGACACGGAACCAAGGGCCAGTTACCATCCGGCGACTTTGAATGGAAACCACTGAAATGACCGAAGACACCATCAAACGCCGGGCACGCGGTCTGGACCGGGCGTTCGATATCCTCGATTTTCTCAAGGAAATCGGCCAGCCCCTGCGCCCCAACGACATCGCCAACGGCATCGGCAGTCCGAAATCCACGGTCTACGAACTGGTCGCCTCCTTGCTGGAACGGCGGATTCTGGAGCCGGTGGGCAAGGACGGCTACGTCTATCTGGGCCGCCAGTTGTACTTCCTCGGTCAGGCCCATCTGCGTCATTTCGATCTCAGCCGCGAGGCCGATCAGGCCTTGCAGGAGATCGTCAGCCAGACCCGCGAAACCGCACAGATGTGCCTGCTCAACGGGCGTAAATACACGGTGGCGTTGATGAAGGAGGGTGAGCGGCATTTCCGCATCTCCTCCGACATCGGTGAGAACGCGCCGATCCCGTGGACCGCCTCCGGGCGCCTGCTGCTCGCGCATTTGAGCGATCAGCAGATCATGGACCTGATCGACGAGGACGACTACATCCTGCCCGACGGCGAGCGCCTGCCACTGGAACGCTTTCTGGCAGAGATTCGTCAGGCCGGCATCGATGGCTTCTTCTCCTTCGACAGCGTCGCCGACACCTTCACCCATTGCTTCGCCGCGCCGGTCAAAGATCCGCAGGGCGTGGCGATTTGTACCCTGTGCATCGTCGCCCCGCGCGCCGATGCAAAGAACAATTACAACGACTATCGCCGGGTGTTGATCGAGAGCGCCAACAGCCTCGCCCGGCGTATCAACGAATAACCGCGGCTGCCTGCGGCCGCGACTGTGAGGAATTCGACCATGACGACTGCCATCAATCCTGCTGTGGAAAAGGGCGATGCCGCCATCGGCGCGCAACTGACCCGCGACGTCAGCCTGCCGGCGCTGGTGCTGCACCGCGAGGCGCTGGAACACAACATTCGCTGGATGCAGAAATTTGTCAGCGACAGCGGCGCAGAACTGGCGCCCCACGGCAAAACCAGCATGACCCCAGCGTTGTTCAAACGACAGCTCGACGCGGGCGCCTGGGGTATCACTCTCGCCAGCGCCACCCAGACCCGCGCCGCTTACGCTCACGGCGTGCGCCGGGTGTTGATGGCCAATCAACTGGTCGGCACGCCGAACATGGCGTTGATTGCCAATCTGCTCGCCGATCCGACGTTCGATTTCTATTGCATGGTCGATCACCCGGACAACGTCGCCGACCTCGGGGCTTACTTCGCGTCCCGTGGGGTCAGGCTCAACGTGATGATCGAATACGGCGTGGTCGGCGGGCGCTGCGGGTGCCGCAGCGAGCAGGAAGTCATCGAGCTGGCCAAGGCCATCGATGCGCAACCGGCACTGGCCCTGACCGGTATCGAAGGTTATGAGGGCGTGATCCACGGCGATCACGCGGTCAGCGGCATTCGCGAGTTTGCCGCGTCGCTTGTGCGTCTGGCGGTGCAATTGCAAGACAGCGGCGCGTTCGCCATTGCTAAGCCGATCATCACTGCGTCGGGTTCGGCGTGGTACGACCTGATTGCCGAATCCTTCGAAACGCAGAACGCCGCTGGCCGTTTCCTCAGCGTGTTGCGCCCGGGCAGTTACGTGGCTCATGACCATGGCATTTACAAAGAAGCGCAATGCTGCGTGCTCGAGCGTCGCAGCGATCTGCACGAGGGCCTGCGCCCGGCGCTGGAAGTCTGGGCTCACGTGCAGTCGTTGCCGGAGCCGGGTTTTGCGGTGATCGCCCTGGGCAAGCGCGACGTCGCCTTCGACGCCGGTTTGCCGGTGCCGCTGTTGCGCTACAAGGCCGGCGTGGTGCCGGCGGTGGGGGATGATGTCGGTGCATGCGAGGTCACGGCGGTGATGGATCAGCATGCATTCATGACCGTGGCGCCGGGCGTTGAATTGCGCGTCGGCGACATCATTTCCTTTGGTACTTCGCATCCGTGCCTGACCTTTGACAAATGGCGGGTGGGGCTGCTGGTGGATGAGCAGTTGGCGGTCATCGAGACCATGGAAACTTGCTTCTAAGGCTTGAGACCGAGGCGCGGCAGCGATTCGCGAGCAGGCTCGCTCCCACAAGGGCAATGAGTTCCATTGTGGGAGCGAGCCTGCTCGCGAAGACGCCAGAACGGCCACCACCGAACCACCCGAGATCCCATCCGATGAAAATCCTCCGCAACACCCCGCGCATCGCCCTCATCGGCGAATGCATGATCGAACTGCAGCAACGCGCCGATGGCAGTCTGCAGCAAAGCTTCGGTGGCGATACCCTCAATACCGCGGTGTACCTGTCCCGTGCGATGGCCGACAAGGCGCAGGTCGATTACGTCACGGCGCTGGGCGATGACAGTTTCAGCGACGCCATGTGCAAGATCTGGCGCAGCGAAGGCATCGGCCTTGATCTTGTGCAGCGCTTGCCCGGACGACTGCCCGGTTTGTACTGCATCCAGACCGACGCAAACGGCGAACGTCGCTTTCTGTACTGGCGTAACGAAGCGGCCGTGCGCGATTGCTTTACGACCCCTGCGGCCGAGCCAATCCTCGCGGCACTGCCGGATTACGACGTGCTGTATTTCAGCGGCATCACCCTCGCCGTACTCGGCATGCAAGGCCGCGCCCGCCTGATCAAGACGTTGAGCGAAGCCCGGCAGCGTGATGCGCGCATCGTCTTCGACAACAACTACCGCCCACGCCTGTGGGCTTCGGTCGAAGAAGCGCGCGCGGCGTATCGCAGTGTGTTGCCGTATGTCGATCTGGCGTTGTTGACGGTGGATGACGAACAGGCGCTGTACGGCTTTGCCGATGCGCAAGAAGTATTTGCCGCTTACGCGCAGTTCGGCACGCCGGAAGTGGTGCTCAAACGCGGCGCCGAGGCGTGTCTGATTCGGTGTCAGGGAGAGGCGTTTGAAGTGCCGGCGCACAAGGTCGACAAGGTAGTCGACACCACGGCGGCGGGGGATTCGTTCAGCGCGGCGTACCTGGCCAGACGATTGCTCGGCGGCAGTCCGGCAGAGGCGGCGCAGGCGGGGCATGAGTTGGCGAGTCGCGTGATACAGGTGCCTGGAGCACTGATCCCCCGAAATTGAAATGCAATTCCTGTAGGAGCTGCCGAAGGCTGCGATCTTTTGATCTGGATCCGCAAAAGCAAGATCAACAGATCGCAGCCTCGTTGCACTCGTCAGCTCCTACAGGGTCAGCGATCAATCCCGGTAAAACACCTGCACCAGGTGATAACCAAACTTGCTCTTGATCGGCCCGTGCACGGTCCGCAGCGGTTTCTTGAAAATTACCGCATCAATTGCACCGACCATTTGCCCCGGCCGCACCTCACCCAGGTCTCCGCCGCGCTTGCCGGACGGGCAGGTCGAGAACTTCTTCGCCAGCACATCGAACGCTTCGCCCTTGGCGATGCGCTGTTTGAGTTGTTCGGCCTCTTCGGCGGTTTTCACCAGAATGTGGCGGGCTTGGGCTTTCATTGTGCAGTACCTGATAACGGGGTGACGGCTGGGCGCGCGATTATGCCTCAAGTCACGAGATCGGGTTAATCAGCTTGCGGATCTTGCTTGCCAGCACTTCCAGCACGAAAGGCTTGGCAACCATGTCCATGCCTTCTTCGAGAAAACCCTGACGTTCGGCAGCAATTTGCGCGTAGCCGGTCATGAACAGCACTTTCAAACCAGGCCTGTGCTGACGGGCGATCTCTGCCAACTGACGACCGTTCATGCCGGGCAGCCCGACGTCTGTGACCAGCAGATCGACGCGTTGCACGGACTCGAGCACGGGCAGGGCGGTCTTGGCGTTTTCCGCTTCGAAGGTGTTGTAGCCCAGTTCCTTGAGCAGATCGAGGACCAGCATGCGCACCGCCGGGTCATCCTCGACCACGATGGCGGTTTCGCCCGAAGATGAAGCAGCAATCGGTTCGGCTTTCTCCACAGATGAAGTTTCCGGCGTCGGTTCAAGCAAGCGCGGCAAGTACAGGCGCACGCAAGTGCCTTGTCCCGGTACGCTGTCGAGGCTGACGTGGCCGCCGGACTGCTGGGCGAAACCGTAAATCATCGACAGCCCCAGCCCGGTACCCTGGCCGATGGGTTTGGTGGTGAAGAACGGATCGAAAGCCTTGGAGCGGATTGACGGCGTCATGCCGGTGCCGTTGTCGCTGACCGCGAGCATCACATATTCCCCGGCCTTCACCGGCTCGAGAATGGTGACCTCGCTGCTGTCGAGGTAAACGTTGGCAGTCTGGATCAGCAATACGCCGCCCTCCGGCATCGCATCGCGGGCGTTGATCACCAGATTGAGCAAGGCATTTTCCAGCTGACTGACGTCGGTACTCACCGGCCACAGGTCGTCCGGCAGGCGCAGTTGCAGGTCGATCGGATCGCCCTTGGTGCGACGGATCAGATCTTCCAGCGAATGCACCAGTTCGTTGACGTTCAGTTGTTTGCGATCCAGCGACTGGCGCCGCGAGAACGCCAGCAAGCGATGGGTCAGCGCCGCCGCGCGATTGGCCGATGACACCGCCGCTTCGGCAAAACGACCGATTTCCTCGGCGCGACCGTTGGCGATGTAGCGCTGCATAAGGTCGAGACTGCCGATGATGCCGGTGAGCATGTTGTTGAAGTCATGGGCGATGCCACCGGTGAGCTGGCCGACCGCTTCCATTTTCTGCGCATGGCGCAGGGCGTCTTCGGCGCGCTCGCGTTCGAACATCTCGTTCTGCAAGCGCTGGTTGGCCTGGGCCAGTTGCTCGGTGCGCGCGCTGACGCGTTCTTCCAGGGTTTCGTTGAGATTGCGCAGGGCTTCTTCGGTTTTCTTGCGCTCGGTTTCGTCGATTACGAAGATGTAGAAGCCGTTCACTGCGCCATCCGCGCCATGACGCGGCAGATAATTCATCAAAGCGTGACGGGTGCTGCCGTCGCGGTGCGGCGTGTACAGGCTGAACGAACAGGAACGCCCGGCCAGTGCCTCGGCGATATACGGTGCGCGCAGGAAGTACGCTTCTTCGCCAATGACTTCACGAATCGTGCGCCCGTACAACTCCTGCGGCGTAAGGCCGTACCAGTCGAGATAAGCCGCGTTGTTCAAGCGGAACCGTTCTTCGGCGTCGACATAGCTGATCAGAATCGGCATGGCGTTGATGATCAACTGCAATTCGGTCTGGCTCTGCCGTAACGCCTGTTCCGTGTGTTTACGCTCGGTCAGATCCAGCGCGGCGCCGAGAAAACGCATGGGGCGTCCGTGGTGATCCTTGTAGCAACGACCCCGGGCAAAAACCCAGCGAACCTGGCCATCGGCTTGCAACAAACGGTATTCCTCGGCGTATTCGGTGCCGTGGGTGATGCAGTGCTTGATCCCGCGCGCCACCATGGCGCGGTCTTCGGGGTGCACACCGTGCAGGTAGTCGCTGATCGGTAACTGGCCGGCCCTGGCGGGATCGACACCGTGCAATTCGGCGAAATGCGCATCGGCGATAAAACGGTCTTCGCCGATGTCCCAGTCCCAGGTGCCGACTGCGTCGGTCGCGGCGAGGGCCAGTTGCAGACGCTCTTCGGACTGGCGCTGGGCCTTGAGACTTTCCTCGGAGCGGCGTTGCAATTCCAGGGCAATGCGTCGGCGTTCGTTGGTTTCGATGGCGGTAATCAGAATTCCCGCCACCTGTGCGGTTTCATCGCGAATCGGGCTATAGGTCAGATCCAGCCAGAAATCGGTTTTCTTGCCGTCACGTTGTACGCTGAAACGCTGCTCGCTGAAGCTGCGGACCTGCCCCTGCAGCACCGCCTGGTAAATCGGTTCGGAAAAACCCCGCACTTCCGGCCAGACCTTATGCGTCGGCTGTCCGAATGCCTCCGGATGCTTGCTGCCAGCGAGCAGGGCGAAACCATTGTTGTAGATCTGCGTCAGCTCAGGGCCCCATAACAGCAGCATCGGCATCGGCGAATGAATCACGATATCCACTGCGGTGCGCAGGCTCTGCGGCCAGGTGCCGGCAGCGCCCAGCGGGCTGCGGCTCCAGTCGGTGCGGGCAATCAGGGCCTGGGTGTCATCGGGGGTGGGTACAGCGTTCATACGTCAATCCTGAGCGTGGTTCGGTGAGACGGGGTCTATCATTGTTGCAGGAGCCGCGCCAAGCGTAGGCCAAATCTGCTCATCCAATGCTTCGCGGGTGCTTTCAGCCATGGAAATCGATGCACTGTTGTCAATATTGTCGCAAAAAAACGGCTCGGATCTGTTCCTCTCCACCGGCGCAGCGCCGAGCGCGCGCATTGACGGGGTGCTGAGGGCGTTGAGCGATCAGCCATTCAAACCCGGCGAAACCGCGGCCATCGCCACCTCCCTGATGGACGCCGAGCAGCGCCGGGAGTTCGACCGGGATCTGG
Source organism: Pseudomonas koreensis (assembly GCF_024169245.1). Taxonomy (NCBI): domain Bacteria; kingdom Pseudomonadati; phylum Pseudomonadota; class Gammaproteobacteria; order Pseudomonadales; family Pseudomonadaceae; genus Pseudomonas; species Pseudomonas koreensis. The sequence goes on from NZ_JALJWP010000001.1 coordinate 4,047,322, forward strand.
AAATGAACCTGGCAATCTCCCGAACGGGCGTCGGCCGGTTCCGGGTCAACATTTTCAAGCAGCGTAACGATGTGTCGATTGTCATTCGTAACGTCAAACTCGACATTCCTCGATTCGAAGACCTGAAGCTGCCGCCGGTGCTGCTGGAAACCGTGATGCTCAAACGTGGCCTGATTCTCTTTGTCGGCGCGACCAGTTCCGGCAAATCGACCTCGCTGGCAGCACTGATCGACCACCGCAATCGTCACAGTGCCGGGCACATCGTAACCATCGAAGACCCGATCGAATATATCCACCGGCACAAACGTTCAATCGTTAATCAGCGCGAAGTCGGTGTTGACACGCGCAGCTTTCATGCCGCTCTGAAGAATACTTTGCGCCAGGCCCCGGATGTCGTGTTGATCGGCGAAATCCGTGACCGGGAAACCATGGAGCATGCGTTGGCATTTGCCGAAACCGGGCATCTGGTGTTGTCGACATTGCATGCTACCAATGCCAATCAGGCGCTGGATCGAATCCTCAATATGTTCCCGGAAGAGCGGCGACCGCAGTTGTTGCACACCCTTGGCAATAATCTGAAAGCGTTCATCTCACAGCGCTTGGTGCGCACGAATGACGGGCAGCGCAGGGCTGCTGTCGAGGTGTTGCTAGGCACGCCAACAGTGGGAGACCTGATTCGGCGAAACGAGCTGGGAGAACTTAAAAGCGTCATGGAGAAGTCGGAGGGTGCCGGCATGCAAACATTTGACTCCGCCCTTTATAGACTGGTTGTAGAAGGTGCTGTCAGTGTGGATGAGGCAATTAAGTATGCGGATTCTGTGAATAATCTAAGGCTACGAATAAAACTGCATTCAGACGATAGGGTTAAAGATAATCCTTCAGGTGATTGGGGCTTGATTGAGTGAGTGTGCTTTATGTTGGGCTCATTGTTACTCAGTTCGAAATGTATTTTGAAATTTTGTTTAATAACTAACTAGTTGAATGATGTTTTGTTCTGTTTAAGGTTTGAGGCGCCGATTGTGGCGTGAATAAATTTAAATAAGGACAGGACGTGAAGATTAGAAATGGTTTTGCCAGTAGTGCGGTTATGGCTGTGCAGGAGAACAAAATATGCATTGAAGCTGATAAGGTGGAGCGAAAAAAAATATCTTCGGTGCTTTACGCTTTGTATAAAGTACGGCGAAGCGCAGTGTTGATCGATATGGAGTCGATCACTCTGACCCTGCAGGAAGATTCGTCTTTTTATTATGTGCACAAGACTTTCAGCAAAATGCTGGCCGATCTGATCAAGTCTTACCACCGTAATGCGGACGCAATCGTCACCAGCGCCGGACTTGACGTCTGGATCGATAGCGGAAGTGGCGCTGATAGCATTCGACAGAAAATACAGTCTGATCCAGATGCACAAGCGGTTCTGAAAATAATCATGGAGGGCACGGAGCAAACGGGTGGAGCTGTCCGCTCGGTAACGGATGAAGCCAGTTATGCACAATGGCTGCGTTTTCATGGATTGCTCGTCCCGACTGATGTCGAGCAACTGGATTGTCTGCTGACTTTTCTACAATGGGAATTTCGCAGGAGCGACCGTATTGCCAATTACTGGGAGTACATCAACGGTCATGATGGTGGCTCAGCCGCATTGACCGAGGTTCAATGTCGGGGAATTCGTAGGGTGACCGGACAGTTGGTTCCCGAGGGGAAAAGTTTGCTGGGCCTGTTGTTTGAGAACGTCAAGCCTGTTTTACATGACGGTATTGATTGGGAAACTGCCGATGAGGTCCTGCAGGAACTTGTGCATCATGAGTTTTCCTACGATCTGGCGAAGAAATACATTGACGCACTGCAGTGGTGGGGCGCTGCTGCTGGTGAGACGTGTGACGCGCATGACTACGCGCAAATTATCTACACGGCGATTCTTCTTCAACTTGACCAAGGTATTGGCGGCGAAAAACAGCGCAACCTGATCGCTGGCTTTGATCTTTATCATCCAGCTGTTGCCGCTGATAAGAGCCTGGCCAGTATTCGGCAGAGCTTTGAGCAGCACCTTGTCAGCAAAAAAAGTGTTTCCCGCGCATTGGTGCCTTTAGCTTCACATATGCTGTTGTCGGCGGTGGCTCCGGGGCTGCTGATCAATAATGTGCCGACATGGCTTACTGCTGGATCAATCGGATGGGTAACCTTTTCTCAAGCGGTCGGCATGATTGAACTGTGCGTGAGAGGAGCTTCACGCTTCGTGGATTACGATGACGTGATGCTGTTTGCTGACATGGGGGCGGTCAGTAATGCACTGGGCCAACTGCAGGGCTTGGCTGCCGTTGACGTCATCATTGATTGGGCGTTGATAAACGAGGTGATCGCCCAGAGTGATCTGAATACTTCCGTCGCCAATGCCGCCAAGCGTGCGCTGGATGCTTATCAAATACATGTAGAAACGATGGTCAACGGCGTCAAGGCGTTTTCCACACCTGTACCCAATCGGAAGAAGCTCGCGCTGACGGCTTTGGAAGGGGCCTTGCCGGAATGTGATTTCCTCGAGAACCCGCTGCTTCGGCCAGAGACGTTTTCCAATACAAGAGTATCCATGCTGGATTTACACATCGAGGGTGAACTGACTTCGGGCGCATGGGATTGGAATAAAACACCACACATTCTCAGTCAATATCCTCAATTGCTGAGTCTGGCGAATAATCAAAGTGTTTTTGAGGCTGAGGTTCGAAAGTATCACCAGAGCCTGCACAAGGCGATAGCTTCCAATATAAAACTGGCCCTGTCGGGTATGCCCCGCCAGGATCGTGATGTTTTTGCCAAAAGCCGGATAACTTTCTTTACTGTGCGGGCGCCAGTCACTGAAATTGTCTATCCAAATAGCAATTACAACTTGATTGGCGTAGGCAATAAAGGGCCGCAACGTGTCGAGGTGCAAGCGAAGAAAGATCAGGCAAGGGGTCGCTTCGCGGTGATAATGATCGCGACCTACGGTGATAATAAAGTGCTGTGTTATGAATTATTCAGCCTGTTGGGCGAGTGCCGAAGAAATGACGCCCTGGGTGACCTGATTCTGAAAACGCAAAAAATGAAGATGCCAGCCAGGGTGGATTTTAAAGGTAACGGCAATGACGCCTTTTTCCCTCTACCTGAAACCCATAACGTTCCCACTGACTTCCAAAGCTATACGCAGGGTAAACGTCCCCGCCCGGTTGCTTCCGATACCATGGTCATAGAAAAACTCGGTACGCTTGCGCCCCCGACAGCTGCGCCAGATGAAAAACACAGCCTTTATCAGTTTTTTGTCAGCGAACATATAAATAATATCGCGCAATTCGTGGTTACCCATCGACCTGTCGGTAGTGTCGGTGAACTCACGTTGGCGTTTACTGAGCTTACGCCAAGAGAGTCTCTTATCAAGAAGACCGACGAATGGGTGACATTTGTAGTTGATCTGGTTGTGCCTTTCAAACGATGCATTGAAGATATTGCTTCCGGTGAGCGCAACAAAGTGGTGGATGGCATTTATGCTTGCACGATGGATGCTATCGGGATTTTCTTTACTGTATTGGGCGCCCCGGCAAAAATTCTGAAGATTGCAGCAAGAACAGTTTCGCTGACGGCGAAACTCGCCAGCGTCGTGAAATACTCATTGAAGCTGACGGTATCGACGTTAAACCCTATAGATGGTCTACCGACGGCGGGGTACCACGCGGCCAAGTCACTTTGGAAAAGCGGACTTGGATTAAGCAGGCAGGGCGTCAAGCTGCTTGATACGGCTACATCCCAACTGCATCGCTTGACCGGCAGGCGTCAATCCGTGGACTTTCTTCAGTTAGCGAGTCTGCCCCAAACCGGCCAAGGCATATGGAGACCGCGTGCCAGTGCCGCCGATGTGGTTAACGTATGTGCGCTGAACAGAAACAATCAATGGTATGCGATCAGTACTCGCGGTACTCCGTGGGGGGAAAAACTAGCGGACTTCCAGTTCCAGCACGTCTTCACTGTGCCCAGTGTGCGTCCTGAGAGTTATACGCGGCATATCATTCAGAATAGTCTGCCGATTGTGCGGGACAAGGTCGACGCGGCTGTAAAGCTACTCAGTTTGCCAAAGCTCAACCCCAAGACCGATCTTGCCATTGGCTTGTTTTTGGGTAGCACCATTAAAGGGCGTGATGAGCTGGGAACTGTATTGACGGCTGTCCGCTTGAATGTCTACGACACTTCCGTCAGCAATTTCGTGTTGGACAGTGCAAAGGTCGATGATCAAAGCATTCAGGTCAGCCAGACCCAATACAGTGAATGGAAAAAAGCCGGCTTGCACGAGAAGGAAAATTTCCAGTATCTGAGCATCAATAATCAGAATCTCAATCGCCGTTTCAACGCAGCAGGGTTTAATTATGGTGAGGTTGCTGACGATCTCCTTCATGAGATGTTCCGCGCAGGGTCAGGCAAGACTGATTTGGTTGTCGCCAAGGCCAGTATGCAAAACGGAACTGCCGTATTGGATGTGGCACCTTTGCTGAATCTTGCGGCGGGGCGCCTGCCCAAAACGGGCGGAGGGTTTTACAGTGCATCTGAAGCTCGGTCGAATGCCGACTCTTATGCGCTGTTGATTGCTCTGCTGAGTCAGATCGAAACAGATGCCGCTGCGTACTTCAAGAACATCGACATCCTGAAGGCAGCGGTCGCCAGTCACACCGGTCGTACGATAGAGAGTGAAGTTCTCATTGAACTGAACGGTGATTGATTTTTTATCGATACCCTAAACTGGCCTGGGGCAGTGTTGCTTCGCGGCGCTCAGTCGCTGAGCTCACGCCGATTGCGAAACTGTTCCAGCGCTTCCGGATTGGCCAGCGCATCGGTGTTTTCCACCGGCCTTCCATGCACCACATCGCGCACGGCCAGTTCCACGACCTTGCCGCTGATGGTGCGCGGAATGTCCGTCACCGCGATGATCTTCGCCGGTACATGCCTTGGGGTGGTATTGGCGCGGATCATCTGACGGATTCGCTGTTGCAGTGTCTCATCCAGGTCCAGCCCCTCACGCAATCTGACGAACAGCACAACCCGCACATCATCCTGCCATTGCTGCCCGATGGCGACGCTGTCCCGCACCTCCGGGATTTTGTCGACCTGACGATAGATTTCCGCCGTGCCGATGCGCACGCCGCCGGGGTTGAGCACCGCATCCGAGCGCCCGTGAATCATCATCGCGCCATCGAGCAATTGCTCGGCGTAATCCCCTTGCGCCCAGACACCGGGAAACAGGCTGAAGTAGGACTGGCGCAGTTTTGTACCGTCGGGGTCATTCCACAGCCCAATCGGCATCGCCGGGAAGTGCCGGGTGCAAACCAGTTCGCCTTTCTCGCCGATCACCGCTTGGCCGGCGTCATTCCACACTTCAACCGCCATGCCCAGACTCTTGCCCATGATCTCGCCGCGACGTACAGCCGACAGCGGATTGCCATTGACGAAGCACGAGACGATGTCGGTGCCGCCGGACATTGAGGCCAGGCAGACGTCGGTTTTGAAGTCGCGGTAGACGAAGTCATAACTCTGCGGCGACAGCGCCGAGCCCGTGCATAACAGGGTTTTGAGGCTGCTCAGGTCATGGCTTTCGCGGGGTTTGATGCCGCTGCTCTCCAGCGTTGCGAGGTATTTGGGGCTGGTCCCGAACACGCTGATGCGTTCGTCTTCGAGCAGTTCCAGCAAACGCGTTGGGCCCGGATGAAACGGCGAGCCGTCGTACAGCACCACCGCGCTGCCGACGGCCAGTGCCGAGACCAGCCAGTTCCACATCATCCAGCCGCAGGTCGTGTAGTAGAACAAGCGATCACCGGGACCGAGATCGCTGTGCAAGCCGTGTTCCTTGACGTGTTGCAGCAGCACGCCGCCGGTGCTGTGGACGATGCACTTCGGCACGCCGGTGGTGCCGCTGGAGTAGAGCACGTAGAGCGGATGGTTGAACGGCACCGGGGTGAAGTCCGGCTCGCCACCGGGTTGATAGAAGTCGTCCCACAACGTGACTTCAGCGTGGGTTTGATAATCCTCAATGCGGGCTTGCCAATGGGCATACGGCACGATGATCAACTGCTGTAGCGACGGCAGTTGCGCAAAGATTTCGTTGAGCTTGGCGGTCTGATCGAGCGTTTTCCCGGCGTATTGATAACCCGCGCAGGTGAGCAGCAGTTTCGGTTCGATCTGGCCGAAGCGATCGATCACGCCGTGGGTACCAAAGTCTGGTGAAGAGCACGACCAGATCGCACCAAGGCTGGTGGTGGCCAGCATCGCCACCAGTGTCTGCCATGTATTGGGCATGCAGGCTGCCACGCGATCGCCTTGACCAACACCCGCTGCGCGCAGGCTGGCCTGGAATCCGGCGACGTGCTCGGCCAGGTCGGCCCAGGTCAATTGCTCGCGCTGGCCATTTTCCGCCACGGCGACCACCGCCACGGCATCGTCGCGACGGCGCAGCAGGTGTTCGGCGAAGTTCAGCGTTGCGCCGGGGAACCATTCGGCACTGGGCATTTCCGTACCTTCGCGCAAGACGGCGTCGGGCTGGAAGTGAAAACGGATATGGAAAAAATCGACAATGGCCTGCCAGAAGGCCGGACGCTGCTCGATGCTCCATTGGTGCAGGGCAGGGTAGCCATCGAGCTGCAGCGAATGCCGCTGATTGACCTCGCGCCGGAAAGCGTCCATACGCGAACGGGCTATGCGCTGGGCGTCGGGTTGCCAGAGGATGTCGGACATGGGTTGCCTCTTCTTATCTGATTACATATACCCCTGTAGGAGTGAGCCTGCTCGCGATAGCGTACTTACATTCAACCTATATGCGGCTGATATACCGCTATCGCGAGCAGGCTCACTCCTACAGGAGCGGGCAGGATTATTGGGCCAACCATCCGCCATCAATATTCCACGCCGCGCCCCGCACCTGGCTGCCGGCCTCGCTGCACAAAAACAACACCAGCTCACCCAGATGTTCTGGCGTGACAAACTCCAGCGACGGCTGTTTCTCGGCGAGCAGATCATGCTGCGCCTGCTGCGGGTCGACACCCTTGGCCGCGCGATCATCAATCTGCTTCTGCACCAGTGGCGTCAGCACCCAACCCGGACAGATTGCGTTGCACGTGACGTTGCTGGTGGCGGTTTCCAGACCGACCACTTTGGTCAGGCCGATCACGCCATGCTTGGCGGCGACATACGCGGCCTTGCCGGTGGAACCAACCTGGCCATGCACCGAGGCGATATTGATGATCCGCCCCCAGTTTTTCCGGCGCATGCCCGGCAGGCTCAAACGGGTGCTGTGAAACACCGATGACAGGTTGATCGCGATGATCGAATCCCAGCGCTCCACCGGGAACTCTTCCACTGCGGCTATGTGCTGAATGCCGGCGTTGTTGACCAGAATATCGACGCCGCCAAACTCACGCTCGGCGTAAGCGACCATGTCGGCAATCTGCGCCGGGTCGCTGACATCAGCGGGATGATGGCCGACGTTGCCGCCGAACCGGGCGACTTCGGCGATCACGTTGGAGGCGTCGCCAAAGCCGTTGAGAATCAGATTGGCGCCAGCCTTTGCCAGGCTCAGCGCGATGCCCAGGCCGATGCCGCTGGTGGAGCCGGTTACCAGAGCTGTCTTGCCGGAAAGAGTGGTCATGAATACCTCACACAATGCCAGTGGCGTAGAAAGTGCCGATCACCACGAAAACCGCCAGGGTCTTGATCAGCGTAATACAGAAAATGTCTTTATAGGCTTCGCGGTGGGTCAGGCCGGTCACCGCCAACAGCGTGATCACCGCGCCGTTGTGCGGCAGGGTGTCCATGCCGCCACTGGCCATCGCGGCCACGCGGTGCAGCACTTCCAGCGGAATGTTCGCCGCGTGCGCCGCGCTGATGAACTGCTCGGACATCGCCGCCAGCGCAATGCTCATGCCGCCCGAAGCCGAACCGGTGATGCCGGCGAGCAGCGTCACGGTGATCGCTTCGTTGACCAATGGATTGGGGATCTGCTTGAGCCAGTCGGCCAGCACCAGAAAACCGGGCAGCGAGGCGATCACTGCACCAAAGCCGTATTCGGAAGCGGTGTTCATCGCTGCCAGCAACGCACCGCTGACCGCGCTTTTGCTGCCTTCGGCGAGTTTGCTGCGAATCGCCTGGAAGCCAAACGCCAACACCATGAGAATGCCGACCAGCAACGCCGCCTGCACCGCCCAGATCGCCGTGAGCTTGGCGATCTCGGTAGTGACTGGCGCGGCCATGCCCGGCAGCGCGAGGCTGTGGGTCTTGCCATACCACTGCGGAATCCACTGGGTGAACAGCAGGTTCATGATCCCCACTGCCAGCAACGGTGACAGCGCGATCCATGGGTTAGGCAGCTGGAGATCTTCGGCGGTTTCCGGTTCATTGCGCAGTTCGGTGCCATAGCCTTCACCGGCACGCTGCGCCTTGTTGCGCTGGCGCTGCAAAAACAGCATGCCGGCACAGAACACGAAAATCGTACCAATCACACCGAGCCACGGCGCCGCCCATGCGGTGGTGTTGAAGAAGGTGCTGGGGATGATGTTCTGGATCTGCGGCGTGCCAGGCAGGGCGTCCATGGTGAACGAGAACGCGCCGAGGGCGATGGTCGCCGGGATCAAGCGCTTGGGGATGTTGCTCTGGCGGAACATCTCCGCCGCGAACGGATAGACCGCAAACACTACAACGAACAGCGAGACGCCGCCGTAAGTGAGCAGGGCGCAGACCAGCACGATCACCAGCATCGCCTGGCGAGTGCCGAGCAAACGAATCGCGGCGGCGACAATCGAGCGCGAGAAACCCGACAGTTCGATCAGCTTGCCGAATACCGCGCCGAGCAGGAACACCGGAAAGTACAGTTTGATGAACCCGACCATCTTGTCCATGAACACCCCAGTGAACGCGGGCGCGACGGCGGACGGATCGGTAAGCAGGACCGCGCCGAGCGCGGCGATCGGGGCGAAGAGGATAACGCTGTAGCCGCGGTAGGCGGCGAGCATCAGCAGTGTCAGTGCTGCCAAGGCAATGATCACACTCATGGTGTGTCTCTCCAGGATTGTTGTTTTTATGGGTGGAACGGGTGTGGAGAGGCTGTAGCGATTACTGTGCCAAATATCTAACATGTTGATATCTATAGATATTTCATGAAAGAGGGAGATCGTACCGAAAAAGTTGTCTCGTTTGTGAGACCGAAAAGATCGCAGCCTTCGGCAGCTCCTACACAGAAGGTCGTATTTACCCTGTAGGAGCTGCCGAAGGCTGCGATCTTTTGATCTTGAAGAATTTATCTAAAAAAAGAGATCGCTGTCTCTTTAGAGAGACTCAAGCGATTTCCAATGCCACCATTTTTTTGTACAACGTCGACCGCCCCAGCCCCAACCGAAACGCCGCTTCCGGCACATTCCCCGAGCATTGCGCCAGGGTCGACTCGATCAACTGCCGATCAAACCGCGCCCGCGCCTGCGCAAAGGTCTCGCCGACAGGCGCTTGCATGCTCGGGCCGGCCGTCCGCTCAACCGGCGTAAATGCCCCAATCGCCCCGCGAATATCCTGCTCGGTCAGCAGTAAGTCATCACTGAGCAACGCCGCCCGTTCCAGCACATTGCGCAATTCGCGAATGTTGCCGGGCCAGGCATGCTGGCCGAGCAGCGCCAGCGCATCGCGGTGCAATTCATGCTGGCTGCGCAGTTCTTCCAGAATCGCCTCGCTCAGCGCGGGGAGGTCATCAAGACGTTCACGCAGCGGCGGCACCTGGATCGGCAGTACGTTGAGGCGATAGTACAAATCTGCACGGAATTCGCCGCGCTTGATCGCCGCCTGCAGATCCGTCGACGTCGCTGCGATGACCCGTACATCGCTCTGGATCACCTCGTTGGAGCCAACCGGTTCGAACTCTTTTTCCTGCAATACGCGCAGCAACTTGCTTTGCAACGGCAGCGGCATGTCGCCGATTTCGTCGAGAAATAGCGTGCCGCCTTGCGCAATCTGCAGTTTGCCAGTGCGCCCCTTGCGATCGGCACCCGTAAAGGCACCCGGCGCGGTGCCGAAGAACTCGGCTTCCAGCAGGGCCTCGGGAATTGCCGCGCTGTTGATGCTGACGAAGGCTTTGTGCGCACGTGGCGAGGCGCTGTGAATAGCTTGGGCGAGTAATTCTTTGCCGGTGCCGGTTTCCCCCAGCAGCAACACGGGCGAATCAGCGCTGGCACTGCGCCGCGCGCGGCGTTTGACTTCAAGGCTGGCGGCGCTGGTGCCGATGAAATGGGCAAAGTTGTATTTGGTCTGCCGCGCCCGCAGCAGCGAACGGGTCGAGGCCAGTTCTTCCTGCATGCTCAGGTAACGCTTGAGCATCGGCGACAGCGTGCGCAATTCGTCGAACAGGGCGAAGCCAATGGCGCCGATTACGCTGCCGGCATCATCGTGGATCGGCAGGCGCATGACCACCAGCGGCTCCTTGGGCGTGTCCTGCATGTCCAGCAGAATCGGCCGGCCGGTGCGTACCACTTCGCGCAGGAGACTGCCGGGAATCACGCTTTCACAGGGTTTGCCGATAGCGCCAGCGGCTGATTCGAGACCGAAGCGCCGGGCGTAGCGTTCGTTCATCCAGACGATGTTTGCATCGCGATCAACAATCACCGTGCCTTCGCTGGATTGCTCGATGATCTCGAACAGCGAACGGATCGCCAGGGTGCGGACTCGTTGGTAGTCCTTGAGGCTTTCGGTGGTGTTCATGGAGGCTGGTCCTGATTGTTTGTTGCCAGTGACGGCCATTTCGCGAGCAAGCTCGCTCCCACAGGGAAGGCGTTGCAAATGTGGGAGCGAGCTTGCTCGCGAATGCCGCGCCGCGGATAAACAGAAAAAATACTTACCCAGGATGCGCCGCCGCCAACAGCTCTTTGGTGTACGGGTGCTGGGGGTTGTCGAACACCTCATGACTGGCCCCACGCTCGACCACTTTGCCGTCCTTGATCACGATCATGTCATGCGCCAATGCGCGCACCACCGCCAGATCGTGGCTGATGAACAGGTAGGTCAAACCGTGTTTTTCCTGCAGATCACGGAGCAGGGCGACCACCTGTTTCTGCACTGTGCGGTCGAGCGCGGAGGTCGGTTCATCGAGCAGAATCAGCGCGGGCTTGAGCACCAACGCCCGGGCAATGGCTATGCGCTGACGCTGGCCGCCGGAAAATTCATGCGGGTAGCGATCGCGGCTTTCCGGGTCGAGGCCGACTTCCTTGAGCACGCGGATCACTTGCTCATCGCACTCATTGGCTGTCGACTCGCAATGCACTTCCAGACCTTCGCTGATGATCTGTGCCACCGACATGCGCGGGCTGAGGCTGCCGAACGGGTCCTGAAACACCACCTGCATCTGCCTGCGCCACGGTCGCAATCGCTTTTGATCGAGGCTGTCGAGTGCTTCACCCTGGAAGCGGATACTGCCTTTGGAATCGAGCAAACGTAGAATAGCCTGGCCCAGTGTCGACTTGCCTGAACCGGACTCGCCAACAATGCCCAGGGTCTTGCCGCGCTGAATATTCAAGCTGATGCCATCGACCGCGCGCACATATTGCTTGCGTCGCAACAGTCCGCCGCCCACCTGAAAGTCGACGCACAGATCAGCCACTTCCAGCACATTCTCACGCTCGTCTCGAGGCAAGGCTTCGCCTTCAGGTTCGGCGTTTAGCAATACGCAGCTGTAGGGATGTCTGGGTTCGGTGAACAGGGTTTCGCAGGGCGCCTGCTCGACGATCTCTCCAGCCTTCATCACACACACGCGTTGCGCGATGCTGCGCACCAGATTGAGGTCGTGACTGATCAGCAGCAGCGACATGCCGAGGCGTTGTTGCAGGGATTTGAGCAACACAAGGATCTTGCGCTGCACGGTGACGTCCAGTGCTGTCGTTGGCTCGTCGGCGATCAACAACTCCGGTTCGCAGGCCAGCGCCATGGCGATCATCACCCGTTGCCGTTGCCCCCCAGAGAGCTGATGCGGATAAGCCTTCAGCCGCTCCTTCGGCTTCTGAATGCCGACCATTCCGAGCAATTCCAGAATGCGTTGCTGCGCTTGTTTACCGCCAAGACCGCGGTGCAGCAACAGAGTCTCGCCGATCTGTTTTTCGATGGTGTGTAGCGGATTGAGCGAAGTCATCGGCTCCTGAAAGATCATCGCGATGCGATTGCCGCGCAGCTCACGCAAGACTTTCGGGTCAGCGCCGACCAGTTCTTGCCCACGGTAGCGGATGCTGCCACGGGTTTGCGCCTCACTCTCAGGCAGCAGTTGCAGGATCGAATGGGCGGTCACCGATTTACCCGAGCCGGATTCGCCGACCAGTGCCAGGCATTCACCGGGGCGGATATCCAGGCACAAGTCACGCACTACCGCCTGGCCATGGAAGGCGACATTGAGGTTGCGGATTTCAATCAGGTTTTCAGTCATGGTCACGCGTCAGGATCGAGGGTCGAAGGCGTCACGCAACGCTTCGCCGATGAATACCAATAATGAAAGGATCAGCGCCAGGGTGAAGAACGCGGTCAACCCGAGCCATGGTGCTTGCAGGTTCTGCTTGCCCTGACCGATCAATTCGCCCAGCGAAGCGCTGCCGGCCGGCATGCCGAAGCCGAGGAAATCCAGCGCGGTCAGCGTCGAAATGGCCCCGGTCAGAATGAACGGCAGGTAGCTCAGCGTCGCGTTCATCGCGTTGGGCAGGATGTGTCGGAAGATTACTTTGCGGTCAGTCAGGCCGAGGGCGCGCGCTGCCTTGACGTATTCCAGATTGCGCCCGCGCAGGAACTCGGCGCGCACCACGTCCACCAGCGCCAACCAGGAAAACAGGGCCATGATCCCCAGCAGCCACCAGAAATTCGGCTCGACGAAACCTGAAAGGATGATCAACAGATACAGCACTGGCAGCCCCGACCAGACTTCCAGTACACGCTGCCCGAGCAGATCGACCCAACCACCGTAATAACCCTGCAACGCGCCGGCAGCGATGCCGATCAGCGCACTGACGAAAGTCAGCATCAGGGCAAACAGAATCGACACCCGAGCGCCAAAGATGACCCGCGCCAGCACGTCGCGCGCCTGATCGTCGGTCCCCAGCCAGTTGACCGAAGTCGGCGGACTCGGCGCGGGTTTGTTCAATTCATAGTTGGGTGTGTCGTCGCTGAACGGAATCGGTGGGAACAGCAACCAGCCGCCGTCCTTGCGAATCAGGTTCTGCACGTATTCGCTGCGATAATCAGCCTGGAAGGGCAGTTGCCCGCCGAACTCCTGTTCGGTGTGTCGCTTGAGCACCGGGAAGTACCACTGGCCCTGATAACTGACCACCAGCGGCTTGTCGTTGGCGATCAACTCGCCACCCAACGTCAGCATGAACAGGCCAATGAACAGCCACAGCGACCACCAGCCCCGACGATTTTTCTTGAAGCGTTCGAAACGGCGCCGACCCAGAGGCGAGAGCTTGAACATCAGGCGTTCCTCGCGGCGAAGTCGATGCGTGGGTCGACCAGGGTGTAGCAGAGGTCGCCGATCAGTTTTATCAGCAGGCCGAACAGGGTGAAGATGAACAGCGAGCCGAACACCACTGGATAATCCCGCGATACCGCCGCTTCGTAACTCATGCGTCCGAGACCATCGAGAGAGAAAATCACTTCGATCAGCAGGGAGCCAGCGAAGAACACGCTGATGAACGCCTGAGGAATTCCCGAAACCACCAACAGCATGGCGTTGCGAAATACGTGGCCATAGAGCACGCGGCGTTCGCTCAAGCCCTTGGCCCGAGCCGTAACCACATACTGTCGGGTGATTTCATTGAGGAACGAGTTTTTCGTCAGGATCGTCAGGGTGGCGAATCCGCCGATTACCAGTGCGGTGACCGGCAACACCAGATGCCAGAAATAATCGGCGATCTTGCCGAGTGTCGACAACGATTCGAAGTTGTCCGAAACCAGCCCACGCACCGGAAACCAGTTCAGCGAAGTGCCGCCGGCAAATACCACGATCAGAAACATCGCAAACAGAAAGGCTGGCATGGCGTAACCGATGATGATCGCCGTGCTGCTCCAGATGTCGAAGTGGCTGCCGTGGTGCACAGCCTTGCGGATGCCCAGCGGGATCGACACCAGATAGGTGATCAGCGTCGCCCACAAGCCCAGTGAGATGGTGACCGGCATCTTTTCCAGAATCAGGTCGGTCACCGTTGCGCCGCGAAAGAAACTCTTGCCGAAATCCAGTTGCGCATAGTTTTTCAGCATCAGCCACAGGCGTTCGTGGGCAGGCTTGTCGAAGCCGTACTGTTTTTCGATGTCCTTGATCAGCTGCGGATCGAGGCCGCGGCTGGCGCGCGAGGCACTGCTCGATGTCTCGCTGGCACCGCCGCCGACACTGGCCCCGCCAATGCCTTGCAGGTGGGCGATGGCTTGTTCGACCGGTCCGCCGGGAGCGGCCTGAATGATGACGAAATTGACCAGCAGGATGATCACCAGCGTTGGAATGATCAGCAGCAGGCGCCGCAGTATGTAACCCCACATCAGTGCGGCCCTCCGGGTCTGCTGCGACTGATTTTCTCAGCGGTCATTTGTTGATTGGTCAGCGGCGTTCGGCTGATTTCCCACCAGCTCTCGATGGCTTCATCGTTACTCGCTTGTACCGTGGGAATGCCGAAGCGGTTCCACCAGACGGTCGAGGTGCCCGGCGGGTAATAGTTGGGAATCCAGTAGTAATTCCATTGCAGCACCCGGTCCAGCGCATGGGCGTAATGCAGCATGTCCGATTGGGTCGAGGCGCGGATCAGGCCGTTGATCAAAGTATCGACCGCCGGATTTTTCAGCACCATGTAATTGTTCGCCCCCGGATCGTTTGCCGCAACCGAGCCAAAGTAGTTGAGCAATTCCCCGCCGGGCGAAGTGGTGACGGGATAGCCGGTGACGATCATGTCGTAATCGCGGCTCATCAGGCGATTTACATACTGCGAAGAGTCGATGCGGCGGATGTTGAGCTCGATGCCGATCTGTTTGAGAGTGCGCTTGTACGGCAACAAGAGCCGGTCCATGCCGTTCTGGCTGACCAGAAAAGTGAAGCTCAGCGGCTCGCCCGCACCGTTCACCAGTTGATCGCCATCCGGTTTCCAGCCAGCCTGCTCGAGCAGTTCAAGGGCCTGCAGCTGTTTATCGCGGATGAGTCCGCTGCCATCGGTTTTCGGGGCTTCGAAGACCTTGGTGAATACTTCTTCAGGAATTTGATCGCGCAGCGGCTCAAGGATCTTCAGCTCTTGAGCGTCGGGCAACTGTCTTGCGGCGAGGTCGGTATTGGAGAAGTAACTCTGCTGGCGGATATAGACGTTGCGCATCATCTGCCGGTTGCTCCATTCGAAATCCCAGAGCATTGCCAATGCCTTACGCACGCGACGGTCCTGGAACATCGGCTTTTGCAGATTGAACACGAAGCCTTGGGCCGATTGCGGCGCCTCAGTGGCCAGATGGGCTTTCTGCAAACGACCATCGCTCAGCGCAGGGCTGTCGTAGCCGATCGAGTAGCCGGTCGCGGAAAACTCGCGGTTGTAGTCATAAGCGCCGCCGCGCAGAACCTGGCGGGCCACGTCGGTGTCGCCGAAGTACTCGATGCTGAAATGATCGAAGTTATACAGGCCACGACTGACCGGCAGGTCTTTGCCCCACCAGTCACCATTGCGTTCGAAGGTGATGCTGCGTCCGGAGTCGACCTTGCCAACCCGGTAGGGCCCGCTGCCCAGCGGCGGTTCATAACCACCGCCGCCGGCGAAATCGCGGCTCTTCCACCAGTGTTCGGGAAACACCGGGAGGGTCGCGATATCCAGCGGCAAGGTGCGGTTTTCGTCGTTTTTGAAGTCGAAGCGCACGGTCAGCGGCGCCTCGATCTCGACGCCTTTGACGTCGGCGAACTGTGTGCGATAACGCAAGCTGCCCTGGGTCATCAGCAAGTTATAGGTGTAGCGAACGTCCTCGGCGGTGATCGGCTTGCCATCGGCAAATCGCGCCTTGGGATTGATGAAGAAACGTAGCGAAAGACCGTCGGCCGAGCGTTCCATTTTTTCCGCAACAAGGCCGTACACGGTATAGGGCTCGTCCAGCGAGCGCTGGGCCAGTGGAGAATAAAGGAGCCCGTCGATCTGCGTTACGCCGATGCCTTTGTCTATATATGGCAGCAAATGGTCGAAGTGACCGATCTCGATCGCCGATCGACGCATCGTGCCGCCCTTCGGCGCTTGCGGATTGGTGTAGTCGAAATGGCTGAAACCGGCGGGGTACTTGGCTGGTTCGCCATAAACGGTCAGTGCGTGTTGCGGGGCAGCGGTCACACCGGCGGCACCCGTGAGCAGGGCGAGGGCGGTGAGCATCAGTGTCGGAAAAACCAGTCGCATCGTCAGCCTTGGAACGCAAAATCGATAAGCGCAAGTTGTACGCGAGCGGCGCGTCACTCGCCAGCCGTATATGTAACTGAAACACAACGGCCCACCAGAAGGCGGGCCGTTGTCAGCAATCGGACGACGAATCAGTCCTGACGGCTGGTGACTTCCAGCAGGTGATAGCCGAACTGGGTTTTTACCGGGCCTTGCACGACATTGATCGGCGCGCTGAACACCACGGTGTCGAATTCCTTGACCATCTGGCCTGGACCGAACGAACCCAGATCACCACCCTGACGGCTGGACGGGCAAGTGGAGTTGGCTTTGGCGACTTCAGCAAAATCGGCGCCGCCTTCGATTTGAGCCTTGAGTTCGTTGCACTTGTCTTCGCTGGAAACCAGGATGTGGCGGGCAGTGGCTTTAGCCATGGTGATTCTCCAATCTGTCTCGATAAAAGGTGAAGCCTACCGGAATCAGTGGGCGAATTCTCGGCAAAGTTCCATTCTGCGTCCCGACCCTATTCATAGCTCTGCTGCACGCAAGCGCCGGGCATGCTCGACGTACAGCTCGATCGGATCCGGTGAAGAGGGGTTGGCGCCCGCGCTTCGCCGCAAGCTGGCCAGATGATCCATTGGATAATCAGAGCGGATCACTTGGCCGAGATGGGTGCTGAAGCGTCCGACGAAACCGTCATTCTGCTGGGGTTCGGTGGTGAAGTATTGCGACAGGCCCCGGCATATGTCCTGGACCGGATCCAGCGCTGGCAGTGTCGATTGCGGGACAACGCCGCTCCACGAGTAATAACGCACGCCATTGACTTGCTCGGGGCCATGGCCACCCCAGGTTTGCGGCAGTCCCTGCGGAAACCTGTCATTGAATTGACCGACGCCGACCGTGGTCAGTGCGTTGAGCGCGGCCAATGCATTCTGCGGCAGTGCCACATTACCGCTGAGTAGCGACAACAAGTCAGCAAATTGCGTGGCCACGTTTTGTGCAACGGCTTCAGGCAGCTTGCCCGGGATGAGTGCCTTGCGCAGGAAGTCGGCGAGCTCCGAGCCATGGTTCGGCCCACTGACAGAAGTGACTGAAGCGACGACGTTTGGTGCAAGCGCCGCTGCATAGCGTGCTGCGAGTGCACCCTGACTGTGTCCTATGAGGTTGACTTTCTTCGCGCCCGTGCCTCGCAGCACGCAGGCAATCTGCGACAGCAATTGCTCACCCCTCATTTCATTGTCATGGGTGGCCGAAAGGTGTGGAACAAACAATCGACAGCCAGCCGCTTTCAGCGCGGATTTGACGTCATGGAACAGCTCGAAATGACCGATACGCTCGAACCCGAACAGACCGTGGACCAACAGGATGGGATAACGAGTTGTAGCATTCCGTTGCATGTTCTTACCTTTTTCGTAGAAGTTCATCGGGAAATCACCGGGCCACTCTAAAACACTCATCTCGTTGAAGAAGTACGAAGAGGCTTCACGTTGCGTTTGAAAGTGGACTAAGAGGCGTACGAAAATTCGGAGAGCTGTGAAATCCGAATCGGAAGTTCATAGGGTCGTTTGTCGTCATAACAGCGCGAACGCCCCAGTTGCCTACTTTGCGAGTAGCGGTTACGCCGTCGTCGCGGTGTATTCGGCTGACATTCAGAACTTTCAAAGAAGTCCTCAATGTAGGTGTCAGTGTCGTCATTCGGGACGGCACGTTTTCCAGGGAGTGGAGACGAAATGAATAGCCATGAAGTCGAGTTTTGCTGGCGGATGCGTCCGTCTGCGGTTGCCGATGTGTCTATCGAACCTCTGATCGCGCCGACCATCGACGGGCTTGAAGGCGGCGTGCTCGAGCCTTCGCTGGTCAGGGCCATCGTTCGCATTTCTGCTTATGCCAACATGAGCTGTGGTGATCAGCTGGTGCTGTACTGGGAGGGGCTGGATATCGAAGGCTTTGCCTATCAATACGAGAGTGTTCGATTCATCAGCCAGGCGCAGGTGGGCAAAGACGTAATATTTGTCATCAAGGGCATGCATGTGGCTGCTCTGGATGGAGGTTCGCTGGAGGTTTACTGGACACTTCGAACTGCGTCCGCACCCGAGGCAGTGGAATCTGCTCGCCTGCAACTGTCCGTGGGCGATGTTCGTACGCAACTGTTGGCGCCGCAGATAGAAGGCTCGGTAAACGGAGCGCTGGAGCCGTCGCGAGTGGCCGAGGGCACCCTGGTGACTCTGCAGCCTTACGCAAGAATGTCGGCGGGCGACCGAGTGATGTTGTCCTGGCACGGAGATACTTCGCCCGAGATCTTTACCGACTCGTTGAGGGTGGAGGCTTACGCCGTCGCGCAAAGCCTGTCGTTCTGGGTGCCGGGCAGCTACATCGAGGCGCACCGTGGCGGCGAGGTGGTTGTCGCCTACCGTGTCGAACAGCCTTGTGGAACGACTCGAACGTCGGAGCCTGCGTCGGTCTTCCTCGGCCCTGCGGTGCGTGCGCAACTGATTGCGCCGGACGTCGTCGAGGCGGTTGAAAACGTGTTGTCACTGAAGGATTCGGTTGACGGTGTTTCCATTCTCATCGAAGAAGCGCAGGTGAAGGAGAATGAGCTGGTCTATCTCAAGTGTGACGGCGAGTTTTTCAGTCACCGGGATGATCTTGAAATCACCCGGGAGACGGCCGGGCAACCGGTGAGTTTCAAGGTTCCTCACCGATTCTGGCGTGAGCATCACGGCACGACAGTCGAAATTGCCTACACGATCGAACGTCTGGACGACGTCAGTCAGCAATCTGCCGTCAGGCGGATCAGCGTAGTGGCATAGCCCGGGGCGGTCAGCCCTCCGCGCTCTGTAATGGAGCGGGAGGGCGATCTGATATCAGGCTCTGGCTTGTGCGAGGCGCTGCGCAGCGTCGGTCAGCAATTGCTCGGTGGCGCCGAACCCGAGGCACCCATCGGTGATCGATACGCCATAGCGCAGAGAAGTACTCAGCGGCTGGCAGCCTTCGAACAGGTGAGACTCCAGCATCATGCCGATCAGCGAATGGTTACCGTGCAAGCGTTGCTCGAGCACATCGTTGAACACGGCTGGCTGGCGCAATGGATCCTTGCCGCTGTTGGCATGGCTGCAATCGACCATGATCCGGCTTGGGATCTTCAGTCTGCTGAGCTCTGCGCTGATTTTGGCGACGCTGGCTTCGTCGCAGTTTGGCCCTTGATGGCCACCGCGCAGCACGATGTGGGTGTCTGCGTTGCCGGCACTCTGCACAATCGCCGGATGACCTTGGCTGTCCACGCCGAAGTGTCGATGTGGATGGGCGGCCGAGCGCATGGCGTCGACAGCAACGGCGGCGCCGCCGTCGGTGCCGTTCTTGAAGCCCACCGGCATGCTCAAGCCACTGGCCATTTCGCGGTGGATCTGCGATTCGGTGGTGCGGGCTCCAATGGCCACCCAGCTGAGCAGGTCATCGAAGTAATTGGCAGCCATGGGTTGTAGCAGTTCAGTGGCCACTGGCAGTCCGAGCTGGATCATTTCCAGCATGAGTTCGCGGGAAAGCGTCAGGCCGGTCGCCATGTCATCGGTGCCGTCCAGGTGCGGATCGTAGGCCAGGCCTTTCCAGCCGACCGTCGTGCGTGGTTTTTCAACATAGGCGCGCATCACCAGGAGCATTTCACCGCTGACGTCCCGGGCGAGTCGGGCGAGCTTGCTGGCGTATTCGATTGCCGATTGCGGATCATGGATAGAGCAGGGGCCAACGATGACCAGCAGGCGCGGGTCTTCACCATTGAGGATGGCGCGCACTGCCTGGCGATGGGCGCTTACCTGCTGATGCAGGGAATGGCTGAGGGGTAATTGCTGTTTGAGTTGCAACGAGCTGGGCAGACGCAGGGTCAGCGCTTCATTGGCAGAATCGGGAACGGACAGCGGCAAGGCGGAAACGGAGGAATTCATATTTGGTCTTCCTGGGCGTATGGCGGGTATTTCCCGCGCACTCGGCCCTACTGGGGTGTTCGACAAATGGCCGTACTGGCCAGGCGCGTGTGGTTGCCACCTGTAGGTGACCGATCGGAGGCGGCAGGCTGTCCCGAGCGGAGGCTGGTAAATCGCCAGGCGCTAAAGCTGTCGTAACGGTAATAAGTGGCGTAGTTCATGGTGTAGTCCTCAAAGTGTCTGGTGTGGTGCTGGAAAATGTCAGGCCCGGAAAAAACAAAACCCCCGGTCGGGAGGCCGACCGGGGGTTGAGAAATCTCTGGTAGGCGACCCGTTATCATGGGCGCCGTTTGGGTATCAGGCGCGCCAGTGGCTAAACCAATACCCAAAATAAAAGTTATCTGGAGCGCAGGCATCATTCACCCAGGCAGCCGCAATCGAGCGCGAGGCGCTGGCGATGCAAGACTGAGAAGGGGCGTTGAACATGGGCTGTCTCCGATGAATGCGCCGAGCTTACTCGACGCTGATACGCGTCAGCAATCAGAAAATGCTATTGCTCACCGAGCAAAACGGCTATCAGTCGCAAACGATCCGGTTAAAGTACATTTTTGCGGTTTGAGATAGAACTGAATGAATTACCGAATTCGGCATGCCACCGATGATGATCTGGCTTTTGCACGGCACCTGACCTGTCGCAACATGCTGCGCTATTACATTGACCACGACCTGTTGTGGCAGGACGAGGCGTTTGAGGCAGGCTGGCGGTATCGTGAGCACTGGATGATCTTTGAGGATGAAACGCTGATCGGCTTTTTCAGTCTGAGCGAGGACGCGCGGGCGCTGTACATACGCGAACTGCAGATCGAACAGGCCCGGCAAGGGCAGGGCGCCGGTTCCTGGGCCATTGATCAGGTTATCGAAATGGCTCGTGAGGCAAGACGACCGGCACTGCGGCTGACAGTGTTTGCTAACAACCCGGCGCAAAAACTGTATGCCCGCAAGGGACTGCGCATCGTGGGCACGGATGAGTGTTTCCTGAGGATGCAGCTCGATGTGAGTACGGCTGTGCTCTGAAACCCGCAGCCGGCAAGCCCTGAATGATGAATTGAAACTTTTTAAATGCGGCTTTCCGCTAGGTCTGTCTGGCACTTTTTGCTAAGGTGTCCGGCATCCCAATAAGACCATATCGCGAGGTGTCTGCTTGATTAGGGTGCTAGTGGTCGATGATCATGATCTCGTTCGTACAGGCATTACACGGATGCTGGCCGATATCGATGGCCTGCAAGTGGTGGGTCAGGCCGAGTCAGGTGAAGAATCACTGATCAAGGCCCGTGAGTTGAAGCCTGACGTAGTGCTCATGGACGTCAAGATGCCCGGCATCGGCGGCCTCGAAGCGACACGAAAATTGCTGCGCAGCCACCCGGACATCAAGGTGGTTGCTGTCACCGTGTGCGAGGAAGATCCTTTCCCGACGCGTCTGCTGCAGGCTGGTGCCGCCGGTTACCTGACCAAAGGTGCAGGCTTGCCGGAAATGGTCCAGGCCATTCGCCTGGTATTTGCCGGGCAGCGCTATATCAGTCCGCAGATCGCCCAGCAGTTGGCAATCAAGTCCTTCCAGCCGACCAATGACTCGCCTTTCGATGCGCTGTCCGAGCGTGAAATCCAGATCGCCTTGATGATCGTCGGTTGCCAGAAGGTTCAGATCATTTCCGACAAATTGTGCCTGTCGCCGAAAACCGTGAACACCTATCGCTATCGTATTTTCGAGAAGCTTTCCATCAGCAGCGACGTCGAGTTGACACTGCTCGCGGTGAGGCATGGCATGGTGGATGCCAGCGCCTGATCATGACCGAGACATTCGATTCCAGTGCTTTCCTGTCCACCGTCAGTGGTCGGCCGGGCGTTTATCGCATGTTCGACAGCGAAGCGCGCTTGCTGTACGTGGGCAAAGCAAAAAACCTGAAGAAACGCCTGGCGAGCTATTTTCGCAAGACCGGTCTGGCGCCAAAGACCGCCGCACTGGTTGGGCGTATCGCTCAGGTCGAAACCACTATTACCGCCAATGAAACCGAAGCGCTGCTGCTGGAGCAGACGCTGATCAAGGAGTGGCGCCCGCCCTACAACATCCTGCTGCGTGACGATAAGTCCTACCCCTATGTGTTTTTGTCGGATGGGCAGTTCCCGCGTCTGAGCATTCATCGCGGGGCGAAAAAGGCCAAAGGCAAATATTTCGGGCCTTACCCGAGTGCCGGCGCGATCCGCGAAAGCCTGAGTATTCTGCAAAAGACTTTCTTCGTCCGTCAGTGCGAAGACAGTTATTACAAGAACCGGACTCGTCCATGTCTGCAATATCAGATCAAGCGCTGCAAGGCGCCTTGCGTGGGCCTTGTCGAGCCGGACATCTACGCCGAAGACGTGCGTCACTCAGTGATGTTCCTTGAGGGCCGCAGCCACGCGCTGACCAACGAACTTTCCACCGCGATGGAAGAAGCGGCGATCAACCTCGAGTTCGAGCGCGCGGCCGAATTGCGCGACCAGATCGCCTTGCTGCGCCGCGTGCAGGATCAGCAAAGCATGGAGGGCGGGACCGGTGATATCGATGTCATCGCGGCCTTCGTCAACCCCGGCGGCGCCTGCGTTCACTTGATCAGCGTGCGCGGCGGTCGAGTGCTGGGCAGCAAGAATTTTTTCCCGCAGGTCGGGATCGAGGAAGAAGTTTCCGAGGTCATGGCAGCGTTCCTCGGTCAGTATTACATCAGCAGTCCCGAACGCGATTTGCCGAGCGAACTGATCGTAAACGTGGTGCACGAGGACTTCCCGGCGTTGATCGAGGGTATTCACACGTTGCGCGGCCGCGAGTTGGCCATCAGCCACAGGGTGCGCGGGACGCGGGCGCGCTGGCAGCAACTGGCCGTGACCAACGCCGAACAAGCGTTGGGCGCACGCCTGGCCAACCGGCAGCACACCGCAGCGCGATTCGACGCGCTGGCTGAGGTGTTGAACCTGGATGAGCCGCCGCAACGCCTGGAATGCTATGACATCAGTCACTCCAGCGGGGAAGCAACAGTTGCCTCCTGCGTGGTGTTCGGGCCTGAAGGCGCGATCAAGTCGGATTACCGTCGCTATAACATCGAAGGCGTCACCGCCGGCGACGATTACGCGGCCATGCACCAGGCGCTGACCCGACGGTTCAGCAAGCTCAAGGACGGCGAGGGCAAGTTGCCCGACATCCTGTTGGTCGACGGTGGCAAGGGCCAACTGTCGATGGCCCGTGATGTACTCAACGAACTGGCCGTACCGGATCTGATTCTGTTAGGCGTGGCCAAGGGCGCCACTCGCAAGGCCGGTTTCGAAACGTTGTATCTGAATGATGCGGCGCATGAGTTCACCTTGCGCGGCGATTCGCCCGCCTTGCACTTGATTCAGCAGATCCGCGATGAGGCACACCGCTTCGCAATTACGGGGCATCGCGCCCGTCGCGGCAAGACGCGCCGTACCTCAACGCTGGAGGGTGTAGCAGGGGTAGGGCCGACCCGGCGCCGTGACCTGTTGAAACATTTTGGTGGATTGCAGGAGCTGTCTCGTGCAAGCATCGAAGAGATCGCCAAAGCCCCGGGGATCAGTAAAAAGCTCGCTGAGTCGATTTATGCGAATCTGCATAGTGAGTAGAATGCCCCTTCACCTCGTAGCCAGTTGTGCCGATGAATATCCCTAATCTGATTACCGTTCTACGCGTCCTGCTCATCCCGATCTTCATTTTGCTGTTCTATTTGCCTTACCAATGGAGCTATATGGCCTCCGCCTCGGTCTTTGCCTTTGCGGCCGCAACTGACTGGCTCGATGGTTACCTGGCGCGCCGACTGGAGCAAAGCACACCGTTCGGTGCGTTCCTCGATCCGGTTGCCGATAAACTGATGGTCGCTGTTGCCCTGGTGTTGCTGGTGCAGGAACACGGCAATCTTTGGCTCACGCTGCCGGCGGCGGTCATCATCGGTCGTGAGATCGTGATTTCGGCGCTGCGCGAATGGATGGCCGAACTTGGCGCCCGGGCACAGGTGGCCGTTTCGAATCTGGGCAAATGGAAAACCGCTGCGCAAATGCTCGCGCTGGTGATTCTGCTGGCCCATCCAAAAGCGTTCAGCTTCTGGGTCGTGCTCGGTTATGCACTGTTGATGGTGTCGGCAGGGCTTACGCTGTGGTCGATGGTTCAATACCTTCGCGCCGCCTGGCCACATCTGAAGACCGATGTGGAAAAGAAATAAAACTTTTTTGAATCAAGGGGTTGACCGGGCTTCTTAATTCTATAGAATGCGCCACACCAAGCGGGAATAGCTCAGTTGGTAGAGCACGACCTTGCCAAGGTCGGGGTCGCGAGTTCGAGTCTCGTTTCCCGCTCCAATTTGTACAGTGTTTGTTGTTGTGCTACTGACAGCGAATACTTTGAGGCCGAGTAGCAAAATGGTTATGCAGTGGATTGCAAATCCACCTACGCCGGTTCGATTCCGACCTCGGCCTCCACTATTGAAAACCCCGTAGATCAATGATCTACGGGGTTTTTTGTTGCCTGCAAAAAAGTGGGGTGCTGCGCAGCGTTCGGATAGGGTTAATCAGTCAGGCACGATCCGGTTTTGATATGGCTGGCACCTTCCACTGTCAGATTCGAGAAAAAGATGCAGCCGATAAGTCGAGCGAAAAGCGTCAGTGTTTCGGCAAGATCGGGGTTGTCAAATAAAACAGACCTGGAATCCAGAGCACATAGCGCGCCCCACAGTCGACCATCCGGCAGGAAAACCGGCGCCCCTGCATAACTTTCGATGGAATATTGCTTCACGACAGGACGTGACGAGAGTCTGCCGTCCTGGCTGATTTGTGGAAGGAAGAGGGCTTGAGGATCTCTGCGGAATTCACTGCAAAGCGTGGTTTCCAGATCCAGCGTATCGCCAACGTTTATCCCGAGTTCGATCGGGTCGTACGCCGAGCAGACGATCCACTCGGTTTCTGTAAATTTTGCGATTCCAGCGAAGCGTGTGCCGGTCAAACGGGTGACGAGCTGAAGAATATTGGTCGTCGCTTCGATCTCGGCGATCGCCGAGCGCTCCTCGTGGCTCAAAGACGCTTTGAGAACGGTGTCACTCATTTGCATAGGGTCAAATCTCCTGGTTGCTGGTACATCCCTGAGCTGGGCTCTGGCGACGTGTTGTGGAAGTCAGCGCGTTTGTGGCGGGGTCGTGGTGAAAAGGGGCAGGCTGGTTACGACCAATCGCTGATTCCGGCGTCAACGTTTAGCGTAGACACCTCGGCGAGTTATGGGTTGCTTCTTCATAATCGCCAGCGCAGAAAAAATCTCTGGTCCGTACGGCGATCGTAGAGCTAACCTTCTGATCTTATTGAGTCCTGGCTTGGTTTTCGCGCTAGATACCTCGTTTTTTCTGCGACTTCGGCTCTACTTCAAGCAAGCTCCGTAGCTCAATGATTTAAAAGGTTTTCTGGTTCTCGGTGGTCGGCAAGATTTAGTCTTCAAATAGCCCACTGCGAACTTGCTTCACCGGGACGTGATGTATATATTCCCCGCTCGGCTTTTCAAGCAGCCATCCTGTCAGGATCGCAACTGCCAAGCTGAGCAAAGCAATACCGCGCTACCGCCCGAATGGCGAAACTGGTAGACGCATGGGACTTAAAATCCCCCGCTCGTAAGGGCGTGCCGGTTCGATTCCGGCTTCGGGCACCATCTTTCAACAAAGGCCTGCTAGCGAAAGCTACGCAGGCCTTTGTTCGTTTCCGCATTGCTGATTTTGCTTTTGCCACGTCGATGACTGGACGATGCTCGAAATCCGGAACCACCAGCCCTCCGCCGATGCCGAAATAGCATCGACAACGAGGGCTGAGCCATGACTGACGAAAAACCTGAAGTGCCGGAAGAAGTACCCGATCAACCGACCCCTGCGCATTCCACTGAAGAAGAGCGCGAGCGCTTGAAGGACTTCAATAAGGACGGCATCCCGCCGGGCAGTTGCTGATCAACTGTCGCCGCGCTGCGTCACCAATTCCCCGCTGATCGCATCCATCATGGCCGGATGCTCTTCAGCGGCCACGCGCAAATCCTCGGTAACCCGCAACTCCGCGCCCGTCGGTGAAAAAGTCGCCGCCGCGGCAAAAGGCGCAGGATTGGCTGGCACCGGGCGTTTGCCGCGGCGCCAGAAGAAAAAACTGACCATGCACAGGTTGACCACTGCAAATACCCAGAACAGGCCGTTGGCGCCGAATGAGTTCATCACCGGCGAGATCATCATCGGGCTGATGGCCGAGCCCAACGAGTTGATCAGCAGCAAACCCTGAATCATCGGCACCAGTGCTTCGGCGGGGGCGCGGTCGGCGGCGTGGCTGACGGCGACCGGGTACAGCGCGAATACGCCGCCACCGAGCAGAAACAGCATCGCCGCGAGCATGGTCGAGGCCAGCGGCATGAGCACAATCACCAGCGATAACGCGGTGCACGCTACCGCCAGCAGGGTCAGCACTTGCAAGCGATCCGTGCGGTCGGACCAGCGGCCGACCGGGTACTGCAGCAGCATCGCGCCGAGAATCGTCCAGGCCATCATGCTGCCGACTTCACCGACATCCAGACCGCTGCGTTGCAGATACAGCGGCAACAAGGTGTAGATCGCGGCGATGGTCACCCCCGAGCCGAAACAGCCAACCAGCCCGGTCGGTGTCACGCCCAGCAGTTGCCGGGGCTTGAGCGGCTCGACCTGATCGAGCAGCGGCGACACCCGTGGCAGGATCACGATCGGCAGCACCGACAATGCAGCGAGCATGCCGGCGACCATGAACGGCGCGCTGTCGCTCATGCCGGTGATGGTTCCCAGCGTGGCCTGTCCGAGAACGCCGGCGCCATAGAGGACGATCATGTACAGCGCGAGCAAGCGTCCGCGAATCTTCTCGTCACCCGCCAGCAGCAGCCAGCTTTCGATCACCAGAAACACACCGACCGTGGCCCAGCCGTTGATCAGGCGCAGGACGAGCCAGCCCCAAGTGTCATAGAACAAGCCTTGCATCAGGATCGTCACGGCGATCAGCGAGGCGAAGCTGCCGTAGGCGCGAATGTGGCCGATGCGCAGGATCAGCCGGTCATTGAACACCGCGCCTAGCGTCAGCCCAATGAAATAGGCCGATGAAACAATCCCGATCATCGTCGCCGAGGCACCGGCGGCATCCAAGCGAAGGGTGGTCAGGGAAGACAGAAAACCATTGCCCAAAGCAATAATGAACAGCCCGAGCAGGGGCGCCAGCGCCATGGCCAGCAAACGCGGAGACATAAAAACCTCAAGAAATCGAACAGCGCAACGTGCGCCTCTGCGCATGCGGTTGCCAGGCTGGAACAGGTGTTGTGCAAATGTCTGCCGATCGGGCAGGGCGGTGGCGTCGGACATACATCAATGAGATATGACCCGTCCTTCAGATTCGCGTCTGTGATGGAACGCGCGACTGCAAGAGCGCGGCGGATTCTAAGGCTTGCGCAGGATTTGCCAATAGCTGAAGGCTGCGACGTTAGGACGCAGGTCTGGCAAGACCTCATGCATAACCGCAGCTCATCAATAGCCCGGTACAAATGTCGCTTTATGCGTTGCGTTTTGCTCGTTAGCCTGTGCGGTCCAATTGCCATGCAGCGCCAGGAGTCAGGATGCAGATCAGAGGTGAGCGAGGCGCCACGGCGTGTGGTCTGGTGGCCATTGTTTTATGGAGTACCGCCGGCGGATTGATCAGGGGCGTCAGTGAGCATTTCGGCCCGTTGGGAGGGGCTGCGATGATTTATTCATTGGGCGCCATCCTGTTGCTGGCGTTTCTTGGCCGCCCGCATATTCGCTCGACTTCGAAGCTCTATCTCGTGCTCGGCAGCGCCTTGTTCGTCGCCTATGAGGTGTGCCTGTCGTTGGCCTTGGGGTTTGCCAGCGATCGTCATCAAGCCATCGAATTGGGTGTGGTGAATTATCTTTGGCCGTGTCTGACCGTGGTGCTGGCGATTGTCATGAACGGACAAAAGACCCGGTGGCTGATCATCCCAGGCTCGGCGTTGGCGATTTTCGGGATTTTGTGGGTGGTAAGCGGTGAGGGTTTATCCCTGCCGGGAATCGTGCTGAATGTCCAGTCCAATCCACTGAGCTACAGCCTGGCACTGGCTTGCGCGATTACATTTGCCCTGTATTGCAATGTCACGCGTCGCTATGCCGGCGGGCAGAATCTGGTGGTGCTGTTCTTCGTGCTGACGTCCGTTGTGCTGTGGGCGAAGTGGTACTTGAGTGATGAGCAGGTCTCGGCGTTCACATGGGCAAATTCCCTTGAGCTACTCGCCACCGGAATGGCCATGGCCGGTGGCTACGCACTGTGGAACGTCGGCATCCTGCGGGGCAACCTGACCTTGCTTGCGACCGCATCCTACTGCGCACCCGTGCTGTCCTCGGCGTTCGCCGCAATGTGGCTGGGTGTCAGTCTGCAATTGCAGTTCTGGCAGGGCGCCGTGCTGGTGACGGCGGGGTCGCTGATGTGTTGGCATGCGACCCGGCAACGCGCGGATTCCCGGTCGACAGTGGCCCAGGTCAGCGGCGACCCGCACCACTGACCGAGGCAACAGGCTTACGAACACTCGCCGCGGTTGCCGACCCGCAGCAGCAATCAACCAACCGACTTCAACGAAATCGGCCCTTTCAGCCGATCCAGCATCGTCGCGCAATACCAGTCATCGAACTGACAGACCCCGGTCTCGGCGGTTTCCGAATACGGGCCCGGCTCGTAGGACGGCGAGGTCACCCCGCGTTGGGTCCCTTCGACCAGCGTGCGGTCCTGATCGTTGGTGGCGATCCACACTTTGGTCAGGCGCTCGATGTCGTAATCCACGCCTTCCACCGCCGTGTCGGGCACCAGCCATTTGGTGGTGACCAGTGTTTCGGTAGCGCTGATCGGCAGCACACGGAAACTCAGCGCATGGTCGCCAAGGAAATGGTTCCAGGTCGACGGGTAGTGGAAGTACAGCAGCGCGCCGATGTCGGCTTCGGAGGTTTTGTCGAGTCGACTATTGACCGCTGGTTTGCCGTCCATGGTGTAGCTGACGGCGCCGGATGAAAGCGGGATGCGGGTCATGCGGAACTGGCCGTTGATGTCCATCACCAGACGGCTGGGCAATCCGGCCTTTTCGCACTTGGCCCAATACGCCGACAGCTCGGGATCATCTTCACCGCTGATGCCGCCCACCGAAAGATTATCGACAAACGAATGCAACAACTCTGGATGAGAACCGTCGCAGTGGTAGCACTCGCGATTGTTTTCGAAAACCAGTTTCCAATTGCCTTTCTCGACGATGTTCGACTCGAACGCGACTTTGCAGTTCTCAAGGTAGTGCGGCGCGATGAAAGGGCTGACGGCTTTGCGAAAACCGTCGAAGTCCGGCGCCTTGGCGGCCACGCAGACATAAATGTAGGTGTCGACGATTTCGCAGTGCACGCTTTTCAGGTTGTATTGCGATTTGTCGAAGTCCTGACCCATGTTGCCAGCGAACAACAGGTTGCCATCCAGCTCGTAAGTCCACTTGTGATACGGGCAGACCATCTTCGCCACTTTGCCATGGTCGGCCTCGCAAATTTTCGCGCCACGGTGCCGGCAGGCGTTGTGGAAAGCGCGAACCTCACCGTCCTTGCCGCGAACGACGGCAACCGGGTAATCACCAATCTGCAGGGTGAAGTACTGCCCCGGTTTGGTGATTTCGAAGGTGTGGCCGGCGAAGATCCAGTCCTTGTGCCAGATCTGCTCAAGATCCTGACGGTAAACGTCCTCATTGCGGTAGAGCGCGCCCGGCAGCGAATGCCATGGCTTGCGTTGTGCGATCAGGTCATAAACGCTTTGCTTGTTGTTCATTGTTATCCTCCCAGGACTTCGATCTTGAATCTTGAGCGGTCACCTTTAACCGTGACTTTTTAAATCAGCGAACGATAAGCCGCAGCCTATCGGGCGCAGGACAAACGCCACAACCGACATTTGCTGCGGGCAATTAATGATTTGCGGTTATCGATGGATGGCTCACGGTGACGACGGCAGCGCTTGAAAAACAGGCTGCAGGGCGGTGATGGCGCAGTCCGCTTGTGCAATGTCCCTGATCGCCGTTTTCACAGCGGTACTGCGCTCATGGCCGAGGCCCTGAGCGAACAGATCAAACTTTTGCTCAAGTTCTTCGACGCTCAAAGGCGTGTGCGGATCGCCGCGCGCAGCGGTGATCGGGCTCACCAGCACTTGGCCATTTTTCAAGGTAATGCTCAGCCGCGAGAGGATTTCCTCTGGGAATCGCGCCGAGATATCGGCGGCTTCAACGATTTCGATGCGGGCGCTGAGGGCGAGAATATCCGGCGCAGAAATCGCCGAACCGGTGACTTCCTCAGGGCCGACCTTGCCCCTGACAATCAGCGCTGCCAGCGGAAATGCGAGGGCGTATTGCGCTTGGTCGGCGTCCTTCGGCGAATGCCCCTGCAGGCACATCGATTCATAAAACGTTTCCACACGAATGGTTTCGATCGAATCGGCCGCGAGCAGCGGATGTTGTCGTTGCAGCTCAAGCATCGCCGTCAGCGCCGGCTGCGCCCAGCGGCAGACCGGCCAAGGTTTGAAGTACTGACT
Organism: Pseudomonas koreensis; assembly: GCF_024169245.1. Taxonomy (NCBI): domain Bacteria; kingdom Pseudomonadati; phylum Pseudomonadota; class Gammaproteobacteria; order Pseudomonadales; family Pseudomonadaceae; genus Pseudomonas; species Pseudomonas koreensis. The sequence continues at coordinate 4,078,286 of NZ_JALJWP010000001.1, forward strand.
GTCGATTTCCCAGCGTTCACCGAGGTCGTGCCAATGCTCTGAAATGCTGACGTCTTCGACTGTTTCCGCCGGCGCCCCGGTGATGCCTTCCATGGCCATGAACAGCGCGTTCAGACCGGCGAATGCGCCCGCGCCATGGGCATCACGCAGCATCGTCGGCGCCTGCACCACGCGCATCATCGGGCAACGCGCGCTGAAGTATTCGGCAATGCCCAAGGCGTGGCGAAAGGTGGCCTCATCCAGATCCAACAATCGCGCCCCGGCGCAGACCACCCCCAGCGCGGAAAACCCACCGGAAGCGTGATAGGTGGGCGAGGTCGCCATCAATGCCGAACCTGCGCGCAACGCGGTTTCGTAACCAATGCACAGAGCGCTCAGCAGCTCATGTCCAGTGATGGATCGGCCCTGGTGATACAGCGCATCGGCGAGCGCAAGCACGGCGGGTACCACGGTCGCCCCGGCATGGCCCTTGGATCTGAAATGGCCTTCATGGGCATCGAGGCTGTCAGCGCTGAAGCCGCCGGCCCAGGCTGCGCCGAGCACATTGACGCGCTGCCCGGCAAAGATCAGGCGACTGCTATAGAGCCCGGCCGGATAGTGCCGTTCGGCAAACCGGCGCATGGCGACAGTGGTGTCATTGCTCGCCGCGCCGGCCATGACACCGATGATATCCAGCAGACTGTTTTGCACGATGGCGCGGGTTTTCTGCGGAGCGTCGAGAAAATCAAAATCGCGAGAGAATTCGAAGAGTGACATGCAGCAAGCCCTTCCTGTGTGTTGAGCGCGACCGTGCTTGGTCGGCGCCGCTCAACAATGGGTCAGGCGAGGGAGCTGCTCCAGCGACATTTTCGTCGGGCTATTGATAACCAAAACGCCCGATGCTGGCACCGCGCAGATCAACGGCGGGGAAACTTCGCCAGAATCCATTCGCGAAAGCGCCGCAATTCATCTTCATTGTCGGAATTTTCGCGGCAGCTCAAGTAGTGCCAACTGTTGCGCAACTGCACCTGTTGCTCGATCGGGCGCACCAGCAGGCCCTGCTGCACCAGCGAGGTGACCAGATGATTCCAGCCCAGCGCGATGCCTTGGTGAGTCAGGACCATGCTGATCAGCAGGTTGTAGTCGTTGGCGTTGAAGATCTGCGGACTGTTGGTCGGGCGGTCGTCGATATCGATCGCCTGAAACGCCAGCCACACGCCCCAGTCGACGTGTTCGGCGACTTGCGAGCGGCCGTAAGGGCTGAGGTTCAGCAACGCTGAATCGCGGACGCCCTCGATGGTGGAAATTTCCGGGTGCTGCTCCAGGTACTGCGGCGTGCACACCGGATAGATCACGTCGTGGCACAGCGGATAGCTTCTATAGCCTTCGCGGATCCGCGAAATCTTGGTGATGAAGATGTCCGGCTGCACGCCTGGCTCCATGGTCAGGAAGTTCTGCGTGGTGATCAGGTTGAGTTCGATGTCCGGGCACTGGGCGAAGAATTCCTGCAGATGATTCGACAGCCACAGCGCGGAGAAGGCCGGCGAGCAGCAGACCGTAAGCACCTTCTTGCTCGACTGGCTGCTGCGGATACGTTCGGCGGCCTGGGCGATGTTGACGAACGACAATTGCGCGGCATCGAAGAACACCGCGCCGGCGGCGGTCAGTTCGACTGCACGACCTACCCGGGTAAACAGCTGCGCGCCCAGGTAGCTTTCCAGCTCACGGATCTGCCGGCTGATCGCTGCTTGCGAAACGCACAACGCCTCGGCGGCTCGGGTGAAACTTTCGTATTTGGCTGCCGCAACAAATGCCTTCACTGCCCGCAAGGACGGCATTTTCAACAGGATGGTGTCAGGGTCGACATGCTTGGTCATTCGTACACTCTCCTAACGATACAGCTCCCCAACGAAGCGCGAGGAGGGTAACGGAACGCTGCGTTCACGGCCACGCCAGCGTCGCTATGGGAATAGACCCGGTCGCTCACGGTGCGAAGCCGAAGGATCAGCCATGGCCGACCCTGCAACCGATAACCCGACGTTATCGAATTGTCCCTGTAAATGTAGTTGGATTAAGCGCGGTGATGCTAATAGATTTGCAACATCCCCTCTTTCCTGGGCACCCAAAAATAATAAAAGGAAACCCGTCGTGAAGACATTTATTGATTACCGCTGCCGTTCAAACATGGTTTCACTCAATTGCTCGTCGTTTACAGCGATCGAAGTGCGACACGAAGGAGGCATGGTATGACAAGTTCCGACGAGATCATCTGCGTCAAGAATGTTTTCAAAGTTTTCGGCAGCCAGCCAGCACTGGCCATGAAGATGATTGAAGAGGGCGCCTCGAAAGCTGAAGTATTCAAAAAGACCGGTCAGGCCATTGGTGTATTCGACGCCAACTTTTCCGTTCGCCGAGGCGAAATCTTCGTGATCATGGGATTGTCCGGCTCCGGCAAATCGACCATGGTCCGCCTGTTCAACCGCTTGATCGAACCGACCTCCGGCAAGATCTTCCTCAATGGCAGGGAGATCACCGGTCTGGCCGACAAGGACCTGCTGCAAGTCCGCCGTAAGGACATGGGCATGGTCTTCCAGTCGTTCGCCCTGATGCCGCACATGAGCGTGATCGATAACGTCAGTTTCGGTCTGGAAATCAGCGGCGTCAGCGAGAAAGAACGTTACTGCCGGGCCATGGGCGCACTCGAGCAGGTCGGGCTTTCCGGCCAGGAACTGAGCTTTCCCCATCAACTCTCCGGCGGCATGCAGCAGCGCGTCGGCCTGGCCCGCGCCTTGGCCAACGACCCGGCGATTCTGCTAATGGACGAAGCCTTCTCTGCACTCGACCCGATGATCCGCAGCGAAATGCAGGGCGAGTTGATCAAGCTGCAGGCCGAGCAGGATCGCACGATCATTTTCATCTCCCACGATATTGAAGAAGCGGTGCGCATCGGCCATCGCATCGCGATCATGGAGGGCGGGCGCGTGGTGCAGATCGGCACGCCGCGTGAACTGCTGTGCAATCCGGTGAATAAATATGTGAGGGACTTCTTCAATGGTTTCGACACCAGTCGAATATTGAAGGCTGGCGATATCGCCCAGCAGGATTCCAATGTTGTTTATTTGCCGGGCAGCCAAGTAACCATCAAGGCTGAAGCCTCATTGCGAGACATCTTTCATATAGTTGCCGCGTCGGCAACTCCGATGCCGGTGGTGGATGAAGTTGGACTTTATAGAGGTTCTATTTCCCAAGGGCATTTACTGAGCTGCCTGAGTAACAGCTGAACTCCGAACACTCAGAATTGATAAAGCAGTTTCTGCGGGCGAGGTAGCACCATGTCAGATTTCAATATTCTGGATCCTTTCCAGAGCATCAATATTCCCTTCGGTTCGTGGGTCGAAACCGCGCTCAAATACCTGGTCGGTAACTTTCGCGAAGTATTCCGCTCGATTCGCTGGCCGGTCGACCAGGTTCTCGACGGCGTGCAGTGGAGCCTGCTGTCGGTGCCGCCCACGGTGTTCATCATCATTGCCGGGCTGATCAGTTGGCAGATCGGCGGCAAACGCATCGCTCTTTTCAGCGTCGCCACGCTCACCGGCCTCGGCCTGATCGGCGTGTGGAATGACGCCATGGTCACTCTGGCTCTTGTGCTGACCTCGCTGTTGTTCTGCGCGGTCATCGGCATCCCGCTGGGCATTCTCTGCGCGCGCAGTGATCGCACGGAAATGATCATCCGCCCGGTGCTCGACGCCATGCAGACGCTGCCGGCGTTCGTCTATCTGGTGCCGGTGGTGATGCTCTTCGGCATCGGCAACGTCCCCGGGGTGATCGTCACCATCATCTTCTCGGTCGCGCCACTGGTGCGCCTGACCAATCTTGGCATCCGCCAGGTGCCCGCCGACAAAGTCGAAGCGGCGAGGGCCTTCGGCTGCACGGCCACGCAAATGCTGCTGAAGGTGCAATTGCCGCTGGCGGCGCCAACGATGATGGCCGGCCTCAACCAGACGCTGATGTTGTCGCTGTCGATGGTGGTGGTCGCCTCGATGATCTCGGTGGGCGGTCTCGGCTTGATGGTGTTGAGCGGCATCGGTCGCCTCGACATGGGCCTGGCCAGTGTCGGCGGCGCCGGGCTGGTGTTGCTGGCGGTGTTCCTCGACCGATTGACCCAGGCCATGGGTGAACGCAGCAGTGACCTGGCCACCGGTCAGCGCTGGTATGAAAGCGGCCCGCTGGGGCTGCTGATGAAACTGAAGAAAAAGAAGACCGTTGCACGTCCCGTGACCAATTGAGTTTGCCTGCTCACCCATCAACACTTTCAAGCGTGGTGAAACATGAAATTGACAACTCTCAAGAAAAGCCTGATGGCTTCGCTGTTCGCTACATTGCTGTGCTCAGCGGTTCACGCGGCAGACACCAACAAACCAGGCGCCGGTGTGTCGATCACGCCGATTTTCCCGAGCATCGCCGAAGAGCGTTTTCGCGGTGAGGTGGTGCTCGCCGGACTCAAGGAATTGGGCTACGACGTCAAAGCGCCGAAAGAAGTCGATTATCCGGCGATGTTCCTTGCGCTGTCCTACGGCGATGCGGATTTCACCGTGCACGAATGGGAAAACCTGCACCAGGCGTTTTATGAAAAGGCCGGCGGCGACGATGTGATGGTAAAAGTCGGGCAGGTCATGAAAGGTGTGCTGCAGGGCTACATGATCGACAAGAAGACCGCTGACGCCTACCAGATCAAGGACCTCGCCGATCTGAAGAAACCGGAGATCGCCAAACTGTTCGACAGCAACGGCGATGGCAAGGCCGACCTGACCGGCTGCAACCCGGGCTGGGGCTGCGAAATCATGATTGAGCATCACATGAAAGCCTACGGTCTCGGTCCGACCGTGGTGGATAACCGCGGCTCGTACTTTGCTCTGATGGCCGACACCATCGCGCGCTATCAGCAGGGTAAACCGGTGTTGTTCTTCACTTGGGTGCCGCAGTGGATTGCCGGCGTGCTGGTGGAAGGGCGCGATGTGGTCTGGCTGCCAGTGCCGTTCACCTCGCTGCCGGATGGCAAGGAAAGCAAAGACACCTTCCACGACGGCAAGAACCTCGGTTTCCCGGTGGACACGATCAATGCCGTGATGAACAAGGAGTTCGCCGAGAAGAACCCGGTGGCGCGCAAATTCCTCTCCGAGGTCAGCATCCCTCCCAGCGCGGAAAGCGAGCAGAACCTGCGCATGCAGAAGGGTGAAAAATCCCTCGCCGACATCAAGCGCCACGCCGCGGAATGGATCAAGGCCAATCAGCAGGCTTATGACGGTTGGTTGAGCGACGCACGCGCGGCGGCGAAGTAATCGGTTCGAGCGCACTGGCGGCGGCTGTGCCCGTCGCCAACGTTGCGGTCGCAGGTGTCTGTGAACGGCGAGTGAGTGAGCGAAGATGGAAACCTTTCAGAGTCCGTTGAAGCAGCAAAACATCAGTTTTCGCCAATCCGCGCAGGTGTCCGGGCAAGTGCGCGTGGTGCGAGTGGCCTTTGTATTGCTGGACCACTTCTCCCTGACGACGCTGTCCACGGCAATGGATGCGCTGGCCACTGGCAACCTGATTTGCGGCGAAACGCAGTACAGGATCTCGACCTGGTCGCTTCAGGGCGGACCGGTCGAAAGCGATGTCGGCGTGCCGGTGTCGTCGCAGCGACTGGTTGCAGAAGGCTTCAACCACGATGCGCTGTTTGTGATTGGCGGTCAGCGCGTCAGGCTGGCAGCGCATCCGCTGCTGCGCCGGGTGCTGAAGAAAAGCGCCGGCAAGGGCATCGTTGCCGGATGCTGGAATGCGGCGTTCCATCTGGCTGATGCAGGGTTGCTCGGCGCCGAGGAGTTCGCCTGTCACAGCGACAGTTGCGGTCTGATCGGCGAGTACTTCCCGCAGTTGAAAGCGTCCAGCCGTGAGTTCATCTTCGCTCAGCGCCGAGCCACTTGCGCCAACGCTCACTCGGCTCTGGATATGACCCTGGCGATCATGCAGGAATTGGGTTCGCGCAACGATGCGACGCTGGTGGATGAAATCAGACGGGTTCATCAGCCGGCCCAGAGCAAGCCTGCGGTGCCTGCCGACAGAGTTCGGCCAGCAGCGATTCCCAAGCCGCTGAACATCGCCATCGACCTGATGGAAAACAACATCGAGGAGCCGATGGAAATCGATGCCATCGCCAGCCACGTCGGGGTGTCGCGCCGGCAACTGGAGCGGCGGTTCGCGCGCTATCTGAATGCCGCGCCCAATCGCTATTACCTGGAGTTGCGCCTGACCCGGGCGCGGCAACTGATTGTGCAAAGTGATCGCTCGATGACCGATGTGGCACTGGCGACCGGATTTGTCAGTTATCCGCACTTCTACAAGCGCTTCAAGGATCTGTTCGGCTTACCGCCGATGACGTTCAGGGATTACTACTACGCCAGTGACCCCGCCAGCAACGGGCGCTATGCCGTAGCCGCCAACTACTGAATCAGCCGCGCGAACCTGCTGTTTGCGCCAGAAATGTTTTTTGAAAGTTCCGGATCAACGCCACTGCGTGCGTTCGCTTTGTGCCGCGTGCGTTTTGCAACTTCAACGATTAACGGTTCAACACTATGAAAGTCAGTTCATTACCCGCCGATGATGACAGTTGTGGCTGGTTTCATCTGAGCAAACCGCGCAGCCCCGAGCCAGCGCACCGTGGGCAGCGTTCGGCGCGGTGGGTGATCATCGGCGCCGGCTTCACCGGACTCGCCTGCGCGCGGCAACTGGCGTTGAATTTTCCTGACGACGAAGTGGTACTGGTCGAAGCCCAGGAAGTGGGATTGGGTCCCTCGGGACGCAATGCCGGTTTTGCCATTGATCTGCCGCACGATATTGGCGCCGATGATTACATCGGTGACATCGCACTGGCCCGGACCAGTCTGAAACTCAATCTGGCCGGCCAATCGATCCTCCGCGATCTGGTCGATCAATACCGCATCGACTGCCAGATGAAGGCGTGCGGCAAGTATCAGGCAGCCGTGGAGAATCGCGGTATCGCCGTGCTCGATGCTTATCGCCGCGGTCTGGAAAAGCTCGACCAGCCATTTCAGATGATCGACGCCGATGAGTTGCCGGAACATCTCGGTACGCATTTCTATCGCAAGGCGTTGTTTACGCCGGGCGCGGTGTTGCTGCAGCCCTCCGGGCTGGTCAAAGGCCTGGCCGACAATCTGCCGGCCAATGTCACGCTGTATGAGCGCACGCCGATTCTCGAAGTGGAGTACGGCGCGAAGACCGTGCTCAGACATGCCCATGGCAGCATCACGGCCGACAAACTGATTCTGGCGAACAACTCGTTCGGCATGCGGTTTGGTTTCCTGCAGGGCCGCATGTTGCCGATCTACACCTACGCCAGCATCACCCGGCCGCTGACCGAGGAAGAGCAGGCGCGCCTGGGTGGCAAACCGTTCTGGGGCGCCATTCCGGCAGACCCGTTCGGCACCACGGTGCGGCGCACGCCGGACAACCGCCTGCTGATCCGCAACAGTTTCACCTTCAACCCGGATGGCCGCAGCAACCGAAAATACAACGAGCGTTTCGTGCGTCGGCACAAGGCCTCGTTCGACCAGCGTTTCCCGATGCTGCCCGACGTCACGTTCGACTACACCTGGGGCGGCGCGCTGGCGATGTCGCGCAATCACAACGGCTTCTTCGGTGAGCTCGCGCCGAACGTCTATGGCGCGCTGGGCTGCAACGGCCTCGGCGTCACCCGCGGCACCGTCACCGGCAAGTTGCTGGCCGACTGGCTGGCCGGACAGCGCGACGGGCTGATCGATTTCCTCCTGCAGACACCCGGCCCCAACAGCAACCCGCCCGAACCGTTCCTCTCGCTCGGGGTGAACATGAACCTCAAGTGGGGGCAGTACCGCGCCGGCAGAGAAAGCTGAATGACCTCAAACCCGCAATCCTGAACATTGAACCCTGGAGAAAACGCGATGAACTTTGATGGAATCTTTACCCCGGCCATTACCCCGTTGTCCGCCGATGGCCAGATCGACTATGCGGCGTTCTCCGAGGTGATCGAATACCTGATCGAGTCCGGGGTGCACGGCATCGTGATCGGCGGGTCGACCGGCGAGTATTACGCGCACACCGCAGAAGAGCGGGTCGCTGTGGCCCGGCGCGCAAAAGAGGTGATTCGCGGGCGCCTGCCACTGGTGGTCGGTACCGGCGGCATCCGTACCGAGGATTCGGTGTACTTCGCCGAGCAGGCCAAGGCATTGCAAGCAGACGCGATCCTGGTCGGCTCACCGCCCTATGCCTTGCCGACCCAGAAGGAGATCGCCGCCCACGTGCTCGCCGTGGACAAGGCCGCCGGTCTGCCGATCATGCTTTACAACTATCCGTCGCGGATGGGCGTGGCGATGGGCGACGAGTTCTTCGCCGCCATTGCCGACTGCAAGAACATCGCCGCGATCAAGGAAAGCTCGGGCGAAACCAGCCGCCTGCATCGTCTGGCTCACTCGCATCCCGATATCCAATTGTCCTGCGGCTGGGATGATCAGGCGCTGGAGTTCTTTGCCTGGGGCGCACGCAGCTGGGTATGCGCCGGTTCCAACTTCATCCCGCGTGAACACATTGCGCTGTACGAAGCCTGCGTACTGCAGAAGAACTTCGACAAGGGCCGGCGCATCATGTCGGCGATGTTGCCGCTGATGGATGTCCTCGAAAGTGGCAAGTTCGTCCAGTCGATCAAGCATGGCAGCGAACTCAGCGGCCTGCGTGCCGGCGGTGTTCGCGCGCCGCTGCAAGCGCTTGAGCCTGCCGAGAAAGAGCAACTGAAAAGCGTGATTGAAACCCTGCAGAAGAACGTCGCGCGCATCGTCGAGGAGGCTTGAAATGGCAGACCTGCTGAGTAAAGAGCAATACCGTGAACTGGCGGCGCAGCTTGAGTTTCGCCATCAGGCTTTTATCGATGGTCGCTTTACCCCGGCAAAATCCGGCAAGACCTTCACCACGAGCAATCCGGCCACCGAACAGGTACTGACCGAGATTGCCGCGTGTGATGCCGAAGATATCGATCAGGCCGTCGCCGCAGCGAAAGCAGCGTTTGATGACGGCCGCTGGCAGTCACTCGCACCCTCGGCGCGCAAGTCGGTGTTGCTGCGCTTTGTCCAGTTGCTGGAGGACAACGCCCATGAACTGGCGGTGCTGGAGAGTCTCGACAGCGGCAAGCCGATCCGCGAGTGCCAGAGCATCGACGTGCCGGAGACCATCCATACCTTGCGCTGGCACGCCGAGCTGATCGACAAGATCTACGACGCCACGGCGCCGGTCGGTTCCGGCGCGGTGACCATGGTCGTGCGTGAGCCGATCGGCGTGGTCGGTCTGGTGCTGCCGTGGAATTTCCCGCTGCTGATGCTCGCCTGGAAAATCGGCCCGTCGCTGGCCGCAGGCTGTTCGATCGTGGTCAAACCGGCCAAGGAAACCACCCTGAGCACCTTGCGCGTTGCCGAACTGGCGCATCAGGCGGGGATTCCCGCCGGCGTGTTCAACGTCGTGCCCGGCGGTGGTAAAGAGGCGGGCGAGCCATTGGGTCGGCACCCCGACGTGGCAATGGTCAGCTTCACCGGTTCGACCGATACCGGCCGGCTGTTTCTCAAATACTCCAGCGAATCCAACCTCAAGCGCATCGTGCTGGAGTGCGGCGGCAAGAACCCGGCGGTGGTGATGAATGATGTCGAAGACATCGACGTCGTCGCCCAGCATGTGGTCAATGGCGCGTTCTGGAACATGGGCGAAAACTGCTCGGCCTCATCGCGACTGATCGTCCATGCCGACGTCAAGGACGAACTCTTGCAGCGCGTTCAGGCGCATCTCGGCGACTGGAAAATGGGCGATCCGCTTGACCCGGAGAACCGCTTGGGTTCGATGATCAGCAAGGCGCATTTCGACAAGGTGCGCTCGTATCTTGATCTTGCCAGAGATGAAAACCTCAACGTGCTGGTGGGTGGCCAGACTCGCAACGATATCTTCGTCGAGCCGACCATCGTCGATGGCGTCAGCCGCGACAGTCGCCTGTTCCAGGAGGAAATCTTCGGCCCGGTGCTGAGCGTCACGACCTTCCAGACAGTCGACGAAGCCATCGCCCTGGCCAACGACACTGCCTATGGCCTGGCCGCTTCGGCGTACACCGGCAACCTGCGCAACGCGCTGAAGCTGTCACGCGGCATTCGCGCCGGGATCGTCACGGTCAACTGCTTCGGCGAGGGCGATGCCTCGACACCGTTCGGCGGTTACAAGGAATCGGGGTTCGGCGGCCGCGACAAGTCGATCTGGGCGCACGATCAATACACTGAACTGAAAACCATCTGGATCGACGCGTCGTAATTGGCGTTTGGAGTTACACGAGGGCCTGCCAGCGAAAGCTGCGCAGGCCCCTGTGCGTTTGCGCCCCTAGGTATGCGAAATCAACAGATCACTGATGATGCAGATCGAGCCATCCTCGGGCGACGTGGCGTCGGTGTAGTCGATCTGGTTGTAGACCCCGCCGTGGAAATTGAACACCTGCGAGTTCCAGGTCGAGTCGAGCTGCAAATCACCCGAGGTGCCGACAACGCCGTTGTAGTCGACGGTAACTCGGGCCACGCCGGCAGCGTTGGCGCGAAGGGTCAGCTTGAACTTCGCGCCCAGCGGCACGCCTTTGAGAACCGTGGTGTTGACCGGGGTCGGCTGGTTGAAGCTCTGGCGGAAGCCCATAGTGATGTTGCCTTTTTGCCAGAACACCTTGATGGCCGGGCTGTCGTCGTTTTTCACATGCATCTGCGAGATAACGACTTTCTGCGCAGAGTTGACCTTGGTCACGGGCATTTCCTGATAGTTGAGGTGGTCAGCCGCACTGGCGAGCGACCAATAGAACGATTCCTTCCATTCGCAGCGGGTGCGGTGGGTGCTTTTGCTTGAGGCGCCTTTGGTCGGCGCGGACAGTTGCAGCGAGCCGTCCGGCAGCACCGTGACGATACTGGGGAATTGCGCAATGGCCTCGGCGCCGTTGAGCTCCAGTGCCACGGGGTTGGTTGCCGAGACGGGAACCGGGGTGGAGAGGGTGAGATTGCTGATATTTACGGCCATGGTTTCTACTCCTGACGATAAAAATCATTGGCGCTCCAAGCCTCAGGCCATTCCTGATCCGCACATTTGCTGGCGCGGACTTTCACCACCTCTCGGGCTCAGCAGCATGGCGACGCACGCGGCCGCCGCAAAAACACACAAGGCAACGGTCACGCCAGCAGCCTCCAGCACCGCGCCGAAAATCGGCGTGCCGGCGGTCTGACCGAGTGCCAACAGCAGAAACGGTACGCCCAGTCCCAGGTCCGGGCGATCCGGCAACAGGTTGATGCCTTGCAGCAGATAAACACCTGACGAAACGATATACGCCGCGCCAAACAGGCACATCGCTGCAAGGCCCGACCCGGCTGAAACAGAAGCGGCAGCGAGGCCCAACGTGCCGAGGACAATGCCGGCCAGCGCCAGATGCTGCATGCGTGCCACGCCAAAGCGGCCCGTGAGCACGCCGGTCATGCAGCCACTGATCCCCGCCGCGCCCAACACGATCCAGGCCCATGCAATCGACTGATCGCTGAAACCGGCCTGGCTGCGCAGGATATCGGCACTGAATGTCCAGACCGCTGTGCTCGCCAGGCCCATCAGGAACGCGCTGGCGCACAACGGCAGCACCCCGGGCCGACGCAGCATGAGCAGAGAAAAACTCTGCGTGGTCTCATGCTGAACCCGGCGCGGTACGGCAAACCACAGCCAGAGCGTGACGCCGATGCCGATCAAGGCAAACAGCGCATACAGCTCGCGCCATTGCCCCGCGGCCCCGATCGCGGCCAGGCCGGAAAAAACGATACCGACCGCCGTCCCGGCATTGATAAAGCCATTCGCTCGCGGACGATCCGCATCATCCAGACGCGCCGCCACTGCGCTCGCCAGTGGTGGCGAGGTCAGACCCGTGCTCAATCCCGCCAGCGCCACGCCGCAGCCCAACGCCAATCCCGACGAAGCGATAACCACCAGGCCCATCCCCAGCGTTGCCGCCGCGCCGGCCATCACCGTCAACCCGCGCGGACTGACCTTGCCGTTGCAGACAAACGTCGCAACGATGCCCACACAGTAAGCGGCAAAAGCGCTGCCACCGATCCAGCCGGCAGCGGACACGCTGAGCGCCAGATCCTCACGGATCTGTGGCAACAGCAGTCCGTAAGCGAAGCGCGCCAGGCCATAGGACAAAGCCGTCAGGGCGAACGCTGCCGCGACCAGATTGAGGCTGCGTCGATTGAGACTCACGGTGAAATCGGATCACTGGCTGGGAAGGTTTCCTCGACCGCCTGATCCAGTTTCGAATCACTGACATTGCGCTCATCGACTCCCAGGTTCTGCTCGCAAGGGCAGGCAGAGGAGGGGCAGGGTTGGCCCTTCGGGTGCAGGTCCGCGCAAGCCTGGCTGCAATAGTGTTTGCCGTCGCGCTCGCATGCAGCATCGGCGCTGCACTTGCAGGTACAGCCCGGGCATGCGCAATCGGTGGTGGAAGGATCATTAGCCATGAGCGACCTCCAGGTTGTCTGTTAACCAAGTCGTTACCGATTCTGATACCCGTCATGCGCCTGCGTTTGATGGTTTTCGGCAACGCCCGATGAGCGGTAGAGCGCTGGCAATACCGCGTTCAGCGACAAGGAAAGATTCAGCGCCAGAATCAGCACGATCGATACGCTGAACAAGCGCCGCGCCCACGGCTTCGCGTTAGCCTCTGGCACAGAACGCAAGGCCAGATAAAACCAATACCCACCCAGTCCGAGCACTACCAGCGGATAGGAAACATTGACGTCGGCAACCCAGCCCAGAATCGCTGCGCTGAGCAGGAACGCGACCATGTAGAGGTTGATCTCGCGCCGGGCCTGGCTGAGCGACAAGGTTGGCAGCCCGGCGGCACGGAAGTCTTCGTGGCGCATGACGGTGATGGCGTGGGAGTGGGGCATCTGCCAGCAGCAGAACACCACGATCAGCATCAGCGCCGTGGCGTCAAAACTGGCGGTCACCGCGCAATACCCGACCACCGGCGGCATGGCCCCGGACAGGCTGCCGACCAAGGTGCCCCAATGCGAACGGCGTTTCATCAGGCAGGTATAAATGCCTGCATAAACGATCAGACCGACTGCCGCCATCGCGCAAGCCAATGGCGTGGTGCCGGCCCACAACGAAGCGAAGCCGAGCACGCCGAGAGCCATCGCGTAGCAGAATGCACTGGGCAACGACACGGCGCGAACGGCCAGCGCCCGGTGACAGGTGCGCACCATGCGCCGGTCGATATCGCGGTCGACGCAGTTGTTGATCACGCAACCGCAAGCGATGACCAGTGCGGTGCCGAGCAGGGCGGCCAACAGGTGCGCCAGGGAAACCGGACGCCCGCCCGCAGCAAGCAGATAGCCACCGAACACCGAAGCCAGGTTGCCGACGATGATGCCGGGCTTGGTCAGTTCCAGCCCCACATTCAGCGACAGCCGCCAGTGCTTCAGTGCGCCAGCATGTTGTGGTGGATGCTGTCCATGATCCATAACGAAAGCCCGACCAGCAGAAGAATGATCACCACCGAAAAGATCAGCGCCCTGAGGTTCCAGCGCTGCTCCTTGGCGGTATCCAGGTGCAGGAAGTATTTGAGGTGGGCAAACACCTGCACCACACCGAGTGCGACCACCACCCAGGCGGTGACGCTGCGTGGCAGGGTCGGGTACATGACCAGGCCAAAGGGAATCACCGTCAGGATCACCGAAATGATGAAACCGACCATGTACGAACGACTGGTGCCATGGCTGGTGCCGGCACTGCTATGAATCGGGCTCTGGTTATACATGTCACACCACCCCCAGCAGATAAACCACGGTAAACACACAAATCCACACCACGTCGAGGAAGTGCCAGAACAGGCTCAGGCAACTCAGTCGCGTGGTGTTGGTGTTGGTCAGGCCTCGGCCGCTGATCTGCGCCATCAACACCGCCATCCACACCAGACCGCTGAGCACGTGGGCGCCGTGGGTGCCGACCAGGGTGAAGAACGCGGTGAGAAAACCGCTGCGATCCGGCCCGTAGCCTTCTTCGATCAGATGATGGAATTCATTGATCTCCATGGCGATGAAGCCGCAACCCAGGACGAAGGTTACGCCGAGCCAGCGCAGCACATGGGCTTTGTCATTGCGGTTCATCGCCAGCATCGCGTAGCCATAAGTGATACTGCTGAGCAGCAGCAACGCGGTTTCGGCGAGGACGTAGGGCAGTTCGAAAATGTCGACGGTCGAAGGCCCGCCAGCCACGCTGTCGCGCAATACGGCATAGCCGGCGAACAGCGTGGCGAACAGGATGCAGTCGGTCATCAGGTAGATCCAGAAACCGAAAATGCGCATCGAGCCCGCGTCTTCGTGGCCATGTTCATGGCTGTGCGCGATGTCTTTATCCAGAACGATGTTGGACATGTTCAAGCCTCCGCCAGATCTTTGAGACGCGCTTTTTCAATCCGCGCAACTTCCTGCGCCGGGACGAAATAGTCGATGTCTTCGTCGTAGCTGCGCACCACCATCGCCACCACCGAGGCGACCAGACCGAAGATCGCCAGCCACCAGATATGCCAGACCAGGGCGAAGCTGCAGATCAGCGCGAAGACACTGATCACCAGGCCAGCGGACGTATTGCGCGGCATGTGAATGGCGCGATAGTCGGTGTGGCTGAGGGTGCTGACGCCACGCTCCTTCATGCCCCAGTAGGCGTCGAGATCGTTGACTTTCGGTTGCTCGGCGAAGTTGTAGAACGGCGGCGGCGAGGCCGTGGCCCATTCCAGCGTGCGGCCATCCCAAGGGTCGCCGGTAAGGTCGCGGTATTTGGCGCGGTTGCGGATGCTCACGTAGAGCTGCATCAGCTGCGTCGCCACACCGCAGAGAATGATGCCGACGCCGACCAGCTCCAGCAGCAGCCACGGCTGCCACGCCGGGTTGTCGAAATGGTTGAGGCGGCGAGTCATGCCCATGAAACCGAGCACGTAGGACGGCATGAACGCGAAGTAGAAACCCACCAGCCAGCACCAGAACGAGATGCGCCCGAGGCGGTCGTTGAGGCGGAAGCCGAAGGCTTTCGGGAACCAGTAGGTCAGCCCGGCCATGTAGCCGAACACCGCGCCACCGATGATCACATTATGGAAGTGGGCGATCAGGAACAAACTGTTGTGCAGCAGAAAGTCGGCCCCGGGCACCGCCAGTAACACGCCGGTCATGCCGCCGATACTGAACGTGACGATAAAGCCCAGCGTCCACAGCATTGGCGTTTCAAAGCGCACGCGGCCGCGATACATGGTGAAAAGCCAGGTGAAGATTTTCACCCCGGTCGGCACCGCAATGATCATCGTCATGATGCCGAAGAACGCATTGACGTTGGCCCCGGCGCCCATGGTGAAGAAGTGGTGCAGCCAGACGATGAACGAGAGGATGGTGATCGCGATCGTCGCCCACACCAGCGAGACGTAGCCGAACAGCCGCTTGCTGCTGAAGGTCGCGGCGATTTCCGAGAAGATCCCGAACGCCGGCAGGATCAGGATGTACACCTCCGGATGGCCCCAGGCCCAGATCAGGTTGACGTACATCATCGGGTTGCCGCCGGCCTCGTTGGTGAAGAAATGCATGCCCAGATAACGATCGAGGGTCAGCATCAGCAAGGTCGCGGTCAGAATCGGGAACGCAGCAAGAATGAGGATCGAGGTGCACAGTGCGTTCCAGGTGAACACCGGCATCTTGAACAGGGTCATGCCCTCGGTACGCATCTTAAGGATGGTCACGAAGAAGTTGACCCCCGTTAATAACGTCCCTATGCCGGATATCTGTAATGACCAGATGTAGTAATCCACCCCGACGCCGGGGCTGTAGCCGAGTTCGGACAGGGGCGGGTAGGCGACCCAACCGGTGCGGGCGAATTCACCGACGCCGAGGGAGATATTCACCAGCGCCGCACCCACGACGAACAGCCAGAAGCTCAGCGCATTGAGAAACGGATAAGCCACATCCCGTGCGCCGATCTGCAGCGGCACGACGATGTTCATCAGGCCGACCACGAACGGCATGGCCATGAAGAAAATCATGATCACGCCGTGAGCGGTAAAGATCTGGTCGTAATGTTCCGGCGGCAGATAGCCCGGCCCGCCACTGGATGCCATCGCCTGTTGGGTACGCATCATGATCGCATCGGAGAAGCCGCGCAGCAGCATCACCAGCGCGACGATGATGTACATGCAGCCGATTTTCTTGTGATCGACCGAGGTGAACCACTCGCGCCAGATGTAACCCCATTTGCGTTTCCAGGTGATGGTGCCGACCAGGGCAAAACCCATCAGGCCGACGACGGCCAGGGTGTACATGACGATGGGTTCGTCGAAGGGCACCGCGTCCCATGAAAGTTTCCCGAACATGATTCAACGCTCCTCGGCCAGCAGACTCGGTTGTTGATTGACGCGCGCATCGTCGTCGTTGCGTTGCACCTGCGTTTCCTTCTTGCGCGGTGCCTTGTTCATGCCTTCGTACTTGTCGACGATGTCGAGAAACAGTCGCTCCTGCACTGCCGAGTAATAAGTGATCTTGTGCGCGACAGAGGGCTTGGCCAACTCTGCGTAACTGGACTGATCAAGTTGGCGCGGTGCAGATTTGACTTTGTTGACCCAGGCTTCGTAGTCCGCGCCATTCAGGGCCAGGGTGCTGAAGTGCATGTCGGAAAAACCGTGGCCGTTATAGTTGGCGGCGATGCCGCGATACTGGCCGATCTCATTGGCGATCAAATGCAACTTGGTCTGCATGCCGGCCATGGCATATATCTGCCCACCGAGGGCTGGAATAAAGAACGAAGTCATCGCCGCGTCGGAGGTGACGGTAAAGCTCACCGGCGTGTTCACCGGGATCGCCAGTTCATTGACCGAGGCGATGCCGAGGTCGGGATAGATGAACAGCCATTTCCAGTCCGTCGCCACCACTTGCACATTGAGGGGGGGCACATCCGAATCCAGCGGTCGATACGGGTCCAGGGCGTGGGTGGTTTCCCAGGTTACCCAGCCCAGCACGCAGATGATCAGGAACGGCACGCCCCAGACCACGGCCTCGATCTTGTGCGAACTGGCCCAGCGCGGCGAATAGCGTGCTTTCTTGTTGGTGGCGCGGTAGCGGTAAGCGAAGAGGAAGGTCATGACGATGACCGGGATGACCACCAGGAGCATCAGGCCGGTGGCGAGGATGATCAGGTCGCGCTCATCACGGGCGACGTCACCCTTGGGGTTGAACACCACCAGATTGCAACCGGCGAGCACAACGCTGCCAGCGAGCCAGACCAGGCAATGGCTGATGATTCGCTTCATACATCCCCCTGTTCGTATATCGATCCCTGTTTGTTCGGGCAACACTTGGTCAAGGACAGAAATCACTGTTTCTGTACCGGCTTATCACCTTCGGCTGAATAACGAGTTGTACTTGTGCTCGCCTGGGCCTCGAACTTTTTGAATGAGCATTCGGGCGATGGTTTTACAGAATATTTCGCAAGCTGACGAACGGTTGAACTAGCGAAACGGCGCGCGCAGATCAGCGAGCTATGCTGAAAATGCCTCTCGGCAAACCGCTGATCTTTGCGCGGGAGGGTGGGTTTTTGAAAAGAGCAAGTTGAGTCCAGGAGTACGACATGTTCATACGCGGTGAGATCTACAACAAATGGAAGGCAACGCAGAAACCAGAAAAATGCCACACGGAAGAAGTCGAAAACGGTTGCCACATCGAAGTCAGGGCGCGCGAGGCTGATGACGGCGACGTGGAAATGTTCATCAGTGTCTACACCGCGACCGGCGAATGTGCATACGAGCGCATCAGGAAATTGCCCGGCGTCGAGTGGGAAGTCGAAGACGCGCTCAAGCGCGGTATCGATCAGGCAGAACGAATCGCCGGCGGCGAGTCGGGACGATTGACGTGTGCGGACGCGCACGGCCACGACAATGAATGACCGTGCGCAACGTTCAATTGGCCTGGCGCACGTCAACCAGCCCGCGCTGATTGCATTGCCAGCGCCAGGCATCGGCGAGCATGCACGGCAGTGAACGGCTCGCCTGCCAGCCCAATTCTTCGAGGGCTTTTTGCGGGTCCGCCCAGCAGCGTGCGATGTCGCCCGGACGCCGCGCTTCAATGCGCAACGGAATCTTGATACCAGTGACCTGTTCGAAAGCGCTGACCACCTCAAGCACCGAATAGCCGCGCCCGGTACCGAGGTTCCAGATGCTCATGCCATGGCGATCGCGCAGGGCATCGAGTGCGCACACATGCCCGAGCGCGAGGTCGACCACGTGCAGATAATCGCGAATGCCGGTGCCGTCCGGAGTCGGGTAATCGTTGCCGAACACTGACAGCTGCGCCCGCTGCCCACTGGCGACTTCCAGCAAGTAGGGCAGCAAGTTGTTTGGCGTGCTGGTGGGCGCCTCGCCGAGCAGGCCGGAAGGATGCGCACCGATCGGATTGAAATAGCGCAGCAGGCCGATCGACCAGCGCGGATCGGAGCTGGCGACACTCTTCATGATGTTTTCCGACATCAGTTTCGACATGCCGTAGGGATTGGTCGGCTGGCCGGTGGCGCAGTTTTCGTTGATCGGCAGGGTGGCGCAGTCGCCGTAAACAGTGGCCGATGAACTGAACAACAGGTGGAACACCCCGGCCTGAGCCATGGCCTGGCACAAGGTCAGGCTGCCGCCGACATTGGTGTCGAAATAGCGCAGGGGTTCACGCACGCTTTCACCGACGGCTTTCAACCCGGCGCAATGCACCACGGCATCGATGGGGTAATCGCGGAAAAGGTTATCGAGCAGTCGTCGATTGCGCACATCGCCCTGAATGAACTCCGGCCGTTTTCCGGCCAGGGCACTGATGCGCTCGATCGCTGCGCGCTGACTGTTGCACAAGTTGTCGAGGATCAATATGTCCTCGCCGTTGCCCAGCCATTGCAGTGCGACGTGCGCACCAATGTATCCCGCACCACCGGTAATCAAGATCATGCGCCCGCCCTCACAAGTGCTGCCATCGGCCGATGGCTTTGTGCATGGTTTCGAGGCGCCTGCGCGGCGGCAAAACCATGTTTTCCTGAACGGTAGGGGATGGATTGTCCGGCGAGTTCAACTTCGTTTGCCGGCCGGTATGTGCAGTTCATCGGCTGCGCTCAAGGTTGGGCTGAACGACGTGTGAACGCCGCTATTCCAACTTTCAAGAGCCTTACGGCCTCATCGAGAAATGCCCTGCACTTGCAGTGCCGACAAGTGAGACGGCCCGGTGGCTCGGCACTGTGTCGACTTGTTTTCCTTGATGAGGAATTGGCCATGAACCTTGCAGAACAACCCGAGGCGCTCGCACTGGCGAGTGCGCAGAATGCTCTCGAAACATCCCTCCAGGTGCGGCCCACGCTGGTGTGCCTCTCGCATTTGCGTTGGGGCTTTGTCTATCAGCGGCCGCAGCACGTGATGTCGAGACTGGCGAAACACTACGACGTGGTGTTTTTCGAAGAGCCGGTATTTATAGAAGACGCCACGCCCAGACTGGAACTCTCGAATCCGGCGGCGGGGATAGAAGTCGCGGTGCCACAGTTGCCGATCGGCATGGGCGGCGAGGCAATTGAACAGGCGCAGAGGCAATTGCTCGATGAGCACCTCGCCGGCCACGTTCAGGGCGATCTGCTGCTGTGGTACCTCACGCCGATGAGCTTGCTGTTTACCGAGCACCTCGACGCGCGGGTCACCGTCTATGACTGCATGGATGAACTGTCCGCCTTCATGGGCGCGCCCGCGCAATTGCTCGACATGGAACGGCAACTGCTGGCCCGCGCCGACGTGGTGTTCACCGGTGGCTACAGCCTGTGGGAGGTCAAGCAGCGCCAGCACGGCAATGCCTATCCGGTGCCGAGCAGCGTCGACATCGCCCATTTTGCGGCGGCGCGGCAGGCATTGCCGAAACCGCCGGATCAGGCCGCGATAGCGCGGCCGCGTCTGGGCTTCTTCGGTGTGATCGACGAACGCTTCGATATCGAACTGATCGAGCGCGTGGCGACGATGCGCCCTGACTGGCAGATCGTGCTGATCGGGCCGGTGGTGAAGATTGATCCGCAGACGCTGCCGCAACGGCCGAACATTCATTATCTGGGTGGCAAGCAATACGCCGAGCTGCCGGACTACCTCGCTGGCTGGGACGTGGCGCTGATGCCGTTCGCCCTCAATGCGTCCACGCGCTACATCAGCCCGACCAAAACCCCGGAATATCTGGCCGGTGGCTGCCCGGTGGTCTCGACGCCGATTCACGACGTGGTCAGCGGCTACGGCCAGAGTGGTGCGGTGTTCATTGCCGACACTGCCGAGGCTTTTGTCGAGGCGATCGAAAAAGCTTTGCCACTCAAACGCACGCCGGAATTTCTGCAGTGCGCCGATGCCGCCATCGCCGGCATGTCGTGGGATAACACCAGTGGCTTCATGCAGGAGCAGATCGAATGCCTACGATAAGCCTCGAGGCGGCAAAGTCCTGCCAGTCCTACGACTACCTGATCGTCGGCGCCGGGTTTGCCGGC
This sequence comes from Pseudomonas koreensis, assembly GCF_024169245.1. Taxonomy (NCBI): domain Bacteria; kingdom Pseudomonadati; phylum Pseudomonadota; class Gammaproteobacteria; order Pseudomonadales; family Pseudomonadaceae; genus Pseudomonas; species Pseudomonas koreensis. The sequence goes on from NZ_JALJWP010000001.1 coordinate 4,098,905, forward strand.
AGTGTCATCGCCGAGCGTCTGGCCGAAGGCCTTGGGCGCCGAGTCCTGCTGATCGACCGGCGCCCGCACATCGCTGGCAATGCCTACGATCACCACGACGCCGCCGGGGTGCTGGTGCATCGTTATGGCCCGCACATCTTTCACACCAACGCCCAGCGCATTGTCGACTACCTGTCGCGCTTCACTGAATGGCGACCTTACGAGCATCGAGTCCTCGCCCAGGTCGATGGCCAGCTGGTGCCGATTCCGATCAATCTGACCACCCTGAACACGCTATATGGATTGTCGATGTCCTCCGAGGACGCCGAGGTGTTCCTTGCCGAACGCGCCGAACCGGTGGCGTCGATTCGCACCTCTGAAGACGTGGTGGTCAATCAGATCGGCCGTGAACTCTACGAGAAATTCTTCCGCGGCTACACGCGCAAGCAATGGGGGCTGGATCCCTCGCAGCTGGATAAATCGGTGACCTCGCGCATTCCGACGCGGACCAGCGAAGACGACCGCTATTTCGCCGACACCTTCCAGATCATGCCCACGGCCGGTTACACGCAAATGTTCGAACGCATGCTCGATCACCCCAACATCGATCTGTTGCTCAGTACGGATTTCAAGGCTGTGCGCGACGAGGTGAAGTACGCGCATCTGATCTACTGCGGTCCGATCGACGAATACTTCGATTTCCAGTTGGGCCGCTTGCCGTACCGGTCCTTGCGCTTCGAGCACCAAACCCTCGAGCAGGAGCACTATCAACCGGTAGCGGTGGTGAATTATCCGCACCCGGACGTGCCGTACACGCGCATCACCGAATACAAGCACCTGACCGGCCAGACGCACCCGTGCACCAGCATTACTTACGAATATCCATGTGACGACGGCGACCCGTATTACCCGGTGCCCCGGGCGGAAAATGCCGAACTGTACAAACGCTATCGCGCACTCGCCGAGCAGACGCCGAACGTCACGTTCCTTGGGCGGCTGGGCACCTACAAGTACTACAACATGGATCAGGTGGTGGGGCAGGCGCTGGCTCTGTATCGGGATATTCAAGCGGCGAACGCACCCACTACTGCTGCAACCGAGATCGATGCTTCATGACCGCGCAGCCGAAAGGCGACGAACCCGAGCCTGGCGCGGGCGCTCCTTCGATCTTCAGCAGCTTCGTCATGGCCGGTTTCGAATGCTCCAGTCAGCGCCGCCAGGATGGTCGGCGCCTGGACCTGCTGGCCGACACCGGACACGCGCGCTGGGTGGACAAGGATTACCAGCGACTGAGCGGGTTGAACATTCGTTGTGCCCGCGACGGCCTGCGCTGGCACCTGATCGAACGCAGCCCTGGCCGCTACGACTGGAGCAGCTTCGTGCCGATGCTCAAAGCGGCGCAAGCGCAGCAGGTGCAGGTGGTTTGGGATCTGTGCCATTACGGTTATCCGGATGACCTGGATTTCTGGCGCCCGGCATTCGTCGAGCGCTTCGCCCGTTTCGCCGCCGCTGCAGCGAAGGTGATGATGGACGAGGGCGTCAGCGTGCCGTTCTACTCGCCGATCAACGAGATGTCGTTCTGGAGTTGGGCGGGGGGCGAAGTCGCGTACTTCAACCCGACCGCCCGCGGGCGCGCGCAGGAACTCAAGCATCAACTGGTGCGGGCGAGCATCGCTGCGATCGAAGCGATTCGCCAACAGGCGCCCAATGCTCGGTTCGTCCAGTGCGATCCGTTGATCCATGTGATCGCCGGCTCCAGGCGCAGCGACGATATCGAAGCGGCCGAAGCCTATCGGCTGTCGCAATTTCAGGCGTGGGATCTGCTCACTGGCCGTGAATGGCCCGGCCTGGGCGGGCAGGAGCATTACCTGGATATCATCGGCGCCAATTTCTATGCGCATAACCAGTGGTATTACCACGGCCGGCGGATCCTTCGCGGCGAGCGCGATTTTCGTCCGTTGTCAGGCATGCTCAAGGAACTGCACCAGCGTTATCAGCGGCCAATACTGATCGCCGAAACCGGCGCGGAAGATGAAGAACGCCTGCCGTGGCTGGCTTACATCCTTGAGCAGACGCTGCTGGCGCTCGAACGTGGTGTGCCGGTGCAGGGGATTTGCTGGTATCCGTTTCTCGATTATCCGGGCTGGGATAACGGCCGGTATTGCCCCACCGGCGTGTTTGGCTACCCCGACGGCGAGGGCGAGCGCGCGGCCTTTCACCCGCTGCACGTCGAGCTGGCGCAGGTGCCCGAGCGGGTTGCTGCCTGTTTGCGCAGGGTCAATGGCGGGCATATTGAGGGGCGGGGGAGATGAACTTCCAGCAGATGCGCGATGAGCCCTTGCCGGCGTCAGCCGCTGCCTTCTTATGGCGCTACATCAGAATTCGCCCGGCGCACTTCGTCGCTATGGTCGCACTGGTGATGGGCGCGGCGTGCTGTGCGGTGGTGGTGCAGTACGGCATGAAACTGCTGGTCGATGCCATGGCCGCCGGGTCGGCGGCGGATCAGGTGTGGCACGCGTTTGGCCTGTTCATGGCGTTGATCGTGATGGAAAACCTGCTGTGGCGCCTCGGCGGCTGGGTCGGCTGCCACACCATCGTCGGCAGTTGCGCCGATTTGCGCGTGGACCTGTTTCATCACCTGACCGGCCACCCGATGCGCTATTTCAAGCGGCACTTCTCCGGTTCGCTGGCTAATCGCGTCTCGGCGATCGGCGCCGCTGCCGACAAGGTCTATGGCGGGCTGACCTGGCGCATCGTGCCGCCGTGCGTGGATTTCATCGGCGCCGTGGCTTTGCTGTTGGCGGTGCACGGGGCGATGGCACTGGCCCTGGTCGGCTGCGTGATCGTGGTCGCCGCGCTGATCACCGTGTTCGGCGTACGCGGCCGCAGCCGGCACATTGCTTTTGCTTCGCAGTCGGCGCGGGTCGGTGGCGAGATTGTCGATCTGGTCTCTAACGTCTGGACGATTAAGGCCTTCTCCGGCCGCCAACGTGAACGCCTGCGGCTTGAGCGCGAGATCGGCATCGAGGCCGATTCGCACCGCAGCAGTTGGATGTACATGGAGAAGGCGCGGGTGCTGCACGACATCTGCCTGACCGTGATGGCGGGGGGCATGCTCGGCTGGGCGATCGTGCTCTGGCGAGCGGGGCAGATCACGGCGGGCGATGTGGTGATGGTCAGCGCGTTGACCTTTCGCATCCTGCACGGTTCGCGCGAACTGGCGCTGGCCCTGGTGGAAACCAGCCAGCAGATGGGCGTCATCAGCGAAACGCTGGGCATCGTCGCCCAGCCCCACGAACTCAGCGACACCTTGGAGGAACTGGCACCGACGCGCGGGCACATCAAGATGCTCGACGTCGGCTATGCGTACCCGGACGGGCGCAAGGTCTTCGAGCATTTTTTTCTGGATATTCCCGCCGGGCAAAGCGTCGGCATTGCTGGCACTTCGGGCTCGGGCAAATCGACCTTGCTCGGTTTGCTGCAACGGCTGGATGACGTGCGCAGCGGGGTGATCCTGATCGATGACCGCGACATCCGCTCGGTCAGTCAGGACAGCTTGCGCCGACAGATCGCCGTGGTGCCGCAAGAGCCGACGCTGTTCAATCGCAGCATTCTGGAAAACATCGGCTATGGCCAGCCGTACGCCACCGAGCAGCAGATCATCGAAGCCGCGCGCCAGGCGTTTTGCGACGAATTCGTCCAAGCGCTGCCGCAGGGTTATCACACCCCGGTCGGTGAGCGCGGGGTGACCTTGTCCGGTGGCCAGCGCCAGCGTCTGGGTCTGGCGCGGGCGTTTTTAAAAGACGCTCCGATCCTGATTCTGGATGAGGCGACCTCGGCACTGGATTCCGATTCCGAAGCGATCATCCAGCGTGCATTGAGCAACCTGATGCGTGGCAGGACAGTCCTTGCGGTGGCCCACCGGCTCTCGACCATCGCCAACTTCGACCGGGTGCTGGTGCTCGAGGACGGCGAGATCGTCCAGGACGGCACGCCGCAGGAGTTGCGCGAGAGTCAGGGACGGTTCCGCACGCTGTGGCAGATGCAGGCGATGGTGCACAACCGTTGAACGCGGGCCTATTGCGCTGAGCGGGTCCAGACCCTGACGTAATCGATGCGAAATACCGACGGCAGGTCAGCATCGTCGACCACGCCGAACCAGTCCCACATCGCTTCACTGTCGAAGACGATTTGCATGGGGAAGTGCCAATAGGTGTTCTTCGCCTCTCGCACCAGCACGCCGTCGACATACCAGCGCAACGTCTCGGGTTGCCAGTCAAAGCCGTAGACATGAAAGGTATTGGCCAGCCGCCACGGTGCAATCCATGTGCTGCCGGAACTCAGGTGTTGATCATTCTGCGGTCTGGCCCAGACATGGGCGTTCATGTTGTACCGATAGTCGAACGCCTCGTTGCGGGTTTTGCCGCCGATCTCGAAAATGTCGATTTCCGTGGCGTTGTCCGGCAGCCCGGTCCACGCCAGCCAGAACGCACTGGAACCGGCGGAATTCATCGGTTTCGCCCGGGCTTCGTAATAGCCGTACATTCCGCGTTCGTTGGTGCGCACCATGGCCGAGCTGTAGTCCTTGTAGCCCATGGCGACATATTTTTCCGGGAGGGTCTGCTTGCGGAAAGTGATGTTCAGATTGCCGCTGCCGACCTTGGCGTTCTCCGGCAAAAACAGCGCCGGTTTGCGCCCGAGGGAATCGGTGCCGGTGGCGTTGTTGACGTGCCAGCGCTGGGCATCGAGGGTGCTGCCGTTGAATTCGTCGGACAGCCGCGTATCGAGCTTCCAGCCGCCGGCGTTGGCCTGATCCGACAACGGCAGATCTGGCGTAACGTGCGCCGGGGTCGGGCCTAACGGGCCAACCCGGGTCCACGCATCGGCCTGCTGCGGAACCACGACCGCCCATTTTTGCGCCAGGTAGTCGAACACACTACGGCGTTCGTCCTGGTTGCTGAATTGACGGTCATACACCAGCACTTCGGCGATGTCGCCGCGGAGGATTTCCGAGGTACCCACCACGTTGCGCGCCACCGCGAACGGACCGATCGGCACGTCACTGGTTTCCAGCAGCGCCAGCGCCGGATCGTAGGCGCTGGTCTGCTGCACGCTGATGCCGAAATTCGGCGCGACGTTGTCGTTGTCCGCCAGTTGCGGGCGGGAGCTGAACAGTCGCTGCCAGGCTTTGCCGCCGGCCTGCTCGGGCAGGCGCCGCGAGACGACGAACACTGTCACCGGGCCCTTGGTGGTGCGAATCGCCTGGCCCATGAACGCCGCCGTGCCGCTGAAACGCACCACGCCATGGCCGTTGAGCGCGTTGTCGACCCGCGTCGGCAAAGTCGTCGCCGCGCGATTGTCGACGGTGACTTCATTGCCCTTGCCGGACTTGTCCAGCCAGCGCACGACCTGGTTTTGCCCCTCCAGTGTCATCGAGGCCGGATCATTGCCGTCGAGCCACAACACCAGTCCTTCAGTCACTGGTCCTGGAATATTGGCGCTGACGCCAGCGCTTAGCAGCAGCCAGACAAACAGTAAATATCGTGATCTGTTCATGAGTCGTCCCTAACGTGAATTTGCCCCGGTTCAAGTGCCCACCGCCAGCAACGGCGCGGGTTGCGGGCGGTAGCCCCATGGGTTGCTGGTCTGCCAGCGCCAACTGTCGATGAGCATTTGCGTCAGCTCGCGTTGCGCGCGCCAGCCCAGCTCGCGCCCGGCCTTGCTCGCATCGGCGCGGCATTCAGCGACATCACCGGCGCGACGCGGGGCGAAGCGGTAGGGGATGCGCAGACCGGTGACGTCTTCGAAGGCGCTGATGATTTGCAACACGCTGTAGCCGGTGCCGGTGCCAAGATTCCAAACGTGCAGGCCATGCTCGTCGCCCTGCAAAACCTCCAGCGCTTTGAGATGACCAGCGGCCAGATCCAGCACATGGATGTAATCGCGAATACAGGTGCCGTCGACGGTCGGATAATCGTTGCCATAAACAGTCAACGCCGCGCGCTGGCCGCTGGCAACCTCGGTCAGGCACGGCAGCAGATTGTTCGGCCGACCGTTGGGCGCCTCGCCGATCAGCCCGCTGTCGTGCGCGCCGATCGGATTGAAGTAACGCAGCACGGCGATGTTCCAGCGTGAATCGGCGAGGGCGAGGTCGCTGAGCAACTCTTCGATCACCAGCTTCGAGCGCCCGTAAGGATTGGCCGGTTTGCCGGTGCCGTGATCTTCGACGATCGGCATGCGGGCCGGCTCGCCGTACACCGTCGCCGATGAACTGAACACCAGATTGAACACGTGGGCGCGGGCCATCGCCTGACACAGGTTCAGCGTGCCGACCACGTTGTTGGCGTAGTAATCCATCGGTCGACGCATGCTTTGCGCGACCGCTTTGAGACCGGCGAAATGCAGCACCGCGTCGATCGCGTAAGTGCTGAAAATCTCCTCCAGCAACGCCGCGTCGCGGATATCGCCTTCGATGAAATCGATGTGCGAATGACTCAACAGCTCGAGCCGTGCGATGGCCTCGCGGCTGCTATTGCACAGGTTGTCGAGGATCAGAACCGAGCGTCCGGACTCGATCAACTGCAATGCCGTGTGCGAACCGATGTAGCCGGCACCGCCCGTGATCAACGTGGTTTTGCGCATGACGACGTGCTCCATTGCGAGGAAATCCGGCTCAGCGGGCGGTGAACACCAACTTGAATTCTTGCGGCCAGCGCGGGTGCAGCAGGCTGTAGGCCAAGGCGTAGGTCAGCGTGCCGATGGCGATGTCGCCCGCCAGGTGCGCATAACCGGACAGGCCGGTCTGCCGCGACAGCCACATCACCACCACGACCATCACGACAGAGGCAAGCAGGCTGCGGTAACTGGACTGGAAGAAGCTGCGCCAGTCGTAACCGATGGCGGCGTGCAGGCCGCGCACCTGCAATGGCGTGATCAGCAGCATGCGCAGCAGCAATGCCAGCGCCGCCGCCATGCCGCCGTAGCTCGCCCCGAGCAGATACACCAGCGCCAGCGCGAGCAGGGTGGTGGCGACTTCGGCCTTCAGTGTCAGATGTGTGCGATTGACCGCTACCAGCGCAGTGGTCGCATACAGCGCCAGATTGCCCAGCGCCGCCGTGCAGGCGAGCACTTGCAGCAACGGAATCGCGTCGGCCCATTTCGCGCCGAAGATCAGCTGGATGATGTCTTCGGCGGTCAGGGCGATGCCGAAAAACAGCGGGGTCAGCACGAAGCCGCTGATTGCCGTGGAATCGCCGATGACGCCGATGAGCCGCGCCGGTTCGGCACTGCGCCGGGCGAACACCGGCAGGGCGTAGCTCATCAAGCCGTTGTAGATCGCCGAGCGCGGCAGGTCGATGATGCGCATCGCCAGGTTGAACATGCCCACCGCGTGCGCCCCGGCAGTCAGGCCGAGAATCAGGTTGACGCCGCGTTGCAGGGTTTGCGAACTCATGACGTTGACGCAGACCGGGAGGCCGGCGCGCAGCAGTTCGCCCAGTACCTGGCGGTCGATCAGCAAGGGAATGCGCCGACGCTCGCTGCGCATCAGCACCAGCGTGGAAATGCCGTCCATGATCAGCGCCTGCGCGACCACCGCCCACGGACCGAAACCCAGCAGCGCAACAGCCACGCCGCCAACCCCGCCAGCCACTTTGCCGAGCAAGGTGCGCGAGGCCAGCAGCTTGAAATTGCCGCTGCGGCGCATCTGTGCCACATACACCCGGGCCATCAGGGTGAAGAGGATTTTCACCGAGGCCACGGCGGTCATCCAGCGCAGCGCGGTGGACGGCGTATACAGCACGACCGCCAACGAGATCACCGCAATCGACAACAGACTGACCAGCACCGCAAACCAGAACACGCTGCTGATGTGTTTGTCTTCCATCCGCTGCAGGCGCACCAGCGGGTCTTCGAGCATCGACGAGAACAGAATGCCCACCACTTCGACCACGGCGATGATCAGCGTGCCGATGCCCAGCTCGGTCGGCGTCAGCAAATGCGCGTAGACGACAAAGGTAATCATCGACAGGAAAATCAGGCCGAACTTCTCGGTGAAAATCCATACGAGGGTCATCAGGCGACGGTTGGCCATGGCGCGATCCCTGAATTCAGCGGCTGTTGCCCAGGCTTTTCAAGCAGGCGTAGAGGTAGCGCAGGGTCGGTTTGCCCTGGGAGAAAAACAGCGTCTGCCACGAATGTCCGAGCATCTGCCGGAACACCTCGATGACCCGTGGGTGATCGCCGCGCCGGGAAAACGCATTGAGAAACTCCGCGTGATTGGCGAGGACGAAATAGATCCGCTGCTGCTTGTTCAGCCGGGTGCCGTAGCGCGCCAGGTACAGCTGAATGAAACGCAGCTTGTGCGGGTAATACTTGTGCGGTTGCGCGGTGATGTTGGCGGCGTTGACGGCGCGCCAGTGCAGGATCTGCGGCACGCTGTGGATCTCGCTGATTTCCGCGATGCGCGTCCACAGCAGACGATCCTCGGCGAAGCGCAGGCTCTGATCGAAGCCGCCAATGGCGACGATGATTTCGCGCAGGGCGAGTACGCCGGAGGTGCCGTTGATGATGTTTTCGCGCATGAAATCGGCAAAGTGGTCGCCGTGTTTGCAGCGGTCCTCCAACTGGCGTTTGCCGTCACTGAATTCGCTCATCTGAAAACAATCGATCAGACCGACCTTGCGCCCCTGGTGGCTCAGTTCGGCGTGCAGGGTCAGTTGTTTTTGCAGTTTCTCGGGATGCCAGCGGTCATCGGCATCGAGGAAGGCGATGAAGGTTTCCTCGGCACTGAACACGCCGCGATTGCGCGCACTGGCCGGGCCTTGGTTGGGCTGCTGCAACAGCACGATGGGAAAAGGCGCGGCGTACTGCTTGACGATCTCTGGCCCGGCATCGCTGGAACCGTCATCGACGACGATGACTTTGTCCGGCAGCCGGGTTTGTGCACTCACCGAATCCAGCGTGCGTTGGATGCTGGCGGCGGCGTTGTACAGCGGAATCACCACGCACACGGTGACGGCCGAGGGATCATTCAGCATGGGCGTTGCTCCCTGAAAGTGGTACGCATCGGCCGAGCGCTGGGGACTGGCAGCGGCTGCGTACGGGCGACGAGGTGGTGGCGGAAGGTCAGGCTGAGCACGCAGAAAATCAGGAACTCGCCCGAGCGATAGTTGGGGATCACATAGGCGACGTAATTGGTGACCACAAACAGGCCGATGATCACCAGCGCACACGCCTGATAGCGCGCCGACTGATCCGCCGTGATCGCCCGATAACGCTTGCTCAGCGTCTGGGCAAACATCAGCAGCAGGGCAATCAGCTGAATCAGGCCGCCGTTGAGCAGGGTTTCGACGTAGCCACTGTGGGCATTGCCGATGTAGCCCCAGCGGGTAATGAACGCATCGGCATCGGCGCTGGCCCAGAACGCGCCGAAGCCGTAGCCCTTGAGAAATTGCGCATCGATCAGCGGCTGCAACAGCTCCCAGATCAACGTGCGGTCAGTGAGTGACGGGTCGCGGCCGACCAGTTCCAGCAGCATGGCGTAGTTGGCGTAAAGCACCCCACACAAGAGGAAGAACACCAGCGTCGCGGCGGTGAAGGCCAGCAGTGAGCGGTTGATGCGCAAGCGGATCAGGGTGATGAAGTAGGCGTAACTGGCGGTGCCGGCGACGATCAGCGCAATCGCCGTGGCCGACTGCGCCAGGCCAATGGCGATCAGCGCGAACAGCCCGTAGAGGATTGCCAGCGGGTTGCGTTGGCGGATCATCGGCAGCAGCAACAGGATCGCGATGGCGTTCAGGCGTGCGCCGGCGTTCTTTTCCGCGAACACGCCGCGAAAGGCACCGTCACGGATGCCACCGGAAATGAAGGCGATGTCCGGGCGAATCACGGCGAAGATCAAGCCGACCAGCGCCGCCGCACCGATCACGCAACCGAACAGAAAAGCGATCCGCTCGATGCTGTAGCGCCAGGCAATGAAACCGGCGAAGAACACTACGCTGAGCAGCGCGACGAAACGCTTGAAGCTGAGCATCGGCTCGCTCGACCAACTGATCGACGCCGCCACGCAGCCGAGAAACAACAGCAAAAACAGGTTCTGCCGGTAGAAGCTCTTGCTGAGAAAAACCTTGTGACGGATGAAAAAGAACAGCGGCACCAGCAAGGTCAGCAAGCCACAGACCTGATTGGCCAGATTGCCTTCCAGGTCCTGCTGCGCATCGTCCAGCGTGCTGACATTGCCCAGGCGCAGAAAGAAGCCGATCACTTGCGTATAGAACAGCACGCCAAACAAGGTGAAGGCGTCGGCCAGCGTCGAATAACGCACTTGCAGGCGGTTCATCTCAGCGCCTCCCGAGTAACGCCTTGAGGTAGGTCTGCACCGCGCGAGCGCTGACAAAGCGCGCGGCAGCATCGATGCGCCGCTGGCGATGCAGGGTTCGTGGCGCGGCCATTTGTGCGCTGATCGCGGCGGCGAGTGCGGCGGGATCGTCAACCTCGACCAAGGGCGCGACGGCGCCATCGGCGAGAATTTCCTGCGGGCCATACGGGCAGCGTGTCGCCACGACCGGCGTACCGGTCGACAAGGCTTCGACCAGGGCGTTGGGGCTGCCTTCGAAACGCGACGACAAGACGAAACAGTCAGCCCGGGCGATTTCGGCGATCGGATCACTGGCGTAACCCGGTAGATCGCAACGCTTTGCGACGCCGAGCGCTGCCGCTTGCGCCAGCAATTCGCTGCGCAATGCGCCTTCGCCGAAGATGATCAGCCGCGCATCGCCTTGCGGCAGACGGGCGAAGGCGTCGATCAGGGTGTCAAAACCTTTCTGCTGCGCCAGCCGACCCACGGCGACGATCACCGGGGTGGTTTTGTCCTTCAACCAGGGATGGCTGGGGGCGGCGGCGGGTTTGTCGCGAAAATCGTTGTCGAGCACCGGGTTGTCGGCAGTGGTCACGTCGCGCGGACGGGCGATGGTGGTGTCGACCAGATCCTCGGCAACGCCTTGCGACACGCAGATCACCGGGTTGGGAATCAGCCGATACAGCCACGGCGCCAGCCAGTAGGCGAGCTTCACCGAAAGCGCCGGGTTGACGTGCTTGTCCCGCGAGAAGGCATTGCGCTCGCTGACATGCAGCCGCGCCAAAGTCCCGGACAGCGCAGCGGCGGCAATTGCCACGACGTTGACGTGGGTGAGGGCGGCCAGTTGCGCGTCGTATTGATTGCTGCGCAAAAAACGCGTCAGCGCCGGCACCGCCGCTGCGCTGCGCGGACTGTCGAGCAGCACTTGCCTGACCCGTGGGTCGAGCGCCGGTTGATTGATGCCGGCACCGGTGAGCATCAGCAACGTGACTTCGTTGCCGGCTTCAACCAACGCACCGGCGAGGCGCACCATCATTTTTTCAGCGCCACCGGCGCCGAGGTCCTGGAGGATGATCAGCAGTTTTTTCATCGGTTCCACACCTGGTAATAAGCCTGAGCGGCGTACTGGCTGGTATAGGGCTGGATCGCTTCCCTGACCGAGCGTCGGGCCGGCGTCGCGGGTTCGCGGCTGGCCAGACTGTCGAGCAGCGCCTCGGCGAGGGCCGGTACATCGTTGACCTTGACCAAGCGCCCGAGGCGTCCGTCGTCGAGCAACTCCCGCGGCCCGCTGCCGCAATCGCTGGAAATCACCGCCGTGCCCAGCGCCAGCGCCTCGACCAGCACCGTCGGCAAACCTTCGTGCAATGAGCTGAGCACCAACACCTGCGCATGGCGAATCAGCGGATAGGGATTGCGCAGATGCCCGGTGAAATGCACCAGACGTTCGATGCCCAGTCGTTGCGCCTGCGCTTCGAGCTCCGCGCGCAACGGGCCGTCGCCGGCAATCACCAGATAGGGCAGCGTGCGCTGTTGCGCTGCCAGCGCATAGGCTTCGAGCAACAGATCGAAGCCCTTGGTTTCCACCAGTCGGCCGATCCCCAGCCAGTAATGATGGGGCACACCACCGGGCAACGGTGCTTGTGCCGCATGCAACAGTTGCTCGCTGATCACCGCGTTCGGGCAATAACGGATGCGCGGCTGGCCCCAGGGCATCAACCCGGCAAGCGACTGGCGCAAACCGTGGGACACCGCGACCACCTTGCCGCTGCCGCACAGATACAGCGCGTACAACAGGCGCAGACTGGCGCGCCCGGTGTTCTGCTCTGCGCAATCCAGTGCGGCGTGGCGGGTGTAGATGACTTGGCACGGACTGCCCAAGGTGGCGAACCAGGTGCAGAGATTGGCCTGCTCCTTGGCGCCGATCAGATGCGTCACGCCTTCGCGAAGAATCAAGCGGCGCAGCAGCACGATCGATTTCAGCCAGCCAACGAGGCCGCCGCCGCCACCGGCAAGGCTTGGCGCGCCGTCGACGTTGGGCGAGTCGCCGTTCATGACGAAAAAACTCACCCGCCGGCCGTCCGCCAGGAACTGCTCGGCGAGGCGTTGCTGCACGCACTCGACGCCGCCGCCAGTCTGGTAATCCTTGAGCGTGAACAGAATATGCATCGGCACAATCCTCATGGGGCGGTGACATTGATCGCCACTTGCTGGCGCAGAATCAGTTCGGTCAGGCGCAGGGCATTGCTCGGGTAGTCGAGCAGGTAACGCTTGATCGTGTGCGGCTCGCGGTACATGCGGTAGAAAGCGCGCAGGTGCAGGCGGTTGATGGCGTCGGGGTAGTAACGCTCGCTGGCATTGGCCTCCTGACGAATGAAACCGCCGCAGGTGAACGCCACGCCGCTGAAGCCACCGCGCAGCGCATCGAGGACAAAGCGCTCCTGCAGCCCGGCGCCAAGGCCGACCAGCAGCAGATTGGTCCGCTGCCGGCGGATGTCAGCCTGCAGCGCCGCGCCTTGCTCGGCGTCGAAGTAACCGTTGTGCGCGCCAACCAGCTGCAGGCGCGGGTACTGCGTGCCGAGTTTTTCGACGAAACGATCAAGCTCCGCCTGCCGCGCGCCCACCACATAGACACGTTTGCCGCGCTGCTCGGACTCGCGCAACACCGGATCGGCAATCGAGGTGAAATCGAAACTGACCCGCTCCACCGCGCGCCCGGTGATGCGCGACATGAACCCGGACATCAGCATGCCGTCGCAGAAATACGCCAGCGACGGCGGCGGCTGGCGGATGAAACTGCCGATCGAGGCGAAGTTGAGGAAGGAGAACGCCCGGTTCGATTCCAGCAGCGCCGGCGAATAACGATTCAGCAATTCCAGGCGGATCATGACGCGAGATCCTGTGCTTCGGCGGCGCAGGTCGGCCGGCCGACGCTGATGTAGGTGAAGCCGCGCGCGCTGAGGCGTTGCGGATCGAACAGGTTGCGGCCATCGAAGATCAGCGGGTTTTTCAGCTGGCGCGCGAGCAGCTCGAAGTCCGGCGCGCGAAACGATTGCCACTCGGTGACGATCACCAGCGCGTCGGCATTTTTCAGCGCCGCCTCTTTGGTCCCGGCCAGGGTCAGGTCGTCGCGCGGGCCATAAAGCTGTTGGGCCTGTTCCATGGCTTTCGGGTCGAACGCCTGCACGCTGGCGCCGGCACGCCACAACGCCTCCATCAACACGCGGCTGGGGGCTTCGCGCATGTCGTCGGTGTTGGGCTTGAAGCTCAGACCCCACAGCGCAAAGGTTTTGCCTTCCAGCGCACCGTTGAAATGATCGGCGATCTTGTGGAACAGCGTGCTTTTCTGCTCGTTGTTGCGCGACTCCACCGCGCGAAGCAGGCGCGCATCGATGTCGACGCCGTGGGCGGCATGGATCAGCGCACGCACATCCTTGGGAAAACACGAACCGCCGTAACCGATGCCGGGATAGATGAACTGGTAGCCGATGCGCGGATCCGAGCCGATGCCATGGCGGACCATTTCGATATCGGCGCCGAGCTTTTCCGCGAGCCCGGCCATTTCGTTCATGAAGCTGATCTTGGTCGCCAGCATGCAATTGGCGGCGTACTTGGTCAGCTCGGCGCTGCGCACGTCCATGACGATGATTTTTTCGCGGTTGCGATTGAACGGCTCGTACAGCTCGCGCATCACCGCTTCGGCGCGGGGGCTGTCGGTGCCGATGATGATTCGGTCCGGGCGCATGCAGTCGTCGACCGCGCAGCCTTCCTTGAGGAATTCCGGGTTGGATACCACGTCGAAGGTCAGCGCAGCGCGGCCGCTTTCGGCGAGGATGGCGTTGATGCACTCGCGCACCCGATCCGCCGTACCCACCGGCACCGTGGATTTGTCGACGATGATCTGCTCGCCGCGCAGGTGCTCGCCGATGGTACGGGCGACGCTCAGCACATGTTTGAGATCCGCTGAACCGTCCTCGTCCGGTGGGGTGCCAACGGCGATCAACAACACGTCGCCGTGCTTTACCGCAGCGGCCAGATCATTGCCGAATTGCAGGCGACCGCTGTGATGGTTTTCCCGCACCAGACTTTTCAGCCCCGGTTCGTAAATGGGCAGGCTGCCGTCGTTCAAGGCCTGCACCTTGGCCGCGTCGACATCCACACACAGCACGTTGTGGCCGACCTCGGCCAGCGCGGCGCCCTGGACCAGTCCGACATAACCGATACCGAATACACTCACATTCATGGGAAAACCTCATGCGCGGTGGGGTGGGCCAGAGCGCTGGCCGCAGTCAGTAGATGTTTTTCGAGAACAGGGTGAAGGGCGTCTTCAGGAGGATCTTGATGTCCAGCCACAGCGACCATTGATTGATGTAATTGAGGTCCTGGGCGACCCGGCGCTGCATCTTCTCCACGGTCTCGGTTTCGCCGCGGTGCCCGGTGATCTGCGCCAGGCCGGTGATGCCAGGCTTGAGCCGATGCCGCGCCATGTAGGCGCGCACCTTGCCGGTGTAATAGATGTTGTGGGTGACTGCGTGCGGGCGCGGCCCGACCAGCGCCATGTGCCCGAACAGCACGTTGAACAGTTGCGGCAGTTCGTCGATGGAGCTGCGCCGCAGAAAGCGTCCCAGCGGCGTGACGCGGTCATCGTCGCGGGTGGCCTGACGCACTTGCTGATCGTCGTGCACGCGCATCGAGCGAAACTTCCACACGCGGATCACTTCGCCGTCGCAGCCATGGCGGTTCTGCTTGAACAGCACGGGCCCCGGCGACGTCAGCTTGACCGCAATGGCCACGCCGAGCAGCAGCGGGCTGAGCAGCATCAGTGCCATCGCCGCGACGCTGCGTTCGAACAGGTCCTTGCAGAACAGGCTGCCGGGGTGCGAGGTGAGCAGGCTTTCGTTGAGATAGATCGCCGGCATCCGCTCGATCTCGGAGATCGAATGATTGAGCAAGACCATGCTGCCCAGATCCGGAATCCACACCACATCGACATTCATGTCGAGCAGGTTGATGTACAACGCTTCGATGGTCGCCGCCTCGGCCATCGGCAGCACGATGTATACGCGCCGCGCCTGCAAGCGGGTGATGATTTCGCGAATGTCCTCAACCTCGCCCAGCAGCGGCAGAATGCTCGGCGCCGGGCCGCTATCGGCTTTTGCCGCGACAAACCCGAGCAGCAGCGCGCGATCCGGGTCGAGGAGTTTGCGCGCCAGCTCATGGGCGGTCGGGCAGGTACCGATGATCACCGCGCGGCGTTCGTTGCAGATCATCTTGGTGTACATGCGCACGAACAGATGCAGCGGCAGAAACGTCGCCGCTTGAGCGAGGAAACCCACCACCGCCCAGACAATCACCACCTGCCGGGAAAACAACGCGCTGGTCTGGGTGACGAAGGCGATGCTCATCAGCAGCGCGAGCAAAATCAGCCAGCCAGCGAGCAAGCGTCCGAGCCCGACCAGCAGGCCATGACGTTTGTGATAGACCTGGACGAGGCTGTAGACCGGCATCGAGCCGAGCACGGTGAGAATGATCAGCAGCCGGTATTCACTGGGCAATGCGCCGATGCGCAACTGCACCAGCACGATCAGCAACAGGTTGACCAGGGTCATTGCGCACAACCATTGCCCCCAGAAAGTGAGGCCGCGACGCTGTGCCATTTGCGCGGAATATTGCGAGGTCATCGGCACGATCTCCGATTCATCGAACAGGGAAGGGATGGCTGCTGCCGGGCGGCACGGCCCGGAGGATCAGCGCGGGGCGAAGTCGTAGTCGTAGAAGGAACGGGAATGGCCATGGCCGTACTTGCGCGCCTTGCGCAGATCGACTTGGTTGAGCACCACGCCGAATACCGGCGCCTGGCTCTGCTGCAACACGGCAATGCTTTTGCGCACCTGGCCGACCGGCGTGCTCTGCGCCTTGACCACGTAGATCACCGCGTCGGAATGCTGGGCCAGCAACAGCGCGTCACTGACGATTTCCGCCGGCGGCGAATCGATGATGATGTGCCGGTAGCGCGACTTGAGAATCTGCAACAACCGGCCGAGGCGTGGCGAACTGAGCAGATCCTGCGCGGGGGCCACGGCGTTGCTCGAACTGCTCGAGGCTTTCAGTCGTGGTGCGTCGAACGGATCCAGCATAGACGGCGCCAGGCAGCCGGCCGGAAGCATGTCGAGATTGCCGACGCTGCGAATGCAGTCTTCCAGCCGCGCGGTGCCGGCCATCAGGTTGGCGAGGCCGGGGCTCTCTGGCGGGAAATCGAAGTTCAGCGACAGCGTCGGCTGCCGCATGTCGGCATCGATCAGCAGCACCCGTTCCAGCGGCGCCAGCGACGAAGCGAGATTGTTGGCAATGGTGCTCTTGCCTTCGCCAGACACCGAGGATGTGACCAGCACCACCTGCGCCGGGCGCTCGTTGTTTTGCAGCATCAGCCAGGTGCGCAGGTTGCGGATGGTTTCGCAGAAGCGCGGGTGATCGTTGTCTTCGAACAGCCGCGCCAACTGCCGACGGCTCTTTTTCATCACCAGCGGCACCACGCTGAGCAGCGGCACATTGAGCAGGCTTTCGACGGTGTCGTCGGTCTTGAAGGTGTTGCTCAGCGTGTCGAAGAGGAAGGCGAGGGCGACGCCGACCACCGCAGCGACCAGCGCGACAATAGCGAGGATGAGGTTCTTGCGCGGTTTGCTCGCTTCCAGCGGGGCGATCGCCGGGTCGACGATGCGCGCCTTGGCCGAATCCATGTCCGAGGTGGCGGCGGTTTCCTTGAGGCGGGTGACGAAGGTTTCGTACAGCGCCCGGGTGCTGTCGACTTCACGCTGGAATTCGCGCAACTGGAATTCCTTGCGCGAAATGTCCTGAATCTGCGCCTTGTTGCTGTTGAAGGATTTGCGCAACGCGTCTTCGCTGGCCACCGCCAGTTGATACTGGCGTTCGATGCCGGCGACCACTTGCTGTACCTGCAGCCGCAGGCTGTTGGCCGCCGTACGTTGTTCGGAACGGGCGGATATCAGCGCCGGGTGTTTGGGCCCGTAGCGGCCCGACAACTCCTCGACTTTGGCCTGGGCCTTGGCCAGGTCAGCCTGGAACTGCTGAATCAGCGGGTTGCTCAGCACCGCCGGCACACTCGACAAGCGACTGATGTCGCCATTGCTCAAGGATTGCGCCTGACGGAACTGGCTCTCCGCTTCGGCGCGATCGCGGCGTGCATCGATCATGCGATTGCCGGTCATTTGCAGTTCGTTGGCACTGATCGTCGCGACACCGTCGACATCGACCAGACCCTGTTCTTCGCGATACCCCTGCAGCTTGTTTTCGGCCACGCGCAGGTTGTCGCGCAACTCGACCAGGCGGGTGTTCATCCAGCTGGTGTTGTTTTGCGAGGACTTGAGGCTGGTGTCCTGCTGGCTGTCGATGAAGCCTTGGGCGAGGGCATTGGCCACCGCCGCGGCGAGGGCCGGGTCGGGCAGTTCGACGTCGATCTCCAGCAACTGACTCTTGCCGACAAACTTGACGCTGGTGTGCAGCATCAGGTTTTGCGTGACGTCGTTGAACACCTGCTCTTCAGTTGCTGGTGGCTTGGGCGGCGGCAGCAGATCCAGCCATGGCAGCCATTGGTCACGATTGAGCTCTGCCAGCCATTGGCGCGGGGTAAACCAGCTCTGCGCCTGCTGGCGTGGATCGGTGATCGGATTCGTGGTGAGGCCGAGTTTACGCACGGCGCGCTCGGCCAGCTCCCGCGATTGCAGCAGGGCTTGCTGGGTCTGCAAATAATCGGTGGTGGTGGCGCCACCTGATTCGGCGGCTTGCTGAAAACTCATGACGGGCGGCGTCTTGTCCTTGATCAGCAACGTCGCACTGCCGACGTACTGCGGCGTGATGAACGACAACACCGCCACGGCCAGCGCGCAACTGAGCAGCACCAGCCAGGCGATGTTCCACTTCGCCGACCAGACCACCCGCCATAGGTGGAGCAGATCAAGGGTGTCCGACTCATCGGCCGCTTGCGTTTGCGAGTGGCTCTGAAGCGGACGTTCGAGGTAAGTGCTTGGGCTGTTGTCCATGATCAGAAAAAGCCTTGTGCAATGGAAATGGTGTCGCCGGGGGCGATGACGGTGGTGCGCGAGATGTTTTCAGTGACCGGCGGGCCGCCGCTGCCGCGCAGAATCGTCACGCGTTTCATGGAGGCGCGTTCGGTCAGGCCGCCACCCAGGGCGATGGCTTTTTCCAGGGTGAGTCCGGGCTGGAAGGGGTAGCTGCCGGGCTTCTGCACTTCGCCATTGATGTAGAACGGGCGGTATTCGATCTGGCTGAGGCTGACTTTCGGATCGACCAGATAGCCTTGCTTGAGGCCGTCGACGATCTTCTGTTCGACCTGATTGGGCGTCAGGCCCTTGGCGACGATTTCGCCGAGAAACGGGTAGGAGAAGGTGCCGGCGTCATTGAGGCGGATCTTCTTGAAGCTCAGTTCCGGCTCGCCGAACACAGTGATGCGCAAGACATCGCCGGCGGCCAGGCGGTAATTGGTGTCGGTGTCCGCCGCCTCGACCGTGGGCACTGTCCAGAGCAGCAACAACAGTAAAATCAGGCGCGTGTGCATGGCCCAACCCTCCTACAGACTGACGTCGAAAGTGATCTGGAAAACATTGCGGGTGAAGCTTTCGTTGTCGGCATTGGAGTCGTTGTCGCGGTGGCGATAGGCGACTTCGACGTCCAGCCAGCGGCGCATTTCGTAAATCACGCCGAGTTTGTAATCCTGCAGATCGTCGCTACGGTCCTGGCCTTCGTAGACGTAATGGCCCATGCCGACTTCGGCAACGCTGGTGATGCGCTCGGTCCAGCCGTGGCGCCAGCCGACCTGAGTGAAGGTGGCCTTCACCGCGTCGGAACCGTCATCGCCCTCGGCCATGGCCTGGCGGGCGAGAAAGGTGAAGGTCGAGTAGGTGCGCGGCTTCCACGCCAGATCCACTTGCCAGGTCGGGTTGCTCAGATCGTCGGAACCGCTCTGGTCGAAGTTCTTGCGCTCGTAGCCGACACGCAATTTGCCGGTGGTTTTCGCCGTCATATCCCACTCGGCCCCGGCCAGCACCGCATCGGAGCGACTGCTGCGCGGGCTGTTCGATTGCAGGTAGTCGAAGCGGGTGTGGTCGTATTCGAGCAGGCCACGGGTCTTGCTGCCGAGGCGGTGATACCAGGTGGTGGTGAGGTTGCTGGTGTTGCGCTCCTTGTCATCGTTGATGCCGTCGGCGTTGTCATAGCGCAGTTGCGCGTAGCTGGCGCCGAGGTCGATCTGGTTCAGCGCACTGCGCGCACCGAAGGTGTAGACGCCGCCGACGCGCTTGCTCTCGATCTTGTCGTTGATGCCGTCGACGGCGGTCGAGGTGGTGCGCTCGTATTTGCGTGCCTCGGCTTCGAGTTTCAGCCGATGCCGGTCGGTGAACTCCATGATGCTGTCAGCGCGCAGACGCTGGGCGGTGTTCGAAGCGTCCGAGGCACTGTGATAGATGTAGCGGGTCGGTTCCCAGATCACCCGCGTAGCGCTGTTGCGATCCTCGGCCTTGAGCTCGAAGGCCGGCGCCAGGCGGGTGACCATGGTTGACTCGACGTCGTGTTCGACTTCGCGGAAGTTGTCGTCGTAGCTTTCCGACAAGGCGAAGGTCGGGGTGAAATCGAAGCCGTAGACATTGATCGCTTGCGGCTCAACGCTCCAGGCGGCTTCGGGGGCGCAGCAGGCGACGACTAAAACCAGGGAACAGCGAGGCTTCAGAGCCATGGATCACGCTCCTGATAGAGGGGGTCGGTGTCAGGGCGAAGCGGATCCGGACTATTGTCGCTGGCGTTCGAGGTAGCTCAGCGGGACGCTGACGTGCTGTTGGCGGTTGAGGAAATTGAGCAGGATCATCACCCGCTCATCGCCCTGCATGGACAGGAACACACCTTCGAGCGGGGACAGTGGGCCTTGGACGATCTGCAACGGTTCGCCAGGCTTGAGCGTCGGTTCGGCGGGAAAACCGATCGACTCCTGGCTGCGTTCACGCAATTGTGCGATCACGTCTTCATCGACCCGGGCCGGCACATGGTTGAATTCAACGATGCGGCTGACACCGCGGGTCGAGCGAATCGGCGCCCAATTATCGTCACGGCTCAACTGAATGAACACGTAGCCGGGGAACAGCGATTCCAGGGTTCGTTGGCGTTTGCCACGAATACTGCGCTCGCTCATCAGCTGCGGCCGAAAGGTCGAATAGTTCTGTTGCTGCAGATTGAGTTGTGCCCGTTCATCCTGGCGGGGCTTGCACTGCAATAAATACCAGTTAGAACCGTTGCGGCAAACCGTTAGCATGCTGGAGTACTCCATACATAGCGATCGTTTAAGCAAGGCGGCCGATAACGTGGGACGAGCCGTCATGCTTGCTAGTAGGTAGTAGGCTGATCAAGGCAAAGTGCCGAGCCAGATGCATCAATGTTTATTGGCAGAAGAAGTGTTTCAAAAATGAATCAAGTTAGGTGAGTTGTTGTTATATCCATGGCCGTCTTGGCTATAACAAACCGGCGGCTTTTGTTTAGGCAAAGCTACCGCACGGTTCGCAGTTGCGACCTTCAGGATCCAATTACATAACTAACCCGAGAGGCGTAAAGTGCACAGGGGCGCCGGCGCTTCGGGCAGTGATTAGTTATCGGCCAGTCTTCGCAAGCTGTCAATTAATAACAGTCAAAAAGACTGCCTTTCATCCGCTGATGATGGCCATGTTCTGTAAGTTACTGGTTTGAAAGGGTGAAATCTATTCGTCGGATTTTTTAAACTTTTCGAAGTTATTGTAGTCGTCTAGCTTAGATGGCATGCGTGATAGCAAATTAGTTTCAATCTTACATCTTTCGATTCGTAAGAAGTTCGCGGTTTAACTGCCTTGCGTCGGATGCCGCTGGCCTCGTTAACTATGGTCGTCTATGAATAGTTGGCGTATTTGCAGGTAGATGTTCTGCGGTGCGTAACCCCTTAAATGCAAATCGATGTGCCGAGGCGATCATGAGTGTTCTGGTAACGGGCGCAGCAGGATTTATCGGTTATCACACGGCCATGCGTTCAAGTCGCGAGGGGTTTTCGGTCGTTGGCGTCGACAATCTGAATCCTTACTACGACGTCAAACTCAAACAGGCGCGGCTGCACAGATTGCAAACGCTGACCAATTTCACTTTCCAGCAGTTGGACATCGTCGACCAGGCGGCATTGACTGCGCTGTTCGAACAGGGGCGATTCAAACAGGTCATTCACCTCGCCGCGCAGGCCGGAGTCCGCTACTCGCTGGACAATCCCGACGCCTACGCGCAATCGAATCTGGTCGGGTTTCTCAACGTCCTCGAAGCCTGCCGGCATCATCCGCCGGAGCACTTGGTCTACGCCTCAAGCAGTTCAGTGTATGGCGCCAACGCCCGAATGCCGTTTCGCGAAGACGATCAGGTCGATCAGCCGGTGTCGTTGTACGCCGCGACCAAACGCGCCAACGAACTGCTCGCGCACAGCTACTGCCATCTCTACGGATTACAGGCTACCGGCCTGCGCTTTTTCACCGTGTACGGCCCGTGGGGTCGACCGGACATGGCGCTGTTCAAATTCACCGAGGCGATGCTGCAAGGGCGCGCCATTGACCTCTATAACCAAGGCGAAATGGCGCGGGATTTCACCTATATCGACGACATCGTCGAAGCGATTTTCCGCTTGCTCGACAAACCGCCCGCGCTCAGCGACGAGCGCGGCACCAACCGCCTGTTCAATATCGGCCGGGGTAGTCCGGTCGCGCTGATGAGCTTCGTCGAATGTCTGGAGCAGGCATTGGGCATCAAGGCGCAACGTCGCTATTTGCCGATGCAGGAGGGCGATGTGCTGAAAACCTGGGCCGACGTGTCGGCGCTGGCACGCTGCATCGACTTCAGCCCGCAAGTGCCGATCGAGCAGGGCGTGCAGGCGTTCGTGCAGTGGTATCGCGAGTTCTATCAGCTCTGATTCAGTGCAGGGTGACGGCCCTGCGACTTTCCCCGATGCGGATCCGGTCGAGGGCGCGGTTCAGCGCATCCAGTGCATCGAGCAACGCCTTGGCCTCGGCTTCACGCCCGTCGCCCCACAGACGCTCGGCCATTGTGTTCAAGGCCAGAATCGCCCGCTCGATGTCGGCTGCGCTGGCGGTGTCGTTACTGGCTGGTGGTTTCTTCGGCATTCAGGGTTCCTCGGCGATCGGCAAACCACCATACCGCCAAGGCGCCGAGCAATATAGTCAGCACGGCCAGAATGACGATAACGCCTTGTGTGCCCAACGCTGTGGCAAACACCGCCACCAGCAAACCCGCCAGAGGCTGCGACAGATTATTCAGCAAGGTAATCACGCCAACGGTCTTGCCGAAATCCTTGGGCGGAATCACGCGTTGGCGAATGCTGCGCATGTAGATGTTGAACATCTTGTCGAAGCCGACGATCAACAGAAATCCCAGTACATAGCCACTGAGGTGCGGACTGAGGGCACTGATCAGGGCGCCGACGGCGATCATCGTATAGGCAATGCCTCCAAGCACCCTCTGCGGCAACTCGACCCGGGAGAGAAAAAACAGGATGACGATAGTGGTCACCGCGCCGGCGGCTTGCAGCCCGGCGTAAGCGTCCTTCCCCGCACTGTATTGACCCAACACCATGGCGGCGGAGGTCGCCAGTGTGACGCCGACAATCAGATTGACGCCGACCGCCAGCATGATGATTTTTCTCAGAGCCGCCAGTTCACGTATATGCCCAAACGCAATGCGTATTGGTTGGAGCCAGATGTCCTGATGCTGTTCGAAGGTTTCCAGCGTGATCCGGCTGACGCGTTGCCACACCAGCATGCCCAGGTCGGCCAGAAAAAACAGCCCTGCGACCCACAGCACTACCCAGTGCCACGCCCAGATTTCCAGTAGCAGAGCAGCGACCAGCGGCCCGAGCACCAGCCCGGTCTGATCGGCGATTTGCGAATAAGACAACGTCTTGGTGTAGCTGTAGTGCTTGAAGACATATGGCAGCAGCACCTCACGGGCCATGATGCCCTGCGTGGTGAGTACCCCGCACACCGCCGAGAGGACCACCACCCAGGCAATGCCGCCGAACAAGGCATACAAAGCTACCGCCAGCAGACAGAGCACGGCTCGGTAAACCTGGCTGAGGTGAAGGATTCTGATCGGCGAAAATTTGTCGCACAGAGCACCGCAGACCGGGAATGCGAGAAAACGTGGGAGCGATTCGACGAAAAACGCCAGCCCTGCCCAGGACGCGCTGTTGGTGGTCTGGAAAACCACCAGCGGCACGATGAACAACAGAATCTGGTCGGCGAGTCGGGAGAGGAAAAGGGAGGTGAAGAAAGCCAGGTAATCCTTGCGCACGGTGAACTCCTTGTTCGGATCGCAAGCACTTGAGTCCGAATTCGAGTCTACTTCGAATTCTTCCAGAACGAGTGGCGTGAATAACCTGGAAAGTCTGCGAGGAGGCTGTAGGCGGCTTGCTTTAACGACGGACTACTCCGTCGCCAACAGCTTCTTCACCTCAGCCACAATCACCGCAATATCGAACGGCTTGGGCAGCACCACATCGAACAGATCCGAGCGCTGCATGCCGATGTGCGCCTGTGCGCCACTCATCAGAATGATCGGCAAGTGCTTCACGGCGGGCTGGGCACGCACGGCTTCGGCGAATTCGAGGCCGTCCATGACCGGCATCATGAAGTCCGTGATGACCAGGGCTGGACGTTCTCTTTCCAGCACCTCGAGAGCCTTCTTGCCGTTGCTCGCGGTCACGGTCATGAAGCCCTCATCCTCGAGCGCAAAGCCAAGAATGTCAGCAATCAGATATTCGTCGTCGACTACCAGAATGGTGGTCATGTTATTTCAACCCGCTTGAAGACTTACGAAATTGAACCAGGCAATGACTCAGCTGCGACTGAAGGTTCATTTTTCAAAGCCTTTTCCAGGAACACATCTTGATCACGGATAACCACCTCGAACCGCGACGGGTTGTAGGAGCTATCACGTATCTTGAGAATGGAAAGCGTCCTGTGAAGTTCAGCGTGATTTTCAAAGAACCGCATGAGCATCAGGTTGTCGACAATACTGGACAGGTCAGAGGTCGGTGCGCTGATTTCGGAACCGAACAAATCGCGCATTTCCCAGGAGGCGAACACCGTGACGCCTCTGGATCGCAGCTCGTTCATCAGTGCACTGAAAAAATCGGTGATGCGTTCCGGTGTGGTTGAAACCCGCGTCATGCCGCTGAGGCTATCGATGAACAGGCGCTTGATGCCTTTTTCATCGACCAGTCTCAACAGGCGTGCGCCGAGGCCGTCCAGCAAGCCTTCAGTGGTGGGCTGCCAGGCAATGCTCAGCGCACCGCTGTGTTCCATTTGTTCAATATCGATGCCCAGCGAACGGCCTTTGAGCCGCAGCCGCTGCGGGCTTTCATAGAAACCGAAATGCAGGCCCGGCGCTTCGGGCGTCGACTGCGCGATGAACTTCAGACCCAGGGTGGTCTTGCCGATCCCGGAAGGACCCATGACCAGCGTAACGCTTGAGCTGTGCAGGCCGCCGCCGAGGATGTCGTCCAGCGAGGCAATGCCGCTTGGGATGCGCGTCATGTCCGCACTGTCCGGGGCGGACGGGCGTTTGTACAGCGTTTCGAGGCGCGGATAGATCACCAGGCCGTTATCGGTGATTTCACATTCGTGAACACCGGTCAACGCGCCGCTGCCGCGGGTCTTGCGCAAATGAATGCGGCGCACCGAGCGGGTACCGAACAGCTCTTCGCCCATTTCGATGACGCCGTCGACCATGGTGTGCTCGGGGCTGCCGTCATCCAGGCGCGAGCTGGTGAGAAACAGCACGGTGCAACCGGCAAACGCCGCATGGCCTTGCAGTTCGGAGATGAATTTTTTCGTGTCGATCGGCGAATCGGCTTTGGACCGTGCATTGAGCAGGCCGTCAACGACCATGACGGTCGCCTTCTGGCGGGTAATTTCGCGGCGAAGCAGCTTCACCACCTCATCGAGGCCTTCGTTTTCCAGCGTGTCGAATGCGCTGACAAACTGTATTTCGGCGCCAACACGCGAGGCGTCGAAGAAGCTCATGGTCGACAGAAACTGAAACAGCCGGTCGTGGGATTCGGCCAGCAACGTGGCGACCAGAACACGACCGCCGTTACGGGCATGATGAAACCCTAGCTGATTGGCGAGGATGGTCTTGCCGGAACCCGGGCGCCCTTGAATGATGTACGAAGCACCCGCAACCAGGCCTCCCTGAAGCAGCGCGTCGAGCCCTTCGATCCCGCTTTGAAGGCGTTTTAGCTTTTCCACAATGCGACCCTGATCTGAATAAACAGGCTTGTTCAGCCGAATGGTTTAAATGCTAACGCCATTTCCAGTTGAGGGCCATTAAGGTTGAGGGAAAGTAGCGTTTTTGCAACGTGAGCCTGACGAGCGATTGCTCGCGATCAGGGAGTAGGGACACCCGCCGCACGGGAAGATTCGATTTTCACATCCCGGAAACGACAAAGCCCCGAATAACCGGGGCTTTGTCGTTCCGCGTGCTCGATCGGGCCGAGCCTAATAGACCTGAGGCACAATGATTTCCGGTGGTGTGGGAACGCGCGAATAGTCCTCCTGCCTGACGCGTTGCGGCAGTTCGATTGCCGGCAGTTCCACCTCTTCGTACGGCATCTGCCCGAGCAGATGATGGATGCAGTTGAGCCGGGCTTTCTTTTTATCGTCAGCTTGTACCACCCACCACGGTGCTTCGGCGATGTGCGTGCGTTCAAGCATGATTTCCTTGGCCTTGGTATAGGCCTCCCAACGCCTGCGGGACTCCAGATCCATGGGGCTGAGTTTCCATTGTTTGAGCGGATCATGGATGCGACTGAGAAAGCGCAGATGCTGTTCCTGGTCGGAAATGGAAAACCAGTATTTGATCAACTGGATGCCGGAGCGGGCGAGCATGCGTTCGAATTCCGGTACGGTACGGAAGAATTCCTCGTACTGGTATTCATTGCAAAACCCCATGACTTGTTCCACACCCGCGCGGTTGTACCAGCTACGGTCGAACAACACGATTTCACCCGCCGCCGGCAGGTGCGAGACGTAGCGCTGGAAATACCACTGAGTGCGTTCGCGGTCGTTGGGAGCGGGCAGGGCGGCGACCCTGCAGACCCTTGGGTTCAGGCGTTGGGTGATGCGTTTGATGACACCGCCTTTACCAGCGGCGTCCCGTCCTTCGAACAGGATCACGACTTTGTGGCCCGTCTTGACCACCCAGCTCTGCAGCTTTACCAGTTCGCCTTGCAGGCGGAACAGTTCGCTGAAGTAAGTCCTTCGCGCATCCTTCTCGGAACCCTGCTGCACATGTTCATCGAACAATGCGTTGAGGTCATGGCCGTCTTCGGATAATTCAAGTTCCAGCTCTTCGTCACTGTGATCAAGCAACTCACGGTGGATGCGCTGTATCAGCGTGTCGTCTGTAGGGAACATGGCAGGGCTCGCGCGGTGAGGATGGCAAAGTGTTAGGCACAATTTGTTACGAACCCATTACATCCCCTGTGCGCCGCTTCGGCGGGGGCAGGAGGGTACCGTTTGCCACGTCGCTTTCATGAAAACGTCACAAAACTGCTGCAGAGTTCGGGAGCCCGTAATCACTAGGTGTCATTTAATGAAACGTTCGATGAAGTCTGCTGCGCTCGCCATTGCGGTATCTCTTTGTGCCACCTCGGCCTCCTTTGCAGCAGAAAATGTTCGCCTGACGGGGTCAGGAGCAAGTTTCCCGGCACCGATCTACCTGACCTGGTTCAAGGATTTCAGCAAGAAATCCGATGGCGTCACTGTGGATTACCAATCCAAGGGCAGCGGCGCGGGCGTACAGGACTTCTTGAACAAAACCGTAGATTTCGCCGCCAGTGACTCGGCGATGAAAGACGAAGATATCGCCAAGGTCGCAGAAGGCGTGCAGTTGCTGCCGATGACTGCCGGGGAAATCGTGCTGGCCTACAACCTGCCGGGCAATCCCAAGGGGCTGAAGCTGCCACGCGAGGTGTATTCCAACATTTTCCTGGGCAAGATCACGCGCTGGAACGATCCGCAGATCGTCGCTGCCAACCCGGACCTGAAACTGTCCGATACGCCGATCACGGTTGTCGTGCGTGCAGATTCCAGTGGCACGACCGCGGTATTCACCAAGCACCTGGCAACCGTCAACGCCGAGTTCAAGCAGGCGCTGGGTGAGGGCAACACCGTCAACTGGCCGGCCAGTGACAAGTTCATCAAATCGCCGAAAAACGATGGCGTAACGGCTACCGTGCGCCAGACCCCTGGCGCGATCGGTTACATCGAATACGGCTTCGCCAAGCTCGCCAAGGTCGACTTTGCCCAGTTGCAGAACAAGGCTGGCAATTACGTAGTGCCAAACGCCGAAAGCGGTGCCGAGGCCCTGGCGGCGGTGAAAATGCCGGAAAACCTGGTGGCCTGGCTGCCTGATCCGGACGGTGCAAAGTCCTATCCGATCACGTCTTACACCTGGATGATTTTCCGCAAGGACAATGGCAACCCGGCCAAGGCCAAGGCTATGCGTGAAATGGTCGAATACAGCCTGACCGAGGGGCAGAAGATCGCCGATTCGATGGGGTACATCCCGTTGCCGCAATCGGTCGTCGAACAGGTTCGCAAAGCGTCCGCCAACATTCAGTAACGCCGTGAGGTCTCTCTCGGCGTGCGCGTCCGCGCCACGCCGGGAGAGTTTTCCCCTTGTTCCGGACTTAGCCCATGAACAAACCTTTTGTCGTACCGGTTAATCCCGACTCTGCCTGCCAGCCACCCTCGACGAAGGATTTCCTGGTGGATCGCACCTTTCGCGCCCTGGCGCGAATCGGCGTGGTGCTGATTCTTGCGCTGGTATTTGCGCTGGTGTTCGAAGTCGGACGCAAGGCACTTCCCGGTATGGAGAAGCACGGCTTCGATGTGCTGCTGGGCAGCGTGTGGGACGTCAACCAAGGCAAATACGGCATCCTGCCGGCCATCTGGGGCACGCTTTACAGCGCTTTCATCGCTTTGCTGATCGCCGGTTTCTTTGGCGTGAGCATGGCGATTTTCCTGACTCAGGATTTCCTGCCGACCAAGCTCGCTGCGCTGTTTCGTACCATCGTCGAACTGCTCGCGGCCATTCCCAGCGTGGTCTATGGCCTGTGGGGGATCTATGTGGTGATTCCGGCAATTCGGCCGCTGACCACCTGGTTGAACAGCGAACTGGGCTGGATACCCTTTTTCGGCACGTCCCTGAGCGGTCCGGGCCTGCTGCCCGCAGCACTGGTGCTCGCCATCATGATTCTGCCGACGATTGCCGCCGTTTCGCAGGACGCGCTGACGGCTGTGCCGATGAAAACCAAGCAGGCCGCGTACGGCATGGGCACTACCCATTGGGAAGCGATTCTCAAAGTGATGGTGCCTTCGGCCGCCACCGGCATATTCGGCTCTCTGGTGCTCGGCCTGGGGCGCGCGCTGGGTGAAACGATGGCGCTGGCCATGCTGGTCGGCAATGCCAACAACATTTCCCTCTCACTGTTTGCACCGGCCAACACCCTTGCCGCTCTGCTGGCGCTGAACTTCCCCGAAGCCGGACCGAACGAGATCGAGGTGTTGATGTACGCCGCGCTGGTGCTGATGCTGATTACGCTGATCGTGAACATTTTCGGTTCGATGATCATGATGTACGCCCAACGGGGTCACAAGTGATGACTGATCTGACCGCAGCAACAGACCTGACGGCGCCAACGGGCGCGATGCCCAGCTTGCAACGCAAGTTCGAAGGCCGCGCGCTGCGCAGCCTGATCCTGACCACCCTGGTCTGGGCAGGTGCTCTGCTGGCCAGCGTGCCGCTGATTTCCGTGCTCTACATGCTGATCACCCGCGGTGGCGCGCGCCTGAACCTGGAAGTCTTTACCGAACTGCCACCGACCGGCTTCGAGATGGGCGGCGGTTTTGGCAACGCGATGGCAGGTACCTTTGTGATGGTCGGTATCGCGGCAGCGATCGCGGTGCCGGTCGGGATCATGGCGGCGATCTTCCTGGCTGAGCTGGGCCCGGACAGCAAACTGGGGAACGCCGCACGTTTCGCCGCCAAAATGCTCACGGGCCTGCCGTCGATCCTGGCGGGGGTGTTTGCCTATGCCCTGGTGGTGATGACGACCGGCACGTATTCGGCACCGGCGGGTGGCGTGGCACTGGCGGTTTTGATGCTGCCGATCGTTGTGCTGACCGCGGAAGAATCGATGCGGATGGTGCCCAAGATCATGAAAGATGCCGCTTATGGCATGGGCTGCACCCGATCGCAGGTCATCTGGAAAATCATCTTGCCGACCGGCATGCCGGCGATCCTGACTGGCGTGATGCTCGCCGTGGCGCGTGCCGCAGGCGAGACGGCACCGCTGTTGTTTACCGCGCTGTTCAGCAACTACTGGATCTACCACCAGGGCAATCTCGATGTCATGAACCCGACTGCCTCGCTGGCGGTGCTGATCTACAACTTCTCCGGCATGCCTTTCGATAACCAGCTCGAGCTCGCATGGGCGGCCTCGTTGGTGCTGGTGATGATCGTGCTGTTCGTGAACATCATCAGCCGTATTTTCGGCAAGCCCAAGTATTAAGAACGGGAGCAACTGATTTTGAACGTATCCACTGCGCAAATAGCCGCTCCGTTTGTCACCCAGGCGCCTGTAGTCATGGACTGCAAACTGGACAAGATTTTCTACGGCAACTTCATGGCGGTACGTGACAGTCACGTGCCGATCGAGAAAAACAAGATCACCGGATTCATCGGTCCTTCAGGCTGCGGCAAGAGCACCGTGCTGCGCAGCCTCAACCGGATGAACGACCTGGTAAAGGGCTTTCGCTTCGAGGGCCATGTGCATTTTCTCGGGCAGGACGTGTACGGCAAGGGTGTCGATCCGGTGGTCGTGCGCCGCTACATCGGCATGGTGTTTCAACAGCCAAACCCGTTTTCGATGAGCATCTTCGACAACGTTGCGTTTGGTCTGCGCCTCAATCGCTACAAGGGCGATATCGGCGACCGCGTCAAGCATGCGCTGCAAGGCGCCGCGCTGTGGGATGAAGTCAAGGACAAGCTCAAGGTCAGCGGCCTGTCGCTCTCCGGTGGCCAACAGCAACGCCTGTGTATCGCCCGGGCAATCGCCACCGAGCCGGAAGTCCTGCTGCTGGATGAGCCCTGTTCGGCACTCGACCCGATCGCCACCCGACGGGTCGAAGAATTGATGGTCGAGTTGAAGAAGGACTACACCATCGCACTGGTCACTCACAACATGCAGCAGGCCATCCGTGTCGCTGACACCACGGCGTTTTTCTCGGTGGATATTTCCCAGGGCACGCGCACTGGCTATCTGGTCGAGATGGGCCCGACCGCGCAGATCTTCGACAATCCGCGGGAGCAGATGACCGGCGATTACATCAGCGGCAAGTTCAGCTAAGCCTCAACACCGGTCACAGCCGCCTACCTGCACAAGCCAAATGGATTTGGCGGGCACCGGCGGACATTTACCAAGCGTTTCCAAGGAGCACCAATGCCTGCCAAGCACCGTCTTGATTTGCCTGCGATTGAACGCGCACTGCGTGACGTGCAGAGCCGTTTCGCCAAGCTCAGCCGGCACTTCACCGAGCCCCGAGACCCGTTCACTGACGAAGTCCTGAACAATGTGCTTGAAGGTTATGCGTTGGTTGACGAATATGTTGCCCGCGGCATCGACCTGTTCGATCTGCAGCAACTAAACCTGATGCTGGAGATCAATGCCACGGTGCTGTGTGGCCGGGATCCGGCGCGCCGGGTCGAATACGCCCAGCATCTGGCAGCCACCGAGGCGCACTTCTTCAACAATGTTGAGGGCGGCATCAAGGACTTGTACAACTGGTATTGCGCGTACCGCAGTGAATCGGTCTGGAAGCGTGCAGCGGGGGTCTACGTACGGATTCTCAGCAAGCCGCAGCTGTTTATCGAAGGCAATAACCGCAGTGGCTCGCTCATTGTCAGCTACCTGCTCATGCGCGCAGGACTGCCGCCGTTCGTGCTGACGCTGGAAAACGCCGAGGGCTACTTCAACCCGTCCTCGGTCATCCGCAACTCCGCCAAGCATGGCGTCAAGGCGTTGTACGAATTGCCCAAGATCAAGAAAAAATATGCAGCATTTCTAGAAGAACAGGCGCCCGATCCAATGAAGTTCTTTCTCAAAGACAAGCCTTTACCGCTTTCTCAAGGTGGCCATTGATGAGCTGGGCCCCGGCGTTTGCCAGATGCAAAATCCTCGTCAGCCGGGCAGGGCAGGTCATCCGCTGCGCTCTGCCGCAGCTGTTCAGGCGTCAGCGCATACGAATTTCGTTCGATATCGATGACACGCTCGCTTGCCAGCTCCACCACTGCGCAGTCGAGAACAGTCGACTACCGGACTGTATCCATCGCTGGTTGGGTGAGCCGTTGCGCATGGGCACGCGATCGCTGATCCGAGAGCTGCGCCGCCAGGACTGCAGTGTCTGGGTCTACACGTCGTCCGGGCGCACGCCGTCCTATATCCGACGTTGGTTAGCGCTGTACGGTATCCGCGTCGACGGCGTGGTCAACAGCGTGCTGCACAACCGTGCCCTGACGGCGCACGGGATGTCGAATGCGCCTTCCAAGTATCCGCCAGCGTTCGATATCGACTTGCATGTCGATGATTCGGAGGGCGTGCAGATTGAAGGCAAGGATCATGGCTTCCGGGTGGTCGTGGTGCATCCCGAGGATGATCGCTGGGCGCAGAAAGTGCTGGATTCGGTGGCCAAGGTCCAGGCGCAGCTCGCCTGGCAGCAAATGCGCAGGCCCAAAGAGCCGGTGCAACACCGTGCGGGCGCGTTCTTCGAGCCGCTTGGTTGAGCGGGTAAAGCATCCGCTATCAGGACAGCAGAGCCTCCGGTACGAGGCACTGCTGCGAATGACTCGAAAGCTGCGGAAACGATGCTGCGCAAAACCTGTATCGCAGAAACGACAAAGCCCTGAATAATCAGGGCTTTGTTGTACTTAAGATGGCGGAGGCGATGGGATTCGAACTCATGGACCTGTTACAGTCGACGGTTTTCAAGACCGTTGCCTTAAACCACTCGGCCACACCTCCGTTTGCGTTGCGGGCGCCATAATACCTGAATGAAACACACTGTCAAACTCTCTGCATGGCTTGTTACAGAGCGTCTGTTATGATCTTTGCGACTGAACGTTTCAAACCAACAGGAGTGTCGCCATGCGCGAACAGGATTACGCAGTTAATAACAGCGTGCAGGCTGAGCAGCTAGAGGTTAGCCGCGTCCTGCGCAACACTTATGGTCTCTTGGCTCTGACCCTCGCATTCAGCGGTGTGATGGCCTTCGTAGCCCAGCAGATGCGTGTCGGCTACCCGAACATTTTCGTGGTGCTGATCGGCTTCTACGGGCTGTTCTTCCTCACCAACAAACTCCGTGATTCCGCGTGGGGCCTGGTGTCCGCGTTTGCGTTGACCGGTTTCATGGGGTTCCTGCTCGGCCCGATCCTCAACCGTTACCTGGGCATGCAGGGCGGCGCTGAAGTGGTCAGCTCGGCATTCGCCATGACCGCACTGGTGTTCGGTGGCCTGTCGGCCTACGTGCTGATCTCGCGCAAGGACATGAGCTTCCTGAGCGGTTTCATCACCGCCGGTTTCTTCGTGTTGCTGGGTGCGGTAGTCGCCAGCTTCTTCTTCCAGATCAGCGGCCTGCAACTGGCGATCAGCGCCGGTTTCGTACTGTTCTCGTCGGTCTGCATTCTGTTCCAGACCAGCGCGATCATCCACGGCGGCGAGCGCAACTACATCATGGCGACCATCAGCCTGTATGTATCGATCTACAACCTGTTCGTCAGCCTGCTGCAACTGTTCGGCATCATGAGCCGCGACGACTGATCTTCAAGGCTGCAATAAAAAACCCGCTTCGGCGGGTTTTTTATTGTCTGGAGAAAAGTGCCTGCTCAGTTGATGACGATGCTGCCATCTACTTGTTGACGGTAGATCGTGTAGGGCAGCAGCAAGGTGTCGAGTGCGCCGGACACTACAGCGTCCACCAGCACCACGGGAATTGCCGCGTTGCGGTGATCGTCGGGATCGATGCCTGAGGCCAGCGGTGCGTTCAGTGTGCAGAAGTCGTAGGCGAGGCCGCTGTAGATTCTCGGCACCGCCCCGCAATAACTCTTTTGTTCCTTGAGCCCATCCACGGCAGCCTGATCATTGCGCGCCACCGTTTGAATCGTGCCACAGCCGCTGAGCAGCAGGGCCGCCAGCGTCATTGCCTGAATTTTCATACTGCCATTCCATAGCTGCGAAAACCCACAATCTACGCTGATCATGGGCAAAAGGCACCTAGGCCATGGGCGGCAGGCGCCGTTTGACCGGGGTTTTCTTGACAATCGCCGTGTTGGTTTCCGCCAGCGTATTGAGCCGATCGAGCAAAGTATCGAGTTGCTCCATCGAGCGCACGTGCAAGCGGGCGATAAAGCAGTCCTCCCCGGTGACCTTGTCGCACTCGGTGAACTCCGGAATCGACATGATCTGCCGCTCAACCTCCTGCAATTGCCCTGGCAGCGGCCGTACGCGAACAATCGCCTGCAACTGATAGCCGAAGCATTTCGGATCGATTTCTACCGTGTAGCCCTTGAGCACGCCACGTTCTTCCAGGCGCCGCAGTCGCTCGGCCACGCTCGGCGAAGACAGGCCACTGATCTGCGCCAGCGCTTTAAGCGAGCGTCGCGAATCTTCCATCAGCGCGCCGATGAGAATCTGATCGATATCGTCAGTCATGTGCAAAGTCCCGATTAGGCGAAAGGAGCGAAACGCCCGCGATAAAAAAGGCAAACATCGAGTTTAGCCTGCTTTATGCGCTGGAGCAGCCCGCCTTGCGATTGGCATACTTTTGCCATGCTTTCGCCACAGTCTCAGGAGATAAATATGGACAACACAACTCGTCGCGGCTCGCTGGAAATGACCGCTGCCATGCTGATATCCGGGACGATCGGCTGGTTTGTCCTGGTGTCCGGGCAACCGGTGCTGGACGTGGTGTTCTGGCGCTGCGTGTTCGGCGCCGGGACCTTGCTGTTGATCTGCGCCGCGTTCGGCTTCCTGCGCCCAGGGATTCTGACCCGCACAACGTTTCTGCTGGCGATACTGAGCGGCATGGCGATTGTCGGTAATTGGGTGTTGCTGTTCGCGTCCTATTCCCGCGCCTCGATTGCCATTGGTACGGCGGTGTATAACGTGCAGCCGTTCATGCTGGTCGGTCTGGCGGCGTTGTTCCTCGGCGAAAAAATCACCTTGCAGAAGCTGTTCTGGCTAGCGATTTCGTTTATGGGCATGCTGGCGATCGTCAGCGCCCACGGCACCCAAGGCGAGAGCGGCAACGATTACCTGCTGGGAATTGCCTTGGCGTTGGGCGCGGCGTTTCTGTATGCGATTGCCGCGTTGATCATCAAACGTCTGACCGGCACGCCACCGCACCTGATCGCGCTGATTCAGGTCTGCACCGGTGTGTTGTTGCTCGCGCCATTTGCCCACTTCGATGCGTTGCCGCGAGGCGCCGATGCCTGGGCCAGTCTGGTGACGCTGGGTATTGTGCATACCGGTGTGATGTACGTCTTGCTGTACGGTGCGATTCAAAAATTGCCGACAGCGTTGACCGGCGCGCTGTCCTTCATCTATCCGATTGCGGCAATCTTTGTTGACTGGTTCGCCTTTGGCCATCGCCTTGAACTGCTGCAATGGCTGGGTGTAGTCGCGATCCTGCTGGCCGCCGCCGGCATGCAGCAAGGTTGGGGATTGAAAGCCCGGCGGCTGGCAGCGCAATAGCGTTCAGATATTCCAGCGCGGCGCGGTTGCCGCCAAGCGCTGACGCATCTCGCTGATATTGGCGGCAAGTTGCCGGGTCAACATCCGGTAGCCATCCAGCGTATTGGCGACTGGCGCATCCAGGTCCGCTGCCGGCAGTTCCATCGGACGCTCCAGCCGCTGCGATGCGCCGGTTTTCAACGCGCGGGCCATGCCGATCAGTTGCACGCGAATCTGCCGGTGTTCAGCCTTCAGTGCCGTTTGCAGATGTGCCGTAGCCTGTGGGTCGCTGACGCTGGGACGGATATTGCCGAGGATTTCCAGCGTGCTGATGCACATGCGCAGGTTGCGCTGAATGGCGTCGAGCTCGGTCATGGAAATCTTCACTTCCTTGGACACCG
The DNA here is from genome assembly GCF_024169245.1 of Pseudomonas koreensis. NCBI lineage: Bacteria > Pseudomonadati > Pseudomonadota > Gammaproteobacteria > Pseudomonadales > Pseudomonadaceae > Pseudomonas > Pseudomonas koreensis. The sequence continues at coordinate 4,134,531 of NZ_JALJWP010000001.1, forward strand.
ACGGCATCAGCGAGCGCAGTTGCACCATCACCGCACCCACCTTGCTCATCAGCCGCACATGTTCGTCGGCGCTGATCGCTTCACCGTTGATGATGCGCCCGTACACCGTTGCGCAGTCGCGCAAGGCATCGGCGAGGTTGTAGCGCCACGAATAGACCGCGTACAGCGGCAGGGCGAAGGAAAACGCCAGGGCGAGGGCGATGCCGATCAGAATGTCGACGCCGCGCCACAAGCCATCGGTGATGGGGTTATCGCCATGTCCGGCGACGATGAATACGGTGATGGCCGAGAGCAGGGCGGTGTAACCGCCCTTGCCGATCGCGTGATAAGAGAAAAAACCACAGACCACGGCCATGGAAAAGTAAGTCAGCCACGGCATGCCCAACCAGGCGTGCTGCGCCACCAACGCCAGCCCGACACCCGCGCCGATCAAGGTGCCGATGGCGCGCTCGGCGGCTTTTTTGCCGATATTGCCGTGGTGCTGCAGTCCGCCGATCACCACCAGCATCGTCACCGACGCCCATTCGCCATGGGGCAGGTTGATGCCGGTGGTCAGCACAATGGTCGCCAACAACCCCAGCGCCACCCGCACGGAGTGAATCAATCGAGCGTGGCGGTAGCGCCGATACGGGTCCAGCAGCGGGCGCAGAATCCGGCGCAACAGCGGTGGCCATCGGTGGGTGCTGAATCTACTCAGTGCAAGGCCCTCGTCAGAAGATGTAGTCGGTGGTCAGGAAGCTCGAATCACGCCCGCGAATGATCTCGCTGATCAGGCCCTTGTTGCTTTCCTGGAATTTTGTCGCCACCAGGGTACGGATCGAAAACACCCGCAACGCATCGTGTACCGACAGCGTGCCTTCGGCGGAGTTCTTGCGGCCGTTGAACGGATAGGTGTCCGGGCCGCGCTGGCACTGGGCGTTGAGGTTGATCCGCCCGACCTGGTTGGCGAAGGTGTCGACCAGACGACCGACCGCCACCGGGTTGGTGCCGAAGATGCTCAGCTGTTGGCCGAAGTCGGATTCCAGCACGTAGTCGATCACGGTATCGAGATGACGGTACGGCACGATTGGCACCACCGGGCCGAACTGTTCTTCCTGATAGACGCGCATCTGCGGGTTCACCGGATAGAGCACTGCGGGGTAGAAGAACGAGGCATGGGATTCGCCGCCATTCGGGTTGACCACTTGCGCGCCTTTGCTCTGCGCATCCGCGACCAGACCGTGCAGATAATCGACTTTGCCCGACTCCGGCAGGGGCGTCAGCGAAACACCGCTGTCCCATGGCATGCCCGGTTTCAGCGTGGCCAGCCTGGCATTGAATTTCTCGATAAAACTGTCGACCACGTCTTCATGCACGAAGAGGATTTTCAGTGCGGTGCAGCGCTGGCCGTTGAACGACAGCGAGCCGGTGACCGCTTCGCTGACGGCATTGTCGAGATCGACTTCGGGCAAAACGATGCCCGGGTTCTTCGCATCCAGACCGAGAGCCGCGCGCAAACGGTGTTGTTTCGGGTGCAGCTTCTTCAGGTCGCTGGCGGCCTTGTTGGTGCCGATGAACGCGAAAATGTCGATCTTGCCGCTGGCCATCAGTGCGCTGACGGTCTCGCGGCCGCTGCCGTAGATCACGTTGATCACACCGCTCGGGAAGCTGTCGCGGAAGGCTTCGAGCAACGGCCGAATCAGCAGCACGCCGAGCTTGGCCGGTTTGAACACCACGGTGTTGCCCATGATCAGCGCCGGGATCAGCGTGGTGAAGGTTTCGTTCAGCGGATAGTTGTAAGGCCCCATGCACAAGGCGACGCCGAGCGGTACGCGGCGGATCTGGCCGAGGGTGTCCTGCTCCAGCTCGAAGCGGCTGGAGCGGCGGTCGAGTTCTTTCAGGGCGTTGATGGTGTCGACGATGTAGTCGCAGGTGCGATCGAACTCTTTTTCCGAGTCCTTGAGGTTTTTGCCGATCTCCCACATCAGTAGCTTGACCACGGCTTCGCGCTGCTCACGCATGCGGCCGAGAAACGCTTCGACATGCTGAATACGCTCGGCCACGCGCATGGTCGGCCACAGGCCCTGGCCACGGTCGTAGGCGCGGACAGCGGCGTCGAGAGCGGTGAGGGCGGTTTCGGCATCGAGCAGCGGCGTGCTGCCGAGGATGACCTGTTCTTCACCGTTTTCGCCTTTCAGATAAACCGGGCTGCGCACCTGCGCGAGCGGGCCGTCCCAGCGGCGTAATTGGCCGTCGACCAGATATTCACGCTGCTCCACCTGACCGTCCAGGCGGTATTTTTCAGGGATGTCGCTGACAGAAGGAAACAGGTTGCCAAGGATGTTTGCTGTGGTCATGTCACTACCCTGTGTTGATGTCTGCATGCAGATCAAAAAGTCTCTACAGGTTATACGCCTGAATGCCCGTTGATTTAACCCCGTGAATGTCACGCGAATGTCACGCGCAGGCTCGGACCAGAAGGGTAGCAGCAGCGCAAAGACGCGTGCTTGAACGCCGATTTTCCCCTGTGGGAGCGAGCTTGCTCGCGAAGACGGCGGCACATTCGATATCTTGATTTCTGACGCACCGCTTTCGCGAGCAAGCTCGCTCCCACAGGTTCATGTACACAACCAGGAGAGCCGGACAACCACAAATTCCCTGTAGGAGGGAGGCTGACCTGACGCCATCGCGAGCAGGCTCACTCCTACAGGGGGGCGGCGCAACCGATATGGCCTTCGGTAATGAAGCTTTTATGACAAAAGTTCGGTAGCCCTTTGCCAGTCCGGTCATGCCTGTGTAACGCGCTTGAGGGGCCTTTCGGGGCGCACTTTGCAAGCCGAGGCGGGACGCCGGGAGTGAGGCAATGGGGACTATGGAACGCTATTCGAAAGTGGGCATGCAGGAGCTCGATCAACGCCTGTCGAAGATCGTCGAAGCCGCGCGCAAGAAGCCGGTTTCGGTGTATCGCTACGGCGCGCCGTGGGTCTGGATCGTCTCGCAGGAGGACTGGCAGGGTGCTCTGAAAGAAGTGTCCAGCTACATTCCGCCGGGCCATTCGCTGGTGTTGTTGCGCCCGCAGATCGACGATCTGCTCGACGCTCACCAGGATCTGCTGCGCGACCTGAACGCCGCGCCCGGCATGCTTATTCCCGCGCAAACGGTCATGCACATCCTGCTCCTGCAACTGCTGTATTCGGTGCCCAGCGAACAGCAACTCTATGAACAGCTCAACTACAACCTGCTGTTCCGCTGGTTCGTCGGTCTCGGCCTGAACCAGAAAGTCTGGAGTTTCACTGCCCTCAGTCGCGACATCGCCACGTTGCTCAACGAGCCGCGCGCGGTGCTGCTGATTCAGAAAATCATCGGCGAAGTGTTCTGCGGTGCCTTGCTGCAAATGCCCGAGTTCTCGCTGAACTTCGCGCTGTTGCACACCTGGCTGGGCAAGCACGCGTGCGCCACAACGATCAGCAATTGACGCATCACACCGGGCGCTAACGCCCACAGGTCATCGCGAATTTCAGGGGGTAGTGTGGAACGGATTTTCACGTCACGGCTGGCGCTGTGGGGCTGGCTGCTGGTGACGGCAGGCGCGCAGCCGGCGCTGGCCGAGGAGGGCACAGAAACGCCCGCCGCGCAGCGTCTGGTCGACGTTAACGAATACTTCGTGCGCGGCAACACCGTGCTCGATGCGCGGGCGATCGAAGAAGCGGTCTACCCGTTTCTCGGCCCGCAAAAAGCCTTGAGTGACATCGAAGGCGCCCGCGATGCATTGCAGAAGGCCTATCAGGAACGCGGCTATCAATCGGTATTTGTCGAGCTGCCCGAGCAGGCCGTGGCCGATGGCATCGTCTATCTGCAAGTCAGCGAAACCAAGGTCGGCCGAGTGCGCGTGGTCGGCGCCAAACACTATTCGCCGCTGGACATTCGCGACAACGTCCCGGCGCTGAAAGAAGGCGAGGTGCCGGACTTCGCCAAGGTTCAGGGCGAACTGGCGCAGCTCAACAAGACCCCGGGCCGTCAGGTCATGCCACTGGTGCGCGAAGGTCAGCGGCCCGGCACCATGGACGTCGATCTGCAGGTCGAAGACCAGAACCCGTGGACGGCCAGCGTCGGACTCAATAACGATTACAGCGCCGATACCGAAAAGCTGCGCACGGTCACCAGCCTTGGCTACAACAACCTCTGGCAGCTCGGCCACAGTGTCAACTTGACGTTCTTCACCGCACCCCAGGAAACCGATAACGCCAAGGTCTGGTCGGGCTCCTACACCGCGCCGCTGGACGAGCGCTGGAGCGTGCAGTTCTCCGGTTACCAGTCCGACAGCAACGTCGCCACCATCGGCGGCAGCAACGTCCTCGGCAAGGGGCATTCCTACGGTGTCGCGGCGATTTATACGCTGCCCTCGAGCGGCAACTGGTCGAACTCGCTGTCGGCCGGCATCGACTTCAAGGACTTCGACGAGCGTCTGAGTCTGTCCGGCGAAAGCGACAAGGTGCCGCTCAAATACGCGCCATTCACCTTCGCCTACAACGGCTATCGCTACAGCGAAAAGAGCCAGCTCGGCCTCGGCCTGAGTCTGGTTGCCGCTACCCGCAGCGTATTCGGCTACGGCAGCGACGACGATGATTTCGACTACAAACGCTACCGCGCCAAACCGAGTTTCGCCGTGCTCAAGGGCGACACCAATTACACCTGGACCTTCGACAACGACTGGCAGAGCGCAAGCAAAGCGGCGTTCCAACTGGCCTCGGGTCCACTGGTTTCCAACGAACAATTCTCCGCCGGTGGCGCCACCTCGGTGCGTGGCTACCTCGCTGCCGAGCGCACCGCCGATGACGGCTACCTGCTCAGCCAGGAATTGCGCACGCCGTCGCTGGCGAAATTCGCCGGCACGTGGATGCAGGACTGGCGCTTCTACGCCTTCGCCGAGGGCGCGCAGTTGTACCTGCGCGACGAACTGCCGGATCAGGACGCCAATTACGCTCTGGCCAGCGTCGGCCTCGGCACCCGCGCCAGCCTCAGTAAATGGCTGTCCGGCAGCCTCGACTGGGGCTACCCGCTACTCGAAGGGCCGAACACCTCGAAACAGGAATCGCGCCTGCACTTCAACCTTCAAGCCACTTTCTAACGGAGCACGTCCATGCAACGCCTTTTCCTTTCGTTGTTGATCTGCCTGGGCTTCGTGCTCCCGGCCACGGCCCAGGCCTGGTGGCAGGACGACTGGCATTACCGTAAACAGATCGCCGTCGACACCACCCCGCAAGGCGCGGCGATCAATCAGGCCCTTGGCCGCACCGCGCTGCTGGTGCGCCTGCACACCGGCAACTTCACCTTCGACGGCGTGAAAGAGGACGGCTCGGATCTGCGCTTCGTCGCCGCCGATGACAAGACTGTGCTCAATCACCAGATCGAAAGTTTCGACGCGCTGATGGGCATGGCGCTGATCTGGGTCGATGTGCCGAATGTCGAGGGTGGCCAGCGGCAGGACATCTGGATGTACTACGGCAATCAGAAAGCCCCGGCTACCGGCAACGGCCAACTGACCTTCGATCCGAGTTACACCGCGCTGTATCACTTTGACGGCGCCACCGGCACCCCGGCGAAAGACACCACGGCGTACGGCAACACCGCGCAAAGCGCGACCGGCACAGCGATCGACGGCGTAGTGGGGCGCGCCTTGCAGTTCAGCGGTCAGCCTTTGTTGCTGCCGGCCAGTCCGTCGCTGCAACACAACGTTGGCAGCGCGTTCACCTTCAGTGCCTGGCTGCGACTGGATCAGGCCAGTGGCGAGCAACTGATTCTGGCCCGTCGCGAGGGCACGCAAAGTCTGCTGGTCGGCGTCAACCAAGGCCTGCCATTCGTGGAGATCGACGGCCAGCGCGCCGCTGCCACCCAAGCGCTGACACCGGCGCAATGGCAACACGTTGCACTGACCGCCGAAGGTTCGAAAGTCACCCTGTACATCAACGGTCGCGAGAGCGCGGTGTTGGCTCAAGCGATGCCGGCGTTCAACTCGGTCATGGCCATCGGCGCCGATCTGCACGAAGGCGCGTTCCAGCCGTTCGCTGGCGCCATCGATGAACTGCGCCTGTCGAAAGTCGCCCGTCCGGCCGCGCTGTTGCTGGCCGACGCAACCTCGCAAGGCGCCGAGTCGAAACTGGTGGCTTACGGCGTCGATGAAGAACAGTCCGGGTTCGGTTTCGGCAGTCTCGGCTTCCTGCTCAATGCCGTGCCAATCGACGCCTGGGTGATCATTGCCGTGCTGGTGCTGATGATGTTCCAGTCGTGGATCATCATGCTGCGCAAGAACCGCAGCCTCAGCCGCGTCACTGCTGCCAACGAAGACTTCCGCGTGCAATTCGCCAAGGTCGGCACGCGTCTGGAAATGTTCGCCGACGACGCGCAACTGGCCCAGCGCCTGCAGCACTCGTCGTTGTGGCGCCTGTATCTGGTGGCGGTCAAAGAGATCCGCACTCGCCGCGAGCAGGGCGCGGATACCTCTTCGGTTTCTGCCGCGACCATCGAAGCCATCCGCTGCTCGATGGACGGCGTGCGCACCCGCGAAAACCAGCAGTTGAGTTCGAAACTCTCGACCCTGTCCAACGCCATCGCCGGCGGCCCGTACATCGGCCTGCTCGGCACGGTATTGGGGATCATGGTGGTGTTCCTCGGCACGGCGATGGCCGGCGACGTCAACATCAATGCCATCGCGCCGGGCATGGCCGCCGCGTTGCTCGCCACCGCCATGGGTCTGTTCGTCGCGATCCCGGCGCTGTTTGGCTACAACCGCCTGATCACCCGCAACAAGGAAGTCAGCGCCGACATGCGCGTGTTCGTCGACGAGTTCATCACCCGTCTGGCGGAGATGCACGGCGAGAGCCAGTTCAGTGAGGCGTCGCACCAGCGCGGCCATCACGTCAACCACTCCGTACCGGCCTGAGGAGCACTGTCATGGCGTCCGTAAATGCCTCCCACGACGATGATGACGATGCTGCGGTGGACAGCATCAACATCACTCCGCTGGTCGACGTGCTGATGGTGGTGCTGGTGATGTTCATCCTCACCGCCACCGCGCAGGTCTCCGGCATTCAGATCAACCTGCCCAAGGCCAGCGCTTCGGTGTCGCTGTCGGAGGCCAAGACCAAGGCGATCTCGGTCAACGACGGCGGCCAGGTGTTTCTCGATGCCTATCCCGTGACGTTGGCGGAGCTGGAAGAACGCCTGCGCATCGAGAAAGCGCAGAGCCCGGATTTTCCGGTGATTGTGCGTGGCGATGCGACGGTGCAGTACCAGAAAGTCATCGAAGTGCTCGACCTGCTGCGCCGGCTCGAACTGTCCCAGGTCGGTCTCGTTACCGGCAAACCGAGTCAGGGCTGAGTCATGACCGCACAACTCCCGATCGAACCGCCGCCCGTGAAAAAGTCGCCGTTGCGCTATGTGAAGTGGGGCGCCGGATTGCTGGTCGCCGCGCTCGCCGCGTGGTTCCTCTGGCAGTGGGCCAACGACATGGCCGGCGTGCGCCGCGAAGCGCCGAAGGTGCCGACGATCATTCCGTTGCCGCCACCGCCACCACCGCCGCCGGAGAAACCGCCGGAGCCGGAAACCCCGGTGGAAGAAAAAGTCGTCGAGCCCGAGCCAACCCCCGAGCCGGAAGAGGTCAAGCCCGAGGAAGAGGCGCCGCCATCGCCGGCGGACGATCTGGCCAACCCGATGCAAATGGACGGCGACGCGCAGGCCGGTAGCGACGCTTTCAATATCGGCGCGGGCAAGGGCGGCGGCATGGCCGGCGCGGGTGGCGGGCGCTTGGGCACGGGCACTTACAGCCAGTTTCTTGCGTTCACTTTTCAGCGTTTGCTGCGCGAGAACCCCGACCTGCGCAACCTCGCGTTCTCGCTGCAGGCTGATGTCTGGCTGAGCAGCGTCGGCGAGATCACCCGTGTCGAGCTGATCAAGTCCAGCGGCAACCCGCAAATCGATACCCAGGTGCTGGCCGCTTTACGCGGTGCACCGGCCCTCAGCGAACGGCCTCCGGCCTCTATCACTTTACCTGTGCGCTTGTCCCTGCAAGGGCGGCGTCCGGGCTAACCCATTTTCAAGCTTCGGCAAAAGGAGTTGTGTGCAGATGATTTCCAATGTGAATCGATTGTCCCTGGCGGTCGGCATGGTCATTGCGACCCTGGTCGGTCAGGCCGTGGCAGCGCCCGCACCGTCGGAGAACGCCACGATCAATCTGATCCGCTTGCTGGTCGAGCAGGGCATTCTGAAACAGGACAAGGCCGACGCGCTGATCGCCCAGGCGCAGAACGAAGCCGCGCAGGCGAAACAGGCTGCCGCGTCCACTGCCGTAGCGGCTGGACCGGTCGCCGCGCCGGGAGATGTGCGCGTGCAGTACGTGCCGGCAGCGGTGCGTGACCAGATCCGCGATCAGGTCAAAGCCGAGGTCATGGCCACCGCCAAACAGGAAAACTGGGCATCGCCGAATACCTTCCCGGACTGGGCCTCGCGCATCAGCTTCGACGGCGACATTCGTCTGCGCGACGAGTCGCGTTACTACTCGGGCAACAACAGCAACGAAATCGTCGACTTCGCCAAGCTCAACAACAACGGCCCGTACGACGTAAACCCGAATAGCAGCACCAGCCTGCCGCCGTTGCTCAACACCCGCGAAGACCGCGAAAACCTCTTTCGCCTGCGCGCACGTCTGGGCATGAAAGCGGTGATCTCGGAGGAGTGGACCGCCGGCATTCGCATCGGCACCGGTTCGGACAACAACCCGGTATCGACCACGCAGAACCTCGGCGGCGGTTTCGCCAAGAAAGACATCTGGCTCGATCAGGGTTACCTGACCTGGAAGCCGATGGATGAACTGACGCTGACTGGCGGGCGCTTCGCCAATCCGTTCATGTCCACCGACATGCTCTATTCCAACGATCTGAATTTCGACGGTGTGGCGGCGATTTTCGATCACAAGCTCAATCGTGATTGGGGCGTGTTCGGCACCGTCGGCGCGTTCCCGGTGGATTACACCAACGACACGACCAGCAGCAACGGCTTCGACAAGGAAGAGAGCGACAACAAGTGGCTGTACGGCGCGCAATTCGGCGCGAAATGGGCGATCAACAGCAACAACCGCCTCAAAGGTGCGCTGGCCTATTACCGCTTCGACGACATTCAGGGCCAGCGCTCCAGCCCTTGCGAACCGTGGGCCGGCGCGCCGGGCTGCGACAGCGACGGTACTCGCGCGGCGTTCATGCAGAAGGGCAACAGCGTGTTCCTGCTGCGTGACATCACGCCGAACCCGCTCAACCCAAGCGCCACGCCGCAGCCGCAATTCGTCGGTCTCGCCTCCGAATTCAATCTGCTCGACCTCAATATGGTCTGGGATGCCGATCTGCCGCAGGACTTCAAACTGCGCAGCCAGGGTAATTACATCCACAACCTCAGCTACGACGAAGGCGACATGCGCAAGCGCTCCGCTGGGCAGATCGTCAACAACCTCGACAGCAACGGCGAAATAGAAAGCGGCGCCAATGCGTGGATGGTGCAGTTCACCCTCGGCAACGCGCTGGACCTCAAGCGCAAGGGCGACTGGAACCTGTTCGCCGGTTACAAGTACATCCAGCCGGATGCCTTGCCGGACGGCTTCAACGACTCGTCATTCCATCTCGGCGGCACCAACGCCAAGGGCTATTTCATGGGCGGCAACTACGGCCTGGCGAAGAACGTTTCCGCCACCGGCCGCTGGATGAGCACCGAAGCGGTGTACGGCGCGCCGTTCGACATCGACGTCTTGCAGCTTGAGATCAACACGCGCTTCTAAGGCGCCGGGAGAGCTTTATGAACACGCGTTTTCTGGCGCTGGGCCTCGGGTTGCTGATCGCCACCGGGGCGAGCGCAGAAGGTATGGAAGAGCGCTTGCGCACGCAATTGCGCAGTACCACCCAGCAATTGCAGGCCCTGCAAAGTCAGCAGGCCCAGGCCAGTGCCGCGCAACTGGCGGCGCAGAACGAAGCCAAGGCTGCGCAGGCGCAAATCAAGCAATTGACTGCCGAACTGGCTAAAGCCAAAGGCCTCGCCGAGCAATTGGCCGGGCAGCAACAAAGCCTGCACAGCCAGGCCCAAGCGCAAGTCGCGGCCAGCGCTGAGCAGACCGGCAAGTTCAAAAAGGCCTATGACGATTTACTGGTTCTTGCCCGCGGCAAAGAAGCCGAACGCGCGAAGCTGCAAGCGCAACTGGCGGAACGTGACACACAAGTGCAGCAATGTTCAGCCAAGAATCAGCAAATGTACGGCGTCGCCAAACAGATTCTCACGGCCTACGAAAACATCGATGTCGCCGAGGTGATGAAGATTCGCCAGCCCTTCGCCGGCAGTGCCCGGGTCAAGTTCGATGAACTGGCGCAGGGTTTCGGCGACGAGCTCTACAAGACTCAATTCGACGCACCGCAAGCCGCGATCGCTCACTGATAACAAGGAAGAAAGTCATGACTCAATTGATCACCCACGTTTCCCCGCAATCGCTGACCGAGGTTTTGCAAGCCGCCGGTTACCGCGTCAACCCGAGCGAACAGAACGGCATCGTCCAGTTGCTCAGCGCCAGCCAAGGCATCGGTTATGCCGTGCGTTTCGGCAACCCGGCGCTGGAGCAGGGCAGCTTCGTCGACTTCACGTTCAGCTGTGCGCTGCGCGTGCAGGGTGATCTGCCCGAGGGCATAGCGGAGCAATGGAATGCGACGCGGCGGTTTGCGCGGCTGTCGTTGCAAGGCGAGTTTCTGGTCATGGAAATGGACGTGGTCGTGGCGGCGGGTGTGAGCAATGAGCACCTGCGCGGCAACCTCGAATTGTGGGATCGGCTGTTGCAGGAGTTCATCGTTTACCTCCGTGATTTCAGCCAGACCGCGGGTGCGCAAACCGCAAAAGCCACTGTCGCCGAAGCAGAGGAAGTCGCGCTGTGAAAAAGCCTGCCATGATGATCGGCGCCGGAGCGCTGGCGTTGTTGGTGGTGGCCGTAGCGCTGGTGCTGCGGCCGGGGAGTGACCCAGTCGCCGCCCAGCAGCCGTCGCCGGTGGCGGCGGTTGCAGCCGGGCCAGCCGTGGCGCGGTTGGGCAATCAGCAGGTTTCGCCTGAAGAATTGCAGGCGCTCCTGGCCGCCGTCCCTGCGCAAACCCGTGAACAGTTGCGTGGCAATCGTGAGGCGCTGGAGCGCTGGATTCGAACGCGTCTGGCCGAGAAAGCCGTGCTGGAACAGGCTGATGCACAGGGTTGGGCGCAGCGCCCCGAGGTTGCCCGGCAGACCCGTGCAGCCACTGAGCAGATTGTATTTCGTGATTATTTGCGTTCGGTGAGTCAGGTGCCGGCGGAGTATCCGAATGCGACTGAGCTGCAGCAAGCGTATGACGCCGGAAAGGCCAATTGGCAGACGCCGGCGCTGTACCGGGTCAGCCAGATATTCCTTGGCGTGAATGATCCGCAGGCTCTGGACGCCGTGCGCAAACAGGCTACGGAATTGAGCAAAAAAGCTCAGTCTGCACCGGGCGAATTTGCGGCATTGGCTACGCAATATTCGCAGGATCGGGTTACGGCAGAGCGGGGCGGTGATAGCGGGCTGCAACCGTTGCAGCAACTGGTGCCGGAAGTACGCGGCGCCGTGGCCCGACTCAAGGTTGGCGCCGTGTCCGATCCTGTGCAAAGCGCCGCCGGCTTCCACGTGATCAAACTCACCGAACAACAACCGGCCCGCACCGCGACCCTAGATGAACTGCGCGATCAATTGACCCAGGCCCTGCGTGCACAACGCCAGGACCAGATCGCCCAGGCGTATCTGGACGGCATGCTCAACACCGCGACCCTGAGCATCGATGGTGCTGAACTGAATAAGATAATAGGCAACTGACACACATCGATCCTGTAGGAGCTGTCGAGTGCAACGAGGCTGCGATCTTTTGACCTTGCTTCTGAAGATCAAAAGATCGCAGCGTGCCGCAGCTCCTACAAAGAATTGCGTCACGACAACAACATAGATCGACAGGGAGTCATCAATGTCATTCACCGAACCCGCAGGACGCCCGGGCGCCGCTGATTACCACTCGCCTCAATCCAGCCCCGAATCCTGGCTCAACCAAGCGGCGACCATCGACAACGAAGTCGCCCAATACTTCCTGGTCAGCGCCCGCTGCGGCTGCTTCATGCAAGCCGCGCGCAGCCTCAACGTGCGCTCGACTCTGCTGCGCAAACAACTCGCGCAACTCGAACAGCAACTGCAACACAGCCTGTTCAGTTTTCAGGGCAGCGCCCTCAGCCTGACCCGCGAAGGCCAACAGTTGCAGGCCCGACTCATCACTCTGGCCCACGAACGCAAACTCCCGGTCATCGAACAACCGCTGATTCGCCTCGCCATCGCCGAGTCCATCCTCCACGACATCATCGGCCGCGACCTCATCGCATTGCTGCGGCGCAACGCCAGCCTGCGCCTGGAAATCATCGCCCTCGACAGCGAGCTGTCGCTGCGCGCGGTCAGCGCCGACATCGTTCTCTGGCTCGCCCCAGGCGAAACGCCACACCCTGGCCCAGCCTTCGCCACCAGCGAACCGCAAAGCCTCGCGCGGATCGAGTATCAGCCGCACATTGCCAAGCGCTATTCACGGGTGACTGCGCGACCGGAAGCGCCGGATGATCTGGCGGATTTCATGCTGGTGCAGTGGCAGCATGATCGGCGCGTTGAGAGTTTTCGGCCGTGGAATGAATTGCTCGAACAACGGTTGGCCGGTGTGGTGCAGATGCAATCTTATGAATTGATGTTAGAGATGATCCGCTGTGGCGCCTGCATTGGCTTGCTGCCGGCATACATGAGCCGCTTCGACCGAGGCCTCATCGCACTGCCCGGATTATTCGCCGAGGCGATGCAGCTCCATGCTTGGCTCGCCGTCAACACCGACTCGCAAAATTCCCCCGAAATCCAGGCCCTCACCGACCTCATCCAGCAAACCTTCAACGAACGCCACGAATGGTTCCAGCCTTGACCCGATCCCCTGTAGGAGTGAGCCTGCTCGCGAATGCAATCCACCAGTCGACGTTTCAGTGACTGACCCACCGCCTTCGCGAGCAAGCTCGCTCCCACAAATTCGGCGGTGGAACCGCTGCTGCGTGAGCGACACGAATCCCCTGTGGGAGCGGGCTTGCCCGCGAAGGCGTCGGCGGCGACAGCGCCTCACTCAAAGCCTGTCACAGAGGCCCGCTACTGCGGCAACTCCAGATTATCCAGCACCCTATTCACGGCCAACTCCCCGAGCATGATCAGCTGCGCAATGCCCATCAGCGTCCGCCGTTGCGACGGTTTCACCAGCCCGGCAAATTCCTGAGCGATGGTTTTGGCCGAGGCGAGGGTTTCGCAGGCGTTGGCCAGCAGGTCTTCGTTTTTGGTGTCGGCGGTGACGGCGTACATCGCGCGGGGGCTGTAGGGCGGTGGCGTGGAGCCGGGTGGGCAGAGGTAGTGGTCGAGGGCGCGGTCGGCGGCTTCGTGGAGTTTTTTTGAGTCGAGGGATTCGTAGGGGGAGGTGGGGTCGGTTTCGGGCGGGTTGGGTGTGGGTTTGATCATGGTGAAGCTCCTTGATGAATGGAGCTGCCACCGTTCGCGGTCAAACAAACAGGGTGGCAGCCGTACGCGGGTTGACCGACCGGACATCAAGGACTCCGGCACACCCGAAGGTGTCCCACGCACAGCCGCCGCGACATGATTTCAGACAAAGCCTGAACACGTGCAGAGCGCTGATGCGCCTTGATGTTGGGCGGACGGTCAAATCCGATCACTGATTCGTCAGCGACCGCACCACAATAGAACCCGTCCCCAAGGCGCACAAGCCGGCGGATTCTGGCTTGGCTGTAGGTATTGGCGCAAGGATTTGTAGCCTTGATACCGTGTCTGCAGGTGTCTTTTAAACTCTTCGTTTAAAAAGCAAAAGATCGCAGCCTTCGGCAGCTCCTACGGGAAGACGTAATCCCTAGAGCTACAGAAGGCTTAGGTTCTTTAGCATTTCAATACTGGTTAAAATAAATCCGTCCACAAATCATTAAATTATTGATCCCATTTAATGTCGTCGATATAGAAGCCCCAGTCTGGTGTTGGAAATTCCTCCAAAAAGGATTGGATCTCAAAAGAAGCGATGTAATCGCCTGGTGAAGCTGTGAATTTGTAATTGATGCCAATACCTGTGTGTTCTTCTGGAAGTTTATCTGTTTTGATTGGCCGATTATTGATGTCATATATTGTGATTTCATTGAGTGATGTGTGAAGGTAAATAATATTAAACTCAATGTTTTTAGCTGCGCCCGCCCAGCTAAATCTTCCTTTAGAGTGCTCAGTGAAAAACATTGTCGATATTCCTGCACCTGTACCCGATGGATTACGTATCAGTGAGAGGTGCTGTTTCTCTGAAATACCGCCACCCAACAAAGTAAATGTCAAGCCGCTATTAAACGTAACAGGTATATCAACGGTAAAAATCCTGGGCGACTCATCTTCCCAATTTTCGAAACCTGCAGCTATCTCAGCTACGAACAGATTACATACATTCGATTCCACCAACTCCACCGGATAAAGCGCTTTGGCATACAACTGGCGATCGCCAAACGGCACAGTTATCAGGCATTCCCATTCTCCCGTCACGGCGTCGACATCGGCCATGCCCTTTAACACTGCACTTGTACCGCTGCCGTCATAAATCTCGACTTTTTCACCTTTGCTCGCCGTTCCTTTGAGAACTAACGTGGTGCTTACAGTCGTTCTCCCTTCTGGAATCTCGATGCCCTTATCGTCCAGCACATTATCAAGTGTTGGTTGCACATACTCCACAGCCTTGATCGTATATGCCTTCACCGGCCCGACAATCGCATCCGCTTCGACCTGACTCAATGTCAGGGCCAGTTTGTAATGCAATTCCAGCACCGTGCCGTGTCCCAGATCCTTCAGATAACTGTAGGGAATGGGCTGGTCATATTTTCCGGTGTCGATCCAGGTCTGGTTGACAGCGGCGCCTGGCACATTCCATAGCACATGATTGTGCTCACCCCCTTGAGCATTCTTGCCCTTGAGCACCAGCCAGACGGGCTGACCGGCCTTCATGAACGCCCACACCCCGGCGCGGACTGTGCCGCCCGCCGTGACCTTGGCCAGTTCCAGTTCATTGCCATCCGCCTGGACGATGCTGAGCTTGTCCAGCTCCGCAGCGGGCAGCGGTGTGACCGTTACCGTGAGCGGTAGCGATGGGACTTTGCTCGTTCCCTGGGTCACTTCGTACTGGAGCGTGAAGGTCTTCGCCGCATTGCCGATGTTGGCGGCAATCGCTTCGGCAGGAATCAGGAACTCGACACTGCCGCTGGCCACGCCTGGCTTGGGCGAGATGGCCGGAGAGCCGCCACCGGGCGTACCGGTCATGGTCAGTTGAATGCTGTGTGTGTCGTTCATGCCGGTGTAGGCCACGATGACCCGGCCACCGTTTTGCGCATCGAGTGGTGCCAACGTCACACTTGCGCCGGTGCCTGCGGCTTGCGGCATTTGTGGCAGTGGCAAAGGATTTTCCAGCGCCACCCCAACACTGAACGTCAGCGAATTGGAATAACTCGTCCCGTCTGCCGCGCGTTTGATCTCGTACCTGGCCTCGACCGTTCCGCCTTCATTGCCCTTGATCACCGTGGCCGGGATCGTGAACGGTACTCGCTGACCGGCGGTGAATTCGTTCAGCTTGATCGAATCGGGATACTCGCCGGTGATCGAGCCGATCCAGAACATGAACACTTCGTCACCGCTGACCGTTTCCGTGTACACCACGGTCAGGGTGGTGCCGGCGGTGTCGGCGGGCAGGACGCCGTCCACCACGCCGGCCACTTCCGGTTCGGGCAGTTCCAGGCGGGGTTCGCCGATTTGCAGGATTTCAGTGTGGATCGACTCGCGAATGGCCCGGGTGGCCTCGTACGGGTTGAGCGTGGCGAGCACCGTCTCGGCGATCAATTGCTGGTAGTAGAACTCCGCCGTGCCGCCGTTGACCGGGGCCAGGTGTTTGCCGTCGATGTTGTACAGCAGCGGTTGGGCCGCGACGATGTCGTTACGGGTGATGGGACGTAAGGGCAGGTCAGGCAGGTAGTGACCGAGGTTGGACCTGGTGCCGAGCATGAATATCTTGAGGACTTGGCCTTGGGCAAAGGATTTGTCGAAGGGGATCTCGAGGCGAATCTGAGGCAGTGCGGGGTCCAGCGCCCCGGAGTCCTCGTCCAGCATGATCGGCGCGGCCAGTCGCTGGACTTCGCCGATGGCGGTGATGAACTGGCTTTTGGAATGCCGATGGGGAGGGCTGTCGGCTTTTTTCACGCTGCAGGACAAGGAGAATGTTTTTGTTGCCAGCTGCATCAGCGCTGCGTTGGGCAGTTCGAGTTCGACCACACTCGGCAGGTTGTCCAGCGGTTTGCTTTCCACGTTGAAGTCAATCGGTGCGCCCTCGGTCGGCGTGCCTTTGACCCGCACAATGATGATGTCGCCCAGCTCGAATTCCGACTTCGAGGTGGGGACTTGTGCCGTCCCCGGCTTGCCCGCGAGGGCGTCCAGATCCAGCTCATTGTTTTTGGCTTCCTTGAGTATCGGGGCGTCCAGCCGGGTCGCATCGACGGCCACCACGATGCGCTGTTCGGGGCTCCAGTCTTCGGAGCGATTGAGCACCTTGTCATACACCTCGAACGCCACGGCCACACCGGGAGAATCCGCATCACCGGCCTCGCGGATGACGGCTTCGGTAATGGTCACGATGACCGGCACCTTGCCTTCAGCCTGTTCCTGAGTCAGCGGCTCACTGAACACGAAGATCCCGCCCCAACTGATGCGACAGACATCGCCCGCCGCCGCGTACGGGTAGGGCGCTGTGCCAGCGGTCTTGCCAAGGGTGATCGGCACGCCAGCGGCGACGTTGTCCTTGTCGATACCGCCGTCAACGATCTCCTTGGGAATCGTCATGATCAGCTTGGAATGCCCGATTTCACCATTGTCATCGTGCCCGCCCGGACGCGTGAGCTTGACCAGCACTTGCATGACTTCGGACGGCTGATCCGTGCCGCCCAGCGGCTTGACCACATAGGACACCGCGAACGAGCCATTGACCATGTGCTGGGGGGGCACGAACATGCGCAGCTGCTTGCCGACCTCGGTCTTGTCGACGGTTTCCACCCAGGCGTTCTCCCCGGTGCCCCAGAAGATCGTCAACTTGTCGCCAACCGCCATGTTCCCCCACGGCCCCGCCTGGCACAGCAGACCGTGAAGGGGAAAACTGCCCAGCGCGGTCGCGATGTTGATGCCCCAGATAATGGGAACCGCCGACACCGGTTCTTTGCTGCGACCGGGGATGTCGAGTTCCTTGAGGAGCAGGGGGCTGTTGGGGCTGGGCATGGCGCTGACTCTGTGAGGGAAAGGGACAGCGTGAGTTAACGCGCGTTGAAGGGATTGCGCACCTGTCAGAGTTGACAGGTGCGCACGGGTATCCGACGAGCGGTCGCCTTCACGAGCGGGCTCGCTCCCACAGGTCCGGCGGTGTCAATGCAGCTTTGTGATCGACACCGATTCCTGTGGGAGCGTGCTTGCCCGCGAAGGCGTCGGTGGCGAGAGCGCCTCACTCAAAGCCTGTCACAGAGGCCCGCTAGTGCGGCAACTCCAGATTATCCAGCACCCGATTCACGGCCAATTCTCCGAGCATGATCAACTGCGCGATCCCCATCAGCGTCCGCCGTTGCGATGGCTTCACCAGTCCGGCGAACTCCTGAGCGATGGTTTTGGCCGAGGCGAGGGTTTCGCAGGCGTTGGCCAGCAGGTCTTCGTTTTTGGTGTCGGCGGTGACGGCGTACATCGCGCGGGGGCTGTAGGGCGGTGGCGTGGAGCCGGGTGGGCAGAGGTAGTGGTCGAGGGCGCGGTCGGCGGCTTCGTGGAGTTTTTTTGAGTCGAGGGATTCGTAGGGGGAGGTGGGGTCGGTTTCGGGTGGGTTGGGTGTTGGTTTGATCATGGTGAAGCTCCTTGATTGCTGGAGCTGCCACATTTCGCTGCGAAACGAAAAGAGGTGGCAGCTGTACGCAGGTTCGCAGACCGGGAATCAAGGAACCCGGCATACCCGAAGGTATCCCGCGCACAGCCGCCATGAAGCATCATTGCCATTAATCTTGATGGCAATGCACTGGAGCGCTGTGCGCCTTGATTGATCCGGGCTGCGAAACCCGATCGCTGATTCGTCAGCGACCGCACCACAATAGAACCCGCCCCCAAGGCGCACAAGCCGGCGGATTCTGGCTTAGCTGTAGGCAATGGCGCAAGGATTTGTAGCCTTGGTACCGTGTCTGCAGGTGTCTTTTAAACACCTTCGTTTAAATCTAAAAACTGCGTCGGACTTGATGGCCCCTTCGCGAGCAAGCTCGCTCCCACATTTTCACCTCGCCAGATTAAAGATCAGCAGTTTAGAGTTAGGGGCCCCTTTGATCACGGACCGATCCATGTCAGACCCAACTCCCAGCATCCACCTCGAACGCTCCAGCGAGTCCCATCTGGAAGGCATCACCGCGCTCTACAACGACCCCGCCGTCGCACGGCAGGTGTTGCAGATGCCGTTCCAGTCCACCGAGGTCTGGCGTCAGCGTTTACAGGCCGAAAACGAACGCGCACTGAAACTGGTAGCGCTGCATCAGGGTGTGGTGATCGGCCATCTTGGACTGGAGGCCTATACACGGATGCGCCGCGCCCACGCCGGCAGTTTCGGCATGGCCGTCGCGGTGGCGTGGCAGGGCAAGGGTGTGGGTTCGAAACTGTTGGCAGCGGCGCTCGATATTGCCGACAACTGGATGAACCTGCACCGCGTCGAGCTCACGGTGTACGCCGATAACGAAGCGGCGATCGGTCTCTACCGCAAATTCGGTTTCGAAACCGAAGGCCTGTTTCGCGATTACGCGGTGCGCGACGGGCAGTGGGTCGACACCCTGAGCATGGCCCGTCTGCGCAGTTCAGCGAAAACCTGAGTCAGTCGGCCAGCGCGAAAGCTACCGCCGACTGTGCATGCAGTTCGGTGGTGTCGAGCAGGGGCAGGGCGCTGTGTTCGGGTTTGATCAGCAAACCGATTTCGGTACAGCCGAGGATGATCGCCTGAGCGCCGCGCGCGGTGAGGGATTCGATCACGCGCTGATAGGTTTGCCGCGACGCTTCGCTGATCACCCCGACGCAGAGTTCGTCGTAGATGATCCGGTGTACGTCCTTGCGTTCGGCTTCGTCGGGCACCAGCACGGTCAGGCCTTGGGCGATCAGACGTTGCTTGAGGAAGTCCTGTTCCATGGTGAACGCGGTGCCGAGCAGCCCGACAGTGAGGGCATCGATTTCCAGCGCAGCCTGTGCGGCCGGTTCGGCAATGTGCAGAAACGGAATGCTGATCGCCGCCTGAATCTGCTCGGCGACCTTGTGCATGGTGTTGGTACACAGCACCACGCACTCGGCGCCACCGGCTTCAAGCCTGCGCGCGGCATCGACCAGAATCGCTGCGGCATCGTCCCAGCGCCCGGCATGCTGGGCCTGTTCGACCGGGCCGAAGTCGACGCTGTACATCAACAATTGCGCAGAGCGCAGCGGGCCCAGGCGATCGCGGACCTGCTGGTTGATCAGACGATAGTATTCGGCGCTGGATTCCCAGCTCATGCCGCCGATAAGGCCGATGGTGCGCATTGGACTTCCTCAAGCAAATGACAGTGTCGAGCGTTCGGGTGTGCCCGGAGTTTCCTTCTGTTCGAGTCTCGACGCCAGCACCGGCTGACTGTACCGCCGATCTTTCACGCAACTGTGCATCTGCAAGAACCAAACGTACGCCGCGCCCGGGATCTGCCACTATCACCCTTCGCAGGTCCTTTCCGAGGAACACAGCAATGAATGATGTAGAGCAACTGGGCGAAATGCTTCGCCACTATGCCGAAAGCGAAGCGCACAAGAAGCAACTGTTCACTACGCAATCGGCCGCGTGGACCACACGGATTGGCGCGTTGTTCGATGAGATCGCGCAATGGCTTGACCCGGTCAAGACGCCGGGTCTGCTGGAGGTGAGTCGAGAGGCTTATGTCGCGTTCGGGCCGAGCGTGCCGGTGGAGACGTCGACGTTCAAGACGGAGAAGCTCAGCATCGTGATTGCCGGCAAACCGGTGGAATTCGTGCCGGATGTGATGGGCAGCGGTGGGCAGATTTCCCTGGCGGTGATGGGGCTGACGGCGGCGCGGTACGGCAGTGTTTCGCTGGTCGGACTGGCGGATGGCACATGGCAGTGGCGCAAGACCAATGGGTTGAAGGATCCGGATACCTTTGCCTTCGACGCCAACTTCCTCGCCCAGCAATTGCAAAGCCTGATTCCTCGCGATCGCACCTGACTGCACGCGGCCTTTGTAGGAGTGAGCCTGCTCGCGATAGCGGTTTGTCCGTCACCTCATTTGAACCTGACAGACCGCTATCGCGAGCAGGCTCACTCCTACACGGGTTGACGCGAATACCGGGGAAACCCTGAGGTTCGGTGCCAATCCGGCATTTCCCCTTGGGTCACTGATGGCCTTTTGGTAGAGTCGCCGTCGCCAGCGGGTTTTCGGCTGGACGATGGAACCAAAGAAGGGAGTCTGATCAGTGAGTCCGGGCAAAAAAATCCTCGGTCTTACGGCGTCGCTTTTGCTGCTGACGCTGTGGGCCAGTTACTTTTATGTATTCAAGGAAAACCGCAACGGCCAGCTCGGCGGTGTCGGCGAAAGCACCGCGTGGTGCGGCACGCCACCGACGACGGAAGCGGCGTTGCTGGGCAAGGACCAACTGACCTTGCGCGTCACCAACAACCTGCGCGGCGAGTTCATGGTCGGCGGTTCGCTGGTGGTTTCCGAACGTACCTTCAACCGCTACGACCTGGGCCGAAACGAACTGCGCCTGCGTCTGGAGCCGCTGCAATGGTCGTTCGGTGTGACGCCGATCTTCCTCGAACAAATCAAGGTTCAGCCGCTGAGCCGCAACCTCTCGTCGACCAACAAAAGCGCCTTCGCTGAACTCGAACCACGGCCGATCGGCGTACACGCGCAGACTGCCGCGTTCCCCTTCGACACCTATCGTTACGGCTACAAACCGGTGCTGTATTACCTCAAGGGTAGCGAGCGCGTCGACCTGCGTTTCAAGAACATCACCACGCTGATGGAGATGTCCAACACTTTCACGCCGATCCAGAAGTACAACCGCGTCGACTACATCAACGAGAAAAACTCGATGATCCGCGACGAGGACTACAAGCCTTACGGGACGCATGAGTGCGCGTTCAGTGTCGAGCGCAAGGGCTCGTTCAAGGTCGTGGTGTTGTTGCTTTTGCTGGTGCTGTGCCTGCCACTGATGCTGGTGTTTTACCGCGATGAGCCGGGGATCGACTTTCTGGCGACGCTGGTGGGAATTGCGGTGGTGCGCACATTGCTGATCGGGCCGGTGGAGGATTTCCAGCTGTACAACATCGACTTCTTGTTTGGTGCGGCGATTCTGCTGGTGGGGACGGTATCGCTGATCAAGGCGATGCGCGCCAACAGCCGGCGGGAGATGGCGTTGCGTAGTGGAGAGACATCGTCCTGGTAATACCGGTTGGCGAGGCACAGGCGCTGTCAGACGTGAACTTTGTAATTGCCCATCGCATTTGCCGGGGTTTTGGCTATACCTGTATTTCCCCGATGCAAAATGTCTTGGCCTTCTCAAAGGAATTACAGCATGAAGCTAGCCGTCATGATGGGCACGCTGTGCATTGCCACCCTCGGCGTGGTGGGTTGTTCCAGCAAAACCGTCGAGCCTGACCAGTATTCCGGCTTTCTCAAGGATTACAGCCAGCTGAAGGAGGCCAAGTCACCTTCCGGTGCCGAGGTGATGCGCTGGATGGACCCGAAACTCGACATCAATAAATTCACCAGCGTTTACGTTGAACCGAGCCAGCTCTATCCGAAACCGCAAGCGACTGAAAAAATCCCGCAACAGACGCTCAATGGCATCACCAGTTATTACGATCAGGCGCTCAAACGTGAGCTGGGCAAATCACTGCCGTTGGCCGCAGGGCCCGGGCCGGGTGTGATTGTGGTACGTCCGGCGATTACCGCGGTCAGCAGCAAGACCGAAGGCCTGCAAGTCTATGAAGTGATCCCGATTGCACTGGTCGCCGCAGCGGTGAGCACTGCCACCGGTATTCGCGATCAGGAAACCACGTTGGCCACAGAAGCGGTGTTCATGGATGGCGCGACCAATCATGTCATCGCGCAGGTGGTGCGCAAGGGCACCGGCAAACCACTGGAAAACTCTTCCCAGGTGATGAAGGCCGATGACATGAAAGCGGTGATCGATGGCTGGGCGAGCGATCTGCATCAGTCGTATTTGAAATTGAAATCGGAAGCCAAATGATGCGTCAGGGCTGATGGCCTCTTCGTGAGCAAGCTCACTCCCACAGGGATTGGTGCCGGGGTCGGCATTACCGGTACGACCCCGGGCACTGTGGGAGCGAGCCTGCTCGCGAAGGCGGCTTGTCAGGCACCAACACTTTCAGCTTTTTTTCGCTTGCTCGCGAATCCGATCTTCCTGCTCGTGCAACTCCGGCGTCAGTCGCTCGCCAAAATCCTCAGCCGAAATATAAATCCGCTTTTCTGTAGGAGTGAGCCTGCTCGCGATAGCGTCGTGTCAGTCAACCCATGGTGTCTGAAGCACCGCGATCGCGAGCAGGCTCACTCCTACAGGGGTTGTATACAATCCGCCAGGCCAGCACCCAACAATTTCCAACAGGGCATAGGTCGTCAGCCGATTTCGTGGTTAACTTCCGCTTCTTGCATGCTTTCCAATCACAAAACAGAAGGACTCAAGTCATGGCCCAAGTCACCCTCAAAGGCAATCCGGTTCAAGTCAACGGCCAGTTGCCACAAGCCGGTTCCAAGGCGCCAGCCTTTTCCCTGGTAGCCGGCAATCTGTCCGACGTCACCCTGCAAGACTTCGCCGGCAAGCGCAAAGTCCTGAACATCTTCCCAAGCGTCGACACTCCGACCTGCGCCACCTCTGTGCGCAAGTTCAACGCCCAGGCCAACGACATCAGCAACACCGTGGTGCTGTGCATTTCCGCTGACCTGCCGTTCGCCCAGGCACGCTTCTGCGGCGCCGAAGGTCTGGAAAATGTACAGAACCTGTCGACCCTGCGCGGCCGCGAGTTCATCGAAAACTACGGTGTGGCCATTGCTGACGGCCCGCTGAAAGGCCTGACCGCTCGCGCCGTTGTGGTTCTGGACGAAAACGACAATGTCTTGCACAGCGAACTGGTCAAGGAAATCGCCGAAGA
The DNA here is from genome assembly GCF_024169245.1 of Pseudomonas koreensis. NCBI lineage: Bacteria > Pseudomonadati > Pseudomonadota > Gammaproteobacteria > Pseudomonadales > Pseudomonadaceae > Pseudomonas > Pseudomonas koreensis. The sequence continues at coordinate 4,157,873 of NZ_JALJWP010000001.1, forward strand.
GCCTGACTACGAAGCGGCACTGTCCGTTCTCAAGTAAGGCTTTTACAATTGTTAACGGCCTGGCCCTGTCCAGGCCGTTTTCATTTGTGTATCAGGGTTTTGCCTCACACCTTGAAACGTAAGTGGAAGGTAAATTGCCGGTAAAGCTGCTTTGCTTAAATCCATCCAGTGCTTATCGTTCAGCCTCCCGTAATAGAAGCCCACGCGCCCAATGGTCAATAACTCCATGCAATCGTCCCCCCGCAAGTCCCGTCGCTGGCTGATCAGCCTGCTTGTCCTGTTGGTCATCGCCGTCCTGTGCTGGAAATTCTGGCCCGCCGGCTCTGCTGACAAGGCGGGGGGCGACAAGGCGACTGCCGGGCATACCGGGCGCTCGGGGATGGCACGCCCAGGCTTTGGCGGCGGTACCGGGCCGATTCCGGTGCGCGTAGCGCCGGCGGTGAAGGGCGACTTTCCGCTGTATTACAAGGCGCTGGGCACGGTCACCGCGCTCAATACCATCAATGTTCGCAGCCGCGTGGGCGGCGAACTGGTGAAGATTCATTTCGAAGAAGGCCAGATGGTCAAGGCGGGCGACCTGTTGGCCGAGATCGATCCGCGTCCTTACCAGAATGCTTTGCTCCAGGCCGAAGGCACGTTGCTGCAGAATCAGGCCCAGTTGAAAAACGCTCAGGTCGATGTCGAGCGTTATCGCGGTCTGTATAAAGAAGACAGCATCGCCAAACAGACCCTCGACACTGCCGAAGCGCTGGTCGGCCAGTACCTGGGCACGGTCAAGACCAATCAGGCAGCGGTCAACGACGCCAAGCTCAATCTCGAATTCACCAAGATCCGCGCGCCGATTGCCGGCCGCGTCGGTCTGCGTCAGGTCGACGTCGGCAACCTCGTCGCCGCCAACGACACCACCTTCCTCGCGGTGATCACCCAGACGCAACCGATCAGCGTTGCCTTCACCTTGCCGGAAAACAGCCTCGACACCGTGCTGGCCCGTTACCGCAGCGGCGCCAAGCTACCCGCCGAAGCCTGGGATCGTGGCGACACCAAGCTGCAGGCCACAGGCGTGTTGCAAAGCCTCGACAACCAGATCGACGTTGCGACCGGCACCCTCAAGTTCAAGGCTCGCTACGATAACCGCGACCAGTCGCTGTTCCCCAACCAGTTCGTCAACGTCCACCTCCTCGCCGACACGCTCAAAGGTGTGGTGCTGGCACCGTCGGCAGCGATTCAGTTCGGCACCAACGGCACCTTCGTCTACGCGCTGGATGGCGACAAGAAGGTCACCATTCGCCAACTGAAAATCGGCGCCAGCGACGGTGACAACACCGTGGTCACCGAAGGCCTCGCCGCTGGCGATCGCGTGGTGCTCGAAGGCACCGACCGCCTGAAGGAGGGCAGCGAAGTCGAAGTGGTCAATGACAGCAGCGAAGTGCCGACCTCGCCGACCGAACATTTGCAAGGCAAGTCCGCCGCCAATCCGGATGCGACCACTGCTGACAAGGCCAAGAAGGGCGCATGAACATTTCGCGGCTGTTCATCCTCCGTCCGGTAGCCACCACCCTGAGCATGCTGGCCATTGTCCTGGCCGGCCTCATTGCTTATCGCTTGCTGCCGGTTTCGGCCTTGCCGCAGGTCGATTACCCGACCATCCGCGTCATGACCCTGTACCCGGGCGCCAGTCCGGACGTGATGACCAGCGCCGTCACCGCACCGCTTGAACGACAATTCGGGCAGATGCCGGGCCTCACGCAAATGGCTTCGACCAGCTCCGGCGGCGCTTCGGTGCTGACCCTGCGGTTCAGCCTCGACATCAATATGGACGTCGCCGAACAGCAGGTGCAGGCCGCGATCAACGCCGCGACCAACCTGCTGCCGACCGACCTGCCGGCGCCGCCGGTGTATAACAAGGTCAACCCGGCGGACACTCCGGTGCTGACCCTGGCCATCACCTCGAAAACCATGCTGCTGCCCAAGCTTAATGATCTGGTCGATACGCGCATGGCGCAGAAAATCGCCCAGATCAGTGGCGTCGGCATGGTCAGCATTGCCGGCGGCCAGCGCCAAGCGGTGCGGATCAAAGTCAACCCCGAGGCACTGGCCGCCGCCAGTCTGAACCTGTCGGATGTGCGCACGTTGATCGGCGCCTCCAACGTCAACCAGCCGAAGGGCAACTTCGACGGCCCGACCCGGGTGTCGATGCTCGATGCCAACGACCAACTGACCTCGCCCGAGGATTACGCCAACCTGATCCTCACCTACAAGAACGGCGCGCCGTTGCGGCTCAAGGACGTTGCCGAAATTGTCGATGGTGCCGAGAACGAACGGCTCGCCGCGTGGGCCAACCAGAATCAGGCGGTACTGCTGAACATCCAGCGCCAGCCCGGCGCCAACGTCATCGAAGTGGTCGACCGCATCAAGGCCTTGCTGCCGAGCATCACCGACAACCTGCCGGCCGGCCTCGATGTCACTGTACTGACGGATCGCACGCAAACCATCCGCGCCTCGGTCACCGATGTGCAACACGAACTGCTGATCGCCATCGCGCTGGTGGTCATGGTCACGTTCCTGTTTCTGCGCCGCGCCAGTGCGACGATCATTCCGTCAGTGGCCGTGCCGCTGTCGCTGATCGGCACCTTCGGCGTGATGTACCTCGCCGGATTCTCGGTGAACAACCTGACCCTGATGGCCCTGACCATTGCCACCGGTTTTGTGGTCGACGACGCCATCGTCATGCTCGAGAATATTTCGCGATTCATCGAGGAGGGCGACAGTCCGATGCAGGCCGCGCTCAAGGGCGCCAAGCAGATCGGTTTCACCCTGATTTCCCTGACCCTGTCGCTGATCGCCGTACTGATTCCGCTGCTGTTCATGGCCGACGTGGTCGGGCGTTTGTTCCGTGAATTCGCTATCACCCTGGCCGTGGCGATCCTGATTTCCTTGGTGGTGTCGCTGACCCTGACGCCGATGATGTGCGCGCGCCTGCTCAAGCGTGAACCGCAAGAACACGAGCAGGGCCGGTTCTATCGTGCCAGCGGTGCGTTCATCGACTGGATGATCAACGAATACGGGCGGATGCTGCGTTGGGTGCTCAAGCATCAGCCGCTGACCTTGCTGGTCGCGATCGGCACACTGGCGTTGACCGTATTCCTTTACGTCATCGTGCCGAAGGGTTTCTTTCCGGTGCAGGACACCGGGGTGATTCAGGGCATTTCCGAAGCGCCACAGTCGATCTCCTTCGCGGCGATGGGCGAGCGACAGCAGCAACTGGCGAAGATCATTCTCGAAGATCCGGCGGTGCAGAGCCTGTCGTCCTACATTGGTGTTGACGGCGACAACGCCACGCTAAACAGCGGCCGCTTGCTGATCAACCTCAAGCCCCATGGCGAGCGCGATCTGACGGCCAGCGAAGTGATCGCACGCCTGCAACCACAACTGGACAAACTGGTCGGCATTCGGCTGTTCATGCAGCCGGTGCAGGACCTGACCATCGAGGATCGGGTCAGCCGCACCCAGTACCAGTTCAGCATGTCCTCGCCGGACTCCGAATTGCTCAGCCAGTGGAGTGGCCGTCTTGTCGAAGCCCTGGCCCAGCGCCCGGAGTTGACCGATGTTGCCAGTGATTTGCAGGACAAAGGCTTGCAGGTCTATCTGGTGATCGACCGCGACGCCGCATCGCGCCTTGGCGTGTCGGTAGCGAATATTACCGACGCGCTGTACGACGCGTTCGGCCAGCGGCAGATTTCGACCATTTACACCCAGGCCAGCCAGTACCGCGTGGTGCTGCAAGCCCAGGCCGGGGAGAAGATCGGCCCGCAGGCGCTGGATCAGATTCACGTCAAGACCACTGACGGCGCGCAGGTGCGCCTGTCAAGTCTGGCCCACGTCGAAGAACGTCAGGCGCAATTGGCGATCACCCACATCGGCCAGTTTCCGGCGGTGATGATGTCGTTTAACCTCGCGCCCGGCGTGGCATTGGGACATGCCGTGGACATCATCGAGCAAGTGCAGCAGGACATCGGCATGCCGGTCGGCGTGCAGACCCAGTTTCAGGGCGCGGCGCAGGCGTTTCAGGCTTCGCTGTCGAGCACGTTGCTGCTGATTCTGGCGGCGGTGGTGACCATGTACATCGTGCTTGGCGTGCTCTACGAGAGCTACATCCACCCGATCACCATTCTCTCGACCTTGCCGTCGGCAGCGGTGGGTGCCTTGCTGGCGTTGCTGCTCAGTGGCAACGATCTGGGGATGATCGCGATCATCGGCATCATCCTGCTGATCGGTATCGTCAAGAAGAACGCGATCATGATGATCGACTTCGCCCTCGACGCCGAACGCACCCAAGGCATGGCCCCGGCAGAGGCGATCTATCAGGCGGCGCTGCTGCGCTTCCGGCCGATCCTGATGACCACGCTGGCGGCGTTGTTCGGCGCGGTGCCATTGATGCTGGCCACCGGTTCCGGAGCTGAGTTGCGTCAGCCGTTGGGTCTGGTGATGGTTGGCGGTTTGTTGGTCAGCCAGGTGTTGACGCTGTTCACGACGCCGGTGATTTACCTGTACTTCGACCGCCTCGGAAGGCGCTTTGGCAAAACCAAGGCTGATGGTGAAGAGGTCGCGGTATGACCTCGCAATCAGCACTTATCCCTTGTGGGAGCGAGCTTGCTCGCGAAAGCGGTGGGTCAGTCACTTTCAATGTTAAATGTAATACCGCATTCGCGAGCAAGCTCGCTCCCACAGGATTCAGCGGTAGGGACTGGAGCGAATGAACCTCTCCGGCCCTTTCATCAAGCGCCCAGTCGCAACCATGCTGCTGTCCCTGGCCATTATGTTGCTGGGCGGTGTCAGCTTCGGTCTGTTGCCGGTATCGCCGTTGCCGCAGATGGATTTCCCGGTGATCGTCGTTCAGGCCAGTCTGCCGGGCGCCAGTCCCGAGGTGATGGCATCGACGGTGGCGACGCCGCTGGAGCGTTCGTTCGGTGCGATAGCCGGCGTCAACACCATGAGCAGCCGCTCCAGTCAGGGTTCGACGCGGGTCATCCTGCAATTTGACCTCGACCGCGACATCAACGGCGCGGCGCGGGAAGTGCAGGCGGCGATCAACGCCTCGCGCAATCTGCTGCCGAGCGGGATGCGCAGCATGCCGACCTATAAGAAGGTCAATCCGTCGCAGGCGCCGATCATGGTGCTGTCGCTGACTTCGGATGTGCTGGAAAAAGGCCAGCTCTACGACCTGGCCTCGACCATTCTTTCGCAAAGCCTTTCGCAGGTGCAGGGCGTCGGTGAAGTGCAGATCGGCGGCAGTTCGCTGCCGGCGGTGCGCATCGAACTCGAACCGCAGGCGCTGAACCAGTACGGCGTGGCCCTCGACGATGTGCGCAAGACCATCGCCGACGCCAACGTGCGCCGGCCCAAGGGGTCGGTCGAAGACGGCCAGCGTTTGTGGCAGATCCAGGCCAACGATCAACTGGAAAAAGCCAAGGATTACGAGTCGCTGATCATTCATTACGCCGACGGCGCCGCGTTGCGTCTCAAGGACGTGGCGAAGGTCAGCGATGGCGTCGAAGACCGATATAACAGCGGTTTCTTCAACGATGACGCGGCGGTATTGCTGGTGATCAACCGTCAGGCCGGCGCCAACATCATCGAGACGGTCAACGAGATCAAGGCGCAGTTGCCCGCACTGCAAGCGGTGCTGCCGGCCAGCGTCAAACTCAATCTGGCCATGGATCGCTCGCCGGTGATCAAGGCCACGCTGCACGAAGCCGAGATGACCTTGCTGATCGCCGTCGCCCTGGTGGTGCTGGTGGTGTACCTGTTTCTCGGTAATTTCCGCGCCTCGCTGATCCCCACCCTGGCGGTGCCGGTGTCGCTGGTCGGTACCTTTGCGGTGATGTACCTGTACGGGTTTTCGCTGAACAACCTGTCGCTGATGGCGCTGATTCTCGCCACCGGACTGGTGGTGGATGACGCCATCGTGGTGTTGGAGAACATTTCCCGGCATATCGACGAAGGCGTCAAGCCGATGCAGGCCGCGTACCTCGGCGCCAAGGAAGTCGGGTTTACCTTGTTGTCGATGAACGTCTCGCTGGTGGCGGTGTTCCTGTCGATCCTGTTCATGGGCGGGCTGGTCGAAAGCCTGTTCCGCGAGTTTTCCATCACCCTGGCGGCGGCAATCGTGGTGTCGCTGGTGGTTTCGCTGACACTGACGCCGATGCTCTGCGCGCGCTGGCTCAAGCCACACACGCCGGGTCAGGAAAACCGCCTGCAACGCTGGAGCCAGAAGACCAACGACTGGATGGTCGGCAAATACGCCACCAGCCTCGACTGGGTGTTGCGTCATCGCCGTCTGACTTTGTTCAGCCTGCTGCTCACCGTCGGCGTCAACGTTGCGCTCTATGTCGTGGTGCCGAAAACCTTTCTGCCGCAGCAGGACACCGGCCAGTTGATCGGTTTTGTGCGGGGCGACGACGGTCTGTCGTTCAACGTCATGCAGCCGAAGATGGAGACCTTCCGCCGCGCCTTGCTCAAGGACGACGCGGTCGAAAGCGTGGCCGGCTTCATTGGCGGCAACAACGGAACCAACAACGCGTTCATGATCGTGCGCCTGAAACCGATCAAGGAACGCCAGTTGTCGGCACAGAAAGTCATCGAACGCCTGCGTAAGGAAATGCCCAAGGTGCCCGGTGCGCAGTTGATGCTGATGGCCGACCAGGACCTGCAATTCGGCGGCGGCCGTGAGCAAACCAGTTCGCAATACACCTACATCCTGCAAAGCGGCGACCTCGCCGAGCTGCGCAAGTGGTTCCCGAAAGTGGTCACCGCGTTGCGTGCCTTGCCCGAGCTGACCGCCATCGATGCCCGCGAAGGTGCCGGGGCGCAGCAGGTGACGCTGATTGTCGACCGTGACCAGGCCAAACGCCTCGGTGTCGACATGAACATGGTCACCGCCGTGCTCAACAACGCCTACAGCCAGCGGCAGATTTCGACGATCTACGACAGCCTCAACCAGTACCAAGTGGTGATGGAGGTGAATCCGAAATACGCCCAGGATCCGGTGACGCTCAAGCAGGTCGAGGTGATTACCGCTGACGGCGCGCGGGTGCCGCTGTCGACGTTTGCCCATTACGAAAACAGTCTGGAAAACGACCGGGTCAGCCACGAAGGCCAGTTTGCTTCCGAGAGCATTTCCTTTGATATGGCCGAAGGTGTAACCGTGGAGCAGGGCAGTGCTGCCATTGAGCGAGCGATCGCCAAGGTCGGCCTGCCGGAAGATGTCATTGCGAAAATGGCCGGCACTGCGGACGCTTTCGCCGCCACGCAGAAGAGCCAGCCGTTCATGATCCTCGGTGCGTTGCTCGCCGTGTATCTGGTGCTCGGTGTGCTGTATGAAAGTTACATTCACCCGCTGACCATTCTCTCGACCTTGCCCTCGGCCGGCGTCGGCGCGCTGTTGTCGATTTACGCGCTGGGCGGTGAGTTCAGCCTGATTTCCCTGCTGGGGATATTCCTGCTGATCGGCGTGGTGAAGAAAAACGCCATCCTGATGATCGACCTTGCGCTGCAATTGGAGCGGCAAGAGGGGCTGTCGCCGCTGGAGTCGATTCGCAGCGCCTGCCTGCAACGCCTGCGGCCGATCCTGATGACCACGCTGGCGGCGATCCTCGGTGCCTTGCCGCTGCTGCTCGGCCGCGCCGAGGGGGCGGAAATGCGCCAGCCGCTGGGCCTGACCATCATTGGCGGCCTGGTGTTCAGCCAGGTCCTGACCCTTTACACCACCCCGGTGGTTTACCTTTATCTCGACAAGCTGCGCCATCGTTTCAACAAATGGCGTGGCGTGCGCACTGATGCCGCTCTGGAAACTCCGCTATGACTGACCGTTCGCTTATCCAATTGGCCACCGCGCGCGGCTCGCGCCTGTTGAGCCTGTCGCTGTGTGTGGCGCTGCTCAGCGCCTGCGCCGTTGGCCCGGATTACCAGCGCCCGCAAACCGCTGAGATCGCTCAGTTCAAGGAAGCCGAAGGCTGGCGTCAGGCCAACCCCAGCGACTCGCTGGCCCGTGGCGCCTGGTGGGAGTTGTACGGCGATCAGCAGCTCAACGGCCTGATCGAAAAACTCAACAGCGCCAACCAGACCGTCGCCCAGTCCGAAGCTCAGTTCCGTCAGGCGCAGGCCTTGGTACGCAGTGCTCGAGGGGCGTTTTACCCGAGTGTCGACCTGAGTCTGGACAAGACCCGCTCCAGCCGGGGCACCGGCAGCAGCAGTTCGAGCCTGAGCAGTTCTTCAAGCGGCATCCGCGACACCTATAACGCGCAGTTGGGTGTCAGTTGGGAAGCGGATATCTGGGGCAAGCTGCGACGCGGGCTGGAAGCCGATGAGGCCAACGCTCAGGCAAGTTTTGCCGATCTGGCGGCGATGCGTCTGAGCCAGCAATCGGAGTTGGTGCAGAACTACCTGCAACTGCGCGTCATCGATCAGCAGAAGCGCTTGCTTGAAGCCACCGTTGCGGCTTATGAGCGTTCGCTGAAAATGACCCAGAACCAGTACCGCGCCGGGGTTTCCGGCCGCGATGCGGTGGCGCAGGCGCAGACCCAGTTGAAAAGCACCCAGGCCGATCTGGTCGATCTGATCTGGCAGCGCGCGCAGTTTGAAAATGCGATTGCCGTGCTCACCGGCCAGGCGCCGGCGAACTTCAGCATCGCCGAAAGCCAGAGCATCCCGAACCTGCCGCAAGTGCCGCTGAGCTTGCCTTCGCAACTGCTCGAACGCCGTCCGGATATCGCTGCGGCCGAGCGTTCGGTGATCGCCGCCAATGCCAATATCGGCGTGGCCAAAGCTGCGTACTACCCGGACCTGACCCTGAGTCTGAGCGGCGGCTACAGCAGCAGCACCTCGAAAAACCTGATCAGTCTGCCCAACCGTTTCTGGTCGGTCGGCCCGCAGCTGTCGTTGCCGCTGTTCGACGGCGGTATTCGTTCCGCCGAAGTCGACCGCAGCGAAGCGGCCTATGACGAAACGGTCGCCCGCTACCGCCAGACCGTGCTCGACGGCTTCCGCGAAGTGGAAAACTATCTGGTCCAGCTCAAGGTGTATGAAGACGAAGCGGCGGTGCGCCAGGAAGCGCTGGATGCCGCCCGCGATTCCCTGCGCCTCACCGAAAACCAGTACAAGGCTGGTCTGATCGCCTATATCGACGTGGTGGTGGTGCAGGCGACGGCGCTGAGCAACGAACGCAGTGTGTTGAATATCCTGCAGAACCGATTGATCGCCAGCGTACAACTGATCGCCGCACTGGGCGGCGGCTGGGACGGCCAACTCGACGTCAGCGACAACCGCTGAATCTGTGGGAGTGAGCTTGCTCACGAAAGCGGTGGGTCAGGCAACCACGATGGTGGCTGTACCGGCGCCTTCGCGAGCAGGCTCGCTCCCACAGGGATACGCGTGCAAATGATGAAGGGTGGTTGGACGCTGAAAATTGTGGGAGCGAGCTTGCTCGCGAAAGCGGTGGGTCAGTCCAGTGAGATGTTGAATGTGCCGGCGCCTTCGCGAGCAAGCTCGCTCCCACAAGGGATTTGTGGCCGGCGTGAGATCGCTGTTTAAAGCCCACCGCAGAGCCTTGTAGGACGATCGAACAAGCGTTTCATCGGCTTGATGGCATTTTGGTTATTTTGTCAGTGCGTTCTTCCGGGCAATCAGTACAATCGCCGCATTTGCCCAACCGAGAATGGAAGCAGTACGGTTTCGGCCCGTTACGAGAATGTCCATGCTCATCGGCAGCTACTCCTTCACCCTGGTTTTCATTTCGTTGTGCGTCGCCATTCTGGCTTCCTACACGGCGCTTGACCTGACCGGGCGCATCGCCACGGCGAAAGGACGGGCCGTGCATTTCTGGACGGCGGGCGGGGCGCTGGCGATGGGGGTTGGCGTCTGGTCGATGCACTTCATCGGCATGCTCGCGTTCAAATTGCCGATCGACCTGGGTTATGACTTCGCCCTGACCGCGTTGTCGTTGCTGATCGCGGTGCTCTCTTGCGGCTTTGCCTTATGGCTGGTCAGCCAGCCGAAGCTGCCACTGGCGCAACTGGCTTTCGGCGCCTTGATCATGGGGGCGGGCATCAGCGCCATGCATTACACCGGCATGGCCGCGCTGCGCATGACCCCGGGCATCGATTACGACCCGACGTTGTTCAGTGCCTCTTTGCTGATAGCCGTCGGCGCTTCGGCAGCGGCGTTGTGGATTGCCTTTCGTTTGCGCCAGCAGTCGCCCTATGTGCGACTGATTCGCGCTGGCGCGGCGGTGATCATGGGTGTGGCAATTGTCGGCATGCATTACACCGGCATGGCCGCGGCACAATTTCCCGATGGCAGTTTCTGCGGCGCGACGCTCGATGGTTTGAAGGGCAACGGTCTCGACAGTCTGGTGGTAGTCACTACCCTGGCGGTGCTGTCGATCGCCTTGCTGACCTCGATTCTCGACGCCCGCCTCGAAGCGCGCACCGCTGATCTGGCGCACTCGCTGACCGTCGCCAACCGTGAACTCACCCAACTGGCCTTGCACGATCCGCTCACCGGACTGCCGAACCGCATGCTGCTCGATGACCGGATCAATCAGGCGATCAGAAAGGTCGAGGAACAGGGCGGCTGCTTCGCCTTGATGTTCATCGACCTCGACGGCTTCAAACCGGTCAACGACGCGTTCGGCCATCACATGGGCGACCAGTTGCTGCGCGAAGTCGGCGTGCGCCTGCGCGAAGATTTGCGCAGCCAGGACACCCTGGCGCGGATCGGTGGCGATGAATTCGTCCTGCTCGTGCGGCTGAGCGAGCGCAATGATGCTCTGGGTCTGGCCGCACGCCAGGTCGGCCTGATCGGCCGCAGTTTTCGCGTCGCCGAACACGACCTGCAGATTTCCGCCAGTGTCGGCATTGCCCTGTATCCAGGCAACGGTGACAACGCCCAGGAACTGCTGATGAATGCCGACGCGGCGATGTATCACGCCAAGGGCGGCGGCAAGAACGGCTACAGCTTCTTCGATGCGTCGATGAACACCAACGCGCGCAAACAACTGCAACTGTTGCAGGACCTGCGCGCGGCCATTGAGCACAACCAGTTCTGCCTGCATTACCAACCCAAGTTCGACGCCGCCAACGGTCGCCCGGTCGGTGCCGAGGCGCTGCTGCGTTGGGCGCATCCGCTGCACGGCCTGTTGATGCCGGACAAGTTCATCGATCTGGCGGAGAAAACCGGGCTGATCATCCCGATGGGCGAATGGGTACTCAACGAAGCCTGCCGGCAGATGCGCGAGTGGTACGTGCTCGGCTACACCGACTGGCGCATTGCGGTGAACCTCTCAGCGTTGCAGTTCTGCCATGCCGGGCTGGTGCAAAGCGTCGCCAAGGCGCTGGCGACCCACCATTTGCCGGCCAACAGCCTGACCCTGGAAATCACTGAAACCACCGCCATGAGCGACGCTGACGCGAGCATGACTGTACTGCAAGAGCTGTCGGACATGGGCGTCGACCTGTCGATCGACGACTTCGGCACCGGTTATTCCAGCCTTATGTACCTCAAGCGTCTGCCGGCCAATGAGTTGAAGATCGACCGCGGTTTCGTCCGCGATCTGGAGCATGACAGCGATGATGCTGCAATCGTCTCGGCGATTGTTGCGTTGGGGCAGGCCTTGGATCTGCGCATTGTCGCCGAAGGTGTCGAGACCGGCGCGCAACAGGATTTCCTGACCAAACTGGGCTGTGACTCGCTGCAGGGCTATCTGCTCGGCCACCCGATGCCGGCGGAGCGCTTCATGCAGGACATCGTGCGCGGGCAGCGGCTGGCGGTGGTCTGAGAGACCGTGTGGGAGCGAGCTTGCTCGCGAAGGCGCCCGGATAGGCGCCACATGCAAAACCCGCCAATCGCAGTTATTCTTCCCCCGACTGTTACGTGTGCACGTAGGGGAAGGCCAGCATGGATAAAGTCATTGTCATCACCGGTGGCGGGCGCGGAATCGGCGCTGCCACGGCTTTGTTGGCAGCCGAACAGGGCTACCGGATCTGCATCAACTATCAGTCGGATGAACAGGCCGCACACAGCGTGCTCGAACAGGTTCGAGCCTTGGGCGCCCAGGCCATTGCTGTTCGCGCCGATGTCAGTATCGAAGACGAAGTGATCGCAATGTTCCAGCGCGTCGACAGCGAGCTGGGCCGGGTCACCGCGCTGGTCAACAACGCCGGCACCGTGGGCCAGAAGTCGCGAGTCGATGAAATGTCCGAATTCCGCATCCTCAAAATCATGAAAACCAACGTGCTGGCGCCGATCCTCTGCGCCAAGCACGCGATTCTGCGCATGTCACCGAAACACGGCGGGCAGGGCGGCAGCATCGTCAACGTGTCTTCGGTTGCGGCACGCCTCGGTTCGCCGAACGAGTACGTGGATTACGCCGCCTCCAAAGGTGCGCTCGACACCTTCACTATCGGTCTGTCGAAAGAAGTCGCGGGTGAGGGCATTCGCGTCAATGCCGTGCGTCCGGGTTACATCTACACCGATTTTCATGCGCTGAGCGGCGATCCGGATCGGGTCAGCAAGCTTGAGTCGGCGATTCCCATGGCTCGGGGCGGGCGGCCGGATGAGGTAGCGGAAGCGATTGTCTGGTTGCTGTCGGACAAGGCTTCTTATGCCACCGGGACGTTTGTTGATTTGGGGGGTGGGCGCTGATGTCGAGGGGTTTCTTGTAGCGATAGGCTGGATGGCAGCGATCAACGTGCATGATGTTCGCGTTGATCGCTACGTTCTCAAATCGATCAATCTTGCCGGATCAAAATGCTATCGAAATCAACGTGAAGGCCTACTCCTTCCTTGTGGCCTTCGACCAAGAGTGTAAGTCTGGTTACTGTGTTGCTCGGCGGCGTCCACTCACCTTTCACCACATGCCACTCGTTATCAGAAGCAGGGAGCGCGAACGTGATTACAAGCTGATGGTCAGCGTAAAGGCGAAAACGTTCGACTTCAAAGTCAAGCGGCAAGCGGATGCGGAACTCTACGTCCACCTTGGTTTGATTGAACGCAGTTGGGTAGACCTTATCTATCGTCGCGATCGCTACCGGGCCTGCACCCGTACCCGCCTCAGAAAACACCGTTGAATAATAGGGGGGATCGCCAACTATGTTTCCCCCGCCATTCATGTCACGCCAGCCGTTGGCATTGCCATTGCTGAAATCGGTAAAGTCGTGAACAGCCTTGGAGTTCTTCATGTGATTGCGCCTGTCTGTTTTAGAGAATTAACGCTATAGATTCAGTCAGACAAGGCATCAGGCGTCTACTGTCAGAAATTACAGGTTTTTCTGCTATTTACTACCTTTTGTCCGACTCCTGTTCAAAACGACCGCACAATCCGCCCCAACGTCTCCATGGCCTTTTCCGATTCCTCGGTCCACGGGCTGCCGTAATTCAATCGAATACAGTTCCTGAAGCGCTGGGTCGGCGAGAAAATCGGCCCCGGCGCGATGCTGATGCCTTGTGCCAGGGCCATTTGAAACAACTTCAGCGAATCCATCTGCTCCGGCAATTCCAGCCACAGAAAGTAGCCGCCCGCCGGTTGGCTGACCCGGGTCTGCGCCGGGAAGTAACGGGCGATCGCCGCGAGCATCGCGCTCTGCTGTTCTTCCAAGGCATAACGCAGCTTGCGCAGGTGTCGGTCATAGCCGCCGTGTTGCAGATAGTCGGCGATCGCAGCCTGCGCCGGCATCGACGCGCACAGCGAGGTCATCAGCTTCAGCCGTTCGATTTTCTGTGCGAAACGCCCAGCGGCGACCCAGCCTATGCGATAGCCGGGGGCGAGGCTTTTGGAGAACGAGCCGCAATGCATGACCAGTCCTTCGGTGTCGAAAGCCTTGGCCGGTTTCGGCGCCTGCTGGCCGTAATAGAGTTCGGCGTAGACATCGTCCTCGATCAACGGCACCTGATGCTCACGCAGCAGTTCGACCAGTTCCTGTTTTTTTGCCTCGGGCATGCTCGCGCCCATCGGGTTCTGGAAACTGGTCATGCACCAGCAGGCCTTGATCGGATGGCGTTCCAGGGTTTGCGCGAGCACGCCGAGGTCGATGCCGTCGCGCGGATGCACGGGGATTTCCACCGCTTTGAGCTTCAGCCGCTCGAGCACCTGCAGGCTGGCGTAGAACGCCGGGGCTTCGATGGCCACCAGATCGCCGGGTTCGGTCACCGCTTGCAGGCACAGGTTCAGCGCTTCGAGCGCCCCGTTGGTGATGAGCAATTCTTCCATCGGCAACATCAGCCCTCCGACCATGTAGCGCAGGGCGATCTGTCGGCGCAGTTGCGGGTTCCCCGGCGACATGTCGGTGACCACCATGCGCGGATCCATCTCCCGCGCGGCGCTGGCCAACGAGCGCGACAGGCGTTGCAGGGGGAAGAGGGCCGGGCTGGGGAATGCCGAGCCGAACGGCACGGTGTTCGGATCCTTGATCGAATCAAGCACCGAGAACACCAGTTCGCTGACGTCGACTTCGGTGGACTCGTTGACCTGACTGCTGATCGCTGGCTCGGAGAAAGGGCTCGGCGTATGAGCGTTGACGAAGTAACCGGAACGCGGCCGAGCGCGGATCAGGCCGCGACGTTCGAGCAGGTAATAGGCCTGGAACACCGTGGACGGGCTGACGCCGTAAGTCTGGCTGGCGTAACGCACTGACGGCACCCGCTGGCCAGGGCCGAGCACGCCGGAGCGGATCAGTTCAGCGATGTCGTCGGCGAATTTTTCGTAGCGTTTCATCGGTGGGCCTTGATGGACTTGATTTTGTGGGGTGTCAGGGAAAGGGCCCTCACCCTAGCCCTCTCCCAGAGGGAGAGGGGACTGATTGGGGGATGCTGATGAAATACGCCGACCTGACAGTGCTTTGCCGAATCCATAATCGACTCGGTCTTTCAGGTCGATGCATAGCGACAGACACCTCGGTCGGCTCCCTCTCCCTCCGGGAGAGGGCTGGGGTGAGGGCAGCAATGCCAGCTCCTCAGCGATTCATCGGCGCGACAAACCGGCTCTTCGCCAAGCTGTAAACCTGCGGTTCATCAATGTCTTCAATCCTGAAACTCAACGTTTGCGAACTGCTCGCCGGCCGCTCGGTAGTCATGGCCACCGACACCGGCACATCGACAATCTCTCCCGGCATCAGACTGAGGGCCGTCTTGCCCTTTAACTCGAACCCTTGGCCATCAACCAGACTCAACCGGTAATCCTGGTGCTGCTGAGTCTTGTTGATCACTTTCAGCGAATAAATATTCTCGATCTGCCCCTGAGCGTTCTCGCGAAACAAGCCGCGATCCTTGGTCACGTCCAGCGACACCATCGGCCGCTCGATCAATGCCAGCACCAACGCGCCGACCATCACCAGGAACACCGCCGTGTAGCCAATCAGACGCGGACGCAGCAGATGGGTCTTGCCGCCCTGCAGTTCGCGCTCGGAACTGTAGCGGATCAGGCCGCGCGGGTAATGCATTTTGTCCATGATCGAATCGCAGGCATCGATGCACGCTGCGCAGCCGATGCATTCCATTTGCAAACCATCGCGGATGTCGATGCCGGTCGGGCAGACCTGCACGCACAACTGACAGTCAATACAATCGCCCAGGCCAGCCTCGACTGGACGCACGTCACGCTTGCGCGGGCCACGGTTTTCACCCCGCGCGGCGTCGTAGGCGATGGTCAGCGTGTCCTTGTCGAACATCACACTCTGGAACCGCGCATACGGGCACATATGCATGCACACCGCCTCGCGCAGCCAACCGGCGTTGATGTAGGTGGCGGCAGCGAAAAACAGCACCCAGAACAGGCTGACGCCACCGATTTGCAGAGTGAGCAATTCTTCGGCAAGCGGCCGGATCGGGGTGAAGTAGCCGACGAAGGTCAGGCCGGTCATTATGCTGATTGCCAGCCACAGCGTGTGCTTGGCCGCGCGGCGGGCCAGTTTGTTCAGGCCCCACGGCGCGGCTTGCAGTTTGATCCGCTGGTTGCGCTCGCCTTCGGTGATCTTCTCGCACCACATGAAGATCCACGTCCACGAACTTTGCGGACAGGTGTAACCGCACCAGACCCGCCCGGCGAACACGGTGATGGCGAACAGACCGAACGCGGCGATGATCAGCAGGGCCGAGAGCAGAATGAAGTCCTGCGGCCAGAAGGTCGCACCGAAAATGTGGAATTTGCTTTCCGACAAGTCCCACAACACTGCCTGGCGACCGCCCCAATTCAGCCACACGGTGCCGAAGAACAATACAAACAGAAACCCCGCGCCGCTCATGCGCAAGGTGCGAAACAGACCGGTGAAACTGCGGGTATGGATCTGATTGTCGCTTGATCTGGCCGTCACCTTCGTCGGGCGCGCGGGTACGTTGTTTATCGTTGGCGATGCTTCTACGGTTCGGACGGGGATTTGCTCGCTCATGGTCGTTCGCTCATCAGCCTCCATCAGGCCGAGGCACTATGAGCTCCGATCTGTTTGCAGAACAGACTCAGGTCTGGCAATAAAAAGCGGAGCAGATGAGGGTTGGTGCAATGCCTGCGACAACTTGAAGCATCAGGCCGGGCGCGGTGCACACGCCTGGCGCAGGCGTTTGCACCGCGTGTTGAGTCAGATCAATCAAACCACCGAATCGCCGTCATCGGCCTTCAGATGTTTGCGTCCGTCCTTGGCCCCGGCTACGGTCAAGGCGTCGGCTTCTGCTTCGGTGATGTAGGTGCGCTTGCCATCGATTTCCACGTACGACATGGCTTTGTCGCTATCGGTCATGACTTCCAGAGTGTCGCAGGTGCGTTTCTCCTCACCATGCTCGACAGTGAAAAAACACACTTTCTGCTCGGGGTTGGACTCATCGATTCGAACGGGCATGGCGGCGGTCCTTTTGTAGTGAGGTCTGCACGTTAGGAAGCGCAGCGTGCTGATCGTTCTGCGCAACCGATTAATGGTCGCCGTTGTCCATCGCTTATCGAACCAACAACAAGGGAAGCACGATGGAAGACTGGTGGGACGAAGTGTGGGCAACTCTGCAGGCCGAATTCGCCGACGTCGGCGACGCCTCGCAACTGACGCGAATCACTGTACGTTTGCTGATGGCGGCGATGCTCGGCGGGATTCTTGGTTTCGAGCGCGAACATAAAGGCAAGGCTGCCGGCGTGCGCACACACATGCTGGTGGCCTTGGGTGCTGCGCTGTTTGTACTGGTGCCGCAGACCTCGGGCGCGGAATCCGATGCCATGAGCCGGGTATTGCAGGGTGTGATCGCCGGGATCGGCTTTCTGGGAGCGGGCACAATCCTGAAAAATCAGCAGGGCGACGAATCCCATGTCAAAGGCCTGACCACGGCCGCCGGGTTATGGATGACAGCGGCCATCGGCGTGGCAGTGGGGCTGGGCAAGGAAGCGACGGCAGTGCTGAGTACCCTGCTGGCACTGGCGATCTTCAGTGTGATGCCGTACGTGGTCAGGGTGTTCGAAAAGGATGTCGACAAGAACGACCACCTCTAGCTATTCACTCGGTCCCGTGTAGGAGCTGCCGAAGGCTGCGATCTTTTGATTTGCAGCGCGGCAAAAAAAAGATCGCAGCCTTCGGCAGCTCCTACAGGGATGACCGACAGACATGCAAATGTCAGACGATCACCGGCGGCATGGTGCTCGGCGGTTCTTCCTTTGGCGGTGGCGTGCCGGGTGGCTCTTGCTCGGGCACCGGTGGCGGTTCGGTCTCCGGCAGGGTGGGTTTGTCGATGTTCGGATCGGGCGTTTCCGCCGGGATCGGGATGTTCATCTTTTGACCTCCATATGGCACATGGCGTGGGACGTGCTTAAGTGAGTTGACCCAGCCACGGCAAATTCGATCCGCGTGTTTGTCTTGTTAATTTCATCTGAACTTTTCCCCGCGCCGGTTGCTCGGAACCTAAGTGAGTTCATGACAGGGCCGGCGCTTTGTCGCGAATACTGTTCTGGCACAAGAGCGTCCTTGGGGCGTTAAGGAGAGATGCTCAATGACTGCTGAAAGACCTTCAGAGCTGAGTTACAACCCGCACATGCCGCTGTCGCAGGCATTGCTGCTTCCACGCATCGTCATCGAAAACACCATGCCGACCCTCGACGGCGGCCAGTTTGCCGTCAAGTCAATTGCCGGGCGCGAAGTGGTGGTGACCAGCAAAGTATTTGCCGACGGCCATGACAAGCTCGCCGTACGCATCCGCTGGCGCGAAGAAGGCCAGGAAACCTGGCAGACCGAGGTCCTGTCCGATCAGGGCAACAACACTTGGCGAGGCCAGTTCCGTCCTGAGGAGCAGGGTCGCTACCTGTATTGCATAGAAGCCTGGATCGATCACTTCGCCAGCTTCCAGTACGAACTGGAGAAAAAGCACAACGCGGCGGTGCCGGTTTCCCTGGAGTTGCAAGAAGGCCGGACCATGGTGCAACAGGCTGCAGAACGCAGCGAAGGTCAGCTCAGCGAGCAGCTCGCCGCGCTGCACCATGAATTGTCCGGGCTGCTCGAAACCGAGCAGGTCGCATTGTTTCTGCACTCGCGCAGTGCGGAGCTGATGGCCCAGGCCGATCACCGCGCGTACTTGAGCGTCAGCGCCGAGTTCCCCATGGACGTCGAGCGCGAGCTCGCCGAGTTCGCCAGTTGGTATGAACTGTTTCCGCGCTCGATCACCGACGACCCCAAGCGTCACGGCACCTTTAATGACGTGCACTCCCGTCTGCCGATGATCCAGGACATGGGCTTCGACGTGTTGTACTTCACGCCGATTCACCCGATCGGCCGCGCCCACCGCAAGGGTCGCAACAATTCCCTGACCGCTGGCCCCGACGATCCCGGCAGTCCGTACGCAATCGGCAGCGAGGAGGGTGGCCACGAGGCAATTCACTCGCAACTCGGCACCCGTGACGACTTCCGCCGCTTGGTGGCCGCGGCTGCGGATCATGGTCTGGAAATCGCCCTCGACTTCGCGATCCAGTGTTCTCAGGATCACCCGTGGCTCAAGGAGCATCCGGGCTGGTTCAACTGGCGCCCAGACGGCACGATCAAATACGCAGAGAACCCGCCGAAGAAATATCAGGACATTGTCAACGTCGACTTCTACGCGCCGGATGCGATTCCGAGCCTGTGGGTCGAGTTGCGCGACATCGTGGTTGGCTGGGTCAAGGAGGGCGTGAAGATCTTCCGCGTCGACAACCCGCACACCAAACCGCTGCCGTTCTGGCAATGGTTGATCGCCGATGTGCGCACCTTGTACCCGGAAGTGATCTTCCTCGCCGAGGCCTTCACCACGCCGGCGATGATGGCGCGGCTGGGCAGGGTCGGGTATTCGCAGAGCTATACCTACTTCACCTGGCGCAACACCAAGGCCGAGCTGGCGGAATATTTCACTGAACTGAACGAGTCGCCTTGGCGCGAATGCTACCGGCCGAATTTCTTCGTCAATACCCCGGACATCAACCCGGCGTTCCTGCATGAGTCAGGGCGTCCCGGTTTCCTTATCCGCGCCGCGCTGGCGACCATGGGCTCTGGGCTGTGGGGGATGTATTCCGGGTTTGAACTGTGCGAATCGGCGCCGGTGCCGGGTAAAGAGGAATACCTGGATTCGGAGAAATATGAAATCCGCGTCCGCGATTTCACCGCCCCGG
Source organism: Pseudomonas koreensis (assembly GCF_024169245.1). NCBI lineage: Bacteria > Pseudomonadati > Pseudomonadota > Gammaproteobacteria > Pseudomonadales > Pseudomonadaceae > Pseudomonas > Pseudomonas koreensis. The sequence continues at coordinate 4,177,524 of NZ_JALJWP010000001.1, forward strand.
GCAACATCATTGCCGAGATCGCCCAGCTCAACCGTATCCGCCGGCAGAACCCGGCGCTGCACACGCACCTGGGCCTGAAAATCTACAACGCGTGGAACGACAACATTCTGTACTTCGGCAAGCGCAGCGCCGATGGCAGCAATTTCATTCTGGTCGCGGTCAGCCTCGATCCTCATAACGTGCAGGAAGCGAATTTCGAACTGCCGCTGTGGGAAATGGGCCTGCCGGACGACGCCACCACCCATGGCGAGGATTTGATGAACGGCCATCGCTGGGACTGGCACGGCAAATATCAGTTCATGCGCATCGACCCGGCGTATCAGCCGTTCGGGATTTGGCGCATCAGCGCTACGTAATGATCGTTCCCACGCTCTGCGTGGGAATGCATCCCGGGACGCTCCGCGTCCCAAAGCGGACGCAGAGCGTCCATGGCGGCATTCCCACGCAGAGCGTGGGAACGATCGTCGTGGGACGCCCATAAAGTATTCAACAGGAGTTCCACATGGCGAAGAAACCCAAGGCAGCCGCCTTCATCAAAGACCCGCTCTGGTACAAGGACGCGGTGATCTATCAGGTTCACGTCAAATCGTTTTTCGACTCCAACAATGACGGGATCGGCGACTTTCCCGGGCTTATCGCCAAACTCGATTACATTGCCGATCTCGGCGTCAACACCATCTGGTTGCTGCCGTTCTATCCCTCGCCACGCCGCGACGACGGCTACGACATCGCCGAATACCGTGGCGTGCACAGCGACTACGGGACCATGGCCGACGCCAAGCGCTTCATCGCCGAAGCGCACAAGCGCGGGCTGCGGGTGATCACCGAGCTGGTCATCAACCACACTTCCGACCAGCACCCGTGGTTCCAGCGTGCGCGCAAGGCCAAGCCGGGTTCGGCGGCGCGGGATTTCTACGTGTGGTCCGATGACGATCAGAAATACGACGGCACGCGGATCATCTTTCTCGACACCGAGAAATCCAACTGGACCTGGGACCCGGTCGCCGGTCAGTACTTCTGGCACCGCTTCTATTCGCATCAGCCGGATCTGAACTTCGATAACCCGCAAGTGATGAAAGCCGTGCTGTCGGTGATGCGTTACTGGCTGGACATGGGCATCGACGGTCTGCGCCTTGACGCGATCCCGTACCTGATCGAGCGCGACGGCACCAACAACGAAAACCTGCCCGAGACCCACGACGTCCTCAAGCAGATCCGTGCCGAGATCGACGCCAATTATCCCGACCGCATGTTGCTGGCCGAGGCCAATCAGTGGCCGGAAGACACTCAGCTGTACTTTGGTGACACCGATGCCGCTGGCGTTAACGGCGACGAATGCCACATGGCCTTCCACTTCCCGCTGATGCCGCGCATGTACATGGCGCTGGCTCAGGAAGATCGCTTCCCGATTACCGACATCCTACGGCAGACCCCGGAAATCCCGGCGAACTGCCAATGGGCGATCTTCCTGCGCAACCACGATGAGCTGACCCTGGAAATGGTCACCGATCGCGAGCGCGATTATCTGTGGAATTACTATGCGGCTGACCGTCGCGCGCGGATCAACCTGGGTATTCGCCGCCGTCTCGCACCGTTGATGGAACGCGACCGTCGCCGCATCGAGCTGCTCAACAGCCTGCTGCTGTCGATGCCCGGCACGCCGACCCTGTATTACGGCGACGAAATCGGTATGGGTGACAACATCTACCTCGGCGACCGCGACGGCGTGCGCACGCCGATGCAGTGGTCGATCGACCGCAACGGCGGTTTCTCCCGCGCTGATCCGGCGAGTCTGGTGCTGCCGCCGATCATGGATCCGCAGTATGGCTATCAGTCGGTCAACGTCGAAACCCAGTCCGGCGATCCGCATTCGCTGTTGAACTGGACGCGGCGTCTGCTGGCAGTGCGCAAGCAATCGAAAGCGTTCGGCCGGGGCACCTTGAAAATGCTCTCGCCGAGCAACCGTCGCGTCCTGGCCTACACCCGCGAATACACCGATGCCGATGGCAAGCACGAGATCATCCTGTGCGTGGCCAACGTCTCGCGCAGTGCGCAAGCGGTCGAACTGGACCTGTCGGCTTATGTCGGCATGGTGCCGGTGGAAATGCTTGGCGGTAACGCGTTCCCGCCGATCGGTCAGTTGAATTTCCTCCTGACCCTGGCGCCGTACGGCTTCTATTGGTTTGCCCTGGCGACGGAAAACCAGATGCCGAGCTGGCACGTCGAACCGGCGCAAAGCCTGCCGGACTTCACCACGCTGGTGCTGAAAAAACGCATGGAGGAACTGCTCGAAGCGCCGTCGCGCACGACGCTGGAGCAAAGCATCCTGCCGAGCTGGTTGCAGAACCGTCGCTGGTTCGCCGGCAAGGATGCGGCGATCGAGAAGGTCAACCTGGCTTACGGCGTGCGCTTCGGCGACGCCCAGCATCCAGTGCTGCTCAGCGAGATCGAAGTCACCAGTGGCGGCCAGACCAATCGTTATCAACTGCCGTTCGGCTTCATTGCCGAAGACCACGTCGGGCCGCCGTTGCCGCAGCAATTGGCGCTGTCGCGTGTACGCCGTGTGCGTCAGGTCGGCTTGATCACTGATGCGTTCAGTCTGGAAACCTTTGTCCGCGCCGTGCTGCAAGGCATGCAGAACAACACGGTATTGGAGTCGATCGAAGGCGAAATCCGCTTCGAACAGACGCCGCACCTGGAAACGCTTGGCCTTGGCGCCGAGTCGGATGTGCGTTACCTGTCGGCCGAGCAATCGAATAGCTCCGTGGTGATCGGCAACAGCCTGGTGCTTAAGCTGATACGCAAAGTCGCTTCTGGCGTACACCCGGAACTGGAGATGAGCGCTTACCTGACCGAGGCCGGTTTTGCCAATATCTCTCCACTGCTCGGTTCGGTGATTCGCCGTGACGCACAGGGCGAAGACAATCTGCTGATGATTGCGCAAGGCTATCTGAGCAATCAGGGCGATGCGTGGGAATGGACGCAGAACAACCTCGAACGGGCGCTGCGCGATGAACTGGCCGACGCCATGTCCGAGCAGGAACAGCATTACAACGCTTTGGGCGAGCTGAAGGACTTCGCCGGCATGCTCGGTCAGCGTCTGGGCGAGATGCATCAGGTGCTCGCTGCGCCAACCGACAACGCCGACTTCGCTCCGCAGGTGTCGTCGAGCAAGGACATGGCCGCGACAAGCAAGGACGTCACCGCGCAGGTTGAACATGCCTTGAAATTGCTCAAGCAACATCAAGGCGAGTTGAACGCAGCGGACCAGAAACTGGTCAAGCGTCTGCTCGACGAGAAGAAAACCATTCTTGCCCATGTGCAGGATCTGGCGAGGAAAGCCACTGGCGGTTTGCGCATTCGGGTGCACGGCGACTTGCATCTGGGCCAGGTACTGGTGATCAAGGGCGATGCCTACCTGATCGACTTCGAGGGCGAACCGGCGCGGCCGTTGAGCGAGCGTCGCGGCAAGCACAGCCCGTACAAGGACGTCAGCGGTGTACTGCGTTCGTTCGATTACGCAGCGGCGATGACGATCAACGTGCACAACGTTGATAACAGCACTGAAGCTGAAACAGCGCGCAAACGCGTCGCCGAGCGTTATCTGCGCGAGGCACGCGAGGCATTTGTCCAGGCATATCGCGAGGCGGCAGCTAGTCTTGAGCATGCCTGGCAGGATCCTCAAGGCGCCGACGCCGCGCTGGCGTTGTTCGGCCTGGAAAAAGCCGCTTATGAAGTGGCCTACGAAGCGGAAAACCGCCCAACGTGGCTGCCCGTGCCGTTGCACGGCTTGTATGGATTATTGACTGGGCTTAAACCCTTTTCCGATCTTGGTGGAGAGTAGTCATGAGTTTCTCGAACAAGGAACAGGGTGTGGTAAAGGAAGCATTGTTACCCTCGGCACGCGACATCGACGCCCTGGTACGCGCTGAACATCAGGACCCGTTTTCGATCCTCGGCCCGCACGGCGATGGCGCCGGCGGGCAGTTCATCCGGGCTTATCTGCCGGGCGCGCTGAGTGTCGCGGTGCTGGACAAGGACAGCGGTGAAGAAATTGGCCCGCTGCAGATGACCGAAACGCCGGGGCTGTTCGTTGGCCATTTCGATCAGGCGCGGCCGTACCTGTTGCGCACGCGCTGGGCCGGTGGCGAGCAGGTGGCCGAAGATCCGTACAGCTTTGGCCAGCTGCTCGGCGAGATGGACTTGTATCTGTTCGCCGAAGGCAATCACCGCGACCTCAGCGCCTGCCTCGGTGCGCAGTTGAAGACCGTTGATGGTGTCGACGGTGTGCGTTTTGCCGTGTGGGCGCCGAATGCCCGCCGGGTGTCGGTGGTCGGCGATTTCAACGTCTGGGACGGGCGCCGTCACCCGATGCGCCTGCGCCATCCTTCGGGGGTTTGGGAGTTGTTCATCCCGCGACTGCAAGCGGGGGAGTTGTACAAATACGAAATTCTCGGTGCCCACGGCATTCTGCCGCTCAAGGCCGACCCGATGGCCCTGGCCACCAGCCTGCCGCCGGACACCGCGTCGAAAGTCGCCTCGCCGTTGCAGATCGACTGGCAGGATCACGACTGGATGAATGCCCGCCAGGACCGCCAGCAGCGCTCCAAGCCTCTGTCCATCTACGAGCTGCACGCCGGCTCCTGGCAGTGCGAGCTGGATGATCTAGGTGAAGTGGCGCGTCAGTACACTTGGCCGGAACTGGCTGAGCGGCTGATTCCTTACGTCAAAGAGCTGGGGTTCACTCACATCGAATTGATGCCGATCATGGAGCACCCGTTCGGCGGTTCCTGGGGTTATCAGTTGCTCTCGCAATTCGCCCCGAGCGCACGTTATGGCACGCCGGATCAGTTCGCCGCGTTCGTCAATGCCTGCCACCAGGCGGACATCGGCGTGATCCTCGACTGGGTGCCGGCGCATTTCCCCACCGATACCCACGGTCTGGCGCAGTTCGACGGCACCGCGCTGTACGAATACGGCAATCCGCTGGAAGGCTTCCATCAGGATTGGGACACGCTGATCTACAACCTCGGCCGCACCGAAGTGCACGGCTACATGCTCGCTTCGGCGCTGCACTGGCTGAAGCACTTCCATATCGATGGTCTGCGTGTCGATGCGGTGGCGTCGATGCTGTATCGCGACTATTCGCGCAAGGCTGGCGAATGGGTGCCGAACCGCCACGGCGGGCGCGAGAACCTCGAAGCCATCGATTTCCTGCGTCATTTGAATGATGTGGTTGAGCTGGAAGCTCCGGGTGCGCTGGTGATTGCCGAAGAGTCCACCGCATGGCCTGGCGTCAGCCAAAGCACCCAGCAGGGCGGCCTCGGTTTCTCCTACAAATGGAACATGGGCTGGATGCACGATTCGCTGCACTACATCCAGCAGGATCCGGTGTACCGCGCCCATCACCATAATGAGTTGAGCTTCGGTCTGGTCTACGCCTGGTCTGAACGCTTTATCTTGCCGATCTCCCACGACGAAGTGGTGCACGGCAAGCACTCGCTGATCGACAAGATGCCCGGTGACCGCTGGCAGAAGTTTGCCAACCTGCGCGCCTATCTGAGCTTCATGTGGACTCATCCGGGCAAGAAACTGTTGTTCATGGGATGCGAGTTTGGCCAATGGCGCGAGTGGAATCATGATCAGCAACTGGACTGGTACCTGCTGCAGTACTCCGAGCACAAAGGCGTGCAGAAACTGGTTGGCGATCTCAATCGGCTGTATCGCGAAGAGCCGGCGCTGCACGACCAGGACGATGCGCCGCAGGGCTTCCAGTGGTTGATTGGCGATGATGCGATCAACAGCGTTTACGCTTGGTTGCGCTGGAGCAAGGATGGCTCGCCAGTGTTGGTAGTCGCCAACTTCACCCCGGTACCGCGCCAGTCGTATCGCGTCGGGGTGCCGTTTGCCGGACGCTGGACTGAGCTGTTCAACAGCGACGCCGACATTTATGCCGGTTCCAACTATGGCAATGGTGGCGGGGCATTGACTGAAGAGGTGCCAAGCCATGGTCAATCGTTGTCACTGGAACTTAATCTGCCACCGTTGGCGGTGTTGATCCTCAAGCCGCAGGGCTAGCACCTGTGGGAGCGAGCTTGCTCGCGAAGGCGCCATGTCAATCAACGATGATGTTGAAGGTGGCACCGCTTTCGCGAGCAAGCTCGCTCCCACAGGATTCTTCAGCCTTCAGTGGATCACCAACGCATCCGCACGCCGAGGCTGCCGATGATCCCGTTCAGATCATTGTCATCCACGTCGCTGCTGTAATCGGCGCTCATGTACAGGCTCACTGCCGGCGTGACTCGCGCCACCAGTCCCAAGCCCAATTCAACGGTTGAGGATTTGCGACTGCTGCTGATCTTGTCGACCTGATCCAGCGTTACCGTGCTGCCGGTGTACACCGTGTGCCAAAGGTTGGTGCGCAGGTAAGGCTCGACGGGTAAACCGTTCAGGTCGTAACTGCCTTTCAACCGCGCCCCGACGCGGCCGCTCCATGCGGTCAAGTCTGTCGAAGAAGTGTTCGATCCAGCGTAAGGCGCGTCGAGACTGATACGCTGGTTGATCAGTTGCGCCTGCGGTTCAACCACCCAGTTCTCACTCAGACCGATCGGATAGCCGCCCTCGACGGAAAAGGTCATCGCGCTGCCTTCGGTGGCCTGACGATTGCCTTGTGGTGTCCGACTGAAACCGCTGACCCGACCGCCACTGGCCGAAAGGTCAACATGCCAGCCCTGCGTGCCCACCAGGCTGTAATAGGCACCAAGGCTCTGACCTTGCAGATTGAGGCTGTCAGTGTTCGGAGCGGCGAGGGCGCGGCGGGTCAGTGCACCGTCAGCACTCATCTGAATCTGATTATCACCGCCGATCAGGCCAAGGATCTGGGTGGCGCCATTGCCGCTCTTCAATGTGACCACGGCCGGGCCTTTGAACTCGCCGCCGGGCATCGCATAAGCAGAGGACAGCGCATCAGTTTGTGCGCGTCGGGCGCTTCGGCCATAGAGCTCATCCCAGGCCGATGGCGCGAGATCCTCGGTGATCAGGCGCGAACTCTGCTGGCTCAACGGCAACGGCCCAGGCGTTACCACGGTAACCGGCAAAGTCATTACCGGCACATCGGCGCGATACCACGTGGTTTCATCCGCCGCAGAACCCGCATGTGCCTCCATGGACGAGCACAGCAACAGCGAACCGGACACTGTGCAAAGGGTGATTTTCAATTCGTGTGAGGTCAGTGAAGTTTTCATGGAGGTCTACCTTGCAAGCGCATGCGTCATCTCGAGTTTGGCGTCTCTCCTACCCCGAACGAGGGGCGACCGAATAGAGCGGGACGAACCGCGGCTGCTCGATTTCGCGAGTGCCGGAAGGTCAGTCCCAGTAGTGATTCCGGGGGTAGTAAGGTAGAGATAAGAAGAGCGATGCCTGCGCGTCAAGAAAATGCACGATGAATGGCGTGATTAAATCAGCCTTCGCAAGCGTTTGTTTTTCTGCACATAACTAAGTGGTTGTTTGCATGGAAAAACGCCTGTGACCTGCACAGCTGACAGATTTCCGCCACCGACGAAAGGTCATGCCGGTGCGCGACCGGACAGATGACCTGTCATTTAATTGCTGTCAAAAACGCGGCTACAAGTGCACTTCAACCGCTAAAGGAAGGTGATCGGAAAGGTGCGTCCACGGTTTGTTGCCAAGAATTCTGGGGTCATGGCTGCTCGCATTGCGCAGATAAATCCGGTCCAGCCGCAGCAAGGGAAAACGCGCCGGATAGGTTTTCGCCGGGCGCCCGTGATGACGCTCGAAAGCTTCGTGCAAATAGTCGCGCCGGGCGAGGGCGGCATTACCCTGCAACTGCCAGTCATTGAAATCGCCGGCAATGATCACCGGCGCGTCGTCAGGTAGCGACTCCAGCAACTGGCAGAGCAGCTGCAACTGCAACTGCCGGTGGCTTTCCAGCAGACTCAAATGCACACAGATCGCATGCACCTCGGCATGCCCTGGCACATCGAGGATGCAATGCAACAGCCCGCGCCGTTCCGGGCCGGTGATCGACACATCGAGGTTGCGGTATTCGCGGATCGGGTATTTCGACAGCAGTGCATTGCCGTGGTGGCCGTCGGGGTAAACGGCGTTACGCCCGTAGGCAAAATCGCTCCACATGCTGTCGGCAAGAAATTCGTATTGCGAAGTCTGCGGCCAGTCGTTGTAGCGACTCGAATGGCGTTCGTGTTCACCCACCACTTCCTGCAGAAACACCAGATCGGCCGAGGTACTGCGCATCGCTTCGCGCAGCTCCGGGAGGACGAACCGCCGATTCAGCGCAGTGAAGCCCTTGTGGGTGTTGACCGTGAGTACCCGCAGGCGATGAATGACTGGCGCGTCGGCCGCTTGACGCTTGGGATCGCTGGACACGTTCACTCCTCTGAATTGGGCCATGCCTGTTCATGCGACTGGCGTGAGGGGGTGGCAGTTCCTTCCGATGATTCACTGCTGGCCAATGTGGGAGCGAGCCTGCTCGCGAAGACTTCATCACATTCAATACAGCTGACACATGACACACCGCTTTCGCGAGCAGGCTCGCTCCCACAGGGATGTGGTGTCTAGACGAACACGATTTCATACGGCAAGCGCATTCTTTCCAGGATCACCGGAGGCAGCAGTGGGGCGATGCCGATCGCTGGTTCGCCCTTGAGCTGGCTGGCATAGGCGTGAGTGGCGTGGCTTTTGCGCGCCACGGTCCAGGTGTCGAGACGCAACTTGCGTGCTCGCTCCCATGGGATGTGCTGGTGATCGCGCTCGGGCCAGTGCCAGGCCCAGACCGGCACGTCATGGAAGGTTGCCCCGGCCTTTAGCGCCGCATCGAAACTGGCTCGTCCGACCGCTTCATGGTCGCTGTTGCCATCCTCGCGCCAAGTGCTGAATACCACGTCCCCCGGTCGCAGGTACCGGCCGATGAATTCAGTCAGTTGATTTTGCTGCTCATTCAGCGCGTTGTCGGTGAAACCACCGCGTACCCACTTCAGGCTGTGCATCGGCAAGCCGAGACGGCGCAGGGCTTCGACGCTTTCCTGTGGACGGAACACGCTCAAACGTTTTTCCGACCATTGCCGCGAGCCTGGATGGCTGGCACTGCCGTCGGTAATCGAAAGCAATTGGAGTGGATGGCCGAGACTGGACAACAATTGCAACAAGCCGCCGCAGGTGACCACTTCGTCGCCCGGATGCGGCGCGATGATCACGGCGCGGGCGCCGGCGGGCACCAGACTGTGGGTGTTGATGACGGGGATATTGTCGAGTTGCGCCGCGCTGTTCCAGATTTGCGCGGGCAGGCCATGTTCATTGAGGATTAACGGTTTCATGAGTGCGACGTCCTTGTTGTGTCTCGCCCTCAGTCGTAAACAGCAAATGCTGATCACGGCCCGTGAAGGCTAATGAATAGCAAACCTGCAGTTTTCCAACCCTTGGATGACTGCGAGCCAGAGTATTGCTCAAGACACGGGATTCGTCGCGTCACAGATCAATCTGAACCGTATTTTTTTATTCCATCTGTACCAGGTTTCGCAAATAGTCGCCAAAACCACCCTTGGCCCGACTGTCGAGTCGTGCGCTGGTATGCACTTGTGGGCGATGGCTCCAGACGATATTGGCGCCGCTGCGCTCCAGAGCGCGCACCAGATGCACATCCTCGTCGCACGTCAGGGGTTTGAAACCACCGGCTAGACGATAGGCCTCGGCACTGACGCCAAGATTGGCACCATGAATATGCCGATGACCGTCGTGGGCCTGGTAATGGCGGTGATAGCGAATCTGCGCTGCTTCATCGATCGACTCGGGCCAATGCTCGACGGTGACCGTTCCGCACACTGCGTCAGCTTCCAGTCCGAGCTGCGCCGCCAGCCAGTCATCGGCAACGCGGCTGTCGGCGTCGGTGCAGGCAATCCAGCGTGCACCGCGCTCAAGCAGCAGGCGCGCACCGGCGGCACGGGCTTCGCCAACGTTGCGCGCGTCGATCTGCAGGCTCCGCACCGGATAAGCGCTGACGATTTGCGCCGAGGCGTCGCTGCAGCTGTCGAGAACCACCAGGATTTCCACCGGCTCAGCGGCCAGTTGCGCATGTTGACTGGCGCGCAGGGCTGCACGCAGACAGTCATCGAGCAGCGCCTCTTCGTTGTGCGCGGGAATGACAATACCGATCAACGCAAGCCCTCCAGGGCCGCCACCGAGCGTGGCTCCCGGCTCCACAGTTCGAGAATGAAGTCCGCTTCCTGATGCAGCACCAGACGCGGCAACGCCAATTGATCGTGGATCTGATCGTGTACCTGGCGCGCGTTCAGCGGGCAGTCTTTAATCGGCGGGCGCCAGTGGCAGGCCAGCAATTGGCCGTCGGCTGTCAGCGATTCACTGATTCGGCGGATGACTTCTGTCAGATCTTTCTCGTCGAGGTAGTAGCCGATTTCGCTGAATACAATCAGGTCGAATTTCTCCTCCGGCCAGTCACTCGGAAGGCGTCCCTGGCGGACTTCGGCATGCTCGAAAATACTCAACCGAGTGCGCGCAAGCTTCACCGCTGCGCTCGCTGTGTCGCAACACAGCAAACGGTCGCAGCGCGGTGCCAGTTCCGCACTCAGTTCGCCATTGGCGCAACCCGGCTCGAAAACCGATCTGTAGCGGGAGCGGGGCAGGGCAGCGAGGGTAATCGCGCGTTTGCGCTGCTCGTACCAGCGCTGACGGAACGCCCATGGGTCGTCATTGCCAGCAAACAGCCCGTCGAAATAGCGATCATCGACGCTCAAAGGAACACCACTTCAAAAGGTTGCAACAAACGATCGAGCACATAGGGCGCGAGCACTGGCCCGAGCCCGACGTCGCGATCGCCTTCCAACTGGCTGGCGAACGCATGCGCCGCGTGGCGTTTACGCGCAATGTGCGTGGGTGAAAGGAGAATCTTGCGCGCCCGTTCCCATGGCACCGAGGCATCTTCCGGGGTTGCCCAATGCCAGGTCCAGACCGGAAGTTCATGACAGGCAGCCCCGACGCGGCGCGCCGCTTCGACACTGGCGCGGCCGACGGCCTCGTGATCGCTGTGGCCATCTTCCCGCCAAGTGGTGAACACCACGTCACTGGCATGCAGATAACTGGCGATGAAATCGCTCAACCCGGTTTCCTGAGCCGCCACCTGGGTATCGGTAAAACCGCCGCGCAGCCATTTCAGACTGTGCATCGGCAAACCGAGACGCCGCAGCGCTTCAGCGGATTCCTGCGGACGCACCACGCTGAGACGCTCGACTGGCCAGCGCTGCGAGCCGGGATGACTGGCGCTGCCATCGGTGACCGAGATCAACTGCAACGGGCGTCCGGCTGCCGCCAGCAACTGCATGATGCCGCCGCAGCCGAGCACTTCGTCATCCGGGTGCGGGGCGACAATCACCGCCCGCGAGCCCAACGGTACCAGGTCAAGAATGTCGATAGCGGGCAGCTCGGCCAGACGCCGCGAACCCTGCCATTGCTGCAGCGAAGTACCTTGGCCGACGATCGGGTTGTCCTTCATAACGCCCAGACCTCGCAGGACTGACCAACAATTTGCTGGCCCAGCGCAGCAAGGTCGCGTTCGGCATGACTCTGGCGCAGAAACACCGGCAAGTCGGCACTCAGCCGCGCAAAATGCCGATCCTGACAAAACGGCCCGGCACCCAGCGCACGACCGACCTCACGCATGACCTGTTCGGCCGACTGTTCGACCACCGCGCGGGCGCGACGGGCCAGCAGTTCAGCGTCGGCCTCGGGCTGCGCATCGATTTGCAGCGCACTGAAGCGCAGCACATCGGCGGCCGCTTGCAGCGCTGTGTCTGTCGCGCCGAGGTGGGCGAGGGCATGCGGTTCGTCACGTTGGGCGCAATGCTGGCGCAGCGCTTCGGCAATCCGTCGCGATGCGCCATACCAGCAAGCGGCGATGCCGATGCCGCCTTGCCAGAAACCCGGCCGTTGCAGGTAATCACCGGGATTGCCGATGGCCTGCGCTTCGGCATTGTCGAACAGCACTTCAACGCTGCCGGTTGCCGCCATGCCCACGGCTTGCCAGCCTTGATCGGTGATGGTCACACCAAGTTGATCGAGCGCGACCGCTACCAGTTGCTGTTGATCATCAGCGTCCCACGCGGTAAGCAGGGCATGACTGAGCACTGCGGCGCCGGAACACCAGGCCTTGCGCCCGTTCAATGTCACCATATGTCCGGATGGCGTGACTTTCACCCGCGCCTGCGGCGGTTCGGCAGCCCACATTCCCCACGTGCTGCCGGGCGTTGGCGTACCGCCCAGTTGCTCGATAATCGCCAGCGCGTCGGTGTGGCCCTCGTAGAGTTTGCACAGCCCCAGATCGTGTCCGCCCACTTCCGAGAGGCGCTGAAAACGCTCCAGCGTGTGACCGCTGCCGGGCAACGGCAAGCGGTCGAGGCCAGCCTCGACCATCGCCCGCAGGCAACGGCCGAGGGCATTGGTGTCGGCGTAATCTGGCGGACGGCGGGCCAGATAATGTTGAAAGTCCATATCAATCTTCTTCGTCACGTTGCAGTTCGAACAACAGCAACGAGCGCCCGGTCACCGAATACTCGTGGCCGAAGTCGAAGCGTTCCTGGCCGCGGATCGACGGTTGATTGGTGTCGATCATGCAGGTCCAGAAGCCCCCATCCGGCACTTCCGGCAAAGTGAAGTTGACGATGTCGTGGTGCGCGTTGACCACCAGCAGCAGGGTCGCGTCGCCACCCTTGCGGCGAATCCCGGTTTCCTGCGCACGGCCATCGAGCAACATGCCCAGGCAACGGTTGTGCGCGTCGTGCCAGTGCTCGGTGGTCATCTCCGTGGCGTCCGGGGCCAGCCAGGTCACGTCTTTTACACCGATGTCTTCGTTGTATTCGCCGACCAGGAAGCGGCCGCGACGCAGGATCGGATAAGTCAGGCGCAGCTTGATCAGGCGCTTGACGAACTTCAGCAGTGCCTTGCCGTCCTCGCTCAGGTCCCAGTTGACCCAACCGATTTCGCTGTCCTGGCAATAAGCGTTGTTGTTGCCGTCCTGAGTGCGCGCGAATTCGTCACCAGCGACGATCATCGGTGTGCCTTGGGCCAGCAGCAGAGTGGCGAAGAAATTGCGCATCTGCCGATGACGCAGCGCGTTGATTTCCGGGTCGTCGGTCGGGCCTTCGACGCCGTGGTTCCACGACAGATTGTTGTTGCTGCCGTCCTGATTGTTTTCGTCGTTGGCTTCGTTGTGCTTGTCGTTGTACGAGACCAGATCGTTGAGGGTGAAGCCGTCGTGGGCGGTGATGAAGTTCACCGACGAATACGGCCGGCGCCCGCGCTGGTTGAACATCTCTCCCGAGGCCGTCATGCGGCTGGCGAAATCAGCAAGCTGGGCGTCGTCACCCTTCCAGAAGGCGCGCACGGTGTCGCGGAACTTGTCGTTCCACTCGACCCAGCCCGGCGGGAAGTTGCCCACCTGATAGCCGCCGGGGCCGCAGTCCCAAGGCTCGGCGATCATCTTCACCTGACGCAGCACGGGGTCCTGGCGGCAGGCGACGAGGAAACTGTGGCGCTCGTCGAAGCCATCGTGGTAACGGCCAAGAATGGTTGCCAGGTCGAAACGGAAACCATCGACGTGCATCTCACTGGCCCAGTAGCGCAGAGAGTCAGTGACCATTTGCAGGACGCACGGGTGGCTCAGGTCCAGCGTGTTACCGGTGCCGGAATCGTTGATGTAGTAGCGCTTGTCGTCCGGCATCAAGCGGTAGTACGAGGCGTTGTCGATACCGCGCATCGACAGAGTCGGGCCTTGTTCGTTGCCTTCGGCGGTGTGGTTGTAGACCACGTCGAGAATCACTTCGAGGTTGGCATCGTGCAGGTGCGCGACCATTTCCTTGAACTCGGCGATCTTGCCACTGGCCAGATAACGCGGGTCCGGGGCGAAGAAGGCGATGCTGTTGTAGCCCCAATAGTTGGTCATGCCTTTTTGCAGCAGGTGCTGATCGTTGACGAAAGCATGGATCGGCAGCAGCTCGACGGAGGAGACGCCGAGCTTGCGGATGTGCTCAAGCACGTCATCGACCATAAGACCGCCGAAGGTGCCGCGCAGGTTTTCCGGCACCGACGGGTGACGCATGCTGATGCCGCGCACGTGGGTTTCATAAATGATGGTCTTGTCCCACGGCACGCTGACGCGATGGTCATTGCCCCAGGTGTGCGCCGGGTCGATGACCTTGCACTTGGGCACGAATGGCGCACTGTCGCGTTCGTCGAAACTGAGGTCGGCGTCGGGGTGGCCGATGGTGTAGCCGAACAACGCTTCCGACCATTTCAGCTCGCCAACCAGTTGTTTGGCGTACGGGTCGATCAGCAGTTTGTTGTGATTGAAGCGATGGCCGTTGGCCGGGTCATAAGGACCATAAACGCGGTAGCCGTAAATCAGCCCCGGATGCGCATCCGGCAGGTAGCCGTGGTAGATCTCATCGGTGTATTCCGGCAGCTCGATGCGCTCGAGTTCGACTTCGCCGGCATCGTCGAAAATGCACAGCTCGACCTTGGTGGCGTTGGCGGAAAACAGAGCAAAGTTCACCCCCAGACCATCCCAGGTCGCACCGAGCGGGAAGGGCAGGCCTTCACGGATTCTCGACGGCTCGGCGTGCGCAACGGGTTCGGCTTTCTTTGGACGGGTCATGATTGCTCCTGCAAAAAACGGGTCAGTTCAGGCAATGAGATTTCCTTGTGGGAGCGAGCTTGCTCGCGAAAGCGTCGGCACATCCGACATCTTCGCGAACTGACCCACCGCATTCGCGAGCAAGCTCGCTCCCACAGGGGATTAGATTTTTCTCCCGCAGTGGGGAGGGGCTTTCTTCAGGGCGCAAAGACCCCTTATGGCGAGCAAGCTCGCCACTCAGTTGTTCAGTTCAATAATCGGGTCTAGGTCAGTTCGCCGGAGGCTTCTTCGCAACTCGCGGCTTTTTCTCGGCAGCCTTTTCGCCAGGCGACACTACCTTGGCCGCCGCCGCTGGCTTGGCTTTCGCAGCCGGTTTGGCTTTGGCAGCGGCCGGCGTTTTGCCGTCGAGCGCTTTGGCCTCAGTGTTCTTCGCCGCAGGCGTCTTGCCGGCCACCTTGCTGCCAGCCGCCTTCGGTGGCTTCTTCGGTGCCAGGGCTTCTGCCTCGGCCAATTTGCGCGCCATCTCCCAGTGACGTTCTTCCTGGCCTTCAGGCTTACCTTCCGACTCCCAGATCTGATAGGCGAATTCGCGAATGCGTTTATCGTCGGTGCTCATCGCAATGCTCCTGAACTGAACTCATGCTTGTGTTAAGTGTTGGATAAAGAGATTGACCGGGACATCCCCCAGCGCTTCGCTGACATTCAGCTCCCTGTTTTGTGTGACTACACTGCTGGCAAAAAGTCCCTTCAGGTTTGCATCCGGAGCGGCAGACGGTAAAACCACCCGCGTATCGCCCCACCGCAGCGCATCGACCTGGGGGATGGCACTGTTTTCCAGCAACGTCGCGCAGCGCACCGGCACCACCACAATGGCGCGCACACCCTCGTGCTCACGCGCGAATGCCAATACGTTGTTCGCTTGGCTGCCCAGCACTTCCAGTGGCTGGTAATCGCCACGGCGGAACAGCCCGCTGTGCTCCTTGCGCAGGTTCAGTACCGCACTGATCAGCGCTTGCTTGATGCGCCCGTCACGCCAGTCCTTGAGCAGTTCTGCACTCGGCACGGATGCCTGCAGGGATTGCTCGCGGGCGGCGTAATCCACCGGCCGGCGGTTGTCCGGGTCAACCAGACTGAAATCCCAGTATTCGTTGCCCTGATACAGATCCGGCACCCCCGGCACGGTCATGCGCAGCAAGGTTTGCGCCAGCCCGTTGAGCGCGCCGGCAGCGGCGAGGCTGTTGACGGTCTTGCTCAGCGCCGCACGCAACAACTCGCCTTCTTCGCCGGTCAGCAGTTTTTCCGTGAAGGCTTGCGCGGCGTTTTCATAGGCTTCGTTCGGCGCGCTCCAGCTGCTTTGCAACTTGGCTTCGCGCAGCGCTTTCTGCTGCCATTGCCAGATGCGTTTGGCGTATTCGGCAAAGCCGGCTTTATCATCGTCCCGCAAATCCAGCGGCCAACTGCCAAGCAATGCCTGATAGAGGATCAGCTCGTCGCCAGCGGACGGCGCGTCATCTTCGATACGTACCGGACGGGCGAGGGCGCGCCACAGTTCGACCTGATCGGCGTACCAATGGCTGCGCTCGCTTAGCACGGCGAGCCGGGCACGGGTGTCTTCGCCGCGTTTGTGATCGTGGGTCGCCGTGGCCAGCAGGTTGTCGGGGAACTCCGCCATGCGCTGCTGATTGATCTCATGGAACTCACTGACCGGCGCGCTGAATTGCTCGGTGTTGTAACCGACATCATTGCGCGACAGCAGCACCGCCGAGCGATACAGCGCGGTGTCTTCCACGGCCTTGGCCGCTGCCGGCGAGGTCAACTGCTGGAAGCGCACGCAGGCATGCTTGAGGATCTTGCGCGAACGCCCGCGTGGCTTGCGTCGCCACGGCGTGCCGCCTAGCCAACTGGCGACCGAATCGAGCACCGGCCAGTCGGCCTCGCTGAGGGTCTGCCGCGCACCGTCCATGGCGTGCTGGAAAATCGCTTCGTCCTGCTCGGAACGGCCCAGAGCGCTGATGTAGGTGCGATAAACCGGGAAGTGCACGATCAATGCGTGCAGCACGCGGCGAATTGCGCCGAGGGTCAGATCGCGAGTCATCAAGTCATCACGGGCGACCTGATGCAGCGCCTGGGCGACACTTTCGAAATCGCTGGCCAGCGAACCGTTGAGGATCTGCTGACGGGCCAGTTGCGCTTCTTCAATGAACGCGGCGGGGCGCTCGGTGCGGCGCTGCCAGAGTTCGCCGAGTACATGTTCGCCGTCAGGGTCATGTTGCAGCAACGACAGCTGATTCATGAACTCGTAACCGGTGGTGCCGTCAACGCTCCAGTCGCGGCGCAGGGTTTCGCCCTCGCCGAGGATCTTCTCGACGTAGATGGGCAGATGCCTGCCCGGTGCCAGATGATCAAGACGCCGACGCAATTTGCGGCAATAGCCACGCGGGTCGGCAAGGCCGTCGATATGGTCGATGCGCAACCCGTCGACCAGACCTTCTTCAACCAATTGGAAGATTTTGCCATGGGTGGCTTCGAACACGGCCGGACGCTCGACGCGCAGACCGCCAAGCTCGTTGATGTCGAAAAAGCGTCGCCAGTTGATGTCGTCCGCTGCGGTGCGCCAACTGGCGAGGCGGTAGCTTTGGTGCTCCAGCAGCTCGTGAAGCTTCTGGAAGCCTTCCTCGGTGGTGGAGTCGTATTGAACGAGGTTGCTTTCGATCGTAGCCAGAACACGCGGATCGCTGGCCAGCTCGCGCAACTCTTGCTTCAGCGGGATCGCCAGCGAGTGAGCATCGGTCTGGTAACTGAGCGTACTGAAGCGATCGGCCAGGGATTTGAGCGTGTCGTCGGCCTTGAGCAACTCGCCATAATTGTTCGGGCAGATCGGGAAGTGATGGTCGTAATGCTCGACATGGAAACTGCCGGTCTGCGCGTTGAATCTGAGCTTGAGCGTACCCTCCTGCAACGCCACGCCATAATCGCTGCCGAGGAACGGCAACAGCAACTGGCCTTCCATCAACGGATCCGGCGAGTGCCACTGGATGTCGAAGAATTCGCCGTACGGGCTCAGGCGTCCCCATTCCAGCAAGTCGAGCCACCACGGGTTGTCGTTGCCACCCACGGCCATGTGGTTGGAAACAATGTCGAGGATCAGCCCCATGTTGTGCTCGCGCAGGGTGCTGACCAACCGGCGCAATGCCGGCTCGCCGCCCAGTTCGGGGTTGACCTGGGTCGGGTCGACCACGTCGTAGCCGTGCATGGAACCGGCGCGCGCCGCAAGCAGGGGCGAGGCGTAGATATGGCTGATGCCGAGTCGGGCAAAGTACGGCACCAGTGGCACCGCTTGTTCGAGGGTAAAACCTTTATGAAATTGCAGGCGCAAGGTGGCGCGCAGTGGCTGGATAAACTGTTGATTCATTGGTCACGCTCAGAGGCTTGAAGGCGCGCGCAGGCCAGCAGTTCCAGGCGGCGGGCGGCATCGGGGCCGTCCAGCAACGCTTCGCTGGGACCAGGCAAACGTCGCGACCAGTTCGGATGTGAATCGGTGGTGCCAGGCAGATTCGGCTGTTCATCGATACCCAAGGCATCCTCCAGCGGCAGCAGTACCAGCGGCGCGCGGGTGTGGCCGAGGAAACGCACGCTGGCATCGACCACTTGATCGGCTTCGTGGGACTCTTCGCGGAAATTCTGCGGATCCTGACGCAGCGCATCGCGCAGGCCTTCGCGTTCACGCTCGCGATGGCGGCGCCAGTCAATTTCGCCATTGGCATCGACCAGGCCGAGGCGCGCGTTCCAGTCGATATCGCGGCCATGCCACCAACCGTTGAGCGTCGGCAGGTCATGGGTGCTGGTGGTGGCCAGTGCGTCATCCGGCCAGTCGAGAATCGGTTTGAAGCGAGTGTTGTCCTGTTCGAACAACAGCACGCGCATGCCCAGAATCGAACGCGCGGCGAGCTTCTCCCGCAAGCCTTCCGGCACGGTGCCGAGGTCTTCGCCGAGCACGATAGCCTGGTGCCGATGCGACTCAAGGGTCAGCAGGCGCAGCATGTCGTCGAACGGGTAATACAGATAGGCACCGTCGGCCGGATGAGCGCCGTTGGGGATCACCCACAGACGTTGCAGACCCATGACATGGTCGATGCGCAGACCGCCGGCGTGAGCGAAGTTGGCGCGGAGCATGTCGATGAAGGCGCGGAAACCGTTGCGGATCAGGCCTTCGGGCGAAAACGCGGAAATGCCCCAGCCCTGGCCGCTGCGATTGAGGATATCCGGCGGCGCGCCCACGGTCAGCGAGGCGAGCAGTTCATCCTGAAAGCTCCATGCCTGACTTCCAGCACCGTCAGCACCGACGGCGAGGTCGGCGATCAGACCGATGCCCATGCCGGCACTGCGCGCGGCAGTTTGTGCGCGCTCGAGGCAGCGATGGATCAGCCATTGGCAGAAGGCGAAATAACCGATGCGCTCGGCATATTCCTCGGCAAAAGCGCCAAGCGCCGCGCCGCGCGGGTCGTGCCAGTGCTCTGGCCATTCGCGCCAGTCGAGACTTTCGCCACGGGCGGCGCGCATTTCCTGAATCGCTTCGAAGCGACAGTGGTTTTCCAGCGCTTCGCCGCCGGCGTGGCGAAAACTGGCGAAGTCGGCGTGCAACGGATGCTCGCCAGCGACGAAACCGTCATACAAGGCTTGCAACAGTTTCTGCTTGGCTTCGGCGGCGGTGGGCCAGTCGATCAGCTTGAGATTTTCCAGCTGCTCGAACTGCGCGGCCAGCCCGCTGGCGTCGATCGCGTCCCGCAAGGCGCGTTCGCCGAGAATGCTCCCCGGCGCGGCATACAGTGAGTTGAGAAACAGGCGGCTGGAGGGCGAATAAGGGCTGTAGCGACCGGTGTCGGCGCTGAACATCGCGTGCATCGGGCTGATCGCCAGGGCATCGGCACCCCGTTCGCCGGCCACACGCACCAGTTCTTCCAGTGCCTGGGTGTCGCCGAAACCACCATCGCCGGGGCGGCGCAACGCATATAACTGCGCACTCAAGCCCCAGGCGCGGGGGATAGGACTATCGACGGCATCGCCGACGCTGAAGCAGCGCTCGGGCGCCACGGCCAGGGTGAAATACTGATCGCCGATGTGCACTTGCTGGTAACCGACCGGAATCAGACCGGGCAGCATCGCTTCGTTGTCCAGCTTGAGGTTCATCTGCGAGCCATCTTCAAGATGAATCTCGCAGGGCGTCTCCGGTGAGAAATAGCGACTCAGATTCAGGGCAACGCCCACGTCGCAGGTCAACAGGCGCGGCAAGTGGCGGTCCTGCTGGACCTCTTGCAATTCCAGCAGGCTGGCATCGATTTCTTGCGCGGTGCTGGCCGGGTGGCCGAGTCCGATCAGGACATTACGCAGCACAGCAGGAGCGACTTTTTGCTGACGCCCGTTGGCGTCGATCCAGTCGACGGCGAGGCCGGCTCGGCTGGCGAGTATTTCCAGTTGCGCATCGCTCATAGGCGCTCTCCATCCAGGGGGTGCAAAAGGGGTGCGGCCGTGAGGCTGACGAGCGCGGTGTACGCCGGCAGTTGGTTCGGGTCCGACAGTTCGATGGCGGCTGGCTGTTGAAACAGCCACTCGGTATCGGTCTGTGCAGGGTTGACCACTGGCGTATCACTGAGGTTCAGGTCAATTCGCAGCTCACTGCCATCGCCCAGTCGCCAGCGTGCGCTGACTGCGCCATAGCCGAGCATCTGCGCGCCCAGTGCCTGGGTTCCGGAGAGGTGGGGAATGATGTACTGGTGACGCAACTTCAGCAGTTGCCGGTAGAGCTCTTGAGTCTGCTGCTGTAACGACGTGCCACTGCCGAGCAGTCGCGGCTGGGAAGCGCGGAAGGTTTCTTCGGCATTCGGATCGGGTATCTGCTCGCGCTTGTGCGGATCGGTAAAGGCACTGAATGCGGCGAATTCGTTGCGCCGGCCTTCACGCACCAGTTCCGCCAGTTCACCGTGGTGGCTGGTGAAAAACAGGAACGGTTGTTCGGCGGCAAATTCGTCACCCATGAAGATCAGCGGAATCATTGGCGACAGTAGCAGCAACACCGTCGCCGCTTGCACCGCGCGTGGGTCGGCGAGCTGATGCAGGCGCTCGCCAAACGCGCGGTTGCCGATCTGGTCATGGTTCTGCAAAAACAGCACGAAAGCAGTGGAGGGCAGATGTTCGCTCGGCTCTCCACGGGGTTCGCCATGACGCGTGATGTGGCCCTGGAACACGAAGCCCTGACTCAGGCAGCGCACCAATTGCTCAGTGGGTTGCGCGGCATAGTCGGCGTAATAGGCGTCGGTTTCGCCGGTCAGCAGCACGTGCAGGGCGTTATGACCGTCATCGTTCCATTGCGCGTCGTAGTCGGTTTCCAGCAGGCTCGACTGGTTCAGTTCGTTCTCGACGGTCAGCCAGACGTGGCGGGTCGAGTCGATCTGCTGGCGAATGCGCCGGGCCAGATCGCTGAGGAAATCCGGGTCTTCAATCGCATGCACCGCATCCAGGCGCAGGCCGTCGAAACGGTATTCGAGCAGCCACATCAGTGCGTTTTCAATAAAAAACTCGCGTACTTCCGGACGGCGGAAGTCAATCGCTGCGCCCCAGGGCGTGTGCTTGTCCTCGCGGAAAAAACCCTTGGCGTAACGATGCAGGTAGTTGCCATCGGGACCGAAGTGGTTGTAGACCACGTCGAGAATCACCGCCACGCCAAGACCGTGGGCGGTGTCGATCAGGTGTTTGAGTTGTTCGGGTGTGCCGTAAGAGGCTTGGGGCGCATAGGGCAGCACCCCGTCGTAGCCCCAGTTGCGATCACCGGGAAATTGCGCCAGCGGCATCAGTTCGATCGCGGTAACGCCCAGCGCCACCAGCCGCGCCAGATGCTGTTCGACTTCGGCAAAACCACCGAGCGCACCGACGTGCACCTCGTAAATCACCGCTTCGCTCCACGGCCGACCATTCCATGCCGTATGCCGCCATTGATAGGCGTGCGGGTCGACCACCACGCTGTGGCGGTCGAGGTCACCATCCTGCGCCCTGGAGGCCGGGTCCGGCACCTCCAGTTCGCCATCTATGCAGTAGCGGTAGCGACTGCCCGCCGGGCAGTTGGCCTCGATCACAAACCAACCGTCGCCCTGGGGCAGCATCGGCAGCGATTTTCCATCTTCTTCCAGTTCCACACTGACGTAGAACGCGTCAGGCGCCCACAACGCAAATTGCGTGTGCTCGGCATCCAGCATGATCGCGCCGTGGGGCCAGGTTTCTTGGGTCCTTGACGGCATTTTTTGCAACTCCCTGGTTATTTGTGGCTGGCTTTACCCAACGCCTTGGCGACCAGTTGTTCGTAAAGTTCGGCGTACGGTTCAACCGCTTTGCTCCAGTTGAACGGTGCGGCCATGGCCCGGCAACGCATGGCATTGAGCAGTTCCGGGAAGGCGAAGACCTTGAACGCGCGGCTCAGGGCTTCTTTATAGCTATCAACGGTGGATTCATCGAAGAGGAAACCGGTGACGCCGTTTTCGATGGTGTCCGCCAGACCGCCGGTATTGCGTGCGACCGGCAACGAGCCGAAACGCTGGGCGTACATCTGGCTCAGCCCGCATGGCTCGTAACGCGATGGCATCAGCAGGAAGTCGCTACCGGCAAACATGCGCCGGGCATCGGTTTCGTTGAAGCCGATGCGCACACCGACCTGGCCAGGGAAACGCAGGGCCAGTTCACGCATGGCTTGCTCTTCTTCCGGCTCGCCGCGACCGATGATTGCGATCTGGCCACCGTTCTGCACGATGAATTCGGACACTGCTTCGGTGAGGTCGAGACCTTTCTGATACACCAGTCGCGAGACCACAGCGAACAGCGGGCCGGTGGAATCATGCAAGCCAAACAGCTCACGGACATGCGCGGCATTGACCGCTTTGCCTTCCCAATCGCCGATGGCGAACGGTGCAAACAGGTGCGGATCAGTCGCCGAATCCCAGCTTTCATCGATGCCGTTCGGGATGCCGCTGAGCAGACCTTGCTGAGTCTTGGCTGCGAGGAAGCCGTCGAGGCCACAGCCGAAGTCCGGGGTGGTGATTTCCTGCGCATAAGTGGCGCTGACGGTAGTGATGTGGCTCGAATAGGCCATGCCGGCCTTGAGGAACGACATCTTGCCGTAGAACTCCATGCCTTCCTGTTGCAGCGCGTGGGTGGGAATCCCCAGTTCGGGGCAGGAACCGAGGCTGGTCACGCCCTGGTAGGCAAGGTTGTGAATGGTGAACAGGGTCGGTGTGCGCTGCCCGCGCCAGTGCATGTAAGCGGGTGCGAGGCCAGCCGGCCAGTCGTGGGCGTGCACCAGATCCGGGCGCCAGTGGATCTGCGCAAGGTTGGCGGCGATGTCGGCAGCGGCCAGGCCGAGACGGGCGAAGCGGATATGGTTGTCCGGCCAGTCGCGGCCGTTGTTGGCGCCGTATGGGCCACCTTCACGCTCATAGAGTTCAGGGCAGATCAACACGTAGATCACCAGGCCATCGGGCATGTCCATGCGCCCGATCTTGCAAGGTGGCAGCGCGGCGTGGCCACCCAGCTCGCCGATGATGTGAATCGGGTTTTCGCTATGCATCACTTGCGGATAACCGGGGATCAGCACGCGCACATCATGCAGATGGGCCATGGCCCGGGGCAGGGCAGCGGAGACGTCACCCAGACCACCGGTCTTGACCAGATCGGCGATTTCCGAGGTCACGAACAACACTTTTTTCTTGTTGGGATTCTGGCTTGCTACCGGAGCAAGCGTCTTGGTGCCGGGTACGTTGATCTGTCGGCTGCCGGGAATACTGATGGTGCTCGATTCTCCAAGCGACTGGTGAGCACGCTCTCCCTGAATATCCAATGCCGCACTGATCATATGTATCTCCCGTGTGTGATCTGATTCTTGTCTCAAACAAGCTGTTTCGTGGCCAAGTCCTGTGGCCGGGCGCAAAGGCGCCACGCATCGGTGAGCAAATGCTGACCCAACACGCGCAAGCAGAATGGGTGGTGAGGCCGTTGCAAGGATTACACCAGTCGCTTTCGCCCAGTTGTTCTGATGACCTGTGGCGTGAAGCAAAAGTTTCGAGTTTTTTTCGTCGGTATGACCGAGTGGTTTAACCACTGAAAAATCAGTCTAGGCCAGATCCTAGAGCGGGTAAGGGCAAATGGGTAAATTGTTCGACAATCGGTTGTGTCTGGATGTAAGTGAAGGTTTAGCGGAGGGAATGCTCCGACGAAGGGCATGTTTTTCGTCTGGAGTGGGCTAAAACGGTGACTGGGCAGTCACGGTTTTGTGCTAGGGGTTGGGCATGTTGCACCGTTGTGGTGCGAGCGTATTTCAGAGTGGTATCTGAGATGACCCCTTCGCGAGCAGGCTCGCTCCCACATTGGAACGCGGACACCCTGTGGGAGCGAGCCTGCTCGCGAAGGGGCCGGTTGATGCGCTACAACTCTCGAGTTAAAGACTCAATTCAATAGACGCATCGGCTCCCCGGCCGCCCAAGCCTGAATATCCTCGATCATCTGCCGGAAAAACTGTTCATAGTTCTGCCGACTGACATAACCCACATGCGGCGTGGCGAGAACATTGTCCAGCGTGCGAAACGGGTGCAGAGCCGGCAAAGGCTCCTGCTCGAAAACATCCAGCGCCACCCCGGCAATGCGCCGTTTCTGCAACGCCTTGATCAGCGCCGCTTCATCGACGATCGGCCCGCGGGCGGTGTTGACCAGCAGCGCGGTCGGTTTCATCCAGTCCAGCGCCTGGGCATCGACCAGATTGCGACTGCGCTCGCTGAGCACCAGATGCACCGACAGCACGTCAGCCTGTTCGAATAATTGCTGCTTGCTGACGTAAGTCACGCCAGCCTGTTCAGCGCGTTCGGCCGTGAGGTTTTCGCTCCAGGCAATCACCCGCATGCCGAACACCTGACCGAATTGCGCGACCCGCTGGCCGATGCTGCCCAAACCGAGAATACCCAGGGTCTTGCCGTGCAGATCACCGCCCAGTCCCTGCTGCCACTGGCCGGCGCGCAGGGCATTGGCTTCCTTCACCAGACCACGGGTGGCCGCCATGATCAGCGCCCAGGTCAACTCCGGCGCGGCGTGTTTGTAACTGTCGGTGCCGCAGACCTTGATGCCCAGCGCCGCTGCTGCAGGCATGTCCAGCGCGGCATTGCGCATGCCGCCGGTGACCAGCAATTTCAGATTGGGCAAACGCCCCAGCAGGTCGGCGTCGAAACGCGTGCGTTCGCGCATCACGCAGATCACCTCGTACTTGCCGAGGCGCTCAGCGAGCGTGGCGTTGTTCGCCGGGTAATCGTGCACAAAGGTTACTTCACCGATCCCATCGAGCACCGACCAGTCGACCACGTCGCGGGCCACGTCCTGCCAATCATCGATCACTGCAATCTGCACCGTCATCGCCTTACCTCATCAAGGAACGGAAGGAGTCTTGCCCAGCCAACCGAGCAGCGCCTGATGGAATTTTTCCGGTTCTTCCATTTGCGGCGCATGGCCCATGCCCGGGAATTCAATCAACGTCGACTGTGGAATCAGCTTGGAGACCTGTTTGCCGAGCACCTCGTAGTGACCGATTCTGGCTTTCACTTCCGGCGGCGCGAGGTCCTTGCCGATTGCGGTGGTATCGGACGTGCCGATCAGCAACAGGGTCGGCATCTTCAGGTCCTTGAACTCGTAGTACACCGGCTGGGTGAAGATCATGTCGTAGATCAGCGCCGAGTTCCACGCGACCTGGGTCTTGCCCGGGCCTTTGCTCAGGCCGGCAAGCATGTCGACCCAGCGATCGAATTCGGGCTTCCAGCGGCCGTCGTAATAGGTGGTGCGCTCATAGTCGCGAATGCCCTTGGCCGTCACCTTCAACTCGCGCTGGTACCACTGATCGACGGTGCGATACGGTACGCCGAGGGCTTTCCAGTCTTCCAGGCCGATCGGGTTGACCATCGCCAGTTGATCGACCTGCTCGGGGAACAGCAGCGCATAACGGGTGGCGAGCATGCCGCCGGTGGAGTGGCCGAGCACTGTGGCTTTCTGAATGCCCAGCGCCTTCAGCAACTGCTGGGTGTTGGTGGCGAGTTGCTGGAAGCTGTACTGATAGTGCTCAGGCTTGCTTGAGGTGCAGAAACCGATCTGATCCGGCGCAATCACTCGGTAGCCCGCGTCGCTCAGCGCCTTGATCGAACTGTCCCAGGTTGCCGCGCAGAAATTCTTGCCGTGCATCAGTACCACGGTGCGACCGTTGGCCTTGCCATTGGCGGCGATGTCCATGTAGCCCATTTGCAGTTGCTGGCCCTGGGATTCGAAGGCGAAGTGTTTAAGCGTGTAGGGATATTGGAAACCTTGCAGTTCCGGGCCATAGGCCGGCCCTTCGGCGGGAGCGGTTTCAGTGGCTGCGTGCGCCATTAACGGCAGGGCAGCGCTGAGGACGAGGCCGGGCAGCCAGCGGGAAAGCGTGACGGACATAAGCACAAACTCCTTGAAAATTGGCTGACTCTGAAAGGCCGGGATTACGCCGACGTTAAACAAAGGCAATCACGCGGGATGTTGGTTCAACCGAGCCAGCCCAGCGTCAGCAAGGCCAGCACGCCATAGCGCGCGCCTTTGGCCAGCGTCACGATCAGCAGGAACCGCCCGAGGGGCTCACGCATGACGCCGGCAATCAGGGTCAGCGGATCGCCGATTACCGGCAGCCAGCTGAGCAGCAGCGACCAGTGCCCATAGCGCTCGTAGTGCTTGCGCGCCTTGGCCATGTGCCCAGGACTGACCGGAAACCAGCGTCGACCCTGAAACCGTTCGATGCCATGGCCCAGCCACCAGTTGACCAGCGAGCCGAGCACGTTGCCCAGTGTTGCCACCGCAAGCAGGCCCCACAACCAGTAACGCTCGCTGACGATCAGCCCGACCAGCAGCGCCTCGGATTGCAGTGGCAACAATGTCGCCGCGCCAAACGCAGCAAAGAACAGGCCGAAGTAAGCCGCGCCCATCAACGGGCCGGGTAGTCCGCCACCACCACGTCAGCGCCGTCCTTTTTCAGGCCGATGACCTGATACGCGTCGCTCATGCCATCCATTTCCATGCCCGGCGACCCCATCGGCATGCCCGGTGCGGCCACGCCAAGCAGATCGTCGCGCTTGCTCAGAGCCAGCACCTGATCCGCCGGCACATGACCCTCGACGAATTTGCCATCGATGATCGCCGTGTGACAGGACGCGAGGCGCGGTGGTACGCCGTGCTGCTGTTTAAAGCTGCTCATGTCGCTTTCGACGTGGTCTTCAACTTTGAAGCCATTGGCTTCGAGATGGCTGATCCATTTTTTGCAGCAACCGCAATTGGCATCGCGGTGCACTTCGATCGGGATCAGTTCGGCGGCTTGCGCCAGGGAGGAGAGGAACAGGGTGCTCAGGGCGAGCAGACGCAGTTGGGTTCGCATGGGAATGGGCTCTCGACTCGGGTGACGGTCAAAAGAACGCATTTTGACCGGTTTTTCCGCCCTGGCATCAACTGAGTGTTTCCAGTTGCTACAAGACGCCCGAACCAGTGTAGGAGTGAGCCTGCTCGCGATAGCGGTATTCCAGTCGACAACATTCTTGACCGATAAACCGCCATCGCGAGCAGGCTCACTCCTACAGGTATGCGGTTGGCTTAACTGACCTTGAACCGTCCCATGATCGCGCTCACGCGGCTATTGGCTTCCAGCAATTGCCGGGTATTCAACTCGCTCGCCTGGCCGCTCTGCACCAGTTCATCGACCATGTGGCGGATCTGCACCATGCTGCGATTGATCTCTTCGGTCACTGCGCTTTGCTGTTCGGCGGCGGTGGCGATCTGGGTGCTGAGGCTGTTGATGTGGCTGACCGAACCGGCCATTTCGTCCAGCCCCGAGTTGACTCGAGCCGTGGCGTCGGCGGCAGACTGGCAGCTGGCCTGGGTGTTTTCCATGGCGCTGACCGACGAACTCACGCCTTGGGTCAGGCGGGTCAACATTTCGTTGATTTCCGAAGTGCTGGCCTGAGTACGGGCGGCGAGGGCACGGACTTCATCCGCCACTACCGCAAAGCCGCGACCCTGTTCCCCGGCACGTGCAGCCTCGATTGCCGCGTTGAGGGCGAGCAGGTTGGTCTGCCCGGCAATCGCGCCGATCACGCCGAGGATTTCGGTGATGCGCTGGGCGTCCTGCTGCATGTTTTCAACTTTGTGTGTAGCGCTGGCCACTTCGTCGATCAGCGCGACCACGCTGTTGGTCGCCTCACCGACCACCACCCGCGAGCGATCGGCGTTTTCGTTGGCACGTTGAGTGAACGCGGCAGTTTCGGCCGCATTCTGCGCGACGCTTTCGGCGGTCGAGCTCATTTCGGTAATGGCGGTGACGGTCTGGTCGGTTTCCGAGGCGTGACGCAGCAGGATCTGGCTGGTGTGCGCCGAAGTGCGTTGCAGATTGTCGAGGCACGAAGCCATGGCGCCGGTGGCCTGGGTGACTTCGCCGATCATGTTCTGCAAATAGGCGATGAAGGTGTTGACCGAGTGGCCGATGGCGCCCAGTTCGTCTTCGGCGCGAATGGTGATGCGGCGGGTCAGGTCGGCGTCGCCGCTGGACAGCGAGTCGATGTTGGCTTTCAGCGCCTTCATGCGCTGCACCAGCTTACGAATCGCATAAACCTGCAACAGCACCAGCAGGATCACCAGCGGAATCTGGATCAGGCTCAGGCTGTTGAGCACGTCATCACGCTGGGCGGTGAGCATCTTGGTTGGCAGGGCGGTGGCGAGGAACCACGGCGTGCCCTCGATAGGGCGCATGAAGAACGTGCTGGCTTCGCCGTTGTTGTCGAACTCGACGCGCTGCGCCTGATCGCGGTTCTGCAGGCCGGACTTGATCTGGTTGATGAAAGTGGAGCTGGCCGCCAGTTCGCTGATGTTCTTCAGCACAATCGGACCGCTGATGCGTGAGCTGTTGCTGATGATCTTGCCGTCAGCCTCAACGATGAGCATCTCGGCGTTGAGGTCTTTTTCCTTGCGCGCCACCAGATCGTTGAAGAAGCCCAGCGTCACGTCGATGGTCGAGACGCCCCAGGCGCTGCCGTTCTTGTAGATGGCCATGGCGCAGTTGGTGCGCGGCTCCGCACTGGCGTCGTCTTTATAGGCAGCGGCCCACGCGCATTGGCCGCGCGGGGTGGCCATGCCGCCCTTGTGCCAGCTCTGGTCGTAATAATTCGGTGCAGCGTCGCTGTTCCAGAAGGTGTTGACCTTGAGCTGGCCTGACGCATCACGATGCCAGAAGGTGCTGAACTTGTTGCGCCCGGTTTCACGCTGGCCCGGTAACGGCCAGATGCCGCCGCCGAAGACTTTAAGTTCGCCGTACTGATCCACCAGCCCTGGTAGCACCACGTCGATGGCTGCGCTGTCGAGCAACGGGATGGTCTGAGTGATGCTGCGCTGCTGGGCCTGCACCTTGTTCAGTTCGCCCTGAATCTGCACGGCGACCTCGGCGATGCGATTGAGCACGACCTTTTCTTCGGTGTCACGCAGGGTCGGCGCAACCAATTGGCTGATGCCGACTACAGTCAACACGGACAACAACAGGATGAACAGAACCAGAAACAGCGTGTAGCGAGCCTGGATAGTGCGCAGTGCGGGCATGGAACTGATCCTTGAGCGGCGTTTTTGTCGGAGGGCAGGAATAAGTCGGGCGGGTATCAAAGCGTATCGTCGTTCCGCGCGGAAGCTTTAGGTCCGCGGGTGCCGAAACAGATGCATGGCGATGACCGGTTGGTCTGCGGATCGACAAATTCGGGCAGGTCCATTCTCCCGAGCATCATTCGTTACATTGACATGACAGCTCTAGCGCAGCGTTTGCGGGGTCATCGGCCCTTTGTCGAGAATGTACGGAATTTGTAAAGCAGCTCATAAAAGTCTTGGAGCAAGCAGGAACGAGGCCGATACTTGCGCCCATTCAAATCGCTGAACAAGGACAATTCATGCCCATCGCACAAGGAAACCTCGCATGACTATCGGTTATACCGGCGCCTGGGAAAGCAAGGCTGGCGTCATGGTCCGTGACACCGGTGCGAAGAAACAGGTCGCGCAAAGCGTCAAAGTGCAGCAAATGCTGACGCTGGTCGGTAACGATCCGAACGCGCTGAATGTCGCCGAGATGGATAAACAGGGGCTGCGCAAGCAAATCAAGGGCTTCGACCCGGCCAACGTCTCCGTCAAGCAACTGGGCAACCTCAGCGAGTTCTTGCGCGGGCGCGGACTGATTTCCGAGATCACGTCGATCACCTTGCTCAATGCTGGTGACAAATTCGACCGTTTCGGCGTGCAGAAAGACCCGGACGCCAAGTTCAACGCGCTGGAGTATTTCGCCACGCAGCTCGATGCCATCCAGACCAATAGCCTCAATGGCAATTATTACGGCAAGAGCCTGATTCCCGAGTTTAAAAAAGCCATCTACATCTTGCAGAATCTCAAGACCTATGGCGAAGGCAACGCAGCTGTTCCATCCGACAAGGGCATCAAGGCCAAGGCCTGAACCCGCTCGTCATCGAACGGGTCCATGCTGGCTGCCACTGTCCCGATCACACTGGCGTCAAATCCCGCCCTGCGATTTGCCGTTGGATCTGATCATGCAAGCTGCGGATGTGCGGGCAATGCAACGCCAATTTGCGCGCGCTGTAGCCGCGATGAAACAACGCCAGCCATCCACCCCGATTGTCCTGCGCGGGCGCAAGACCAGTGAAGGCAAAACCGATGGCGTTCAGGCTGTGCAGATCCACGGCGAGGTGTCGGGACAACTGCAGACGGATCGAAATCAGCCAATGCCCGGGTAGCGTTCTCAACTGGTTGAGCAGTTCAGGGTCGAGTTTTTCCAGCAACATTTCATGGCGATGGCCATGTTGTTCAACCTGAACCGAGGCGCCGCGCCAGCGCGGCACGCTGGCCCCGCTGCCGAAGACTGTCGTCAGTCGCTCCATGAAGGGCCGGCAACTGGCTGGCCATACCTGCTCGGGCAAGGGCCGTTGATAACCATCGATGGCGCGAACGCCCAAGACGATCGACTCGGGCTTTTTGCATCCGAAAGGTGAGCGGACATAGTCCGGCAGCAGTCCGGTGTTATGGAAACCCAGGTGGATGGCCATGCGTTGGGTGTAAGGGTGATGGGTGACCTGTTTGATCGAAACGCTGCGACAGCCCAACGCCTGTGCATGAGTCAGCAGTTGCTCGCCCAGGCGCGTGGCGATGTTTTGCCCGCGGGTATCGGGATGCACGGCGCTCAGAGCCAGTTCGGCATCGTGCGAGCTCTCCGTTTGCCGGTACAAGGTAGCGTGGCCCCGAATGCGTTCCCCCTCGACCGCAACCAGGGAATGCCAGCGTTTGTCCGCGTGGTTCTGGCTGATCAGACAGGGCAGATAGACGTCGGTTTGCACGTAATGATCGCCGTAAACGTCGCGAAAGAGTGCGCTGACGGCAGTGGCGTCGGTGTCACGGTAATTGCGCAGAATCAACGATTCCATCAGGCACCTCCCTGTCATGTTGGTCATAGCGACGCAGATCGACCACCCGCAGGCGTTTGCCTGCGCGAGGGTGACGCGCAAGATCCTCGAATCTGCAGCTCTGAATGCGTAGTTCCAGTAATTGCGCAGCCTGCAATTGCCGTATCTGCGGATACAGCTCGACCAATCGGGCCTCAAGTGTCTGGTGGGCACAAGTCGCTCGTTCGTTCACAACGCATTTCAACGTCAACACATCCGTGCAGTCGACCTGCTCAATCAACAATTGCCAGTCGTCGCTGCCAGTGACCAGCCGTACGCTCTTGCTGATTTCTTCCGCCATCAGCGACACAATCCCGACCCGCACACGCTGGCTGTTACCGCTGCGCCCCTTCAAGGCGAATTTGCGTTGCGCAGCTCCCGCCGGTTCCCGCCAGCACGCCAGGTCGCCCACGGGATAGCGAATCAGCGGCATCAAGCGGCGATGGAGGTTGGTCAGTACCAACAGGCCGGGTTGATCAAAAGCCTCGATCGTTGCTCCAGTGTGCTCGTCGATTATTTCCAGCAGAACGTGTCCGTCAGGCGTGCGATGTTCTCCCTCGGCGCAGTCAGGATGACTGGCGCCGATGAACCCGCCGTCAACGCTGGCGTAGCCGATGGAGGCGATCCGAGCGTTGGGCATTACCTGTTCAAGGAGCTGGCGTTGTGAGGCGAACAGGCTTTCGCCGCCATACAGCACCGTATCGACCGCGGCCAACGTGCGGTCGCTTTGCTTTAGCCAACTGGCGAAAGTCAATAACTGCGCAGGTACGCCAGCCAGAACATTGATCCGGTGCTGGGTGATGGCATCGGCCAGCAGCGGCGAGTCGACTTCACCGGTAAACGGAAACTCGGTAATACCCGTTGTCACGTGAGCCAGTGCATCGTGAATGAACAGGAAGCTGGCATACAGGTCACCGGCGAAGAACAGGTTGGCTATCCGATCGCCCGGCTTCAATTGCTTACTGACGCTGCGGCCGAAATCCTCGACCGTGCGCTGCCATTCAGCTCGGTCATAGACAGAAAGTCTGCCGCTGCCGGTTGATCCGCCGGTCTTGAAGACCAAGGCTGACTCCAACGGGCCAGTCAGGACCGGCCAGTGATCGAGGTCCTCGCTGCCAGTCCAAAAGCTGGCAGGATCGAGCAGCGGCAGTTCATGCAGTTGGTCTATCGCCTCGGGAACATCGGCGAGGCATTGCTTGTAGTAAGGCGAATGCTGACGGGCGAAGCTCAGCAACTGGTTGATGGGCTGGTTTTTTTTCACGGTACATTCTTCTTGATATGAATAATCCGACTCGCGCCCGGACGTCAGCGGCGCGAATCAATGACCAGCGGCGTCTTGCCGCTGTGTTTGTTTTGAATGAAGTTCACGGGCGAGCGTTGTTCGATCTGCAGAACCAACAATCCGGTTTCGATGATGGTCATCAGGGTCGAATAACCGGCGAGCCGTTTTTTAACCGCGTCCGCTGCAAGTTCACTGTGCAGCTGCATACGCTCGACACCCTCGGCGGTGTGGTCCAGGCACAACTGAAATGGCACTTGCAGGCGCGTCGTCAGTTCGCTCAGAGAGATAAAGTCAGTGCCGATTCGCAGCAATTTGCCGTGGCGCTGCAACAGTTCGAAGCGTGGGGTGGCAAGCCCGCACGTGCAGGTGCCGGGAAGCCAGCGTCCCGTGTCGCCAATCTCATAGCGCTGCACGCACTGACCACCTTCGCGGGCAATCGAGGTGACCACCAGCCGACCGATTTGATCGTCGACAACCGCTGCATCCTCTTCCAGCGCGACAATTTCCAGTTGCTGGATATCGCTCATCAGATGGAACACGCCATCCGCCGACTCCTTGCAGGCATGGCCAAGCGGGCCGGCATCGACGCTGCCATAAATGGCCGAACGGATAGTCGACACGCCGCAACTGCGCAGCAATTCGCGGTTCTGCTCGCTCGGGTGTTCGCCACCGAATAAAACCTTTTCGACTCCTCCATAAGCGCGCAAACGCTCCTGCTCGTTGAGAAACAGGCGGTGCAGGGTGGCGGGCATTCCCACCAGAACGTTAACCCGTTGATCAATGATCAACCGGGCGATTTCCCGGTAGTCGTCATCTGCCGGGGCAGCCATGGGCAGATGCGTCACCGTCAGCAGTTCGAGCGCCTTGGTGAAACTGAGAAAGCCGCCGTATAGTCCGCCGCAGAAAAACAGGTTCATGACCCGATCCTGCGCCGGATCAAGGCCGGCGGCGAACAGCCCGTCAGCCGTTGCGCGCATCTGACGCTGGAAGTCGTGATAGCTGTAACCGGCAAGGGCCGGCGTACCGCTGCTGCCTCCGGAACGGAAATACAATTGCGTCCGGTCATTGATGGGTTGAGCGATGAACGACTCTTTGTCCATGATCGGACCGCATGGCTTTGCCGGCACTGGCGCGCCATCCAGACTGGCCCGATGCGCCAATTGCGCAGGCGCCAGACTTACCGATACCCGACGACTCAAGCGTTGCAGTGCATAGACGCCGTCATGGGGCTCGCCCTCGTAGCCGTCGTGAATGCCGCTGATCGGTGCGATACGCGTTACACCGGCGTTGATCAGCGTGGAGGTCAGTTCGACGAGGCGCGGTTGCGCGCAGACCAGCGCACAGCTTTGCAATACGTTGCGCCACGGCAGCAGCGTGGCGGTCAGCAGCGCCTGCGGCACCGGATGCAGCATTACGCTGCGAAACAGCGGTGATGGCGCGAGTTGCCGGGCATGCGTCCAGATCACCCGCCAGCCCGAACCGTCCCAGACATGCCCGGTATGGCCGGCAAAACTCTGGCCGAGACGGGCCATCTGCATTTGCGTGGTGATTTGCGACGCCTCCTGCAGCGTCGGCACCAGGGCGGGCCATTGCGCGGTGCGTCGCGCCAACGCTTGTGCCAGACGCTCGCCCACCGTGCGCAATACCTGCGGATCATCGCTATCCACCAGCAGCCATTGTGGGCTCGAACAGGCTTGTTGATCGAGCCGGCAGACCTCATCGGCCAGGGCATCGAGCGCCTGGGGCGTGGCGGCCTCGGGCGTGAGATAGACGAAGCTGATGCGATGGCCCCAGTCGATCCAGCGACAACCCGGCGCGAGCTGCTGCCGAATGGCTTGCAGGGCCGCTTCGCCACCCCACGCGGCGACACCATTGGCCTGTTTGCACAATGAGCCGATCTGTTCGGTGCTGGCAGGTATTACCGCCACGTAACCACCCAGTTGTCCGCTCTCGTCGCATTCGACCAATGCGCACAGCAATTGCGCCGTCAGCCCTTGATCGCTACGGCTGGGGCGCAACCAGTTGATGTTGCCGGCAAGCAGGCTTTCGACCACCGCGCAGAAGGCCAGCAGGGGCGCATTGGCGGGGGTGATGTGCACCACCAGTCCGAGCGGGCGCCAGGCTTCGAAACGCGCGTGGCGATAATCGATGCGCCGCAACGAATCGGCGTCGCTGCCGAGTTCGCGCTGACGCTTGTACGCCAACGCTTCGGGCTGGCAGAAATCGATCAAGGCCTGTCGTTGTGCAGTGTCGAGTGGCAGATCCGTTTGCGCCCCCCGCAGGCGCTCGGCAAAGCGCGCAGCTGCGTTGAATACTGTGGCGCTATCGAGCGTCGTGGGCAGGTGTTGCGGGAGCTGCGGTTGCAGATCCTGCAGCGCAGCCTCAAGGCTGTAGGTCTGGTGCAGTTGTCCATTGAGCAAATACATATCAGTGACTTCCCAGTAATTCGGCGGCAGCCATTGCGCAGCTTCTACCCGCCGTGGTCCCGGCGCGGCCGTGCAGTTCAAACCAGTCGCTGGTCAATCCGCAGCCGCAACTGGCGCCGGGGTGCAGGGTGGCCAGATCGCTCATCACCACGGCGTGGGCGGGGCTGGAGGAGATATAAGGTGAAACGAAGCCGAGCAGGCCTTGCTGGCCATAGGGCAGCAGGGAAAAATCCGCCGGGTCGCGGATCAATACCCGCGAATAGACCGGTACGTGAAAGCGGTGGCGAGCGCATTCGATGTAAGGCACTGCATGCTCGACGGCGCCGTAACCGTCGCGGCAGCGGGCGGGGTCGATGCCCAGTTGCCGGTGAATGTGGGCGTAGAGCTGCTGTTTGGGAATTTCCTGTGCGGCCTGGGTTTTCCAGCCGCCGCCAAAGAACGCCAGTGAACCGGCCGGCAACTGCAGATTTTGTACGCCGGTGTCCTGCATGCGTTGCAGGGTTTGCCAGAGAAATGCCGGAAAGCCGAAAATCCGCACCGGCAAACCCTCTTCAGCGAAGGCCTGCAATGCCGCGATCACTCCGAATACATCGAATTGATGGCCGCTACCGGTGTTGCGCAAGGCGTACACCACGCGATTGACCGGGGCGAACTGACAGAGAAACTGGTCGGTGAATGACGTTCCAAGGGTGATGCGACCCTCGGGTTCGTAGCTGAGCAGCAGGTAGTTGCATGGCGTGTCCGGCGCGTCCCAGCTGTAGTGGCGAAATATCTGCGCGACCATGAATTGCGCGCGCGCCAGGCTGCGCTCGTCGTAGCGCATGCGACTTTTCTGCCCGCTGGTGCCCGACGAAATCAGTTCCAGAGCATCAGTGCCGGTGCTGCTGAGCAGCAGGTGTCGTTTGAAGAAGTTGGCGAATATTGGCGGCAGGCGCGACCAGTCATCCAGGCTGTCGAGATCCTGCGGGGCGAGGCCATTGGCGTCGAGCCAATCGGCGTAACCCGGGGAGTGCTCGCAGTGAAAGCGGCTGATCTCAGCCATCGCCCGATCAAACAGATCGGCCGGGGCAGAATCTGCGCAATAGGGTTGCGTCAACGCGCAAAGGGCGTCGGCATAGGGTAAGTGAGTCATCAATGTTCCTTATTGAGGCGAGGCCACATCCGGCGAGGTGGTTTGCAGTAACCGGTACATCAAGGGCAGGCACATCAGCCCGCCGAACGCGGCCCAGAGCGCGAAATATTCAAGGCGGCTACCGCCACCGATGGTCGCAATCAGCGACCCGCCGAGGCCCATGACGGCAATCGAGATCATGCCGGTCAGCGCCGACACCAGGCCTTTGCTGTCATCACTGGAAAACAGCGCCAGGCGGTACACCGCCGCGTTGCTCATGCCCAGCCCGACGGCGTACAACGCCAGGCTGGCCACCACTGGACCCAGTCCCGCACCGAGCAATGCGCACGCCGCCAACAGCACAAGACCCAGACAGAACGGCCACAGCGCCAGTTGAATCAATTGCTCAAGCGAATGCGTCTGCAGCAATCGGTCGAGAATCAGATTGCCAGCGATGACTGCCGAAAAAACCGGTATCTGCCACAAGCCATATTCCAGCGGCGTCATTTCCAGAACCCGTACCAGCAGCAATGGGGCGAGTCCGATCCACGCGATCAGCGGCAGGCTCATCAAGCCCAGCGCCAGACTGGCAAAGAGGAAGCGCGGATTGGCCAATAGCGCGCCATAGCGCTGAGAAACGAGGCGCCAGGAAAAGGCCACTCTGGCGTTGCGATGACCGTCGCGGCGCTCGACGCCCACCGTTTCCGGCATCCACAGCAACAGGCCGAGCCAGACCAGCGCGGCGGCGCAGCCGAGAAGCAGAAAGATCTGTCGCCAGCTCAGCCATTCCAGCAGCAGAATGCCGAGTAGCGGCCCGAGCAATGGCGACAACAAGGCTACGTTGCCGAGCAGGGCCATGAGCCGTACGGCGTCGGCTTCGCAGAACACCTCCTGCAGCGCCGGATAGCTGACCGCGACGACGAAACCCAGGCCCATGCCTTGCAACAGACGTAACAGGTTGAAGGCTTCAATACTTTGAGTCAGGAATGCCGCCGCGCACGACACACCGAACAGCGCGCTGCCGATCAATAACAGCGGTCGGCGCCCGAACCGGTCGGACAAAGGCCCGAGTAACCACTGCAGGCAGACGCCACCCAACAGGTAAAGATTGAATGCATTGGGAACATGCCGCACGTGCGCCTCGAGCTCGGTTGTGACGTCGAGCATCGCTGGCATGATCACATCGCTGGCCATGTAAGTGAGCAGTTCGAAAGCGGTCAGCGCCAGACAGAAACCGGCTACCTGTCTGGGGCCGATGTTTATAAGTGTTCTCTGCATGAACGTCCCTGTTTACCAGTTGGAAAGTTCGCAGAGCCTAGGCGCAGACGTGCGGAGGACCTAGTCGTTTGCTGCGTCAGCAAATTTCAAAAACTTACGACATGTTTAAAGGATTGGCTGAACGCAAAACATGTTTACCTGGCTTCACTGCGGCGGGAACGACATTATCCCGACAGCCCGGGCGTTGTTGGCAATGGATCAGGCGGGCAGGGCGCGCCTCATGATTGAGCTGCCATGCAGCCAAAATGCTCCGGCGGCTGTAACATGAGGCCCCGTTTGCAGCGGCGGTTCCCGGTAATCCGGACCGCGCATGGAGTGCAGGCGGATACACACCGGATACATTCCAACGTTTCAGGAAAGCCGCAATGACCCAGAAGCAACGCTTGATTTATTCGATTCTGATCGCTCTGTCCGTACTGGCGATCATGCTGGGCCTGTCCTGGCTGCAAAACGCCGGGATGATCACTGAGAAAACCTTCCAGTACGTCGCCATCGGCGTGGCAGTCGTCGTAGTCGTGATCAACGGCGTGATGCGCCGCAAGGTCAAACCCTGACTGCGACAGCCAGGGTCTTCATTCGTTGTTGAGGACCGCTGCCGCCTGTGGGTGCAGGCTATAACTCTTGTCGGCGTTGAAGGTGATCACGCCTTCGGCGCACAAGCGTTTGAGCACTTCGCGGACACTGAGAAAGGACAGCGGGACATCCAGGTCGAGTAGCTGGCTATGGACGCCACGCACGCCCAGACGACGATTGCTCTGTGCCGCCACCAGCAGCGCGTCGATGACTTTCAGACGTATAAGGCTGGTGCGCAGACCGAAACTTTTCAGGAGAACCCGGATACGCTCATTACCCGGACGTTCGCCGCGCGAGGTGAAGTTGCGCGTGTGCGAGCTCCTGGAAACGCCCTGTGGCGTCTGGCTACCGTCCGTTGGTAGGTGCGAGTTGTACATGCGATTACTCCTTTTCAGAGCCAGATCGGGAATGGTTTTGTTGCGCTCTCTAAACAAGACGTTTCAGCACGACAAATCATGAAAGAAAAGATGTAGAAATTTCGTCGCTAATTCGTCCTGGCCGTGTGATGACGGCTTCGTCTCGATGCGTGGCGAGCTAAATTTTTTTCTCCGGATTCGTTTCTTCGACAGGCTCAATGCGCGTGGACGCATGGGTAATCGATCTTTCGATCAGGAGCGAGCGTGATTATTTCCAGGCAACTCACCGGGCTAGCACTTGCCGGCACCTTATTCGGACTGAGCCTGTCGGCTCAGGCACTCAGTCCGGCGGTACAGACCAGCGCGGACATTCGCCGTACCAGTTTCGGCGTGCCGCACATTCGCGCCGAAAACGAACGTGGTCTCGGTTTCGGCATCGGCTACGCCTACGCTCAGGACAACCTGTGTCTGCTGGCCAACGAGATCGTCACGGTCAACGGTCAACGCTCCCGCTACTTTGGTCCGGAGCAGTTCACGATCGAGCAACGGGAAAACCGCGTCAGCGACGTGTTTTTTACCTGGCTCAATACCCCCGAGGCCGTCAACACCTTCTGGCAGGCGCAACCGCTCCAGGTGCGCGATCTGGTCGAAGGCTATGCCGCCGGCTACAACCGCTATCTGGCCGAGCGCCGTCAGCAAGGATTGCCGCAGCAATGTCAGGGTGAATGGGTGCGCGATATCAGCGCCGAGGATCTGGTCAAGCTGACGCGGCGCCTGCTGGTTGAAGGTGGCGTGGGCCAGTTTGCCGAAGCCTTGGCGGGCGCTATGCCGCCGCAAGACACGGCGCAGGTCGCGCGCAACGCTCAGTCTTTTCAATTGGCCGACGCACGTCAGCATCGTTTCGCCCTGGACCGCGGCAGTAACGCTGTAGCGGTGGGCAGCGAGCGCTCGTTCAATGGCCGTGGGATGTTGCTGGCCAACCCGCATTTCCCTTGGGTCGGCGGCATGCGTTTCTATCAGATGCACCTGACCATTCCCGGCAAGCTCGATGTCATGGGGGCCGCGTTGCCGGGCCTGCCG
This sequence comes from Pseudomonas koreensis, assembly GCF_024169245.1. Classification (NCBI taxonomy): domain Bacteria; kingdom Pseudomonadati; phylum Pseudomonadota; class Gammaproteobacteria; order Pseudomonadales; family Pseudomonadaceae; genus Pseudomonas; species Pseudomonas koreensis. The sequence continues at coordinate 4,216,866 of NZ_JALJWP010000001.1, forward strand.
ATGATCAACATCGGCTTCAATCAGCATCTTGCCTGGACTCACACCGTCGACTCGTCGAAGCACTTTACGTTGTATCGCCTGCAACTCGACCCGAAGGATCCGACCCGCTACCTGCTCGACGGCAAATCCGTGCCGCTGAACAAACAGACGGTCACCGTGCAGATCAAGCAGGCTGACGGTCAGCTCGTAGCGGTGACGCGCGATATCTATAGCTCGCAGTTCGGGCCGATCGTGCAGTGGCCGGGCAAGCTCGACTGGGACAAGCAATACGCCTACAGCTTGCGCGATGCCAATCTCGACAATGATCGGGTACTCAAGCAGTGGTATGCGATGAATCAGGCAGGCAATCTCAAGGATCTGCAAGACGCAGTGCACAAGATTCAGGGCATTCCCTGGGTCAACACCGTGGCGGTGGATGACAAGGGCCAGACGCTGTACATGAACGTGTCAGTGGTGCCAAACGTCAGCGCCGATAAACTGGCCAAATGCAGCGACCCGCGCATCGGCCTGCGCATGATTGTGCTGGACGGCTCCAACAGCGGCTGTGCCTGGGATATCGATCCGCAAGCGGTACAAAAGGGCATTTTTGCTTCCAGCCAATTGCCGCAGCTGCTGCGCAAGGACTTTGTCCAGCACTCCAACGATTCCGCTTGGCTGGCCAACCCGGCGCAACCGCTCACCGGCTATTCGCCTTTGATCAGTCAGGACGGACAACAACTGGGCCTGCGCTCGCGGTTCGCCCTTGATCGTCTGGGTGAGCTGAGCCAAAAAGGCCCGCTGGCGGTCAAGGATCTGCAGGCAATGGTGATGGACGATCAGGTGTATCTGGCGACGCAGGTCATGCCTGATCTGCTGAAGTTCTGCGGATCCGACCTGGGCAGCGATACGGCGGTATTGCAACCTGCCTGTGCCAGCCTCAAAGCCTGGGATGGGCGCGCCAATCTGGACTCCGGCCTTGGTCTGGTGCACTTCCAGAACATCATGCAGGCGCTGCTCGAGTCCCCGGATATCTGGCGTGTCGCGTTCAACCCCGCAGACGCGCAACATACTCCGCGCGGCCTGGCGGTCGAGCGGCCGAACGTTGCGCAAGCGCTGCGCGAGGCGATGCTGGAGTCGGTCGAGTCGACCGGCAAGAAGGGGCTGAAACCGGATATGCGCTGGGGTGATATCCAGGTGGTCAGCGGTGGCGGCCAGCAAACACCGATTCACGGTGGGCCAGGGACGCTGGGCATCTACAACGCGATGCAAAGCGTGCCCCGCGATGACGGCAAACTCGAGGTGGTCAGCGGTACCAGCTATCTGCAAGTAGTGAGCTTCGATGAAAAAGGGCCGCATGCCCAAGGGCTGCTGGCATTCTCACTCTCCAGCGATCCGGCCTCGAAATACTCGCGCGATCAGACCGAAGCGTTTTCGAAGAAGCAGTGGAGTGTCCTGCCGTTCACCGAGCAGCAGATCCAGGCCGATCCGCAGTATCAGGTGCAGACGATTCGGCAGACGCAGGATCAGGCAGGGAAGGTGGCAACGCAGTAAGTCCGCAGCTACCTGAGACAAACGAAGGCCGCCTCCTGCAAGGGACGCGGCCTTTAGCTTTTAGACGGGCGTTGCGGCATCGAGTTGATGACAGGGTTGCCTTCCTTGTTGCGGGTCAGGTAGACCGGCAGCACTTTGGGCAGGCTGTTCGCCAGGTTGTTCAGTTCTTTGATGTTGTAGATACCGCCGACCCGGATCGCGCCGGTGCTGGTATCGGCCAGCATCAACGGTTTGTCGAGGTAGCGATTGATCAGTGGCAAGGCGTCGTGAAGTGCCAGGTTGTCCAGCACCAGCCTGCCGCTGCGCCAGGCCAGTGACGTGTCGCCGGGGGAGGTCTGGCTGATTTGCGGTGCGTAGTCGCCATGCCGGTAGCGCGCCTGCATCGACGGCCCGAGGCGCAGGCCTTCGCCCGGCAAGTCGCGATTGCTGGTAACCAGCACCGAACCCTCGACCAGGTTGACGCGCACCTGATCTGCATACATCCACACGTTGAAGCGGGTGCCGGTGACCCGGATCCGGCCTTCGCCGGCGCGAACCACGAACGGATGAGACGTGTCATGGCTGACCGTGAAGAACGCCTCGCCCTTGTTCAGCGTTACACGACGTTCATGCCGGTAATTGCTGAAGCTCAGGTCGGTGTTGAGGTTGAGTTCAAGCTGGCTGCCGTCACTCAAGGTGACCTGACGCACACTGTCGGTGGCGGCGTAATGCTGATAACTGTCGGGCAACCAGCCCAGACTCCAGCCGCTATAAGCGGCGAGCGGCAAGGCGAGGGCGCAGGCTGCGGCGATGACCGCGAACTTGCGCCACGATCGCGAAGGCTTGCCTTGCGCGGCGAGTGCATCTGGCCCGGTTCGAGGCAGATCACCAGCCACTTCCCAGATTTCCTGCATCGCTTCGTATTCAAAGGCATGCAGCGGATGCGCATCGTGCCAGTCCTGGAATGCGCGACGTTCCTCGTCCGTGCAGTCAGCGGCGTGCAGACGCATGCACCAATGCGCGGCGGCATCGGTGATCGCATCGTATTCGGCTTCCGAGAGAGTGTCTTGGGTCATCGACTCGTCCTGATTTCGCCCATTCTAACCTCGACGGGACATCGCCGAGAACCTGTGTCATGGCATTTACCCATCAACGTGGAACTTATTTTTCCTGGTGGCGCCCAAAAAACAGGACGTTCCTGCCTACTATCCATTAATGGAGTGAAAAAATGATCAAAAACACATTCGCAGCCCTGATTGCCACCGCCGGTTTGCTCAGTGCCGGCGCCGCCCTGGCGGACAAGCCGGGCGCAGGCTGGATCACCATCGAAAAAGCCATCGAGACCGCGAAGACCAAGGCCGGTTATGTCGAGGTCTACGAGATCGGTGCCGACAATGATGGTTACTGGGAAGGTGAGGGCCGCAAGGCCGATGGCAGCGTCTATGAATTCCGTATCGACGGTGCATCGGGCAACGTGTTGCGCGATCAGAAGGATTGACGCCACCGTAACAAACGAAGTGTTCTGTAAAAATGCGCTGGCATCGAGCCAGCGCATTTTTTTGTAACCGTGTTTAAGAGGATGACGCCAGAGTCGACCCGGGTGCCGGCAAGGGAATCGGTTGCGGGAGCGGGTCCAGAACCCGGCCGAGCTCGCTGATGAGTAAAGCAATGGAGTCGGCGTTGAGCAGCAGCACTTCTATACGTGCCTCTGACGCAAGCGGATTGCGAAACGCTTTGCGTGCGTCGGCCATGTTTCCGGTTTTTGTCAGCTTGAGAATTTTTTCGTACTCAATGGCGCGCAGTGGCAACCGATCCAGATCCAACCATGTTCCGTTCGGTCGTTTCTCGGTAAACAGGCGCGAAGCCGTTGTGAATCGGGACAGGGGCCTGCGCATGGCGTCAAGATTGGCTTTGAGCAGTTGCCCTTGTGCCGTGGTTGTATCGATCAGATGCGGGTAAGGCGCCATCGCTTCCACGCAGACTACATCCTCGCTGTCGCAAACCAAATGCGAGATCTCGTGGATCAGGGCGACAGCACGCGCATGGGAATCAACATTGAATCTGGCAGGCAAGTGAGCCGTGTAGGCATCCAGGTCAGGATTGAAAAAGTGTTCGGTCAGGTGGACTATCCTTTGCTTGTCCTGTTTAAAGACAAAGGCAACAGTGTCGTCGCGGTAGCGCGTGTTCAGGCCGGCAAAGAAGCGATCGGTATAGAGCAGATCGTCCTTTGGATCAGTCAGCTCGCGACAGATCGGGATGATCACCTGTTCGATTTTGCGCAGCATGAAGGGGGTCACTTGCGGCACTTCGAAAAAATCCCTGAGAACCGTCTCAAGGCGAGTGCCACCCGGATTGTCGCGATTCACGACAAAGTTATGCAGGCAATTGAGCGCGTAGGTTCGCGCCCGGGCGACTGCCTGCTGAATGACGAAGGCCCTGGCCGGATAGCGGCGGTGGATCTCCGCCATGCCTTGTGCCTGGACGTGCATCAATGTGGAACGGCTGAGCTCGACCTCGTCCTGCGTATCCCTGCGGCGTCCTGATCGGCAGCGCTGGACGGTATGGTCGGGTCGGGCGAGAACAAGCCTGGCGTTTTTCTCTTCCAGCGCCGGTCCCTCGCTGCCATCCGGTTTGCGCAGATACCAGGCCTTTTCTGCCTTGACTACCGGGTAAACCTTGCCGGCAATCGCCGCATATTTCTGTGTTGTCGACGTATCTCCATAGACCAGTTTGCTGTTTTCAAGCTTGAGGTTCTCCAGTGCCGTACTGGTTTCAAAGGACTGCAAGTCAACTCGAGCGGGCCTAAGGGGCGACACTTTTGCCCAACGCGGTACTGCTTCCACCGTCGTGTCGGTTTCCGCAGGTGAGTGCGCCTGAGCGGCGAATTCGGAGGTTGCCTTTTCTGCTTCGGTTTCCCAGGACAGACGTCCCAGACTGCACAGCGAGATCGCCCCCGAGATAAAGCTTTTCAGGGCGTTGGCCCAGTGGTGGTCCTGAAGGCCTTCGGCGGAGGCCTTGAAGTCCTGGTAGCTCTGCCAAAGGAACAACGGCGAGGCGAGTTTCCCCGGCAACAAGTGAGGCACCAGAGGGACGCCGCGGCTGAACAGAATCTTCGCCGCTTCCCAATCCGATTGGGCATTGATGTGCGGCTGACTACGGAGCATTTGCGGCAGAAGGCGCAGAGTATCCTTGTGAAACTGCTCGAGCACATTGCCATTGATGGCTGTGCAGTGAAGTGTGATTTCACTGTGTTTGCCTATCGTGGTTTTCCACAGATTCCTGAATACGGCCTGCTGCCCTTCAGGCAGACGCCGGATGATCAAATCCTGAAAATGCCCTGGAATGTTCACTGCATCGATCAATTGCGCTTCATTTTCGAATTCGCGAAATACGTATCTGGAGTAGGGCGCGTAGAGCACCCGCGGTCCTGTTTGCCCCGCACGCGGCCCGATTACATAGAGTCCAAGCGCATCCACGGCATTAGCGCCGGCAGTCTTGATCAACGACAGCAGGCAGGCGATGGCATCGGCACCCTCGACCATGGCGCGCGCTACCCCGTCCGGCATATCGAGCACCTGGCAAATGTTGTCGTAACCGGTATCCGAGAGTTGTTGCTGCAATTTCATCGAGTGGGCGTGCTGCATCAATTGCCAGGGCAACTGGCGAAAAAACCGTTCTTTGCTGGTGCGCGCGGGTGCGCTGTCAGCTGACAGCGCTTCGGTCACTTTTCCGGTGTAGGTGGTGGCGACGTCGAGCGATTGCAGCAGTTGCCGTACGGCGATCTGGTCGAAATTTTCCGGTAACGCCGTGGCTGTTTTCGAAGCTACTTTGAAACCGCTGCCCTGCACGACATTGTAGTGATGCAGGGCAAACTCCAGCAGGTCGCAGGCGGGGCCGGCCAGGGTCAGGTTGGGAGTGATCTGGATGTCCTGTGGTCTGAGCCCATTGCCTGGGTATCTGGCATCGAGCAGTTTTTTCAGCCTGTGCTCGATATGAGTAGCCAGGGCCGGGGCGTCATCGAGGAAATCCTTGCCATCGATGAACGCGTGCCGAAGTTCATCCAGCAGTGCCAGGTGCGTGCGCTGTTCCGTCACCGGCGCGACGCGTAACCAGACGGGAAAATCCAGGTGACGCGCAAGGGTCCCCGCGAGATCGCCGGCACGTTGCAGGTTGGTATCGATGACAGCGTTTTTCTTGTGTTCGAGGAAGTCCATGAGCGTGCCTTCGTCCTTGATACAGACGCGCAGCACGTCACTTTCAGCAAGGAAGTGTTCGATAGCCGATTGCATGCGATCGCTGGCTGCATTGCCCTCGATCAGTTGAAAGCTGCCCAGCGTGTACTGCTGGTCCAGCCGATGTTGGGCATTGGTCAGATTTTCCAGCAAGGTATGGCTCTGATTGTTGTCGTCGAGCCGCTGCTGCAATTGCTTTTGCGCCACCGCCATATCGTCGAACCGTTCCAGGCCGAGCGCCGGCGTCCACAGAACGACGCGTCCGGAATGCTCGATGTCCATGCCGCCGCGCTCGGTCAGGAGCACACAGTGAGCGAGCGGCAGCACATCGTTGTGCCCGGCACAGGTGAGGGAGAGCGACCAGGCATCCGGGCGAAAACCATTGAGGGACTGGCGGTCGCTGCGCGAAGCGTGCCTGGCATCGAACACGGTATCGACAATTTTTCGTTCCGCCTCCAGCCATGATCCGCTGAGACTTCGTACATACGCCTCACCGCGTATTCCATCCTCGAATGCCTGCGTCAGTTTCCAGCGAATGCCCTCGAGAAAATTGCGCTGTTCGGCGCTGCTCGTGATCGGCTGCTGTTTGAAGTTGCTGATCAGATTTTCCAGGGTTCGCTTGAGACTGGTCGCCAGATGTGCAGCTTTGTCGGCTTGCACGAGTGAAGACGGCGGAGCGCTGGCAAACAGCGGTCGGGTACTCCAACGCTCATTGACGTCGAGCTTGAGCAAGCGCTCATGAATCATCGAGCGAATATCCAGGGCCTTATCGAAGAGTGCATTAACGTCGGTAGTGCGCTCGCTCTGGCAGAAGCGCAGCAGAACGAACTCGATGTTCTGTCGTTGTTTGGTGAGGATCGCCTCCAATAGCGTGGGCATGATCTCACCGCTGATGTTTTCCCCCGATACCTGTGCGTTGGCGAAACCCACGTAGCGATTACGCTCCTCAAGACTCATCAGCCCGTACAGTTCGTCTTCGTATCCGGGAGCCAGGAGTTTTGCCTGTAGCGTCTGTTGGAGATCGGCATAGTCGGTGAGTACCTGCAGGCCCTGGGTGGGGGTGTAGAGATAGGACTTGTCGTGATTGATCATCAGCGAACCCGCCAGCTCGACACAGGTGGCCTCTTCGCTCAAGCACACCGTTTCGAAGGTGGGACGCCGCACAGCCACGCTGGGCTCGCGGATCAGAGTGTGCAGAGCGTCGAACTCGGCGGCGGAGAGCATTTGCGTTTCGCGCTTGACCAGCAGATCGGCACGCGCCTGATCCTGCAGCGCGTGACTGAAGAATGTGCGTCTTGGCGAGCCCTCGAATGAGGCGGCATTCCAATACACCTCAAGCTGACGAAACAACAGCATGGTCAGTTTGCCCGACGCAGACTTGATCGCATCTGCCCAGGCTGTCTGGTCGTTCTCATGCGGGGAACGGCCTGGATGAGAAAATTCGACGCTTTGTCCGTGCGGCCAGCCCTGACGACGAAAGTGCAGCAGCAACGCCTCGTTCAGCGATAGCGAATCGACCCGTTGCCTGACCTGGGAGGATGTCGCAGCGTAGAAACTGACCCGGGTGAGCGAGTGTTGGACATTGCCAAAATGAGGTTCGAGCAGCTCGTCCAGGATCTTTTCCAGCAGGCTTGTGAGTGAAGGCAGGCGTTTGAGCTCATCCAGGAGGTCGCGTGCGCCCCCGTCCTGACCATCGCTGATCGCTGACTGCTGGTCCTCGAACACATCACCTTCGATGGTTTCACGGGTCATGGTGATTCCGCGCTTTTCCACCAGCTCTTTGCGCACCGATGCCGTGAGGAAGGCCAGCAAAACGTCTTGCTCGTCGGCGTTGTCGAGGCGCGTTTGCAACACCTCCTTTAGCGCTTCGTCATCGCTGTATTTCTTCAACCCATCGTAGGGGGTGTACAGAAATACGCCGTTGTCCTGCGTTCCGCAGCCAAGAACGAAACAGCCGGCCAGAGGCACGGCAAGCTGTTTGTCGGCATTGAGCAGAATGCGTTCGGCGAGCATTGGCGGGGTTTGCTCGCTACGCAGGGCGTGGGTCGCCAGTTGCACATGCGCTAGCCAATCGAAGTCTTTGCTGTTGAAACCGTGGGCAGCCGCCAGAAGGGTGTGCGGGCCGGGGGATTTCAGAAAATCGGGAAATAGAAGTGGTGCAGTCGAACTGGACATCATCGGAGCTCTGAACAGGACGCCATTGGGCAGAGGCCCAACAATAGATCCGCAGGCCGGCGCACTTGCGGTACAGGGTTACCGCACGCGCCGGATTGAGTTGTGCAGTCGCGCAGGCCGGTCATCGCCGATCAATCCAAGGGTTGACAGCTGACAGCTGCGGCGGGGTTAATCGGTGGGCTAATCGACCGTACGCTGTTGTTCCCTCCAATAATCATTCTGGAGCTTCAGATGTCTGCGCCACACGATCATGACTTGTCCTCGTTATCCCTCGAAGCACTCACGCAATTGCTTGAAACGATTTTTCTGCGCCATGGCACTTCCAGCGAAGTGGCGCGGGTGTTGGCGGCCAACTGTGCCAGCGCCGAACGCGACGGTGCTCACAGCCATGGTGTGTTCCGCATGCCCGGCTACGTCTCGACCCTTAAAAGCGGTTGGGTCAATGGCCATGCCGTACCCCAGGTTGAAGACGTCGCGCCCGGGTTTATCCGCGTGGACGCCGGCAATGGTTTTGCCCAACCCGCATTGGCTGCCGCCCGATCATTGCTGGTGGAAAAGGCGCGTCATGCCGGCATCGCCGTATTGGCAATTCGCAATTCGCACCATTTCGCTGCGTTGTGGCCGGATGTCGAGCCGTTTGCCGACGAGGGTCTGGTCGCGCTAAGCGTGGTCAACAGCATGACCTGCGTTGTACCCCATGGCGCGGATCGACCGCTGTTCGGCACCAATCCGATTGCCTTCGCCGCGCCACGGGCCAATGCCGCACCGATCGTTTTTGATCTGGCCACCAGTGCCATTGCCCATGGCGACGTGCAGATTGCGGCGCGCAAAGGCGAAAAGCTGCCGCCCGGTATGGGCGTCGACAGCCTCGGCCAGGCGACGCAGGATCCCAAAGCGATTCTCGAAGGCGGGGCGTTGCTGCCATTTGGCGGCCATAAAGGTTCGGCACTGTCGATGATGGTTGAGTTACTCGCGGCGGCGTTGACCGGCGGCAATTTTTCGTTCGAGTTTGACTGGTCAAATCATCCCGGAGCAAAAACGCCCTGGACCGGGCAGCTGTTGATTGTGATCGACCCGAGCAAGGCCGCGGGGCAGAGTTTTGCCCAACGCAGCGAGGAGTTGGTGCGGCAGATGCACGGGGTCGGGCTCAAGCGCTTGCCAGGGGATCGCCGGCATTTGCAGCGCAGCCGATCGATGGCGGAGGGAATCGAACTGGATGAGCAGACGTTAAGGCAGTTGCGGGAGTTGGCAGGGGATTGAGGCTGTGCGCAGGCATAAAAAAAGCGAACCGTGAGGTTCGCCTTTTTTGTGGTGCCTGGACTCAGCGACGGCCGAGCAGCAGCCCCACCACCAGACCGAAACCGGAGGAGATCGCCACGGTCTGCCATGGGTGACCACCGATGTAATTTTCAGTGGCTTCGACCGCAGGTTTGGTGCGTTCGCGTACGCTGGACACTGAATCCAGCGCCTGCTGCAGTTTCAGAGCGATTTGTGCGCGCAGCGTTTCCGCTTCTTCGCCAACCAGAGAAGCGCCGCTTTTGAGCAGTTTGTCCGATTCTTCGATCAGAGCCTGAAGCTCGCTGAAGGCTTGATCCTTGATTTGCTCTTCGGCAGCTTGCGAGGCGGTTTTACGGGCCATTGGGTGACTCCTTGCAGGTGAATGGACACTGACCAATGGAGTGTAGCGACAGGTGAAAAGTTGCACGTGATTCGCGTAGAAGGGGAAAACCTGCAACGAAGGTTTCCCTCGAGCGTGTAAGATGTCGCCATTTTACGCAGCAGGATAATTCCCCATGAGTTTCAATCTGGCCGACAAATCCCTCGCAGAGCGCGCAGCGCTGGAAGACGAGAAATCCCGTCTGTTCGAACTCTGGCAGAACAATCTGGGTAAAGCCAAAGGCGAAGCCGCGCGTCTGTTTGGCGAGCGCTCCAAGCGCAAGGGCAAATGGGCCGAGTGGGTCCGCGCCGAGCTGGACGGCATGTCGCCGCCGGAATTCGCCAACATGGTGCGCAGCGAAGTCAACCGCCTGATGGCGGCGAACAAGTAAACCGCGTCACGCCTGACCGAACGTTGCGGCAATCGCCTCGCGCACCTTGACCAGCACCGGATCGATCTGCGTGCCGGTGCGCCAGCCCAGTTCGACCGGATAGCGCGGCAAAGCCAAAGGGCAGGGCAGCAACGCCAGTCCGCCCAGCGCGGCAATACTTGCGGCGGCGTGGGCCGGAATGGTCGCCACCGCCTGACTGCCCTTGAGCAGAAAGGGTAGCGCGGCAAAATGTGTGGTTGACGCGCAGACCCGGCGGCTCAATCCCACGGCCGCCAATCCCTCGTCGGTGATGCCGATAAAGCCGCCCGACGACACCAGAATGTGCTCGCGGGCGACAAACTCTTGCAACTCGATCTGCTGCTGGCCCGGCGCAAGACTGGCCGGATCGACCAGACACGCATAGCCCCCTTCACCCAATACCTGACGACTGAGCAAACGCTCGGCGAAGCCGCCAGCGGTGATCGCCAGATCGATGCTGCGCTCCATCAGCGCACGAGCAACGATCTGGCTGTGGGTCTGGCGAAAGATCAGCCGCAGTTTCGGCGCGCGACGAGCGATTTCCTCGATCAAGGGGCGACCGTAGGCAATTTCAAAATCATCTGATAGACCAATCGCTACCGAACGCCCGTCGTACTGATTGGCTGCCGGATCGAGCATGGCCAGACTTTGCCGGCATTTGTTCAACGCATCGCTGATCACCGGTTTCAACTGGTTGGCTTGCAGGGTCGGCGCCAGGCCACGCCCGGTGCGCACAAACAATTGGTCGCCGTAAACCTCGCGCAGGCGCCGCAATGCCGCGCTGACCGCCGATTGCGTCACGCCCAGGCGCAAGGCGGCGCGGCTGGCGCTGGATTCCTCGTGCAGTGCTTCGAAAACTTTCAGCAAGTTGAGATCGATGTTTGCGATATTCATTTGGCTCATATCATTCAGCAGCGTTTGGGGCTTTATTCATGATCGCGTGGCGCTGGAGAATCGGCAACACCTGAACCTGATGGAGTAAACACGATGCCAAAATCCATTGTTGCTGCACTACAGATCGGCGCCTTGCCCAGTGGCAAAGACGAAACCCTCGATCAGATCCTCGGCTGGGAAAGCGCGATCATCGAATCCGGCGCAGCGCTTGTGGTGATGCCCGAAGCCTTGCTTGGCGGCTATCCGAAAGGCGAGGGCTTCGGCACGCAGCTGGGCTATCGCTTGCCTGAAGGGCGTGAGGCCTTCGCGCGTTATTTTGCCAACGCCATCGATGTGCCCGGCGCCGAAACCGAGGCGCTCTGCGGATTGTCGGCGCGCACCGGGGCCAATCTGGTGATCGGCGTCATCGAGCGCGCTGGCAGCACGTTGTATTGCACGGTGCTGTATTTCGATCCGCAGGCCGGGCTGCTCGGCAAGCACCGCAAGCTGATGCCCACCGGCACCGAGCGACTGATCTGGGGCAAGGGTGATGGCTCGACGTTGCCGGTGTTCGACACCCAGGTCGGCAAGCTTGGCGCCGTGGTCTGCTGGGAAAACATGATGCCGCTGCTGCGCACGGCGATGTACGCCAAAGGCGTTGAAGTCTGGTGCGCGCCGACCGTGGATGAGCGCGAGATGTGGCAAGTCAGCATGCGTCACATCGCCCATGAAGGCCGCTGCTTTGTGGTCAGCGCTTGTCAGGTGCAGGCCTCGCCAAATGAGTTGGGCGTGGAGATCGCCAACTGGCCGGGCGACCGACCCTTGATCGCTGGCGGCAGCGTGATCGTCGGGCCGATGGGCGATGTACTCGCCGGGCCGCTGCGTGGCGAGACGGGGCTGCTCACGGCGGAAATCGATACCGATCAATTGATCCGCGCACGGTATGACTATGATGTGGTCGGCCATTATGCGCGGCCGGATGTGTTCGAGTTGACCGTTGACGAGCGGGCGAAGCCGGGGGTGCGGTTCAACACCTGAGCTTGAAACTTGCAGAGAACCTGTGGGAGCGAGCCTGCTCGCGAAGACGTAGGCAACATGAGCATCGTAGTCGCCTGAATGACCGCCTTCGCGAGCAGGCTCGCTCCCACAGGGGTTGTGTGTTGTTCTCCCGATTGGAACCGCTGACTACCACGTCGCCGCGCTCGCCTTGGGCAAACTCAATTTGCCGCTGTCGCTAAAGCGCATCGTGCCAAACAACCCGCCCGCCAGTTTGCCGCGAAGCACGTAGGGCAGGTTATCGAGGCTTTGCGTCTGGCTCAGGCCCAAGGTCTGGCGCAGGAACGAGAACGCCGAAACACTGACCGGCACCGTGACAATGGCTTCAGAGAAACGCGGTATCGAGCCGCTTTGATCGCTCACGCCGGAAGCCAGCGAATGACCATTGACCTCGAGATCGAGGGCGATGCCGTTGTAATCGATCGCCGTTTCATTAGGGTTTTGCACGCGCAGCTTGATGGCGAAGCGCACTTCCAGTTCCTGGCTCGGCAGCGGTTCGAGGCCGACCACGTTGATGTTCACCGGGTCGCGGTGGGGAAACAGCGCGCAGGCGCTGAGCGACAGCAGCAGGAGCGACAGGATGACGGCGTGAACGCGGCGCATAAAAATCTCTCGACGAAAAAGGGCTGAACTGTTGCCGGTGCAGCCCTTTTTTGCCATGGCTCGACGTCAGCGGTTCAACTGTGCGACAGCCGCCGCTTGGCCAGGTTCACCTTTGGCGGTGACGTCCGGGTTTTCCATGACCTGCAGAATCGAAGCTTCCGGGTCGAAATCGTCTTCCTCCAGCTCGATGAATTCCTCCGGCAAGAAGATATTCAGCACGATCGCGCACAACGCACCGACAGTGATGGGCGATTCGAAGATGTTGCGCAAGGCTTGCGGCAATTCCCGCAACACTTCCGGCACCGCCGCGATGCCCAGGCCCATCCCTAAGGAAATCGCCACGATCAGCATGTTGCGCCGATGCAGCCCGGCTTCGGCGAGGATCTTGATCCCGGCCACGGCGACGGTACCGAACATCACCAGCTCGGCGCCGCCCAGCACCGGTTTCGGCATCAGTTGCAGCACCGCGCCGATCATCGGGAACAAACCGAGCAACACCAGCAGGCCGGCGATGAAAAACGCCACGTAGCGGCTGGCCACGCCGGTGAGCTGGATCACGCCGTTGTTCTGCGCGAAGGTCACCATCGGCATGCTGTTGAACACTGCCGCCATCGCCGAGTTGAGACCATCAGCGAGCAGGCCGGATTTGATCCGGCGGATGTACAGCGGGCCCTTGACCGGTTGCCGTGAGATCATCGAGTTCGCGGTCAGGTCACCGGCCGCTTCCAGCGGCGACACCAGAAAGATCACCGCCACCGGCACGAACGCCACCCAATCGAAGTTGAAGCCGTACTTGAAAGGCACCGGCACGCTGATCAGCGGCACTTCCGGGATCGAAGCAAAATCCACCGTGCCCATCAGCCAGGCCACCACATAACCCAAGGTCAGGCCGATGACGATCGCGCCCAGCCGCAGGAACGGCACGTCGACGCGGTTCAGCACGACAATGGTGCCGATCACCAGCGCCGCGAGAAACACGTGACTGGCTGCGCCCAGGTCAGGCGCACCGAAGCCGCCGGCGATGTCGGTCATCGCCACTTTGATCAGCGACAGGCCCATCAGCGTAATGATGGTGCCGGTGACCACCGGGGTGATCAGCATGCGCAGTCTGCCGATGAACTGGCTGAGCACCACTTCGATGAAGGCAGCGAAAAAACACACGCCGAAGATCGTCGAGAGGATTTCGTCAGTGCCACCGCCGCGCGCCTTGACCATGAACCCGGCGCTGAGAATCACACTGATAAAGGAAAAACTGGTGCCTTGCAGGCACAGCAGACCCGAACCCACCGGGCCGAAGCGCTTGGCCTGGACAAACGTGCCGAGGCCGGAGACGAACAGCGCCATGCTGATCAAGTAAGGGATTTCACTTTGCAGGCCCAGCGCGCCGCCCATGATCAGGGTCGGGGTGATGATGCCGACGAAACTTGCCAGCACATGTTGCAGCGCGGCGAACACGGTGGCAGTCAGGTGCGGACGGTCGTTGAGGCCGTAAATCAGGTCGTTGTTGCGCGAGGCTTTTTCAGAGGCGGTCATGGTGATGTGCGCGCCGCGAGGCGAGGCCGGGTCAGAAAATGGGTGCGCAGGATGCCGCAAGAGGGCGGCGAGGGCAACGAGCAAAAACTGCCTGAAAGGTCAGGTTTTGCTGCCTCTCAAGGCTTGCCCGCTGCCCCTGTAGGAGTGAGCCTGCTCGCGATAGCGGTGTATCGGTGAATATTTGCATCGACTGACACGACGCCATCGCGAGCAGGCTCACTCCTACATGATCTGCGTTCAGGTACCTCCTTCAGCAATGGAAAATCCGCCGTGGCATACTCCCGCGCATGACTTTCGACTCTCCCCTCAGTGCCTGGCAATACGCCGTTGAACACAAGGGCTTCATCCAGGATGAAGCCCAGGAACACGCGGTCTGGGCCTTGCAAAAATGCCATGAAGCCTTGCACGCCGGTAGCCGTTCGATCAGCGGCGTGTACCTGTGGGGGCCGGTCGGGCGCGGCAAGACGTGGCTGATGGATCAGTTCTATCAGAGCCTGCGGGTGCCGGCGCGGCGTCAGCACTTTCATCACTTCATGGGCTGGGTGCATCAGCGCTCCTTCCAACTGAGCGGCATCGCCGATCCACTGCGCGCCCTGGCCAAGGAGCTGGCCGGCGAAGTGCGCGTGTTGTGCTTCGATGAGCTGTTCGTCAATGACATCGGCGATGCGATCATCCTCGGGCGACTTTTCCAGGTCATGTTCGAGGAAGGCGTGGTGATTGTTTGCACATCCAACCTGCCGCCCGATGATCTGTACGCGGACGGCTTCAATCGCGACCGCTTTACTCCGGCGATTAAGGCCATCAAGTTGCACATGCAGGTGGTCGCGGTGAATGGCGCCGAGGATCATCGCCTGCATCCGGGGGCGATCGAACAACGCTATTTTGTCCGTACCGCCGATAAACCGAGTGCGCTGGATGGTGTGTTCAAATCGCAGGTTTCGGCTGAGAGCCCAAGTGACGAACCCGTCGCCGTGGGCCATCGAATGCTCAACGTGGTGCAGGCCAGTGAGTCCGTGCTGTGGTGCCGTTACCGTGATCTGTGCGAACAACCTTTCGCCGCCATGGACTTTATCGCGCTGTGTGATCGCTACCGGGCTATTCTGTTGAGCGAAGTGCCGAGTCTGAGCGCACAGAAACGTGAGGGACGCATCGCGCGCGGCACTGAAGATGGCGCGCAACGCGTGGTCGCCGGCGACCGCGAACTGCCGCAGCTGTCGGTGCATGACGACGGCGTGCGCCGCTTCATCGCGCTGGTCGACGAATGCTACGACCGCAAGGTGCCGCTGTACGTCGAGGCAAGCGTGTCAATGGACGCGCTGTACACCGAGGGTTATCTGCAATTCCCGTTCCGCCGCACCCTCAGTCGTTTGCAGGAGATGCAATTGCAGCGTTTCGCCGAAGCCTGAAAAGAGGAGGGCGTCGACATGAGCCAACCGCTGTCCCATCATCTGCTGACCATGGCCTATCAGAATGCCTGGGCCAATCATCGCCTGGCCAAGGCCTGGACCCAGCTCGATGCCGCCGAATTGACCGCACCACGGGTGAGCTTCTTCCCGAGCATCCGCCTCACGCTTAATCACATCCTCACCTGCGACTGGTTCTACGTCGACGCGCTCGAACGGGAATTGCGCGGTGACGAGCCGCACCCTGATTGCTATGTGTTCTTCAATGCGGACGAGCCGTTTACCGACGCCGCCGCGCTGCGTGAAGAACAGGCACATGTCGACCGTCGTCTGATCGCCTATTGCGAACAACTGCGCGATGCCGATCTGCCGAGAATCGTCACCATCGCCCGCGAAACACCGCAACACGACAGCCGCTTGCGCATGCTCTCGCATCTGTTCGAACACCAGATCCACCATCGCGGCCAGGTGCATGCGATGCTCAGCGGCACGACGGTCAAGCCACCGCAGCTGGATGAGTTCTTCTGTGTCGGCGAAAGGGCATTGCGCGCCGAAGACTTCGCTGAACTGGGCTGGACTGAAGAAGTCATCTGGGGCCACTGACTGCAAAAGATCGCAGCCTCGTTGCACTCGTCAGCTCCTACAAATAACGCTGTGCAGGTTCTGGATAAAGGCTTTGCAAGCCTGAAAAGCCCCTCACCCTAACCCTCTCACAGAGGGAGAGGGGACTGACCGCAGTGACCGATCCAGATACGCCGATCTGAAATATCGAGCCGAACTCAGGTTTTGAAGAGCAAAAAGATCGGCTCCCTCTCCCTCGGGAGAGGGCTGGGCGGGCGGCGTTCCGATGAGGGGCGAATTCACTGCCGATCACGAGCCGGACACATATCCGCCTGACCATAAAAAAAGGCGCCCCAGGCAGGGCGCCTCAACTGTCATCTCCCGGGCCAGAGCGGAGCCACGGAAGGTCCATCGGTTGCTCGATAAAGCTCAGTCGCGATAAGTCTCGGTCACCTGCGCCGTCTGGTCGGCAGGGACACGAATTTCTTTCGCATTGGCGTCGGCCTTTTGCTCGCTCTGCGCGTGCGCGACCGGGAAGTTGTCGTAGTAATAACGCATGCGCTCGGCGCCGCCCTCAGCGAACACGCTGGTGGAGCCTACGGCGAGCAGGGCGGTGAGGATGATGGTGGTGGTTTTCATGGTGCCTCCTACTGAACAAGTGGGAGTCGGTTCGTCCGTGAAGCAGATCTCGGGGGAGAGTCTGCGTCGCGGCCATTAACAATGGGTTAACGCTCGTTCATCGCAAATATTGCGGCGTATTACAGGGTCGTTGATAGGAAGAAGCATCACGGCCGGCGGGCACAAAAAAGGGCCCTTGCAGGCCCTTTGTCGTTTTACTTCTGCGCCACTTCTGCGGGTGCCGGTGGCTTGGGCTTCATCAAGCTGAAATCAATCAACGCGCGTTTCGCCGTCTGGTACGGATCACCAATCAACAGCTTGCGCGGTACGAAGCTGTCGCTGACCAGACTCTTGCTGCGGTCCAGCTCATCCGAACTCAACCCCGCCAGATCCGCCCAGGTATGGATAAACTGCGAGCTGCTGTACGGGCGGCTGAGGTCGCCGGCGAAGTTCCAGTCGTGGTTTTCCTTCCATTTTGGCGAGGCCCAGGCCATGAACGGGATGGTGTACATCGGTGCGGTCGGTTTGTTTTCGTTACGGCCCAAAGTGCTGTGGCCGGCCGAGTCGAAGACATCTTCGCCGTGATCGGACAGGTACAGCAAAAAGCCGTTCGGGTCGGATTTGGCGTAGTCCTTGATCAGGCTCGAAACCACGAAGTCGTTGTACAGCACGGCATTGTCGTAGCTGTTGTAGGTCGGCAACTGGTCATCGCGCACGCCGGCCGGTACGCCCTGGCGATCCTGAAACTTGTCGAACGTCGGAGGATAGCGGTACTGGTAACTCATGTGCGTGCCGAGCAGGTGCACGACGATCAGTTTGCGTTCAGCAGGATCAGTCAGAGCCTTGTTGAACGGTTCGATGACGTCGCCATCGTACTGTGCGGCGTTCTGGTTGCGGTTGTTGTTCAGGTACACCTGCTCGTCGGCCTGTTCGGAGAAGGTCGTGAGCATGGTGTTGCGCTTGGTCATGGTCTGTTGGTTGGTAATCCAGAACGTCTTGTAGCCGGCCTGTTTCATCACGCTGACCAGCGATGGCGTGGACAGGTACAGATCCGGATTCTGCTCATCGGCGAAAGTCAGCACTTGCTGCAACGCCTCGATGGTGTAGGGGCGCGGAGTGATGACGTTGTCGAAGATCGCCAGTTGATCCTTGAGCTTGTCCAGTTCCGGTGTGGTGTTGCGCGGATAACCGTAAAGGCTCATGCGCTGACGGTTGGTCGATTCACCGATGACCAGCACCAGGGTCGCCGGTTGGCCGGCCGAGGCGTCCTTGAGGTTTTTCAGCGGCGGGATCTTGCTCGCGCTGTCGAGCATGCCCTGCATGTCGGCGAGGGTTTCCTGATAGCGGTGATAGGCCACGGCCATCTGCCATGGCACTGCTGGCTCGATGCGGGTTTCGAATTTCTCGAAGCCTTGGGCAAAGGTTCCCATGCGCAGGGTTTGCTTGACCAGCGGGTAGCCAACCACGGCAACCACAATTGCCGTCGCAGCGACCAATGCGCGGCCGCGCGGCATGTACACCGGGCGCAGGCGCGTCCACAGGAAGTATGCGAACGCAGTATGCGCAAGGAATGCCGGAACCATCCACCAGGCGAAGTACTGGGTCATGTACTCGCCAGCCTCAGACACGTTCGATTCGAACATGATGAAGATGACGCTCTGGGAAAACTCCTGCTGATAAATGAAGAAGTAACCGAGGCTGGCCATCGAGCAGGCCCACAGCACTACGCCGATAATCGCCGCGAGTACGCGGGTCTGCCTGGGAAACAACAGCATCGGCGCCAGCCACAATGCGCTCATCACGAACGCCTGACGGAATCCGGTAAAGCCGGATGTGCCGGTCAGTTGGATCAGCAGTTGGGTGATACCCGAGAAGTACCAGAAGAAAACGAACAGCCAGATAAATCCGGCCCAGTCGAAACCAGCCGCAGTCGTTTTGCTGCGTTTGAACAATGCCATTCAGCGCTCCAGCTCAATCATCAAACCCACGCCGGAACGCTTCCATGACACCGACGAACAGAGGCCGTACGCGCAGGTACGGCCAGAATGGGGCGGAGTATCCCCAAGGGTATGTGAAAGATTTGTTAAAAGCCGCTTTTATGTGGCATCAGGCGGTCAGAGGTGCAACGTGTCGGGAACGACGACGGTCGTTCCCGAAGCAGCGGGGGATCAGGCGTGGGGCGCGCGCTGCACAACCGGACGCGGTTGCGGCTGCGAGCCTTGAGTCAATGCGCGCAATTGCGCCAATTCGTGCTTCAACTGGTCGCGCTCGTCTTTCAACTGGCGCAATTCATCGCGACGGATCGTAACGTAGAGGGTTTGTGGCGGCATTGCTGTGTGTACTGTGCCCATTGCTCACCTCGCAAATGGCGTGCATCAACTGTAAGTCACTCCTCGTTCCGAGGCGCTTGACTTACTATCGGCGCCAATTTTGATTTCTTTTGCCCTGGAAGGGAACTTTTTTATTTTTCATGGTCGGTGTGTCTTCGGCAGGATTCGGGGCGTTATCACTCTGAATCGGGCACAATGCCCGGAAACTTCATCGCAACGCTCTGGACTAACCTCCAACAGTCGCGTTGGGCTATAACCAATGACACATATTTATTTGTAGTAAGGAGCATCAGCACATGCAACTCGGGATTATTGGACTGGGCCGCATGGGCGGCAATATTGCGCGACGTCTGATGCTCAACGGTCACACCACCGTTGTTTATGACCGCAATACCGCTTTCATCGATAACCTGGTCGCCGAGGGCTCCACGGGCGTCGCCGATTTGCCGGGCCTGGTCGCTGGCCTCGACAAGCCACGTGCCGTTTGGGTCATGCTGCCGGCCGGCGCACCGACCGAAGACACCATCAACACCCTGAGCGAACTGCTCGAACCCGGCGATACCATCATCGACGGCGGCAACACCAACTATAAGGATGACATTCGCCGGGCCAAGACGCTGAACGAGAAGGGTCTGCACTACATCGACGTCGGCACCTCCGGCGGCGTCTGGGGCCTGGAACGCGGCTATTGCATGATGATCGGCGGCGACGCCGAAACCGTGCAGCGTCTGGATCCGCTGTTCGCGGCACTGGCGCCGGGGATGGGGGACATCCCGCGTACCAAGGATCGCAAGTCCGATGACCATCGCGCCGAGCACGGTTACATTCATGCCGGCCCAGCCGGTGCCGGGCACTTCGTGAAGATGATTCACAACGGCATCGAGTACGGCATGATGGCCGCGTTCGCCGAGGGCTTCGACATTCTCAAGACCAAATCCAGCGAACGTCTGCCGGAAGATCAGCGTTTCGACCTCAACGTGGCCGACATCGCGGAAGTCTGGCGTCGTGGCAGCGTGGTGTCGTCGTGGCTGCTCGACCTGACTGCCGATGCACTGGCCAGCGATCCGAAGCTCGACGGTTTCTCCGGCTCGGTAGCCGACAGCGGCGAAGGTCAATGGACCATCGAGGCGGCCATGGAGCAAGCGGTGCCGGTACCGGTGCTGTCCAACTCGCTGTTCTCCCGTTACCGCTCGCGCGGACAGGGCACCTTTGGTGACAAGATCCTGTCGGCACAACGCTTCGGCTTCGGCGGCCACGTGGAGACCGCGAAAAAATGACCCGTACGATCCGCAGAAAATCCAAGGCAGAACCCGCACCACCGACCACGCTGTTCCTGTTCGGTGCCCACGGCGACCTGGTCAAGCGCTTGCTCATGCCGGCGTTGTACAACCTCAGTCGCGACGGCCTGCTCGACGAGAATCTGCGGATCGTCGGCGTTGATCACAACGCCATTACCGATGAAGCCTTCGCGCACAAGCTCGAAGATTTCATTCGTACCGAAGTGGCGGCGAAGGTCGGCAAGGGCGATCAGATGCTTGATCCGCTCTTGTGGGCCAAGCTCGCCAAAGGTATCAGCTACGTCCAGGGCGACTTCCTCGACGACAGCACCTATTCAGCCCTGGCGGCGAAAATCGCCGACAGCGGCACCGGCAACGCGGTGTTCTACCTGGCCACCGCGCCGCGTTTCTTCAGTGAAGTGGTGCGCCGCCTCGGCAGCGCCGGTTTGCTTGAAGAAACTCCCGAAGCGTTCAGACGGGTGGTGATCGAGAAGCCGTTCGGCTCCGATCTGCAGACGGCCGAGGCGTTGAACGCTTGCTTGCTCAAGGTCATGAGCGAGAAGCAGATCTACCGGATCGACCATTACCTGGGCAAGGAAACCGTGCAGAACATTCTGGTCAGCCGGTTCTCCAACAGCCTGTTCGAAGCATTCTGGAACAACCATTACATCGACCACGTGCAGATCACCGCGGCGGAAACCGTCGGCGTCGAAACCCGTGGCAGTTTTTACGAACACACCGGCGCACTGCGCGACATGGTGCCCAATCACCTGTTCCAGTTGCTGGCCATGGTCGCCATGGAACCGCCGGCGGCGTTCGGCGCCGATGCGGTGCGTGGCGAGAAGGCCAAGGTCGTCGGGGCGATTCGGCCCTGGTCGACGGAAGAGGCGCGGGCCAACTCGGTGCGTGGTCAGTACAGCGCCGGAAAGCGCGAAGGCCAGCCGTTGAACGGTTATCGGGAAGAAGCCAACGTCGCGCCCGACAGCACCACTGAAACCTATGTGGCACTGAAGGTGATGATCGACAACTGGCGTTGGGTCGGCGTGCCTTTCTATCTGCGCACCGGCAAACGCATGAGCGTGCGCGATACCGAGATCGTCATCTGCTTCAAACCGGCGCCTTATGCGCAGTTCCGCGACACCGAAGTCGACGAATTGCAACCGACCTACCTGCGTATCCAGATCCAGCCGAACGAAGGCATGTGGTTCGACCTGCTGGCCAAGCGGCCGGGGCCGGCGTTGAACATGGCCAACATCGAGTTGGGTTTTGCCTACAAGGACTTCTTCGAGATGCAGCCGTCGACCGGCTATGAAACCTTGATCTACGACTGTTTGACGGGCGACCAGACTCTGTTCCAGCGCGCCGACAATATCGAGAACGGCTGGAGAGCAGTGCAGCCATTCCTCGATGCCTGGCAGCAGGATGCGAGCGTCGAGTTGTATGCGGCCGGCGAAGATGGTCCGCAAGCAGCCGAAGATCTCCTGACTCGCGATGGTCGCGTCTGGCATGGCCTCGGATGAGTGACTTGGCGAAACAACCCATCCGTTTTTTGCTCAGCGACATGGATGGCACGCTGTTGCTGCCGGATCACACGCTGAACCAACGCACCATCGACGCGGTTCGTTCGCTGCGCGAGGCCGGCGTGCTGTTCAGCCTCGCCAGCGGACGCCCGCCGAAAGCGATGTTGCAGCAAATCGAGGCGCTCGGCGTTGATCTGCCGACAGCGGCATTCAATGGCGGCACCATCGTCAAGCCGGACGGCACGCTGTTGGCCGCGCATTATTTGCCGGCAACCACGGCGCTGATCGCACTGGCACTGTTTGCCGATCAACCTGACGTGGAAATCTGGGTGTTCAGCGGCGGTGACTGGCTGCTCAAGGACCCGCACGGGCCGATGGTCCCGCGAGAGCAGAGCGGCCTCGGCTATCCGCCGGTGGTGGTCGAGAGCTTTGAGCCCTATCTGGAACGGATCGACAAGATCGTCGCCACCAGCAACAACACTGACTTGTTGATCGAACTGGAGGCACAGCTGTTGCCGAAGGTTAACGGCATGGCGCAAGTGTCGCGTTCGCAGCCGGTGTACCTCGACGTCACCGCGCTGGAAGCCAACAAAGGCACCGCCCTGACGACGATCGCCGAATACCTCGGTGTGCCGCTGGAACAGACCGCCGTCATCGGCGACGGCGGCAACGACCCGGCAATGTTCAAATGCGCCGGCTTGTCGATCGCCATGGGCCAGGCGGAAGAGGCGGTGAAGCGCCAGGCTGATGTCGTCACCGCATCCAATACCGAAGACGGCGTAGCGCAGGCGATCGAGAAATACATCCTCCCGCATTGAAACCCAGTAGGAGCTGCCGAAGGCTGCGATCTTTTGATTGGGACGCGGAGCGTCCCGGGCTTCATTCCCACGCAGAGCGTGGGAACGATCAAGATCGCAGCCTCCGGCAGCTCCTACACATCGCTAGTCGTTAGAGCCAGTAGCTCACCGCATACCAGCCCAGCAGCCCCATCACCACGGTGTACGGCAGCGCCATCCACACCATGCGCCCGTACGACAAACGCACCAGCGGCGCAATTGCCGAGGTCAGCAGGAACAAAAACGCTGCCTGTCCATTGGGCGTTGCCACACTTGGCAGATTCGTGCCGGTATTGATCGCAATTGCCAACGTCTCGAAATGCTCCCGACTCATGTGCCCGGCGAGGAACGCCTGTTTCACTTCGGTGATGTAAATGGTCGCGACAAACACGTTGTCGCTGATCGCCGAGAGCAGGCCATTGGCGATGAACAACATGCCCGGCTGTTGATCGACCGGCAACGCCAACACCCACTGAATCAACGGCGCGAACAGCTGTTGATCATGAATCACCGCCACCACGGCAAAAAACACCACCAGCAGCGCGGTAAACGGCATGGCGTCCTTGAACGCACTGCCCAGGCGGTGCTCGTCGGTGATCCCGCTGAAGGCGGTGATCAACACAATTACCATCAAACCGATCAGGCCGACTTCGGCGAGGTGAAACGCCAGGCAGCCGATCAGAATCAGCGCCGCCGCGCCTTGCACCAGCAGCGCAGCGGTTTGCCGCGACGTACGCTCGGCGTTGTCTTCAGCCGCATAGTTGGCCAACACCGCACGCACGTTATCCGGCAGGAGTGTGCCGTAACCGAACCAGCGCAGTTTCTCCAGCAGCACGCAGGTCACCAGACCCGCCACCAGCACCGGCAGCGACACCGGGGCGACTTTCTGGAAAAACTCGCCGAAGTGCCAGCCCATCTCATGACCGATCAGCAGGTTCTGCGGTTCGCCCACCAAGGTGCAGACGCCGCCCAGCGCGGTGCCGACAGCGCCGTGCATCAATAGGCTGCGCAGGAAAGCGCGAAACTGATTCAGGTCATCATGGTGCAACCCGGGCAACTGCTGGTCGTCGCTGAAGTCGCTGTCCTCGCGCGGATCGTTGCCCGATGCAACCCGGTGATACACCGAATAAAAACCCACTGCCGCACTGATGATTACCGCCGTCACTGTCAACGCATCGAGAAACGCAGAGAGGAACGCCGACAAAAAGCAGAACATCAGCGCCAAAACGGCTTTCGAACGCACCTCCAACAGCAGCCGCGAAAACAGAAACAGCAGCAGATCCTTCATGAAGTAGATACCGGCAACCATGAACATCAGCAGCAGGATGACCGGGAAGTTGTGCAGCAACTCGTCATAGAGCGCTTGCGGGGTGGTCATCTTCAGCAGCAGCGCTTCAATCAACAACAAGCCGCCGGGCATCAACGGATAGCACTTGAGTGCCATAGCCAGGGTGAAGATGAATTCGATCACCAGCAACCAGCCGGCTGCGACCGGGCCAATAGTGAACAGCACCACGGCATTGAGGATGAGAAAACCGACGATGGTCGCCTTGTACCAGCGTGGCGATTGCCCGAGGAAGTTGTGCGCGAACGCCTGGGCGATTGAACCGGACATCGGCTGCTCCTTTTATTAAGAAGCGCGAAAGTTGCCGGATGTTTCAAGGAAGATCAAGGTGTTCGTGGTTGATCCCGATTACGGTGTTTGAAAGATTCGATTGGCAAGACTGACCCGCCGAGTTTTAACTCGGCGGGCGCCAGCGCCGTGATACAGAATTACAATGGCGGCAGTTTCGAAGAGGCTACCTTGATTGTCCATGGGGCCGACTGCCGGTCCGAGTAGGATCGGCAGACGAACGTATAGCTCAAGCCAGGGAGAAGGTTTTCAACGAGGGCGTTGAAAATTCCATACTCATTCGCGATGAACTCGACCCCTTCCTGGGCATCGCTGAGGATCAGTCCACTCTCGTGCGGCGTGGCCGTACCCACCAGAACTACTGCAGTCTGCGTCGTGGTTTCGCCATCTTCGATGGGTTGATGATTGCCCTGACCAAATCCGAACTGAATGCTCAGCAACGCCGGTTTTTCGATCTCGACATCCCAAGCGGCTGACTCCTCGCCGTTTAACGCACGAACGACGAATTTATGCGGGCCTGGCTTAAGATTTTGGATACGGGCGCTGAAGTGCCCTGTTAGATCGACGTTGACCAGCCGGCTCACGATGCCGTTATCTACAAGTTCCACCACTTGGTTTGACGGGCCGTTGCCAACAAAGCTCAGGTCGGTATGTGCGGTACTTGAACCGTTTTCGATCAATTGGCCGTCAGGTCCTTTGACAGATTCGATCAATAGCTGACCCAGTGCGATAGTAATCACCCACGGTGATGACTCTTGTCCAAACTCATCTCGCACGGTGTAGACACGGGTACCCACAGACTGGTGGGAAAGGAGTGTTGTAACATGGCCAGTCTCGTCAAATTTTACAGCGGCGATCGTTATTCCGCCGTCCAGAAGGTCCGCCGTGCTACGCTCAGTGCCCACGGCTGTGATAAAGAACTCGCTAACTTCAATGACGCTCTCGGGTGGAATGTACTTACCATCCAGGTGTTTGAGTTCGAGGATCCGCGGTTCGACCGCGCTTGCACGCTTGCTTGAAGCGCCAACTTGCGTCAGTCGCCCGGACAACTTCTCTTGATCAGTCATTTCAAAATTCCTTTTTTAGGTGAAGCACGCAGCTATCTGCGTGTGCCTCCATCTGATCCCTGATTCAACGAGGCGTCTACTGTCAGAAATTACAGGTAGGGCTATGTAACCGACGGACGGTAAGGTCCGCTTGCATGCCGATTATCGATTCAGATAACGCGCAACCAATGCCCGGTAGTTGCCATCCAGCGAATAGCCACCGACCACAAAGTCGCCGTCAGCTTGCACGGCCAGCGAATTGGCCGTATCGAGACTTCGGCCCAGACGCGTGCGCAACCAACCGTGGCCCTGGCCGAACGCTGGGTCGAGGCTGCCATCGCATCGATACCGGGCAACCATGAAGTCTGCTTCGACCCCGCCGATGGTTGCCCCGACAGCGATGATCCGGCCGTCGCTCATCAACCGGGCGGCATTCCACTGGCAACCGCTGGGACCGATGTCCAGCACCTGTGGCTGGCCATGGTGACAGTGCAAGTCCGGTCGACCGTTCCCGTGCAGAACAAACGTGAGACAGCGGATCGGATCGCGACTGCTGCCAAAACAATAAAGCCTGTCGTTGCAATCGATGATCTGACTGACCTGAGCGCTTTTCCCGTGAGTTTTAAAGGCCATGAAACCGTCTACGGCGAAGCGCTCGTCCAAACGCCCATCGGGCAGATAAATCGCCAGCAGGCCTTCCTGAGGAAAGTCGATGGAACCTGCCACCACGATCCGGCCATCCTTCTTCAACAGAAGGGTGCTCAGCCACGTATTGAGTAACAGGTGGCGGACCATCACGAACCCGCGCCCGTTGAAAGACTCGTCCAGGCGGCCATCGGGCTGCAGGCGAATCAGCATCCCGGCGTGGTCGGCGAGGCTGAAATGATGGTTGGCGATCAGCAGAATGCGGCCGTCTTCCTGCACCGCAAAATCACAGGCTTCAACCCCCGGCACGCCCGGCGGCAGCCAGTTGTCACGGGTGCCCATGGACAGCTCGCCGGGCAGGCGCACGACCTGGAAGCCGTTGTCGCCGAAGGATCGCTCCCGCTGGCCGTTGGTATCGAACAGGGCGAGGGCGGGCAGCGTGCGATGAGTATTTTCATAATGCAGGCCCGCCAGCAGAATCCTCCCGTCGGACAGTACCTGAACCTTGCCCGCCCTGGCTTCGAAACCCTCAACGAAGCTTCCGATCACGCTGCCCTGAGCGCCAAACGACAAATCAGCCGAACCATCGGCCAGCAGCCGCGCCAGGCCAAAACGACTTCCTTTTGGCGTACCGACCTTGGCAGCGACCAGAATCCGGCCCTGCGCATCGAGCGCGACATGCTGTGTCTGGCTGGACAGACTGCCGGCAAAATACACCTGCGCAATACCGCCAATGGCGAATGTCGAATCGAGCGAACCGGGGTTGTTCCATGCAGTGGGCAGCGCAAAAGTGTTCAGGGTAGACATGCACGCGTCTCCTTGCGAGTAGACCGATACCCAGTGGTTGGGCGGCTGACTGCACGAGCGAAACATTCAATCCCTGAATCGCGAGAAGTACAACTGGGAGAATCAACAGAAGGACGGTCGCACTGTGCCAGAACAGTGTCTTGTTGAACCAGTTGCAAGCGAGCCAAGCATTCAAGCAAGACCTGACTCGGGAAGTAACGGCTTTGCTGTAAGAAAAAAGGGCGGATGACTTTATGTCATCCGCCCTTGTTCGGTTATCAGTGTGGCATCGACCACGATTGCAACTTATGGCCGTCTTCGCTCAGCTCGGCGCGCGCCTGTTGCAGTAGTTGTTCGAGTTGCGCCGGGTCAGAGTAGGCGCTGCTCGGAATCTGTTTGCGACCGATGTGTGAATTGGTGCGGTCGACGACGGTCAGGCTCAGCTCGCCATTACCATCCTGTGGCGCCCAGGCCACGCACTGGAAAGGCTTGAACGCGTGGTTGGCAATCAAAAGAGCTTCGTTGATACGGAGCGGGGCAGTCATGGGATCTTCTCTCTAATTAGTGCCCAATCAAGTGATGTGCCGTCGGTTGGGCTTACCGTGCGGCGGGTTACTTGTATGTACTGATGCACGCAACCGGGGGACGGGTCACACTTGAAACAAAGAAATTTCAGGTTCTTTACATAACCCCGGCTAGTTTCGGTAATCCTGCACATGTCCGAACACCGCGCCGAATTCACCCCTCACCCCAGCCCTCTCCCCGAGGAGAGGGAGCCGGCCTGTGGAGACTTCGGTACTTGAGTTCGGCTCGGCATCTCAGGTCGGTATAACTTGAGCAAACGCCTCGGTCAGTCCCCTCTACGTCCGGGAGAGGGTTAGGGTGCGGGCTGCTGTTTGACACACTACGAATAGTCGATAGCTAACTAACAACCAGCTTTCTTATAACTCTTTTAATAAGCCCCCTATAAGCAATCGATACAAGCACCCGTCAAAATCTTGCTAGTGTTACAACCGGGTCTGCCAAATGACTGTTTTTACAATCATTTATTAAGTTTGGCGCCAAGGAACAGTCATGAGCGAAGCGCCTGCATCGAGACGTTTACTGGTGGTCGATCCCTGCGACGATTGCCATCGCCTGTTGCCCGGGTTGCGCGCCGTGGGCTGGGACGTCGACAGTTGTAATCTGGAAAATGCGGGCGACCGCGCCTGTGATGTCGGCCTCCTGCGTTTGCAGCCCTCCCATCTGGAGCGACCCGAGGCCGTCAAAGAGCTGATCAGCCGCAGCGGTACGGAGTGGATCGCCGTGCTCAATCAGGAAGTTCTGCGCTTGCAGAACGTCGGCGATTTCGTCTGTGAATGGTTTTTCGATTTCCACACCTTGCCCTTCGACGTCTCGCGCGTACAGGTCACCCTCGGGCGCGCCTTCGGCATGGCCCGACTGCGCGGGCAGGGCACAATTCATGTCGACCAGCCGGAACACGAACTGCTTGGAGACAGCAAGCCCATCCGCGAACTGCGCAAACTGCTGAGCAAACTCGCACCGACCGAATCGCCTGTGCTGATTCGCGGCGAGAGTGGCACCGGTAAGGAACTGGTCGCGCGGACCCTGCACCGGCAATCCCAGCGCCACAACAAACCGTTTGTAGCGATCAACTGCGGGGCGATTCCCGAGCATCTGATTCAGTCCGAACTGTTTGGTCACGAGAAAGGCGCGTTCACTGGCGCGCACCAACGCAAGGTCGGACGCATTGAAGCGGCCAACGGCGGCACGTTATTCCTTGATGAAATCGGCGATCTGCCGCTGGAGTTGCAGGCCAATCTGCTGCGCTTTCTCCAGGAAAAACACATCGAGCGCGTCGGTGGCAGTCAACCGATTCCCGTGGATGTTCGCGTGCTGGCAGCGACTCACGTTGACCTCGAGGCGGCGATCGAGAAAAAGCGCTTCCGTGAAGATCTTTATTACCGCCTCAACGTTCTGCAAGTGGTCACCGCACCGTTGCGTGAACGCCATGGCGACTTGTCGATGCTGGCCAATCACTTCTCGCATTTCTATAGCCATGAAACCGGACGCCGGCCAAGAAGCTTCAGCGAGGATGCGCTGATCGCCATGGGCAAGCATGACTGGCCCGGCAACGTACGCGAACTGGCCAACCGGGTACGCCGCGGGTTGGTGCTGGCCGAGGGCCGGCAGATCGAAGCACGGGATCTGGGCTTGATCAGTCAGCACTCGATTGCCACGCCGATGGGCACGCTGGAGGATTACAAGACCCGGGCGGAACGGCAGGCGTTGTGTGATGTGTTGAATCGTCACAGTGATAATTTAAGTGTGGCCGCGAAAGTCCTCGGAGTTTCCCGGCCTACTTTTTATCGGTTGTTGCATAAGCATCAGATTCGTTAACTGGCTGAAGATCAAAGGATCGCAGCCTTCGGCAGCTCCTACAGGGATTACGCAATCCGAATGTAGGAGCTGCCGAAGGCCGCGATCTTTTGCTTTGCCTTAGAAGTAATACGGGAATTTCAGACTGAACGAGAAGTCCGGCGCATCGTCAGTCATGCCGATCGACAAGTTCGGCACGATGGTCAGGTTGTCGGTGGCCGCGATGGTCATGCCGACGTTGAAATAACCGGCGTTGGCGTCACTCGACACCACCGATTCCCAATCGCCGCCGTCCTGTTTCAGCTTGCTCTTGCGCTGTACCAGGTCGGAAACGGAGAACGACATACTCATCTTCTCGTTGAGTGCGAAGGCGATACCGGCACCGATCTGG
This sequence comes from Pseudomonas koreensis, assembly GCF_024169245.1. Classification (NCBI taxonomy): domain Bacteria; kingdom Pseudomonadati; phylum Pseudomonadota; class Gammaproteobacteria; order Pseudomonadales; family Pseudomonadaceae; genus Pseudomonas; species Pseudomonas koreensis. The sequence continues at coordinate 4,246,338 of NZ_JALJWP010000001.1, forward strand.
AAGCTGTCGCCGATGCGCACTTTGCCTGGGGTTTTCTGGTTGACCGTGGAGCTGATGTCGTCGAACGATTCCTCGAGGTTGTGGGTGTAGGAGAGGCTGCCGAACAGCACCGCCGGGTCAAACGTCTTGACCAGCGAGATGCCCGGCGTGATCGACCAGACGCCGTTGCCGGTGGGCAGGGTGTCGGGGACGAACAGGTTGGAGTTGGCGTCGGTCTGGCGCAGTTTGATGCCGAACGGGTCTTTGCCGGTCGGCGCCTTGACGCGCAAGGTGACGACGGCGTCCGGGGTGTTGACCGACTCGTCGAGGAACTTGTAGGCGATACCGAAGTTGACGTCGCCGATGGTTGGATCCTTGGTGACGGTTTCTTCGGTGGTGACACCTGCCGCGCCCTGGTTGCCGCCGCCGGACTGATACGTCGACTCGCGATACACCACCGGCACGTTCAGGTCGAACTGCCAGCGGTTGTCGAAGTTGTAGCGGCCCGTAAGGTCGAGAGTCCAGGTGTCGGCCTTGATCCGGTCGAGGTTGATGTTGCCGAGAAAGATCGAATCCAGCGCAAGGAAGCCGTTGAGGATCAACTGGCGGGTGTCGTAGCGCGAATAGGTCAGGCCGGTTTCCACGCTGAACTTGCCGCCGCCAAAGAAACCACTGGCTTCGTCATACAGGTTGGAAACACTCTGCGCTGGTTGCGAATCATCAGCCAGCGACTGACCGTAAGAAGCGCCGCTGCCCCCGGCGGCGCCTCCCGATGCGGCGGCCGCACCGGTGCCTGTGGCGGCTCCGGCGGCGACGCGATTGCCTTTCATGTCGGACGGCGATTTGGCCAGCCGTTTTGGCGGTGGGGCGGCGGGGGTTTCTTCTACCTGGCGGACCCGTTGTTCAAGTACCGCCAGCGCTTGTTGTTGTTGTTCGTATCGTTGTTTCAGTTCCAGAAGTTCCCGTTTCAGGGCTTCTACATCGGCGTCGGGTGCTGCTTGCAGCATTGCCGCCGGAAGAAGGGTACTCAAACACACTGCGGCACGCAGTGATACTGATCGATACATGAATAAGCCGTCCCTTTAAACCCAATGATCGAGACTCAGCGTAGTTCAATATCCGATATTGCGTAGGGCCCCGAGTTGGGTCAGGTTGCAATCCAGTGCACCGGCGCTTCTGCCGTTATTGTTCAGTACGACGTTGAGTTGCGTGAGGTTGTTGACCACGTTGGCGCTACCCAGCAAACGGGTGTTCTGCAGCAGCCCGCCCTGGGCCACCTGTTGCAGCGCGGTGCCCTGATTGCCGCTGGCCTGAATCGCCATTTGCACGCCACCGCCGTTGGCCGAAACCGCGACACTGCCGGCGCCGTTGCTGCCGCTGATGGTCTGCCCGGCAACAAGGGCCTGGCCCTGCGACGGCACCAGAGCGGGCGCCTGACTGGCTTCGCTGACGTTGATCGCGACGTTGTTGTTGGCGGTGTTGCCATCGCCGGCGGCGCGCACGCTCTGCGTCACGCCCTGGCTGCTGTTGAGGCCGGCGCCACCGATGACAGTGCCGGTGCCCAATGTGGGAGTGCTGCCGTTGCCCGACTCCTTGATGGTCGAGACGTAGAATTCCGGTTTGACCGTTGCGGCCTGGATCTGCATCGAGGTGGCGGCCCCGATCAGGTCGCCGCTGGCGTTGCGCCAGGTGCTGCTCATGACAATGCCGAAGCTGATGATCCGCCCCGGCATGACGTAACGACCGCGCAGCTCGGCGAGCTCCTGGTCCTTGATTTCGATGGGTTTGAATCCGGCATGGGCTAAACCTGACGCACTCGCTGCCAGGCAGGCGGCGGCCAGCCAGTATGAGCTTTTCATCTGCTGCTCCCGGGACGTCCAGTCCCATTCTCTAACTCGGCGATTAAAAGAAGTCGCTCTGAATGAACCCGAAATCCATCAATTCCGCATCTTTGACCGGGTTGAAACCGTCCAGCGAGTTCTTCGCCGTCAGCGGCACCGGAGGGCTGCGCAAGGCGTTGGCCTTGTCGTAACCGGGGCCGACGATGGCAAAGACAATACCGTTCCAACCTTTGACAAAGTCGTCGTGCTTGTAGCGCTTGTGGCCGAGAACCGGGTCACCGATGTAGACCCAATCCTTGTCCGAACGCTGCAGGACGACGAAATGCTTGTAGCCGCGAATGTCCATCAGGACTACCACCGGAATGGTCACCGCTTCGAGTTTCTCGGGCGGGATCCGGTAGCCACGGGCACGCATGCCGATGCTTTCTACGTAGCGCTTCATGTCGAGCATGGAGAAACCCTGGGTTCGCACCAGGTCCTGGTCAGCGTTGACCAGCATGCCTTTGATGATGTGCTCCTCATCGACGTCGAGCCAATAGGCCTGGCGCAGGACCGTTGCCAGTGCAGCAGCGCCGCAGCTGAAATCGGTTTTCTGTTCGACGATGTCGGCAAACTTGCGCTCGCGAATGCTTTGCACGTCCTTGTAGACCAGCACGCCACCCGGCAGGGCAGCGACGGGCATCTGCGCTGCCTGAGTCAGGCCGCATAGACAAAGCAGAGCGAAGAGGGCAGGAGTCCGCATGATCGAATACGCCTTGTGGAACCTGGGAAAAAGCCCCGTTGCCGGGGCTTTCGTTTCGATCGCGATTACATGCAGGCTTTGCAACCTGCGGCGATGGACAGCGAGTTGCTTTGTTGGTTGCCCACACCAGCCGAGACGTTGGCTCCACCGTTGCCGGAGAAGTTGTTCATCGAGTTGGTCATGTTGGCGTTGTTGACGACTGGGGTTTTCCAGCCATCTTTGGTCAACACTTGTTGGGTGGTGACGCCAGCGAGGCCAAAACTGCCCACGGCTTCGAACTTGGCTTTCTGATCATCGTTGCCGCCGTGGCCCCCGCCACGGTTACCCCAACCGCCATGGTTGTCGTCTTCGATGGTCGCGGTGCCTTTGGCTTTGAATGTGCCAGCAGCTGCATAAGTACCGGTAAGGGTGTCGGTTTTGTACGCCTGCACGCCTTTGTTTTCCACGACCAGGCCAGTCGAGGACTGGTTGGCAGAGGCAGCGGCGGTGGCTACGCGACCGCCGGAAACGGCGATGGCGAGGTTGTTTTTCTGTTGGTTGAAGTTGCCCGAGCTCACGTTGATACCGATGTTGCCAGAACCGTTGTTGCCGGCATTGTTGAGCGTGGCGTTGTTGAAAGTGGACGAGTTTTTCACGTAGTTGTTGTTGTTCACCTGAGTCGCGCTCGACGCTGCAACAGCGTTGCCGAAGATGAAGCTTTCGTCAGCGGTGGCCAGTGCAGCAGCGTTGTCCTGCTGGTTGCCGTCGCCGGCCGCAACGTTGGCGCCCATGTTGCCGTTGGAGCCGTTGAGCGAGTCGCTGGCATTGGCGTTGTTCAGGGTGCCCTGGTTTTTCACCACGTTGCCGTCGCTGTTTTGCGCGTCGAGTACAGCGGCGCCGGCGCCTGCGGTGATCTGCAGCAGTTGTTCAAGATTCGGACCTTGTGGCTGGCCGTGACCATTGCCGTGCCCGTTACCATGACCGTTGTTGTCACCACGGCCGCCAGCCTGTGCTGCCATTGCCATCACTGCTGCGAGTGCGAAAACCAGTGGTTTGAGAGCCATTGTAGGTTTCATGGTTGTTTCTCCGTCGTGCTTATTAGTTGGGTTAAGTGTTGTTACTTTTCCAATTGCACTTTGTTTGGGTCAGTCAGCGACCCGGATGCTCAGGGTGTTAGCCATGCGGTTCCCCACCCCGGCACTCTGGTTCACCTGGATTACCCCGCGGCTGCCGGTGAAGGCCTGATCACTTGTCGTGACCTGGCGACTGCCGGGTGAGGTACCAGTTGCTCCTGAGCTCGGTAAAAACGCCACGTTCTGTTGCGACAGGGCGCTGTCGTCAACGCTCTGCGGGCCGGCACTGATGCTGACGCGCGTGACGTTGGCCATTTGATTGTTGGCACCCGCGCCCTGGTTCACACCGAGGATGCCGTTGCCATTGCTGAAAGAGTTGCCGCCGATGTTCGCGCTGGCGTCGATGGCGCGGCTGGCGGGCGTGTCGATGTTCTGCCTGACGCTGGTGGTGGCGTGGGACTCGGTGCCGATGGCGATCGCTTTGGTGTTGGCTTGCTGCATCTGGTCACCGGCGGCCTGGTTGACGTTGAAGTTGCCGCGATACTGGGCACCGGAATTCTGGATATTCGCCTGGTTGACTGAAGCCGGATCGGCCATGGCGCTGGTGCAGCCGAGCAGGGCGAGAAGCAGCAGGGTGCGATTCATGTCATTGGCCTCCGGCCATGCGAGTCAGAGGCGCCAGCCCGGTGCTCATCGCCCGGTTGACGGTGTTGGAAATCGAAGCGCCAGAGCCACCGCCGCTGCCAGTGCGCATACCGGGCAGGCCGTTCTGGTTGGTCAGGGTGTTCATGCCAGGCAGGTTGGAACTCGGCGCGGTCATGTTGCCGCGAATCGACGAGCCGCTGGCGACATTGGCGAAGTCGCCGTCGCTGAGTTCAGTGCTGCTGAGGGTCTGGTTGATCCGCGCCGAAGGGTTGGCGTTGACCGTGGTCGGGTAGGGGTCTTTGCCGCCATTGCGGCCGATCGGGATGGGTTGAACGTCGCGATTGAGGACGATCACGCCATTGCCTTCGGCCTGCACGCTGACGCTGATCAATGCGCTGACGGCTGATCCGATCAGCAGGAGGCAGGTCAGGCTTTTATTGAAATTCCCCACGGCTGCAATTCCTTCTTCAGTGGGCTGGGTTGTTCAGCGTTGTGAAGGAGAGAGCGAAAGCTGTGCCGGATTTGGATTGTCTTGTTATTTCAATTGTTTAGCGGTTCTGAAGGAATGGTTCCAGCGCGCACTGTTTCACCGCTGAGACACATCAAGGGATGCAGGAACGCCGACTGGCGTTACATAGCTCTGGAACAAGGGTTTGCGCCGATGTGTTTCATCGGCGTAACAGGTCACGTGACGGAGTGATGAACAGCGTTTGGACGGGGGCTTTGCGCGGTCAGGAGTGTTTCAAAAACGGACAGATTTGACCTGTATGCCCAGCGTAAGGGGCTCAGTTGGACAGCAAACGCTCGACCGCCGCAAAGGCTTGCGTCTGGCGCTCGGCCCAATTGCCTTCGATAACTTGCAGCGGCTGTTGATGCTGGATCAGCCAGGCGCGGGTTGCTTCGAAAAAGGTCATGCGATCTTCCAGAGCCGGTTGGCAGCGCTGGCCGTCTTCGGCCCAGTCGACCTGTTGCGGCGACAGCAAAAGGTGCAGATCGTAGTGGCGCGCGAGCAATGCCTTTTCCAGCCAGACCGGGCAGTCGCCAAACAGGGTCTGACTCCAGAGGATGTTGCTCAGCAGATGGGTGTCGAGGATCAGCAGCGCGGGCTGTTTCGCCCGTGCCTGATCTTCCCATTGCAACTGGCCTCGGGCGATATCAGGAATATCCGCCAAGCAAGTGTCGCGGGGATTTTCCTCGATGAACCGGCGCACATATTCGTCAACGCGCACGCCACCGAAACGCTGCTCCAACCCCGCCGCCAGCCAGCTCTTACCGGTGGATTCCGGGCCGGTGAGAACAACCACTTTCATGTGCGCAACGCCGGATCGGCGCGCCATTCCCGCCAGCCTTGCACCGCGAGCAGGGTAAACAGCGCATAGAGACCGGCAGTCAGGTACAGGCCCTTATAGATGAACAGGCCAACAAAAATCACATCGAGGACAAACCACAGCGCCCAGCATTGCAGGCGTTTTTGCGCCATCCATAGTTGCGCGACCAGACTGAAGCCGGTGAGCGCCGCGTCGAGCCACGGCTGGGCGGCATCGGTCCAGTGCGCCATCGCCGCGCCCAGCAACACGCTGCCAATCGCACCGACAGCGAGCCCGAGTACGATCGACCTCGTGTCGAGGCGGGTGACTTCGCGACCGTCATGCATCGTCCCGGCGCGGGTCCATTGCCACCAGCCATAGATTTGCAGCGCCGCGTAGATCACCTGCAGCAACATGTCCGAATACAGCTTCACTTCATAGAAGATCCAGCTGTAGAGCAACACCATGACCAGCCCGATCGGCCAGCACCAGGGATTCTGTTTGACCGTCAGCCACACGGCGATGACACCGAGGGCAGCGGCAAACAGTTCAAGCCCGGACATGGCGGATCCTTGTGGGAATGAAAGAAGGGGGCGGATTGTACTGCATTAGCAAGATCAAAAGCCCCTCACCCTAGCCCTCTCCCGGAGGGAGAGGGGACTGATTGGGGGATGCTTTTGAGCTGCGCCGGTTTGAACGATCTTCGTTGAATCCATAATCGACTCGATTGCTCAGGTCGATGTATGACCCCAGACACCTCGGTCGGCTCCCTCTCCTCGGGGAGAGGGCTGGGGTGAGGGGTGGCCTCACCTCGGTGATCGGTCAGACGCGGAACTGGCGCAGCAACCCATTGAGCTGTTCGCTCAGCTGCCCAAGTCGCAGACTGGCTGCGCTGGATTGTTCAGCGGCCAACGCGGTGCTATGTGAAAGCCCGGCCGCCTGGGTGACGTTCTGGTTGATGTCCTCAACCACATGCGCCTGTTGCAACGTGGCGCTGGCGATCGAGGCATTCAGTCCGTTCAGATTGCGCAACGCCTGGCCAATTGCATTGAGGCTCGCCCCGGCCAGTCCCGCCTGTTCAATGGTCAGTTGCGACGCCTTGCTGCTGTCACCGATCACCTTCACCGCAGCCTCCGAATGATTCTGCAGGCGCTCGATCATCGACTGAATCTCCGCCGTCGACTTCTGCGTACGCTGGGCCAGCAAGCGCACCTCATCGGCCACCACGGCGAACCCGCGACCCTGTTCGCCCGCGCGCGCCGCTTCGATTGCCGCGTTGAGCGCCAACAGGTTGGTCTGCTCGGCAATCGAGCGAATCACTTCCAGCACGCTGCCGATCTGCGTGCTCTCCGCCGCCAGGGTGCGAATCACTTCGACCGCCTGGTCGATCGTGCCGGAGAGCTTGTCGATCTGTTGCAGGCTGCCGTCAATGTTGATCTGCCCCTGTTGCGCCTGCGCTTCGGCATCGCGCATTTCTGCGGCGGCGTGTTCGGCATTTTTCGCGACGTCCTGCACGCCGTAGGTGACTTCATTGATCGCCGTAGCCACCAATTCCATCTGCTGCGATTGCTGCTGACTGCGCTGCTGTGCCTGCGAGGCATCGTTGCCCAGTTCACTGGAAGACTGGCCCAGAGCGCTGGCCGACACCTGCAGCTCACCAATCACCCGGCGCAACTTGGCGGTGAAGGCATTGAAGTGATGCGCCAGTTCAGTGACCTCATCCTTGCCATGGGTATCGAGGCTGCGGGTCAGGTCGCTTTCGCCACTGGCAATGTTGGCCATGGCGTTCACGGTTTCCTGCAACGGACGGACGATACTGCGGGCGATCAGAATCACCAGCAGCGCCATGATCAGCGCAATCGCCAGACCGATTACCGAAGCCTTGATCATCTGTTCCTGGAATTCGGCCTGCACATCGTCTACGTAGACGCCGGAACCAATCACCCAGCCCCACGGTTCAAACAGTTTCACATAAGAAGTCTTGGCAACGGGATCAGTCGCGCCCGGCTTCGGCCAGCGATAATTGACCATGCCTGCGCCTTTGGCCTTGGCGATGGCGACCATCTCGTTGAACACCGCAAAGCCGTCCGGGTCACGGATCGCCGAGAGGTTCTGGCCTTCGAGCTTGGGATTGGTCGGGTGCATGACCATCACAGGCGTGAGGTCGTTGATCCAGAAGTAATCGTTCTGGTCATAGCGCAGACCACGGATCGCGGTCAGCGCCTGCTTTTGCGCCGCGTCCCTGGTCAGGGTGCCGGCGGTCTCCAGACCTTGGTAATACGTGAGCAGGCCGCTGGCGGTCTGTACCACATGCTGGGTTTTCTGCGCCTTGGCGTGGTAGAGGTCGTCGTGAATCTGCTTGAGCATCAGCACGCCCAAGGTCAGCAACATGACCACCGCCACAATCAAGATGAGCCACAAGCGTCGGCTGATCGACACACTGCGCAAGCTGTTCATAACGCTGTCACTCCGGATTCTTGTTCTTGTAATAAACGATCGCCAGCATCCAGCCACAGCTGAGTGCTCGGGACTGCGCCAGGCAAAGCCATCCAACGCGCTGCGCGCTATTGAGGCTTGTCTGTTAGGATTTCGGCCCCGCGCGCGAAAACCTGAATCCGGTTTTGAAATTTCACGGAATTTTTACCGTTTCGTGTGGATCCTGTGCGCGCGCAATCGCTACAGCTTTTACCGGCTACGCTGAACGCAGTGAACGAAAAAATACTATCGGGGCATGCCCGCGTGCATCGCTCTCTGGGGGATTGATGGATCTTTGGACTGCCTTGCAGGCACTGATACTAGGAGTTGTAGAAGGGCTGACGGAGTTTTTGCCCATTTCGAGTACCGGACACCAGATCATCGTTGCCGACTTGCTGAACTTCGGCGGCGAACGGGCCATGGCATTCAACATTATCATCCAGCTCGGCGCGATCCTCGCGGTAGTCTGGGAGTTTCGCCGCAAGATTCTCGACGTGGTGATCGGCCTGCCAACCCAGCCGAGCGCACGGCGTTTTACCGTCAACCTGCTGATCGCGTTTTTGCCAGCGGTGGTGCTCGGGGTGATCTTTGCCGACCTGATTCACGAATACCTGTTCAACCCGATTACCGTGGCCGCTGCGCTGGTAATTGGCGGGATCATCATGTTGTGGGCCGAACGGCGCCAGCACGAAGTGCATGCCGAAACCGTTGACGAGATCCGCTGGACCGATGCCCTGAAAATCGGCTTCGCACAGTGCCTGGCAATGATTCCCGGAACCTCGCGCTCCGGCTCGACGATCATTGGCGGGCTGCTGTTCGGCCTGTCACGCAAGACCGCCACGGAATTTTCGTTCTTCCTCGCCATGCCCACCATGGTCGGTGCGGCGGTGTATTCAGGCTATAAATACCGCGATCTGTTCGTGCCGGCAGACTTCCCGGTGTTCGCGATTGGTTTCGTCACGGCGTTTATCTTCGCCATGATCGCCGTACGCGGTTTGCTCAAGTTCATCGGCAGCCACAGCTACGCAGCGTTTGCCTGGTACCGGATCGCGTTCGGTCTGTTCATTCTGGCGACCTGGCAGTTCGGCTGGGTGGACTGGTCGGCGGCCAAGGCATGAACGATTCCCGCACGCGCCGCCCCGATGGACGACCTTCGGGCGGCCGCGTTCAGCATGTGAAATTGAAGCTTGTGGTGCTGCTGATCGTCTGCGCGCTGCCGTTGTTCGGCTCCATGTCGATGTGGCTGACTGGCATTTCGCGGGTGCCGTTGGCGGCATACGGGATTGTCAGTGTGCTGGCGTTCTTTCTGTACTGGGCCGACAAGCGCAAGGCCCGCGCCGATGCCTGGCGCACCCCGGAAAACATCCTGCATGCGGTGGAACTGGCGGGAGGCTGGCCGGGAGCATTGATTGCGCAGCAGGTGTTCCGGCACAAGACACGCAAGGTGTCGTTTCAGATCCTGTTCTGGGTGATTGTGCTGTTGCATCAGGTGTTCTGGATTGACCAGATTTTCCTCGGATCGAACCTGCTAACCGTGTTCTAAAGAACACACATCCCCCTGTAGGAGCTGCCGAAGGCTGCGATCTTTTGATCTTGATCGTTCCAACGCTCTGCGTGGGAATGCAGCCGGGGACGCTCTGCGTCCCGAAAGATGGCAGCCTCCGGCAGCTCCTACACGGGATCGGTTTACAGCTTCAGGCCGATTTGGGTATTTTTAGGCAACTTGCTCACCACCAATTGATGCGAACGCCGCAACAGCCCCTGCAACTCCTCGGCGCCCAGCGGGTAGGGCGGGTGCATGATGATCCACTGCGCCCGCGCCAGATACGGCGCTGGATGGATACCCGGGCGGTCGCAATGGCCGAGAAACAGATCCTTGTCGACCTTGAACGCCAGCGAGTCGCCGCGTAACCCCTGCAAGGCAAACATCTTGTTGCCGGCAATCGAGAACACCCGCACGCCGCCCCATTTGTAATCTTCCCGCGCGCCGGGCAGGGCCAGACAAAATACGGCTACATCGGCTTCGCTCATTCTTCCTTGTTTCATAGAAATCGATCCCCACAGGCATTGAACGATTCGACCAAGTGATCGATCCATGCGCGCACCGCTGGCATCACCCCGCGGCGGTGCGGATACACCGCCTGCAACCAGCCGCCAGGCAACGACCATTCCGGCAGCACCTGAACCAGCGTGCCGTTACGCAATTCGGTCTCGCAGAACATCATCGGCAACACGGTAAAGCCCTGACCGGCCAGCACGCAGGCTTTGCGCACGACAAAGTCATCGATGCCCAACCGCGCTTCCATGCTCAGATCGACACTTTTACCCTGCTGATCAAGCAGACGCACATGCACCATGCGATCGGCTTCCAGCGCGCCGAGCACCGGCAGATTCTTCAGGTCCTGCGGGTGATTGATGGTCTTGCCCTGCATGAAATCCGGGCTGGCGATCACCACTGCTTGCGCCTGACGCAAGCGCCGGGTAACCAGCAACGGATCTTCATCGCCGTGATCGCGCACGCGCAACGCCACATCGATGCCTTCGGTGACCAGATCGACACGGCGGTTGAGCAGTACGACTTCCAACTGCACCTGAGGAAACTTGCCAAGAAAGTCGCTGATCACCGTCGGCAGCATTTCATGGGCAAGCCCGGTGGGGCAGGACACTCGCAAGCGCCCGCGCGGCTCGCTGGACATGCTCGCCACGGCTTCATCAGCCATTTCCGCTTCCAGCAACATTGCCTGACAGTGGCGCAAATAGCGTTCGCCGACGGCAGTGAGGTTCAGTTGACGGGTGGTGCGTTGCAGCAGACGCGCGCCAAGACGTTCTTCCAGTTCGGCAATGCGTCGTGACAACCGCGACTTGGGAATGCCGAGCAGGCGCCCGGCGGCGGCAAATCCACCGGCTTCGACCACTTTGGCGAAATAGTAGAGATCGTTGAGGTCCTGCATGCGTCTTCCGGTTGTTCTATCAATGGGACGAACTATCGCATTGTCGGCGACTAATCAGCTATTGGTTTGTTGCGTAGGATTGTCTCCATTCCGTCGCCACCGGCGATTCTTTCCAGGAGCACCCACATGAAACTGTTGCACATAGATTCGAGCATTCTCGGCGACAACTCGGCTTCCCGTCAGTTGAGCCGTCAGGTCGTCGACGCCTGGCAAGCCGCCGAGCCGAGCGCCGTAGTCACCTACCGCGACCTGGCCGCCGACGCGATCAGCCACTTCTCGTCGACCACACTGGTTGCCGCCGGCACCACTGCCGAACTGCGCGATGCAGCGCAACAGCACGAAGCCGAATTGAGCGCTTCGACCCTGGCCGAATTCATCGCTGCCGATGCCGTGGTCATCGCCGCGCCGATGTACAACTTCACCGTGCCGACCCAGCTCAAAGCTTGGATCGACCGCGTTGCCGTGGCCGGCCAGACGTTCCGCTACACCGAAGCCGGCCCGGAAGGCCTGTGCGGTGGCAAGAAAGTGGTGATCGTATCGACTTCCGGCGGCATCCACGCCGGTCAGGCCAGCGGCATCGCTCACGAAGAATATCTGAAGCTGGTATTGGGCTTCCTCGGCATCACCGATATCGAAATCGTCCGCGCTGAAGGTCTGGCCTACGGCGAAGAAGTGCGCAACAACGCCATGAGCGCCGCGCAAGCGAAGATCAGCGAGCAACTGTTCGCCGCCGCGTAAGGCTTGCGTAAAGATCAGCTGATGTTCAGGTGATCCCAAAAAAACTCTGTATTCTGGTTCCGCAAGGGCCGAATACGGAGTTTTTTGTTTCTGGCTGTTACATAATCTGGCCCGGGTTATGCAGTTTCAGCACATCCAATGATGTGGTCCAACAGGGTGGGGCATCCATGAGGCTTCTTTGTGCAATGTTGCTGATTTGCCTGCTGGGCGGCCTGAATTCAGTGCAGGCTGCACCGGGGCGCCACCCTGTCTGGAGCGTCGGTTATCACGAGATGACCTTCCTCGACCCGCTCGATCTGCGACCGATGCGCGCTATCGCTTTTTACCCATCCAGTGACCGCGAGCACATGAGTTTGCTTGAGGGTTATTCGGTGGAGGCCGGGCAAGACACCAAAGTTGCGATCGGCCGCTTTCCGATGTTGATGCTCTCCCACGGCAATACCGGCACGCCGCTGGCCTTGCATGATCTGGCAACGTCGTTGGCGCGCAAAGGCTTTGTCGTGGTGGCAGTGATTCATCCCGGCGATAACTGGCGCGACCACAGCCGCCTTGGCACGCTGAGCAATCTTTACGGGCGACCGATCCAGATTTCCCAAGCCATCACCGCGACCCTCGGCGACAGCATGCTGGCGCCGTTCGTCAACGCTGATCAGGTCGGAGTCATCGGTTATTCGGCGGGTGGCGAGACCGCGTTGATTCTATCCGGGGCGCAACCGGATCTCGATCGCCTGCGCCGCTATTGCCAAGAGCGCCCGGATGATCATGACGCCTGCAACACTCAGGGCGAGTTGATTGTTGATCGCGATGATTTGCAGCCGGTGGCCGATCCACGGGTACATGCGTTATTGCTGATGGCGCCGCTGAGCCTGAAATTCGGCCGCCATACCCTCGCCGATGTGCATGTGCCGGTGCTGCTCTACAGCGGCGACGGCGACAAACTGGTCGCTTTCGACAAAAACGCCGCCGCCCTGGCGCGCAAACTGCCCACCGCGCCGGATTTCAAGCTGCTGGCCGGGGCAGGGCACTTCGTGTTCCTGGCGCCATGCACCGAAGAGCAGATCCGCGCCATGCCGGCGTTGTGTACCGATGCTGATGGGGTGGATCGCGAGGATATTCACCGCAACCTGATTTCAGAGGCCGGCCGGTTTTTCGCCCATGCGCTGGGCAAATCGAGCAGGGCGGGAATGCAGACGGCGGATCAATAATCTGATGACCACCCCATATCCCCTGTAGGAGCTGACGAGTGCAACGAGGCTGCGATCTTTTGATCTTGATCGTGGAAGCACAATCAACAGATCGCAGCCTCGTTGCACTCGTCAGCTCCTACAAAGGGATGGGTGGTTTCAGGAGGTTGCCCGGCGCTTGAGAAGGAGCGTGAGCCCCAACCCGGTCACCGACAACAATGCCGCGCTAAAGAAAATCCACGAATACCCCAGATTCAACGCCACCGCGCCCATCAACGGCCCAGCGATCGCCAAGGCCAGATCGAAGAACACCGCATAAGCCCCAAGTCCTGAGCCGCGACTGGAGCTTGGCACTTGCTTGATCGCTTCAACGCCCAGCGCTGGATACACCAGCGACAGCCCAAACCCCGCCAGCCCGGCGCCAATCAGCGCGTACGCGGTGGAGGGCGCCAGCCATAACATCACCAGCCCGACGGTTTCAACCGTCATGCAGGCGATGGCCGAGGCAAAACCGCCAAACCGGGCGATCGCCGAGATAAACAGCAGCCGCGACAGAATGAAACACACGCCAAACACGGTCAGGCAATAGGCCGCGCCGGTCCATCCGCGGTTGAGGTAGTAAAGGGTGATGAAGGTGGTCAACGTGCCGTAGCCGATCGAGGCCAGAGTGAGACTGGTGCCGTACGGCGCAATCTTGCCGAACACCGCCCAGAACGACAGGCGCTCACCACGAATCACCGGCACCGAAGGCTTGTTGCGGATCAACCACAACGCACCCGCGGCCAACGCCGACAGCGCGATACCCAGGCTGACAAAACCATATTCGGCGACCATCACCACGCCCAGCGGAGCGCCAATGGCAATCGCACCATAGGAAGCGATGCCGTTCCAGCCGATGGATTTGGCCGTGTGCTCGACACCGACCTGGCCCATGCACCAACTGATGGTGCCGACACCGATCAAGCCTTGGGCGATACCGAGCAGCAAGCGCCCGGCAATCAGAATCAACAGACTGGTCAGTGGAAAGCTCTGCAGTAAAGTCGACAGCAGCGTCAACACGCCACTGAGGACAATCCCCCACAACCCATAAATGATCGCCCGCTTGGTGCCGAGCGTGTCCGACATGCGCCCGGCCATTGGCCGGCTGAGCAGCGTGGCCAAATACTGCGAACCGATCACCAGGCCGGCGATGATCGCGCTGAAACCCAGTTGCTCGTGGACATAACCGGGCAACACCGCGATCGGCAACCCGATGCAGAGAAAGGCGATGAAGGTATAGAACACGATGGAGACGATCTGCAGGGTGATCGCCAGGGAGCTTTGCGGTGGCAGTGGCTGCGCAGACATGAGCACTCGTTCGCGGGCGGCGGTGGGAGAGTTGCCGACATCATGGCGCGGGGCTGGGATAAAAGAAAGCAGGCTAACTACTTCGCCTAAATGATCGTTCCCACGCTCTGCGTGGTAACGCCGCCATGGACGCTCTGCGTCCGCTGTTGGGACGCGGAGCGTCCCGGGCTGCATTCACACGCGGAGCGTGGGAACGATCAATGTGGAGCCTGCTCGCGAATATTGGCGCAACAACAACTTCCTGACCCTGAAATGCAAAAAGCCCTGTCACATGGACAGGGCTTTTACTTGCAGCTTGTAGCTAGAAACTCGCAGCTGCTTTTAAAACACTACGCCTTGGCTACGCAGGTAGTCGTCATAGGTGCCGCTGAAGTCGGTCACGCCGTTCGGGCTCAGCTCGATGATGCGCGTGGCCAGGGACGATACGAACTCACGGTCATGGCTGACGAAGATCAGCGTGCCCGGGTAGTTTTCCAGCGCCAGGTTCAGCGCTTCGATCGACTCCATGTCCAGGTGGTTGGTCGGTTCGTCCATGATCAGCACGTTCGGCTTTTGCAGGATCAGCTTGCCGAACAGCATGCGACCTTGTTCACCACCGGAGATGACCTTGACCGACTTGAGGATCTCGTCGTTGGAGAACAGCATGCGGCCCAGGGTGCCACGAATCATCTGCTCGCCCTGGGTCCACTGACCCATCCAGTCGAACAGGGTGACGTCGTCTTCGAAATCGTGAGCGTGATCTTGAGCGTAGTAGCCCAGCTCGGCGGCGTCGGTCCATTTCACGCTACCGGCGTCCGGGGTCAGTTCGTTGACCAGGGTGCGCAGCAGGGTGGTCTTGCCGATACCGTTCGGACCGATGATCGCAACGCGCTCGCCGGCTTCAACCTGGAAGCTGAAGTCCTTGAACAGTGGCTTGCCATCGAAACCCTTGGCCATTTTCTCGACCATGACCGCCTGACGGTGCAGCTTCTTGTTCTGCTCGAAACGAATGAACGGGCTGACACGGCTCGAAGGCTTGACCTCGGCCAGCTGGATCTTGTCGATCGCCTTGGCACGCGAGGTGGCCTGCTTGGCTTTCGAGGCGTTGGCCGAGAAGCGGCTGACGAACGATTGCAGTTCGGAAATCTGCGCTTTCTTCTTGGCGTTGTCCGACAGCAGTTGCTCGCGGGACTGGGTCGCCACGGTCATGTACTCGTCGTAGTTGCCCGGGAACAGACGCAGCTCGCCGTAATCCAGGTCAGCCATGTGCGTGCACACGCTGTTCAGGAAGTGACGGTCGTGGGAGATGATGATCATCAGGCTGTTGCGCTGGGTCAGGATGTTTTCCAGCCAGCGAATGGTGTTGATGTCCAGGTGGTTGGTCGGTTCGTCGAGCAACAGCACTTCCGGATCGGAGAACAGTGCCTGCGCCAGCAACACGCGCAGTTTCCAGCCTGGCGAAACTTCGCTCATCGGGCCGAAATGCTGTTCCAGTGGAATGCCCAGACCCAGCAGCAATTCGCCGGCACGGGATTCGGCGGTGTAGCCGTCCATCTCGGCGAACTCGGTTTCCAGCTCGGCGACGGCCATGCCGTCTTCTTCGGACATTTCAGCCAGCGAGTAGATGCGATCGCGCTCGGCCTTGACCTTCCACAGCTCTTCGTGACCCATGATCACGGTGTCGATCACGGTGAATTCTTCGTAGGCGAACTGATCCTGGCGCAGCTTACCCAGACGCACGTTCGGCTCGAGCATGACCTGACCACCGGACGGATCGAGATCGCCGCCGAGGATTTTCATGAAGGTCGACTTGCCGCAACCGTTGGCACCGATCAGGCCGTAGCGATTGCCTGCGCCGAATTTGACCGAAACGTTTTCGAACAGCGGCTTGGCGCCAAACTGCATCGTGATGTTAGCTGTGGAGATCAATTACCTTACCTATCAATGGGTTAGAGCTGGTCTGTGGTGCCTGGTACCGAATTGAATACCAATCTGGAGCTTTTCCAGCTCCCCCCAGTCTGTGCTTGAGTTGAGCCAACGCGCATAAGCCGTCCGCAACTGGGGCCTTTGAAGGCAAGCTGCTGAGCGACGAGTACGGGGTTCTTGTTGGACATTGGCGCGCATTGTCGCATAACTCAGACGGCAGTTATATGGCAGGCAAACCGGCATCTGCGTCGGCTCGCCAGGCGGACGCGGAATATCCGCTGATCAAAATCTCGAAAACCCGAATGAACTCACGCGGCCGTTTTCACTTCGGAAAGTGGAGCAGCAGCCATTTTCGTTCAATCGAGTGAGGACCAAGCCATGCGAGCAATGACCTATCACGGCGCTCATGATGTGCGCGTCGAAACCGTACCGGACCCGAAACTTGAAGCCGCCGACGACATCATCCTGCGCGTCACCGCGACCGCCATCTGCGGGTCGGATCTGCACCTGTACCGAGGCAAGATACCCACCGTCGAACACGGCGATATCTTCGGCCACGAGTTCATGGGTATCGTCGAAGAAACCGGCTCTGCCGTCACAGCGGTGCAGCCCGGCGACCGTGTAGTAATTCCGTTCGTGATCGCCTGTGGCGATTGCTTCTTCTGCCAGCAGGAGCTTTACGCCGCCTGCGAGACGACCAATGAAGGCCCCGGCGCAGCGCTGAACAAGAAAATGATTCCACCACCGGCCGCGCTGTTCGGCTACAGCCGTCTGTATGGCGGGATTCCCGGCGGCCAGGCGGAACTGGTGCGCGTACCGAAAGCCAATACCGGCCCGTTCAAGGTGCCGGGCACACTGTCCGATGAAAAAGTGCTGTTTCTGTCTGACATCCTGCCGACTGCCTGGCAAGCCGTGATCAACGCCGGCGTCCAACAGGGTTCGAGTCTGGCCATTTACGGCGCCGGGCCGGTCGGTCTGCTCACCGCCGCCTGCGCCAGAATGCTCGGTGCCGAGCAAATCTTCATGGTCGATCACCACCAGTACCGCCTCGATTATGCCCAGCGCACTTACGGGGTGATTCCGATCAACTTCGATGAGGACGACGACCCGGCCGACACCATCATCAGCCAGACTGCGGGTCATCGCGGCGTGGATGCGGTGGTCGATGCCGTGGGCCTTGAAGCCAAGGGCAGCACCACCGAAACCGTCATGGCTACACTCAAGCTCGAAGGCAGCAGCGGCAAGGCCTTGCGCCAGTGCATCGCCGCCGTACGGCGTGGCGGTGTGGTCAGTGTTCCGGGCGTTTATGCCGGTTTCATTCATGGCTTCATGTTCGGCGATGCCTTCGACAAGGGCCTGACCTTCAAAATGGGCCAGACTCACGTACAGCGCTTTCTGCCCGAGCTGCTCGGCTACATCGAAACCGGCAAGTTGCAGCCCGAAGCGATCATCACCCACAGGCTGTCGCTGGAACAGGCGGCCGAGGGCTACAAGATCTTCAATAAAAAGCAGGAAGAATGCCGCAAGGTGATTCTGACCCCGGGTGGCAGCGATGTTCCTTTGGCGCAGCTGGATGAAACCACGCCGTTCGTACCGGCTACTTGAAACTGAGGAGTTTACATGGCGCTACCGTCATCTTCGTTCGCAGCTCCCGTGCGAGCATGGTTCGTGAACCTGTCGCGCACAGGCTGGGGAGGACGCATTTTCTGGCTGACGCTGGTCGGTGTCACCGTGTTGCTGCTGATCAGCGGATACACCGGTCTGGTCAGCACAGGCCGCGATACCTTGCGCCTCGCCAGCCTTGGTGGGCTGTCGGGTTTTGCCGCTACGGCCGTCGGTGCATTGCTGGCCTTGGCGTTGCGCGCAATTACCTCGCGAACCCAAGACACCATGCTGGGATTCGCGGCGGGGATGATGTTGGCGGCCAGTTCCTTTTCACTGATCCTGCCGGGGATCGCGGCGGCGAAGGAGGCGGTGAGCAGTCCCATGCTCGCCGCAGCCGTCGTGGTTGCCGGCATGGCTTTGGGCGTTGCATTGATGGTCGGCCTCGATCGCTTCGTCCCACACGAACATGAAAAGAGCGGGCGGCGCGGCCCCGAGGCGAAGCGCTTCAATCGAGTCTGGTTGTTTGTTCTCGCGATCACTTTGCACAACCTCCCGGAAGGCATGGCGATCGGCGTCAGCTTCGCCACCGGCGACATGAAAATCGGCCTGCCACTGACCACCGCCATCGCCATTCAGGACATTCCCGAAGGACTGGCCGTAGCTTTGGCGCTGCGGGTGACCGGCATTTCCGCAGTGCGCGCAGCGTTGATTGCCGCCGCTTCGGGATTGATGGAGCCGTTGGGCGCGATCATCGGTTTGGGCATCACCAATAGTTTCGCCTTGGGTTTTCCCGTCGCGATGGGCCTGGCGGCGGGCGCGATGATCTTCGTGGTCTCCCACGAAGTGATCCCGGAAACTCACCGCAACGGCCATGAAACCCCTGCCACGCTTGGCTTGATGCTTGGGTTCGGCGTGATGATGTTTCTCGATACGGCTTTGGGTTAGTCAATCGAGGCGCGCCACTGAGCGCATCGCTTCGCACAAAAAAGGAATTTTTTTCAGCGCCAATCACTCTTTCGTTTACAGGCAATGCCAATAACGCAGGGGAATGAGTCATGTCGCTGATCGAAATCCCGACCAGGAAGTCTTCGGGTAAAACATCCAGGCCGGCGGATACCGAGCGCCGGCTCTATGACCGATTGTTGGCAGAAGACTCCACGGCCGATCGCGCGGCGCTGGACTTTCTGCGTCGACAATTGAGCACGGCGGCCGCACTGCCTGACGATTTGCCGGGCAGCGCTGAAGAGTTGCTGCAATGGTCGGAAACTCGTTGCGCCAAAGTCGCTGGCGAATACGCGGATTACCTCGAACAACGTCAGCAGGGCGCGCCACGCCGCTATTTCCGCAACAAATCCCACGCCTTGTATTTCATCTTGCATGTGGCACCGACCAAAGAGGTCGATGGCGCCTGGCTGGCCGGGCTGCTGGCGCAGTGGCAGGATCCGCGTTTCGACGATTTGCTCGACACCTATCTGGAAGAGCTGGGCGAGGGCGTACCACGGCAGAACCATGTGGTGATCTACCGCAAACTGCTCGCCGAGCACGACTGCTCCGATCTGAGCGGCCTGGCCGACGAGTATTTTCTACAAGGCGCCGTGCAGCTGGCGTTGGGACGCTTTGGCAGCCAATTCATCCCTGAAGTCATCGGCTTCAACCTCGGCTATGAACAACTGCCGCTGCACTTGTTGATCAGTGCTTATGAGCTGGCAGAGCTGGGCATCGATCCGCACTATTTCCGCCTGCATGTGACCATCGACAACGCCAGCACTGGCCATGCGCGCAAGGCTGTGCAATCGATGCTCGAGCTGATGCCGCTGGGCGAAGAGCGCGACGAGTTCTACCGGCGCATGGCGATCGGTTATCGCCTCAACGATGTCGGCAAGGGCACCACCGCGGTGATCAAGGAATTTGATTTGCAGCATGAAGTCATCGCCATGCTCGAGCGCAAAGCGGTGTTCGGCCGACACATGCATTCCGATTACTGCCGCATCGAAAACCGCACCATCAACCAATGGCTGGCCACCCCGGGGCAAATGGGTGAATTCCTCGCGGCACTGGAGCGCAAGAGCTGGATCAAGCGCGGTGAGGCGGTTGAAGAGAGTCGCTTCTGGCGCCTGATCGATGGCAGCGATGCGGCCATGTTCGGGGTGTTCAACGGCTATGAAAAACAGCTCATGCGCGACTGGATCACTGAGGATTGCCCGGCTTCGCGGCCCCGGCCTTACGTGCGCCGCGAAGCCGCCGTCGAGGAAACCTTCGACGATGACGCCGATCTGCTCAACCTCGAAGCCGCGCTGGCTGACAAGCCTTCCGCCGAGCAAATGGAGATTTTGATGCCATGGTTGCAACCGCAGCGGCACTGGCGTCCGGCAGGACTTTTCGCGACGCGTCGCTTCATGCAACTGCGCGCCCGCTTGCGTTGAAACAAGGAGCTTTCATGTCGGCACAAGAAACATCGGACAGAGCGCTGTTCGAGTTGGGCAAGCGCCTGCTCGACAGCAGTTATCACTTCATCACACCAACGCCGTTGACCCACGAACGTTTTCTGCAGCGCTTCGCCACGCCGCTGGCGAAGGATCTGCGCGACGTATTCGGTTGGTCGATGCCGTTTCCTGCCGAGCTATTCAGCGCAGACGAACTGGCCAGCCTGGAGCAGGCTGGCATAGTCGAACGCGATGGCGCCGTATGGCGCAGCCAGGTGCGCTGGTCGACGCTGAATGACCGGTTATTTGCTCACTCTGCGTTTCCGACGACGGCGAGCGACGCAGTGTTCTTCGGTCCGGATACCTACCGCTTCTCCCAGGCCATCGAAGCGCAGTTGCAGCAACGCTTCTCGCCGATAAGACGTGCGGTGGATATCGGCTGCGGCAGTGGCGCCGGGGCGGTGCTTATCGCCAAGGCGCGGCCGGATGCCGAGGTGTGGGCCGTGGACATCAACCCGCAGGCGTTGCGCATGAGTGCGGTCAACGCCGAGCTGGCCGGGGCCAGCAATGTGTCGGTGTATCACAGCGATCTGCTCGCCAGCGTCGAAGGGCAGTTCGATCTGATCATCGCCAACCCCCCATACATGAACGACCAGCAACAGCGCGCCTATCGTCACGGCGGCGGGGCACTGGGCGAGGGCTTGTCGGTGCGTATCGTGCGCGAGGCGTTGCCGCGTCTGGAAGTCGGCGGCACGTTGCTGGTGTATACCGGCGTCGCGATTGTTGCCGGCAAGGATCCGTTCCGCGAGGCGGTTGCGCCGCTGCTCAAGAACGAGCGTTTCGGCTGGACCTATCGCGAGCTCGATCCGGATGTGTTCAGCGAGGAATTGCTCAAGCCTGAATATGAGCGCGCCGAGCGAATCGCGGTGGTCGCGCTGACGGTAACCCGCGAGCAGTGACCGACGATTGGGCCACTGCTCGTGCCGGTGGCCTTATCGATTTCTGATGCGCGAGAGTGTCAGCAGGCAAACCCCAACCAGCATCGCAGCCCCGGCTACCAGCAGTGGCGAAGGGCGAATTGGCTGCCGCGAAATTCGCTCGACCCGCCCGGCGAGGGATGCGCGCACCGGCGCAGCAGCTTCAGCCAGATAGGGCGTTTCTTCGATTTCCAGGCGTAAGCCGTCCGCCATTACCAACGTCAGCCCCTCAATCGTGCCGGCAATCCTGTCCGGATACACCGGCTCACCGGTCGGGTCGAGCTGGTCGTAATAGAAAGTCTGCCCTTCAAGCCAGCCGACGGCGGTCTGCAATTCAGGTCCCAGGTAATACTTTCCATCGAGAAAAAAGCCAGAGAATTGCGGCGCGCGCTCGACGCTTTCAATGCGATAGCGCTGACCTGGTTTCATACCGGTTTCTGGGGCGATCATGGGGGTTCCTCCATTATTGGTAAGCGATAGAGGAGCGCATGTGAAGCGTGGTTCCATCGAAATGAGCAGCGGGCGTTTCGCCTGCTTTGGCAATCGCGCAGGCATTACACAAAAGTAGTGCAAGACAGTTTTTCACAGTTGAGGGTTCACTATCGGTTACAAAGTGTGGCTAAAATGCCATCCTTTCACCGAGCGCCCGGAAACGGCGCGGGCCAAGGACGCGCCCTGTGCATCAAGACCGCTGCATAAGACGCTGGGCCCAAGGCCGCCACGCGCGCAGTTTGTTCACTTTTGACGTGTGACCCTTTTCCGTGAAACTCATCATTGCCGCTGTTTATGTCATCTCCATTGCTTACGTTCACCTGCGTGGACGCGTGCGCCACAAGCTGGGGCGGCAATTGAGTGACCACTCGACGTTTCTCGCGCCGATCAACTGCTTCCTGTACCTCTTTTCGAAAATGCCGAACAAGCCGTATCTGAACCCGGCGGATTTTCCCGATCTGAGCCCGTTGCAGGCCCATTGGGAAGAGATTCGCGAGGAAGGCCAGAACCTGCTGCGTGCCGGCGAAATCAAGCGTTCGAACCAGTATGACGATGTCGGCTTCAACTCCTTCTTCAAGACTGGCTGGAAGCGCTTTTATCTGAAGTGGTACGGCGACAGTCATCCGTCGGCTATGAAGCTGTGCCCGCGCACCACCGAGCTGGTGCAGAGCATCGGCTCGATCAAGGCGGCGATGTTTGCCGAGTTGCCGCCGGGCTCGAAGCTGGTGCGCCATCGCGACCCTTACGCCGGTTCCTATCGCTATCACCTGGGCCTGGATACGCCGAACGACCCTGGCTGCTACATCAACGTCGATGGCGAGAACTATCACTGGCGCGATGGCGAAGCGGTGATGTTCGACGAGACGTTTATTCATTACGCGGAAAACACCACTGAGCAGAACCGGATCATCCTGTTCTGCGATATCGAGCGGCCGCTGAAATACCGCTGGGCGGCGGCGTTCAATCGCTGGTTCAGTCGCACGGTGATGTCGGCAGCAGGCGCGCCGAATGATGCTGGGGACAAGACCGGTGGCATCAACCGTTTGTTTACCAGGATCTACAAGATCCGCTTGCGCGGCAAAGAGCTGAAGAAGCGCAACCGCACGCGGTATTACCTGGAGAAGTGGGCGATTTTTGCGGCGTTGTTGGCGATCTTTATTCTGATCTGAAGATTTGCGGTGTCAGTACCGGCCTCTTCGCGAGCAAGCTCGCTCCCACATTTGATGTGAATGCAAATATTGCATCCGACTCCAAACCCTGTGGGAGCGAGCTTGCTCGCGAATGCGGCCTTGAATTCAAAAAATCTCTACCTGATGCAACACTTACTCCCCAGACGCCTTCCGAGTCTTCTTCGCCGGCGCCGCTTTAGTGGTCGATTTGGCCTTGGGCTTGGCCGGTGCCTTGCCGCCGAGGCTGCGTTTGAGCAGCTCGGTCAGGTCGATAACATCGGCCGTCTTGCGCTCTTCCTCGCCAGTGGAGGTCTCGACATCCTCGATCTTGCCTTCGTGGGCCTTCTTCTCAACCAGGGCCATGATCTTGTCTTCGAATTCGTCCTTGTAATCCTCCGGCGTCCACTCCGCGGTCATGTCTTCAACCAGACGTTTAGCCATGTCCAGCTCGCCCTTGGCCAGTTGCGGCTTGGTCACTTCACTGCCCAGCGCCAATTCATCGAGGCTGCGTACTTCCTGCGGCCAGCGCAGCTTCACCAGAACCAGCGCCGACTCCAGCGGCATCAATGCCGCCAGGTATTGGCGCGTGTGCAGGACGACGCGGGCGAGGGCGACCTTGTTGGTTTTGCTCAAGGTTTCGCGCAGCAACGCGTACACCTTGCCGCCGCGTTTGTCCGGCGCCAGGTAGTAGGGCGTGTCGATGTTCTGCAGCGGAATCTGTTCGGCGTCGACGAACGAGAAGATGTCGATGGTCTGCGTCGAAACGGGGTGCGCGGAACGGATCTCTTCCTCGCTGAGCACCACGTAGCGGCCTTTTTCGTAAGCCACGCCTTTGACGATATTTTCTTTGGTGACTTCCTTGCCGGTGACCTTGTTGATGCGTTTGTAGCCCACCGGGTCCATGCTGCGGCTGTCGAGCCAGTCGAAGTCCACGCCTTGGGACGACGTCGCTGAAACCAGCGCCACGGGGATGTGTACCAGTCCAAAACTGATTGCGCCTTTCCAGATTGCCCGAGCCATGACCTGTCCTCCGAGTGATGATCAGGTGACCCGTGGCGCGGCGAGAAAGTTTCCAATGATTGCGGGGGCTTCCGGCGACACGGTCAACCCGTGTTACATGTTGTTTAAGGGGCGAGGGTTAACAAATCCGAACCCACGGCGTAGCGTGGGCTCCAAGGCTCTAGTCCACGCACATCGAGAGGCATTTCTCATGAACCGGTTTCTGATTGGCATCGCCGTCCTGGCCCTCAGTGGCGGTCTGGTTCATGCCGACGTCGTGCTGGCGCAAAGCCCCACCGGCAATAGCAACAATCCCTACAACAGCCCGATCCGCCGGGCCAATCCCAACAGCATGCAGGGCACCCAGCCCAGCGCGCCGCCCCTTCGCGGGCCGAACACCGTTCCCGTGCCACGTCAGCCGACCGTGGAAAATCGCGGCATCGGTAACGGTCAGCCGATTCGCTCGGTGCCGAGCAATCCACCGACCTTCATTCCCAACCCGCCCTCACGGGGCACCGGCAGCAACCGTTGAACGGCAGGACTAAAGTTCTGTCAGCCCTTCAATCGAACAAAAGGAATCGTGCATGTTGCGTAAAACCCTTCTAGCCACTTGCTGCGCCGCCGCGCTGATCAGCGCCCCGGCATTCGCCGCCGCGCCCAAAGAGCTGAAAAGCGAACAGGGCATCCTTGAAGTCAGCACCATTGCCCAAGGCCTGGAACATCCGTGGGCGCTGGCGTTTCTGCCCGATCAGAAGGGCATGCTGGTGACCGAACGGCCGGGCCGTCTGCGCGTCGTGAGCAAGGACGGCAAATTGTCGGAGCCGATCAGCGGCGTGCCACAAGTCTGGGCCAAAGGGCAGGGCGGTTTGCTCGATGTAGTGCTGTCGCCGGACTTCAAGCAGGACCGCATGGTCTACCTGTCGTATGCAGAGGGCGGTGGCGAGGGCGGCAAGGCTGGCACAGCGGTAGGGCGCGGACGACTTTCCGAGGACTTGAAGACGCTGAAGGACTTCAATGTAATCTTCCGGCAGGAACCGAAACTGTCGGTGAGCAACCATTTTGGGTCGCGGCTGGTTTTCGATCGTGATGGCTATCTGTTTATCACTCTGGGTGAAAACAACGACCGACCGACCGCGCAGGATCTCGACAAGCTGCAAGGTAAAGTCGTGCGCATCTACCCCGACGGCAAAGTGCCGGACGATAACCCTTTCGTTGGCCAATCCGGTGTCCGGCCTGAAATCTGGTCCTACGGTCTGCGCAATCCGCAGGGCGCGGCGCTCAATCCGTGGACCGGTACGTTATGGGAGAACGAGCACGGGCCCCGTGGCGGCGATGAAGTGAACATCATCGAGCGCGGTAAAAACTACGGCTGGCCGTTGGCAACCCACGGTATCAATTACTCGATGCAGCCGATTCCGGAGGCGCAGGGTAAAACTGCCGAAGGTACTGTGGCACCGCATCACGTCTGGGAGAAGTCACCGGGTGTCACTGGCATGGCGTTCTACGATGCCGATCGCTTCAAGCCATGGCAGCACAACGCATTCATCGGCGCGCTGGTGTCCCAGGAACTGATTCGCCTGCAGTTCGATGGCGACAAGGTCGTGCATGAGGAGCGTCTGCTGGGTGAGTTGAATCAACGCATCCGTGATGTGCGCCAGGGACCCGACGGCTATTTGTATGTGCTGACGGATGACGAGAATGGCTCGTTGTACAAGCTGGGGTTGAAACCCTCGATCTGAGGTCGATCGTTCCCACGCTCTGCGTGGGAATGCAGCCCGGGACGCTCTGCGTCCCAAAAGATCGCAGCCTTGGGCAGCTCCTACAGAATCAGTGCGCCAGGCAGTCCCGCATTTGGCCGAACCGCCACCCCGTTGCCTTGTTATAGTTCGGGCCTTATTTTCCAGCCCGGTAAAGGACCACTGCCATGACTCAATACTCCGCCTTCAGCGTCGAACTGGCCGATAACATCGCACACGTGCAGATCAATCGGCCGGAAAAGATAAATGCGATGAACGCTGCGTTCTGGAGTGAGATTGTCGAGATCTTTCAATGGATCGACGACACCGACGAAGTCCGCGTGGTGGTTCTCAGCGGTAATGGCAAACATTTTTCCTCAGGCATCGACCTGATGATGCTCGCCGGCGTCGCCAATGAACTGGGCAAGGATGTGGGCCGCAATGCACGCCTGTTGCGGCGCAAGATCCTCAACCTGCAGGCTTCGTTCAACGCCGTCGACAATTGCCGCAAACCGGTGCTTGCCGCCATTCAGGGCTATTGCCTGGGCGGGGCCATCGATCTGATCGCAGCGTGTGACATGCGCTACGCCGCCGAGGACGCACAGTTCTCGATCAAGGAAATCGATATCGGCATGGCCGCCGACGTCGGCACGTTGCAACGGTTGCCGCGAATCATCGGAGACGGCATGCTGCGCGAACTGGCTTACACCGGTCGTACCTTCGGTGCCGAAGAAGCGCGCACCATGGGCCTGGTCAATCGCGTCTACGGCGACAAGGACACGCTGCTCGAAGGCGTATTCGACATTGCCCGTGACATCGCTGCCAAGTCGCCGATTGCCGTGACCGGCACCAAGGAAATGATCAGCTACATGCGCGACCATCGCATCGACGATGGTCTCGAATACGTTGCCACCTGGAACGCCGCCATGCTGCAATCCACCGATCTGCGCGTGGCCATGGCCGCCCATATGAGCAAACAGAAACCCGAATTTCTGGATTGAGTTAACCATGATCTCTCGCTGGACCACTGCAGTACTCGACACCGATCAACCCGGCGGCTGGGCCGTAGCGCGTAGCCCGGAAGGCTTTCTGTTCGATGACAACGGCGCATTGTTCCCGCGCGAATGGCTCAAGCGCCAGGACCTTGCGGTCCTTGCCGAGCACGGCATTGGTCATCTCGATGGCGAACCGGTCTATCTGCTCGAGTTGCGCAGCGTCAGCGAAGTGCCCGGTTGCGGCTGGAAAGGCCTGCGCGCGTTCATGCTCGAGGGTGATCACACGCTGTACAAGGTGCTCGGTTATGCCGCGCAGATCGGCACCTGGGCACGCGAGCATCGCTTCTGCGGTAACTGCGGCCAGCCGATGACGCAGGTGCCGCGCGAGCGCGCGATGTATTGCCAGCCGTGCGATCTGCGCAGTTATCCGCGAATCTCACCGAGCATGATCGTGTTGATCACCCGTGGCGACGAGATCCTGCTGGCGCGCTCACCGCGCTTCGTCACAGGGGTTTACAGCACCCTGGCCGGTTTCGCCGAGCCGGGGGAATCGGCCGAGGATTGCCTGATTCGCGAAGTGCGCGAAGAAGTGCAGATCGAGGTGAAGAACATCCAGTACGTCGGCAGCCAGTGCTGGCCGTTCCCGCATTCGATGATGCTCGGCTTCCATGCCGAATACGCCGGTGGCGAGATTGTCTGTCAGGAAGACGAGATCGAAGACGCGCAGTGGTTCAACGTGCATGAACTGCCGCCGTTGCCGGCGTCGCGTTCGATTGCCCGGTACCTGATCGATGTCTACGTAGCGCGGCGCTTAGGCCACGCTGAACCAGTGCTGCCAGGCTAGGCGCACGGTCAGGCCAAGCACCACGGTGATGAACACCGGACGAATGAACTTGGCGCCGCCGCTGATCGCGGTACGCGCGCCGAAGAAAGCCCCGACCATCACCGACAGGCCCATGCACAGACCAATGATCCAGTCGACCTGACCGGAGAAGATGAACACCGACAGCGCCGCAATGTTGCTGACAAAGTTCATGCTCCGCGCCACGCCGCTGGCCTTGACCAGATCGATCGGGTACAGCAGCAGACTGCTCACCGTCCAGAACGCGCCCGTGCCGGGTCCGGCAACGCCATCGTAGAAGCCGAGGCTGAAGCCTTGGGTCGATTGCCATTTCTTTTTGATCGGCGCATCGCTGTCCAGCGGCGCCTTCGGCGTGCCGCCAAACAGCAGATACACACCGCAAGCGAAGACAATCACCGGCAGCATCTTGTTCAGCCACTCGGCGGGCAGGTAATGCGCAACCACCGCCCCCGTGAGCGCGCCGACCAGAGTGCCGACGATCGCGTGGGTCCATTGTCGCGGGTGAAACAGCTTGCGCTTGTAGAAGGTGAAACTGGCGGTCGCCGAACCGAAGGTCGAACTCAGCTTGTTGGTGCCCAGCACCAGGTGCGGCGGCAGGCCCGCTGTCAGCAAAGCCGGCGTGGTCAACAGACCGCCACCACCAGCAATGGCATCGATGAAACCGGCAAGAAAGGCAACGGCAGCCAGAATGGCCAGGGTGGTGAGGTCAACGCTGAGTTCGAAAGGCATGGAGTCGGCTTATTCGGCAAGGCGCAGAACGTGAGCTGCGGGGAGGGCGGTTATGTTACCTGTATCGAACTGATGCGGCGAGCCGTAGGGCCTATTCGCGAGCAGGCTCGCTCCCACAAGGTCCCATGCTTAACATTATTCTGAGGTGAGCCGGCCAACTTGTGGGAGCGAGCTTGCTCGCGAAAGCGGTATCACAGTGACATTTGTATCGACTGAAGAAGCGCCTTCGCGAGCAAGCTCGCTCCCACATGGGAACCCATTGACATTAGAGACCGAGGTCAGACAACCCCGGATGGTCATCCGGCCGGCGGCCCAGCGGCCAGTGGAATTGGCGTTCGCTTTCCTTGATCGGCATGTCATTGATGCACGCATAGCGCTGGAACATCAGGCCGTTGTCATCGAACTCCCAGTTCTCATTGCCGTACGAGCGGAACCAGTTGCCCGAGTCGTCGTGCCATTCATAGGCATAACGCACGGCGATACGGGTGTCGGAGTAGGCCCACAGTTCTTTGATCAAGCGATAATCCAGTTCTTTCGCCCATTTGCGCGTAAGGAACGCCTTGGCCTCTTCGCGGCTGTTGGCGAACTCGGCGCGGTTGCGCCATTTGGTATCGAGGGTGTAGGCGAGCGAGACCTTTTCCGGATCGCGGGTGTTCCAGCCATCTTCAGCGAGACGCACTTTTTCGATGGCCGATTCACGATTGAACGGTGGCAATGGCGGACGTACCTGGGCTGCAGCAGACATATTCAATCTCCTGATTCATTTGATGAAATAACAACGGGTCCGGCGTGTTTAGAGTTACAGGCCCAATAACTTACGCGCCATGCATTGCGCATTATCGGCGGCACTGTGATCACCCATCACAAGCGCTACGGTAATGGCGCCTTCAATCAGAATCAGCAACTGTCTGGCCAGCACTTGCGGATCCTCGGCGCCATATTCGGTACACAGCTCGCACACGTAGTCGAGCAGCTTCTGTTTGTGTTCTTTGGCCACCAGCCGCACTGGATCCTGTGGATCGCCGGTTTCGCCGCTGGTGTTGATAAAGGCGCAGCCGCGAAAGCCTTCCGAGTCGAACCAGCCCTTGAGCACTGTAAACAGGTTGAGCAGACGATCGGCCGGGGTTTCGGCCTGATCGACAGAATTTGTGAACCAGTGCATCCAGCGAACATCGCGTCGCTGAAGGGCTGCGACGACCAGCGCGTCCTTGTCGGCAAAGTAGCGGTAGATGCTTTTTCTGGAGACGCCGGCGGTCTTCACCAGAAGATCCATGCTGGTGGCAGCGATGCCACTTTTGTAGATCAACTTTTCGGTGACATCCAGAATGATGTCGCGTGTGTCATTGCTGATTGATTCGTTCATGCGACGAACAGTAGAACGGATGTTCTCCTTGGTCAAGCGGATATGTATTGCGTCTGTGAAATCGCTTTCGCGAGCAGGCTCGCTCCCACAGGGGACTGCATTTCAACCGACACTGAGAAGACCCGGCGCAGACGATGGTGTAAGCTCTCAAACTCTTCGGAATCGAACCTTGCGAGCCTTATGCCGTTGCTTTTCAAACGTTCTCTGCTGCCCAAACTGCGCAGCTTCGCGCTGACCGCCGAGGCGGTGAGCATTCTGTCCAGTGCTGCCGAATTCCGACGCTGCCTGCTCGAGCAAATCGCCGCTGCGACCCAGCGCATTTACATCGTCGCGCTGTATCTGCAGCAGGATGAAGCCGGTCAGGAAATCCTCGATGCCCTGCACGCCGCCAAACTCAAGCGTCCCGAGCTGGAAATCGCCGTGGTGGTTGACTGGTTGCGTGCCCAGCGCGGCCTGATCGGCGCGGGCAAGCAGCCGGGTAACGCTGCCTGGTATCAGGACATGACCCGCGCGCATCAGAGCGAAGTGCCGATCTACGGCGTGCCGGTGCAGACCCGCGAGCTGTTCGGCGTGTTGCATCTCAAAGGCTTCGTCATCGACGACAATGTGGTCTACAGCGGCGCCAGCCTGAACAACGTTTACCTGCACAAACTCGACAAATATCGCTTCGACCGTTACCACGTGCTGCACAGTCGCCAGTTGGCGGATTCGATGCATCACTTGGTCAAGCACGGCCTGATCGAATCGAAAGCCGTGCATCGCCTCGACCTGCCGAACCTGCCGAGCACGCGCAGCCTGCGCAACGACATCGGTGACCTGCGCAGCCGCCTCAAATACGCGACCTACGACACCAGCGCCGGCGGCACCAGTAGAGAAGGCCTGTCGGTCACGCCATTGCTCGGCGTCGGCAAGAACAACCCGCTGAACCGGGCGATTCTCGAACTGATCGCCAGCGCGCAAAAGCAGCTGACCATCTGCACGCCGTACTTCAATCTGCCACTGGGCGTGATCCGCGAGATCAACCGTGCGCTGGCTCGTGGCGTGAAGATCGATATCGTGGTCGGTGACAAGACCGCCAACGATTTCTACATTCCACCGAGCGAGCCGTTCAAGGTGATCGCCGCGCTGCCGTATCTGTACGAGATCAGCCTGCGCCGCTTCGCCAAACGCCATCAGCACAGCATCGACAGCGGCCAGTTGAATCTGCATCTGTGGCGCGAGGGTGATAACACCTATCACCTCAAAGGCATGTGGATCGATCAGCGCTACACCTTGCTGACCGGCAACAACCTCAACCCGCGAGCCTTCCGCCTCGACCTGGAAAATGCGCTGCTGATCGAGGATCCGAAAGGCGAGTGGCTGGAGCCTCGGGCGAAAGAGCTGGAAAACATCTTCCGCCATACCACGCGGATCGACAGCTTCCAGACCCTGGAGACACTGCCGGATTACCCGGCAGGGGTGGCGAAGTTTCTCAAGCGGGTGAGTCGGGTGAGGATTGAGCGGTTGCTGTACCGGATTCTCTAGGGTTTGGTATGTGTAGTGTGGCGAAAACCGCTATCGCGAGCAGGCTCACTCCTACAGGGGAACGCATTCCAATTGTAGGAGTGAGCCTGCTCGCGATAGGGCCCTGACAGGCGCTGAAGATTCAGTTCAGACCCAGCTTCCCGCGCATCATCGACAAATCCTCCGCCAATGTATTCACCGGCCCGACCAGCGCTTTGCGGTCGTTGTCCTTCACTTTGTCATAGGTTTCAAAGCCGCCATCCGCTGTCTTGTACTTGGCGAGGATCTTGTCGACCGTGGCAAAGTTCTTGTCGACTTTCGCTACAAATGCCTTGTCCTGCTGTTCGACCTGCGAACGGAACAGATCGACGATTTTCTTCGCGCCGTCGATGTTGCCCTGGAAGTCGTACAGGTCAGTGTGGCTGTAGCGATCTTCCTCGCCGGAAATCTTCGTCGCCGCGACTTCTTCCAACAGCGCGGCGGCGCCACCGACGACTTTCTCCGGCGGGAAAGTCAGGCCGGCGACACGGGTTTGCAGATCCTGCACGTCTTTGTTCAAACCGTCGGCCAGTGCATCCAGACCCTGGGTGGATTTCTCCGCGAACAGCGAATATTCGATCCGGTGGAAACCGGTGAAATCTTCAGCCTTCACACCTTTCTCGTGATCATCGACGCGCGAGTCGATGGACGCATCGAGATCACTGAACAGCTCGGCAATCGGTTCGATCGATTCGTAATAAACCCGCGTCGGCGCGTAGAGCTTCTGCGCGGTGGCCAGGTCGCCTTTCTTCACCGCGTCGGTGAACTGCTGGGTGTGGCTCGCCAGTTCATCGAGCTTTTCGGTAACGTAAATCTTGTAATCCGACACCGGCC
Organism: Pseudomonas koreensis; assembly: GCF_024169245.1. NCBI lineage: Bacteria > Pseudomonadati > Pseudomonadota > Gammaproteobacteria > Pseudomonadales > Pseudomonadaceae > Pseudomonas > Pseudomonas koreensis. Next base: position 4,278,230 of record NZ_JALJWP010000001.1, read on the forward strand.
CCACCAGATCCAGCGGCGCGGTCGCGGCGAACGCCGACAGCGGGGTGTTGAGCAAACCAAGGGTCAGCAATAACGCGAGTGGCGTCTTTTTCATGGGGCGGCTCCAGTGTCGGTTGGGTGTCATGCGGTTTTGTTGTGGGAGGTGGCAGCCAGTAACGAGCGGCCGATGAAATCGTCATCGCCGGTTACGCCGGGCAGGGTGAAGAAATAACCGCCGCCGACCGGTTTGAGGTATTCCTCGAGCGGTTCGCCGTTGAGGCGGGTCTGCACGGTGATAAAGCCTTGTTCCAGATCGGCCTGGTAGCAGATGAACAGCAGGCCCATGTCGAGCTGACCGTTCTTGTTGACGCCGTTGGAATAGTTGAACGGTCGGCGCAGGATCAGGTTGGCCTGGGTCGCGGCAGTGCGCGGGTTGGCCAGACGAATGTGCGCATCGAGCTTGGTCAGCTTGCCGGCCGGATCTTTGCTGTAATCCGGTACTTCACTTTCAGTGTGGCCACCGATGGGCGCGCCGCTGCTCTTGACCCGGCCGAGAATGCTTTCCTGCTCCTGCAAGGGCGTGCGATCCCAGCGCTCGACGAAGTTGCGGATGATGCGTACCGCTTGATAACTGCCATGGGCAGCCCAGGCCGGCTCGTCACTGCCCGGTTGCACCCAGACAATCCGCTGCATGGCATTGGCGTCGTTGGAATCGGGGTTGGCCGAACCGTCGCGAAAGCCGAGAAAGTTGCGCGCCGACTGTGCCGGTGCACCGGGTTTGGCCGGCGCTTGCGGCGGTACGCTGCCTTCCTGCTTCCAGCGCACCAGCAGCAGGTCGGGCAGGTTCTTGACGATGTCGCGCAGCGCATGAATGTTGGTATCAGCAGTGTTGGCGCAGAACTGCAGGCTCAGGTCGCCATGGCAGCAATCAGCGTCCAGCGCATCGTTGGGAAAGCCGACCATGCGTTGCAGACGCTTGGGCTTTGCCGCCGCGAGACCGAAGCGTTCGTCGAACAGCGAGTCCCCCACGGAAACAGTGATGGTCAGGTTGTCCGGGGTGACCACCGGGCCGAGGATACCGGAGTCCGGCGGCGGCAGTTTCGGATCGATCTGCGCCACCGGGCCGCCCTTCATCAAAAACGCGATGCGTTCGTTGAGAGTGCGGAACAGCCGCTCGAGGTCTTCGCGATCGCTGGCCAGCACATCGAACGCCACCAGCATGCCCGAGGCCGGGCGCGGGGTGACGATGCCGGTCTGGTGCACGCCGTGGAACTCGTGGCGGTCTTCGGTCTTGTCGCTGCTCGGCGCTTCGGTGACTTGTGCCGGTGTGGCGGCCATGGCCGGGCAGCTCAGGGCCGATCCGGCGAGGGCGACACCGGCGGCGCCCATGCCCATCAGCACGCGGCGCCGGTGCAGGTTGAGAGGTTCTGAATCGTTCATCGGGTGGTCTTCTGCTTACAGGCCGGAAAGGCCGAGGGCGGGGTCGATGCCATCCAGTGCCGTGGCCAGGGCCTTGGCTTTGGCGGCGATCTGCTGGCGTTGCGCGGCGGTCACGGCGTCGTAACTGACGTAGCCGTCGGCGGATTTGAACGTGTTGAGCTGGCTGTCGAAGTCGCCCAGCGCCTGGTCGATCTTCGGCAACAGGTCGGCAGCGGATTTGCTCAGCATCGGTCGCAACAGGTCGACGACCTTGCGTGCGGTCTGCCCGTTGGCGGCGAAACCGTTGAGATCGCTGTGGCTGTAGCGTTCTTCTTCGCCGCTGCCAGCGCGCACCTCGGCGAGGCTGTTGAGGTTGCGCACGACGATGCTCACCAATTGCTCCGGCGGCAGCGACTGCGCGAGCAACTGCTGCTTGAGCATTGTGACGTCGGCGACCAGCCGCTGGCTGATCGGCGCGATCTCAGCAAGATTGCGCTGCTGGAACAGGGCATATTCGAGGCGATGAAAACCGACAAACGCCGGATCCTGCTCGCGCTTCTCGAAATAATCGGCGCGGGCGTTGATGTGATTATCCAGCTCGGCCAGACGCTGCGCCGCCGGCGCCAGACGTTGAAAAGCAGCACGCGCCGGCAGGTACAGCGCTTGCGCCTGAGTCAGGTCGCCGCTGGCGATCGCCTGATCCAGCGCCGTCACCGCTTTGATCAAGGCACTGCCCTGAACGGCCAGATACACGCGAAATTCCGACAGCGGCCCGACGAAAGCCACCATCGACGGCTTGGCCTTGGCGGCGGCATCGGAAGCGGCCGTCGGCGTCACGTGCAAAGTGCCGCGCGGGTTGCTGAGCAAGCCGCAGGTGATCGCGTAGTCGCCCGGTTGCAGGTTGGCGTTGATCACCTGGCTCAGGCCTGGCGCGATGTTTTCCCGTTCTTCGACCACCAGCACGCCGTCGAGAATTTCCCACTCGACCGCGCGCTCGGAGCGGTTGACGATGCGGAAACTGGCGCGGCCGGCCGGCACGGTCAGCGCATTCGGCTCGCAGCTGTGCGGATGGATGTTGACGACGATTTCGTCGTGGTTGTGCTGACGCTTGGTGGCGGCCATGTTCGAGGCGTACCAGAACAGCCCGCCGGCGGCGATCATCAGCAGAACCGAGCCGGCCAGCGCCCAACGCAAGGCCGGAGGGGTTTGAATATCAGACATGGATGCCCTTATTGGCTGGAAACGGAAGTCGTTGACGGCGCTTGGCGGGGCGCGGGCATGAAGAACATCACCAGCGCCAGCAGCAGATAGATCAGGTAGGCGCCGAGGGTGCTGACGGTCGGCGCATCCTGATAACCGAACATGCCGGCCAGCACCGAGCCCAGCGGGCCGTCCATCGGCAGCGTCGCGCTGAAGTCGAAGAGCACGGTCTGCAGGTGATTCCACAGCCCGGCTTCATGCAGCGCCTGCACCGAGTTGGCAAGGATGCCGGCGGCGACCACGAGGATGAACAAACCGGTCCACTTGAAGAACGCCGACAGATTCAGGCGCATGCTGCCGCTGTAGATGAGGAAGCCGACCATCACTGCCAGAATCAGGCCGAGCAGGGCGCCGATCGGCGCGCCCGGACCTTCGCTCTGCTGGAACACGGCAAGCAGGAAAAACACGGTTTCCAGGCCTTCGCGAGCGACAGCGAAAAAGACCATGGCGATCAGCGCAATCACCTGATGCCTGGAGGCCGCCAGCGCCTCATCCAGTGAGGCTTGCAGCGAATGCTTGATCGACCGCGCGACCTTGCGCATCCAGAACACCATCGAACTCAGAATGCCCACCGCGACCAGACCGACGATGCCCTCGAACAGCTCCTGCTGCTTTTGCGGGAACTCGGCACTGACCAATTCCAGGCCACCGCCGACCAGCAGGGCGAGGGCGGCAGCGAGGAAGACGCCGATCCATACAGCTGGCATCCATTGACCGCGGCCGGTCTGCCGCAAGTAACTGGCAATGATGCCGACGATGAGCGCGGCCTCGATGCCTTCGCGCAACATGATCAAAAAGGGAACGAGCATTCGGCAGCCACAACGATTTAGATAGGTGGCTAAGTTGTAACATAATGACACTCATTCCCAAATGGCATTCATTGACATTTAGCTGAACCTTAGCTGAACGAACGCCATCTTCGTCCCGCAGAGATCCCCTGTAGGAGTGAGCCTGCTCGCGATAGCGGTCTGTCAGTAAGGAAATGTGCCTGATACACCACTATCGCGAGCAGGCTCACTCCTACAAGGGATTTGTATTGGGTCAGAGAGGCTGGGTTAAGATGCCCATCACCGAAAAACAACAAGGCTCACCTCGCTCCATGGCGGAAAAAGACACCATTGCCATTCAACTGGTGCGCGAGGCGCTGCTGCAGAGTTGTGCTGCGGGCGCAGCCACGGATGAGGCGTTGAGCAAGGTCGGCATCGATCCGGCGCTTTTAACGGCCGACGAGGGCAGGGTGCCGGCCTCGCAATACGCCAGGCTCTGGCGTTTTTTGGCCCGGCGCGGCGATGATGAGTTCTTCGGCATGGACCCGCGCAGGCTCAAGTCCGGCAGCCTCGCGTTCCTGTGTCGCAGCGCCATGGCGCAACCGACGCTGGCGGCAGCGCTGGACACTGGTCTGGCTTTCCTTTCGCTAATGCTGGAAAAACTGCCGGCGCAACTGGTGCATCAGCAGAGCCTTGCCGAAATCGTCCTGCTCGAAGACGACGCCGAACCGCGCCGTGCCTTCACCTATTTCACTTACTGGATGATCGTCCACGGCGTGGCGTGCTGGCTGGCCGGGCGGCGGATTCCTATTCTGGCGATTGAACTGCGCTGCGCCGAACCGGATTTCACCGACGACTATCGGGTGATGTTCTCGGAGAACCTGCGTTTCGAACGGCCGCGCACGCGAATGATTTTTTCCGCCGACTGCCTCGACCTGCCAATCAAGCGCAGCGCCGAAGAACTCAAGCGCTTTCTCGCCCAGGCGCCGGCGAACATTCTGGTCAAGTACCGTGATCCCGACAGCCTCGCCAGCCGGATCAAGCAGGATCTTCGGCAACTGCCCGCCGAGCACTGGCCGGAAACCGAAACGCTGGCCCAGCAGCTGTGCATGTCCGCGTCGACATTCCGCCGGCGTCTGGCCGAGGAAGGGCAGACCTGGCAGGGGCTCAAGGACAGCGTGCGCAAGGAGCTGGCGATTACTTGGCTGGCGGAGCCTTCGATCAGTTTTGTCGAGATTGCGGCGAGGCTGGGCTTTGCTGATGTGAGCTCGTTCTATAAGGCGTTTCGCAAGTGGTCGGGGTCGAACCCGGGGCATTACCGCACGCTCATCCTGAATGAGGTTGTCTGATCCGACGCCTTCGCGAGCAGGCTCGCTCCCACGGTTTGGAAATGCGTTCCCCTGTAGGAGCTGCCGAAGGCTGCGATCTTTTGATCTTGATCTGGTGGTGAAAATCAAGATCAACAGATCGCAGCCTCGTTGCACTCGTCAGCTCCTACAAGGGATGCGGCCCCAACCTCTTGGCCAAACCAGTCAGCTACTTTGATAACTTTGACCATTGCCCCAAGCCCCTCGCGGCGCGACTATCCCTGTGTTGTTTACGGTTCCCAGCCTAATAAAAACACCGAGGGATTCTGGCAATGCGCGATTACTTGTCTGCCACCGAACAGTTCAACTATCAGCACACCGTCGACGCGTCACTCAGCGGCACGCTGGCGGCACTCAACGCCTGCGTCGAATGCTGTGACCGCCATGCCTTGCCTGGTCGCATCGCGTTGTTCTGGGAAGGTCGCGACGGCTCAAGTGCGACTTACACCTTCACTGATCTGCAAGACAAAGCCGCGCGTTTCGCCAATTTCCTCCTCGCCCAAGGCGTGCAGAAGGGTGACAAGGTCGCCGGGCTGCTGCCGCGTAATGTCGAATTATTGGTCACTGTTCTCGCCACCTGGCGCATCGGCGCGGTGTATCAGCCGCTATTCACCGCCTTCGGGCCGAAAGCCCTCGAACATCGCCTGAACAGCTCGGGGGCAAAAGTCGTGGTGACCGATGCGGTCAACCGGCCCAAGCTAAGCGAAGTCAGCGCATGCCCGACCATCGTCACCGTTGCCGGCGGCAAAGGGCAGGGCATCGTTCGTGGTGATTTCAGTTTCTGGGCCGAGCTGAGCAACTATTCAAATGTCTGCGAACCGCTGTTGTTGACCGGCGAAGACCCGTTCCTGTTGATGTTCACCTCGGGCACCACGGGTCCGGCGAAAGCGCTGTCGGTGCCGCTCAAAGCCGTTGTTGCCTTTCAAAGCTACACCCGCGATGCGGTGGATCTGCGCCCCCAAGATGCTTTCTGGAACGTCGCCGATCCGGGCTGGGCCTATGGCATTTATTTCGGTGTGACCGGGCCGTTGGCGCTGGGTCATCCGATCACTTTCTACGATGGCCCGTTCACCCTCGAAAGCACCTGCCGGGTGATCAACAAATATGGCATTACCAATCTCACCGGTTCGCCCACCGCATATCGGTTGTTGATTGCCGGGGGCGAAGAGTTCGCCAGATCGATCAAGGGCAGACTGCGCATCGTCAGCAGCGCCGGTGAGCCGCTGAATCCGGAAGTGATTCGCTGGTTCGCCGACAACCTCGATGTGGTCATACACGACCACTACGGCCAGACCGAACTTGGCATGGTGCTGTGCAACCACCATGGCCTCGAGCATCCGGTGCATGTCGGCGCTGCCGGTTTCGCTTCGCCCGGCCATCGCATCGTTGTCCTCGATGAGCAGTACAACGAACTCGGCGTCGGTCAGCCGGGCATTCTCGCCATCGACCGCCCGCAGTCGCCGATGTGCTGGTTCGGCGGCTACGAAGGCGCGCCGACCAAGGCCTTCGTCGGCAACTACTACCTGAGCGGCGACACCGTGGAGTGGAACCCCGACGGCAGCATCAGTTTCGTCGGCCGCAGCGATGACGTGATCACCACCTCGGGCTACCGCGTCGGCCCGTTCGATGTGGAAAGTGCGCTGATCGAACACCCGGCCGTGGTCGAAGCGGCGGTCGTCGGCAAACCCGATCCGGAACGCACTGAACTGGTCAAAGCCTTTGTCGTGCTGAGTGCGCAGTACCGCGCCGCGCCGGAGCTGGCCGAAGAACTGCGGCAACACGTGCGCAAGCGTCTGGCCGCGCATTCGTACCCGCGTGAAATCGAATTTGTCAGCGAATTGCCCAAGACCCCGAGTGGCAAATTGCAGCGCTTTATCTTGCGCAACCAGGAAATCGCCAAGGCTCAAGAGGCCGCGGCGCACAACGTTTCAGCTTGAATCCAAGGAAACACCGTCATGCAGATCGAGAACAAGGTTTTTATCGTCACCGGCGGCGCCTCCGGCCTCGGTGCCGCCAGCGCAGAATTGCTGGTGAGTGCTGGTGCGAAAGTCATGCTGGTCGACATGAACGCCGAAGCCGTCGCCGCTCAGGCCCAGCGCCTCGGCGCGCAAAGCGTGGTTGCCGACATCAGCAATGAAGCCGCCGCTGAAGCCGCTGTGCAAGCGACCGTCGCCGCGTTTGGCAGCCTCAACGGTCTGATCAACTGCGCTGGCATCGTTCGCGGTGAGAAGATTCTCGGCAAGAACGGCCCGCACGCCCTCAGCAGTTTTGCCCAAGTGATCAACGTCAACCTGATCGGCAGTTTCAACATGCTGCGCCTGGCTGCGGCGGCGATCGCCGAGAGCGAAGCCAATGCGGACGGCGAGCGTGGAGTAATCATCAACACCGCCTCGGTCGCAGCGTTCGACGGTCAGATTGGCCAAGCCGCTTACTCGGCGTCGAAAGGCGCGATCGCCAGCCTGACCCTGCCAGCCGCCCGCGAACTGGCGCGCTTCGGCATCCGCGTGATGACCATCGCCCCGGGCATCTTCGAAACGCCGATGATGGCCGGCATGACCCCGGAGGTGCGCGAATCGCTGGCCGCCGGCGTGCCGTTCCCGCCACGTCTGGGCAAGCCCGCCGAATACGCCGCGCTGGTGCGCCACATCATTGAAAACAGCATGCTCAACGGCGAGGTGATCCGTCTCGACGGCGCCTTGCGCATGGCCGCCAAGTAAAGAGGAATCCGTCATGACTATGTCCAACGATCCGATTGTTATCGTCAGCGCCGTCCGCACCCCCATGGGCGGTTTTCAGGGCGAACTGAAAAGCCTCACCGCACCGCAGCTCGGCGCGGCGGCGATCAAGGCTGCGGTCGAACGCGCCGGCGTCGCCAGCGACTCGGTCGATGAAGTGCTGTTCGGCTGCGTACTGCCGGCCGGCCTCGGCCAGGCGCCGGCACGCCAGGCTGCGCTGGGCGCCGGGCTGGATAAATCGACGCGCTGCACCACGGTGAACAAGATGTGCGGCTCGGGCATGCAGACCACCATCATGGCTCACGACATGCTGCTTGCCGGCAGTGCCGACGTGGTGATTGCCGGCGGCATGGAAAGCATGTCCAACTCGCCATACCTGCTCGATCGTGCCCGCGCCGGTTATCGCATGGGCCATGGCCGCGTGCTCGATTCGATGTTCCTCGACGGCCTCGAAGACGCCTACGACAAGGGCCGCCTGATGGGCACCTTCGCCGAGGATTGCGCCGAGGCCAACGGCTTCAGCCGCGAGGCGCAGGACGCTTTCGCCATTGCCTCGACTACCCGCGCGCAACAGGCGATCAAGGATGGCAGCTTCACCGACGAAATCGTTCCGCTGACGGTGACCGTCGGCAAAGAGCAGGTGGTGATCAGCAACGATGAGCAGCCGCCAAAAGCCAAACTCGACAAGGTTGCCTCGCTGAAACCGGCGTTCCGCGAGGGCGGCACGGTCACCGCAGCCAACTCCAGCTCGATTTCCGACGGCGCGGCTGCGCTGGTGCTGATGCGCCAATCCCACGCGCAGCAACTGGGCCTCAAACCGCTGGCGGTGATTCACGGCCACGCTGCATTCGCTGACACCCCGGGCCTGTTCCCCACCGCACCGATTGGCGCAATCAAGAAACTGGTGAACAAGACCGGTTGGGCGCTGGATCAGGTGGATCTGTTTGAAGTGAACGAGGCGTTTGCCGTGGTCGGCATGGCGGCAATGACGCACTTGGAGATTCCCCACGACAAGCTCAATGTGCACGGCGGCGCCTGCGCGCTGGGCCATCCGATCGGTGCGTCGGGAGCGAGGATTCTGGTGACGTTGCTCGCGGCGCTGCGGCAGAAACAGCTCAAGCGCGGCATTGCAGCGATCTGCATTGGCGGCGGCGAAGCCACGGCCATGGCTGTGGAATGCGTTTACTGACCCACCCACATCCCTGTAGGAGCCGACGAGTGCAACGAGGCTGCGATCTCTTGATCTTGTTTTTTCAATTTCAAGATCAAGATCAAGATCAAAAGATCGCAGCCTCGTTGCACTCGACAGCTCCTACACTCAAGGAATCACCATGATCCCCAACGAAGACCAACATCAGATCCGCGACATGGCCCGGCAGTTTGCCGAGGAGCGGCTCAAGCCGTTCGCTGCCGAGTGGGATCGCGAGCACCGTTTCCCCAAGGAAGCCATCGCCGAGATGGCCGAACTGGGCTTTTTCGGCATGCTCGTGCCGGAGCAGTGGGGCGGTTGTGACACCGGCTATCTGGCCTACGCCATGGCCCTGGAAGAAATCGCCGCCGGCGACGGTGCCTGCTCGACGATCATGAGCGTGCACAACTCGGTCGGCTGCGTGCCGATTCTCAAGTTCGGCAATGACGACCAGCGCGAGCGTTTCCTCAAACCGCTGGCCAGCGGCGCCATGCTCGGTGCCTTTGCATTGACCGAACCGCAGGCCGGTTCCGACGCCAGCAGCCTGAAGACCCGCGCGCGGCTGGAAGGCGATCACTACGTACTCAACGGCTGCAAACAGTTCATCACCTCCGGACAGAACGCCGGCGTCGTGATCGTGTTTGCCGTGACCGACCCGAGCGCCGGCAAACGCGGGATCAGCGCGTTTATCGTGCCGACCGACTCGCCGGGCTACAAGGTTGCGCGGGTGGAAGACAAGCTCGGCCAACACGCCTCCGACACCTGCCAGATCCTTTTCGAAGATGTGCAAGTGCCGGTCGCCAACCGCCTCGGCGAGGAGGGCGAGGGCTACAAGATCGCCCTGGCCAACCTCGAAGGCGGCCGCGTCGGTATCGCCTCGCAAGCCGTCGGCATGGCCCGCGCTGCGTTCGAAGCTGCCCGCGACTATGCCCGCGAGCGTGACACCTTCGGCAAGCCGATCATCGAGCATCAGGCCGTGGCGTTTCGCCTGGCGGACATGGCCACGCAAATTGCCGTCGCCCGGCAAATGGTGCATTACGCCGCGGCCTTGCGTGACAGCGGCCAACCGGCGCTGGTCGAGGCGTCGATGGCCAAGCTGTTCGCCTCGGAAATGGCTGAAAAGGTCTGCTCCATGGCCTTGCAAACCCTTGGCGGTTACGGTTACCTCAACGACTTTCCGCTGGAACGCATCTACCGCGACGTGCGCGTCTGCCAGATCTACGAAGGCACCAGCGACATTCAGCGCATGGTCATTTCGCGCAATCTCTGACAAGGAATTTTATTCATGACTTACGAAACGATTCTGCTGGAAACCCGCGACCGCGTCGGCCTGATCACCCTCAACCGGCCGCAGGCGCTGAACGCGCTGAACGCGCAACTGGTCAGCGAAGTGAACCACGCCCTCGATGCGCTGGAAGCCGACGCACACATTGGTTGCATCGTCCTCACCGGCTCGAAAAAAGCCTTTGCCGCCGGCGCCGACATCAAGGAAATGGCCGAGTTGACCTATCCGCAGATCTACATGGACGATCTGTTCAGCGACAGCGATCGCGTGGCCAACCGCCGCAAGCCGATCATCGCCGCTGTCAACGGTTTCGCCCTTGGCGGCGGCTGTGAACTGGCGCTGATGTGCGACTTCATTCTGGCTGGCGACAATGCCAGATTCGGCCAGCCGGAGATCAACCTTGGCGTGCTGCCGGGCATGGGCGGCACCCAGCGCCTGACCCGCGCGGTGGGCAAGGCCAAGGCCATGGAAATGTGCCTGAGCGGGCGCATGATCGACGCGGTGGAAGCGGAGCGCTGCGGCATCGTCGCGCGGATCGTGCCGAGCGACGAGTTGCTTGATGAGGCGCTGAAAGTCGCAACAGTGATCGCCGGCAAGTCGCTGCCGATTGCGATGATGATCAAGGAAAGCGTCAACCGCGCGTTCGAGGTCAACCTGACGGAGGGCGTGCGTTTTGAGCGCCGGGTGTTCCATGCGGCGTTTGCGACGCAGGATCAGAAGGAAGGGATGGCGGCGTTTGTCGGTAAGCGCGAGGCGGTGTTTCAGGGTAAATGATGCAGCGTTCCGGCTGACGCATTCGCGAGCAGGCTCGCTCCCACATTGGACTATGGAGACTCCTGTGGGAGCGAGCCTGCTCGCGAAGCTTTTAAAGGCCCACTCACTAGCGCTAGTCTGTTGACCTTCTTGCACATCAAGAGCGGAGGTCAACATGCGTATCGGATTTATCGGGCTGGGTTCCATGGGCAAGGGCATGGCCGCCAATCTGCTCAAGGCCGGGCATGAAGTGCGGGTGTGGAACCGCAGCCAGCCTGCCATTGAACAACTGGTCAGGCAGGGCGCAACAGTCGCTGGCGATCCTGCTGAAGCCTTCGATGCCGACGTGGTGATCAGCATGCTCGCCGACGACGCGGTGACGCGCTCCGTGCTGATCGACAGCGGTGCCTTGGCCTCAAGCAAACCGGGGCTGATTCACCTGAGCATGGCCACGCTGTCGGTCGAGTTCATCAAGGAACTGGCAGCGCTGCATGACAGCGTCGGCGCCCAACTGATTGCCGCCCCGGTCTTCGGACGCAACGATCTCGCCGAGGCCGGCAAGCTCAACATCGCCGTCGGCGGCCCGGCCAGCGCGCTTGCCCGGGTTCAGCCGCTGCTGGATGTAATGGGGCAGAAAACCTGGCCGATGGGTGAAGATCCGATAAACGCCGCCATCCTCAAGATCGCGACCAACATGATGCTGATCAGCGCCATTGAAGCCACCGGTGAAGCAATGGCGTTGACTCAGAGTTATGGGGTGGGCAATCGCGATTTTGTCGAATTCATTACCAACACGCTGTTCGCGGCACCGGCCTATAAGGTCTACGGGCCGAAGATTGCCGAGCGGGAGACTGAGGGGGCTGGGTTTACCTTGCGTCTGGGTTTGAAGGATGTTGGCCTGGCGCTGAAGGCCGGCGAGCCGAATCATGTGCCGTTGCCGGTGGCCAGTGTGTTGCGCGACAACTTGCTGGATGCGGTGGCGTTGGGTGAGGGGGAAAGTGATCTGGCGGCGTTGGGGGTGAGGGCGATTCGGCGTTCGGGGCATGAATAATGTGTGAAACCTTCAAAAGCCCCTCACCCTAGCCCTCTCCCGGAGGGAGAGGGGACTGACCGCGCGATATTGGCGAATTACGCCGACCTGAGAGGTTGTCGCTGAATCCGTAACCGACTCGGTCTGCTCCCTCTCCCTGGGGAGAGGGCTGGGGTGAGGGGAAGGGGGACGACACCATTACAACTGGTAGTTCTTCAGATCCCGCGCAATCACCATCCGCTGTATCTCGCTCGACCCTTCATAAATCTGGGTAATCCGCGCATCGCGGTAATACTTCTCGACCGGGTAATCCTCCAGATAGCCGTACCCGCCATGAATCTGAATCGCCGAAGAACACACCTTCTCGGCCATTTCCGAAGCGAACAGCTTGGCCTGGGAGGCCTCGGACAAACACGGTTTACCCGCCGTGCGCAGCCGCGCCGCATGCAGGATCAGCAACCGCGCGGCGTTGATCTGCATGTGCATGTCGGCCAGCAGATTGGCGATGCTCTGGTGTTCGATGATCGGCTTGTCGAATTGCACGCGATCCTTCGAATAGGCCAGCGCCGCTTCAAACGCCGCCCGGGCAATGCCCAATGCCTGTGCCGCGATACCAATGCGTCCGCCTTCAAGGTTGGACAGGGCAATCGCCAGGCCTTTGCCGCGCTCGCCGAGCAGGTTGGCCTCGGGGATGCTGCAGTTGTTCAGCGTCACCGCGCAGGTATCGGAAGCACGGATGCCCATTTTGTGTTCGGTACGATCAACGATGAAACCCGGCGTATCGGTCGGCACCAGAAACGCCGAAAGGCCTTTTTTGCCGAGATCCGGGTCGGTCACTGCAAAGACGATCGCCAGTTTCGCCCGCTTGCCATTGCTGACAAATTGCTTGGCGCCGTTGATTACCCATTGGCCGTCGCGCAGCTCGGCGCGGGTGCGCAGGTTGTGCGCTTCGGAGCCGGCCTGGGGTTCGGTCAGGCAGAAACAACCGATGGTTTGCCCACTGGCCAGCGCCGCCAGCCAGGTTTGCTTCTGTTCATCGCTGCCGTAATTGAGCACCGGGCCACAGCCCACGGAGTTGTGAATGCTCATGAACGCGCCGGTCGCGCCATCACCGGCAGAGATTTCCTCAACGGCCAGCGCATAGGCGACGTAATCGACGTAGGTGCCGCCCCATTCCTCAGGTACGACCATGCCGAGCAAGCCCAGCTCACCCATCTTCGCCACCAGGGCGTCGTCGATCCAGCCGGCCTTTTCCCAGGCCTGGGCGTGGGGGGCGATTTCGCCGCGGGCAAAATCCCGGGCCATGTCGCGGATCATCACTTGTTCTTCAGTCAGTTCGAGATCGTGCATGGCTCAGCTCCCGCTCTCATCAAAACCATGGAAGAAACTCGCGACGTGTGCAGCGTCCAGCTCTGCCACGCTCGGCGGGTTCCAGCGCGGTGACTTGTCCTTGTCGATCAGCAGGGCGCGCACGCCTTCGATCAGGTCGCCACGGGCAAACCACTGACGATCCAGATGCAGTTCCAGAGCAAAGCAGTGCTCCAGACTCAGGTGCCTGCCACGACGGAGCATCTCCAGAGTCACGGCCATGGCCAGCGGCGAACGGGTTTCCAGCAGCTCCGCTGTGGTGATTGCCCATTCGTGGCTGTCGGCGACGGTGACGGCGCGCAATTGTTCGATCATGCTCGGCACGTCAGGCAAGGCAAAGAAGTGATCAATGGCCGGGCGCAGAGCCTCGAGCGGCGCATCCGGCAGGGTTTGCACGGCGTGCCTGGCCAGCAGGTTCTGCAGCGACTTGAGTGGCGTGTCCTGCCACTCCATCTGGTCGAGTTTCTCATCGAGCAGCGCCAGTTTGCGGCTATCCAGATACCAGTCGGCGAGGCCGCAATACAACGCATCGGCAGCGCGAATCTGCACGCCACTGACGCCCAGATAAATCCCCAGCTCACCGGGAATGCGCGGCAGGAAGTAACTGCCGCCGACGTCAGGAAAATAACCGATGGCCACTTCCGGCATTGCCAGGCGGCTCTTCTCGGTGACCACGCGCAGATCGGCGCCTTGCACCAGACCCATGCCGCCGCCGAGGACAAAACCGTCCATCAAGGCCAGCACCGGTTTGCGGTAGTGATGAATCGTCAGGTCGAGGGCGTATTCCTCGACGAAGAAGTCTTCGTGCAGCGTGTCGCCGCTTTTGTAGCTGTCGTACAGCGAACGGATATCACCGCCGGCGCAGAAAGCCTTTTCACCGGCGCCGCGCAATACCACGGCCTGAACATCGGCGTCAGACGCCCAGGCATCGAGCTGCCGTTGCAGCAGACGCACCATGTCGAGGGTGATTGCATTGAGGCCCGCAGGGCGGTTGAGGGTCAGGTGGCCGATGTGGTTGCGCACCTCGGCCAGCACATCGTTTTGCATGGCATCCATGGACGGGGTCCGCCGGGATGAAGCCTGAGCTGTCATCAGTAACTCCCTGCTTTTATTGTCTTTATTCGAAAAGCCCGCGCGCGGGCGTTAGCGGATCGTAACAGTGCAAATTTGTCGTGTACAACGGGGATATGTGCAGGGGGAATCTGCGTTTTTACATGCCTCGAAATTGCGCGGTTATCTGAAGGTTTCGCTGATGCTGCGGCGTTTGGCGTGCAGTTCGCTGGCATGGATCAGGCGTTCGAGGTCTTCGGGGGTGACGTCGATGAAAGCCTCCATGTCGGCCAGCGCCCGTTTCAGGTCTTCGGCGGTGATCGCCTGGCTGTCGACCGGGACCACTGGCGGTGCCGGGTCGGCGGGGCGTTTCGGATAGCGGATGCGGGTCAGGTTGTTGTAGGCCAAGGCGCTGGCGAGCATGCACACGGCACCGAGCATCACCGGCTCCATGGCTTTCCAGTCCATGGCGATGGTCGCAGGGTCAGCCAGCACCAGCGTCAACGCCAGGGCGCCGGCCGGTGGATGCAGGCAACGCAGCCAGCACATCAGGATTACCGCCATGCCGGCGGCGAGGCAGGCGCTGCCCAGTGTTCGACCGAGCACGTGGGCGACCAGCAGGGCGACGACCCCGGCACACAAATAGCCGCCGAGAATCGACCACGGCTGGGCGAGGGCGCCGGAGGACACCGCGAACAGCAACACCGCCGAAGCGCCGAGCGGGCCGATCAGATGAAACGCGACGTCATGCCCGAACACCTGCGCACACATCCACACGCTGAACAGCGTGCCCAGGCTCATGCCGATCGCGGCACGGCTCCATTCAGTGGGACGGGTATTGATGGCGGCGGGCAACCAGCGAGCGAGCATGTAGAACTGATCCTTTGCAAAATCCGGGGCAAAAAAAAGGACTTGTCCGGCATATCCGGAAAGCCCTCGAAGCGTTCCAACATTGGGGGAGGAACGCGCGTAGTTTGCCGATCAAACTCGATGCTGACAAATTCATATAAATGCAGTTTTAGTGCACTATTTTTGCATTGAAGCGGTACGGCGTGCGCTGACGAAGCACAGATAACCGCCCAGCGCTGCCAATCCGCTCAAAGCATAGAACATGCTCGGCGCAGGCGTGTGCATCAGCAGAAACCCGCAAATCACCGGGCTCGCGCCGCCACCAAGGGCGGCGAGGTTCTGCGCGCCGTAGTAGCTGCCGCGCAGCGCCTCCGGCGCGAGGGTGTCGACGAACAGGAAGTCGGCCGGGTAAATGATCATCTCGCCCAAGGTGAAGATGAACATTGCCACACACCAGCCGAGCAGGCTGTCGGCCAGGCTGAAACCGATCAATCCGACGATGAACAGCGCGGTGCCCCCGGCAATCCAGTGCCGCAGGTGTTCTCGGCTGAGCCAGCGACCGACCTGATATTGCAGCAGGATCACCGTGATTGCATTGCAGGCGAGCAGGGCGGCCATGGTGTCGAGCATTTGTTGCTGGTTATGGGTGACCAGCAGGTATTGCGACAGGTACAGGGTAAAACGCCCGTGCACCAATGTGCTGAGCAGGCAGCCGAGGGTGAACAGCACCATGGTGCGGTCGTTTTTCAGGATCACCAGGGTGTTGAGAAAACTCTGCGGCGCGCTGCCGGCCGATACAGGATGGGCATCTTTGGCCGCGCCGAGCAGCAGAAAGATACTGCCAATGGCAATCGCCCCGGCAACGATGAAAGGCGCGGACGGCTGCACCCCGGCAATGACCACGCCGAGCATCGGGCCGACGGCGTAGCCGATGTTGGTTAGCGTGTAGTTGAGGGAAAATGCCTTGACCCGCTGGCCCACCGGCAAGTGTTCGCTGAGGATCGCCTTGGAGCCGATCAGAAACAGCGCCGACGCGGTTTCGCTGATGATCAGCACCACGGTGACCAGATACAGATTCTGCGCGAAGGTCAGCAGGATCAGGCCGATACCGCTGGAAAGCATGCTCAGGATCAACAACTGGCGCTTGTCCAGCTTGTCGATGATGTAGCCGCCATAGAGCGACAGCAATGTGGCGCTGAAAACGGCGATGCCCAGCAGCAGGCCGACATCCTGCGGATTGAGCCCGAGCTTGTTGCTGAGGAACAGCGTGAGTAGCGGACTGACCAGGGCACGACTGATCACCACGGTCAGCGAGCTGATCATCAACCGGCGGATAAAGGGCGAGTAAATGCTCACGGAAGGGGAATGTCCTTATTCGGAAAGCCTGGGGCGAAAAAGCTGATCCACCATCGCCCCCTTGTAGGAGTGAGCCTGCTCGCGAAGGCGGAGGATCAGTCACCTCCGATGTTGCTGACATACCGTATTCGCGAGCAGGCTCGCTCCCACAGGGTCTGTGTAGCCCACAATTTGTAATGACTCCCACAGGGCCAGATCAAGCCACATCCGAAGCCGCCGGCCACTGTTGCAATGTGATCGGCAACCTGCACGATTCGCCGCGCCCCATCGGGAAGTACTGAAAGCCATTGCGCGCCAGGCGTTCGGCGTCGTACAGATTTCGGCCATCGAAAATCACCGGGCTGTGCAGACGCTGTTTGATCAGCTCGAAATCCGGGGCCTTGAACTGTTGCCATTCGGTGCAGATGATCAACGCATCGGCGCCGGCCAGTACTGATTCCGGCGTACCCATCAACATCAGTTTTGACTCGTTGGGATAAAGGTTCTGGGTTTCCAGCATGGCTTCCGGATCGAACGCACGCACGCTGGCACCGGCAGCCCACAAATCTTCGAGCAGCACCCGACTCGGCGCGTCACGCATGTCGTCGGTGTTGGGCTTGAACGCCAGGCCCCACAAAGCAAAGGTCCTGCCGCGCAAATCGCCGCGGTAGAACGCGTTGATCCGCTCGAACAGCTTGTGCTTCTGGCGCTGGTTGATCGCCTCGACCGCTTGCAGCAGATCACTGGAGCAGTGCGCCTGCTCGGCACTGTGAATCAGCGCGCGCATGTCCTTGGGAAAACACGATCCGCCGTACCCGCAACCCGGATAAATGAAGTGATAGCCGATCCGCGTATCGGCCCCGATGCCCTGGCGCACCGCTTCAATGTCCGCGCCCAAATGCTCGGCGAGTTCGGCGATCTGGTTGATGAAGCTGATCTTGGTCGCCAGCATGCAATTGGCGGCGTATTTGGTCAGCTCGGCGCTGCGCAGATCCATGAACAGGATGCGGTCATGGTTGCGATTGAACGGCGCGTACAGATCGCGCATCACGTCACGCACCTCAGCGCCTTCGCAGCCGATGACGATGCGATCCGGTCGCCGGCAATCGGCGACGGCAGAGCCTTCCTTGAGAAATTCCGGGTTGGAGACGATATCGAACTGCAGCAAGCGGCCGACCTTGATCAGCGCCTTCTCGATGTGACTGCGCAAGGCATCGCCCGTGCCCACCGGCACCGTGGATTTCTCCACCACGATCAACGGCTGCTCACGATGCCGGGCAATCGCGTCGCCGACCGACAGCACATAGCGCAGGTCCGCCGAACCGTCCTCGCGTGATGGCGTGCCCACCGCGATAAACGCCACCCGCCCATGCAACACGGCGCGTCGTTCATCGGTGGTAAATTGCAGGCGATTGGAATCCAGCCCTTCACGCACCAGGTTGGCCAGGCCCGGCTCGAAAATACTGACGTGCCCCTCGCGAAGCTGCTCGATTTTCTGCGCGTCGACATCCATGCAAACGACCTCGTGACCCACCTCGGCCAGCACCGCCGCTTGCACCAGGCCGACATAACCGCTGCCAAACACCGTGATCTTCATGCCGTACTCCTGCCTGCAGTTCCGTGCTTTGAAGATAAGAGCGCGATGTTTCAGTTCGCCTACCGTGTGGATGAGCCAGCAAATGGACCGTTCGGGGAATGCCCGATTGACTTTTATGGCATCGAACGGCAGGTTGTCGGCCTTTCGCGGCAACCCCTGTCATTGAGTCATGCCGTTTTTTGCGTTTCATTTCATGCATTTATTGTTTTTGTTGAATCGTTTTTTATTTCAAGGCCGTTTCGTTTGAGTGATTTGTCGAGTAACCAACCCGCACCGTCCAGCCACAATCCGCTGACCGTTTACCTGGCACGACTGGCGCCTTCCAGCCAGTTGACCATGCGTTACGTGCTGCAAGACGCCGCCGACCGCCTCGGTTTCGAGGACGTCGATATCGAAGAAATCCCGTGGCACGGTTTGCAACCGGAAGACGTGGTGGCGCTGGTCGCCGCGTTGCGTGCCGACGGTTACGCGCCGAACACTTCGTCGCTATACGTGAACGCCGTGCGCGGGGTGATGAACGAAGCCTGGCGCATGAGTCTGATCAGCCAGGATCACCTGCTGAAGATGCGTTCGGTCAAAGGCATTGCCGGCACACGGTTGTCCCAGGGCCGCAATCTCAAGCGCACGTTGATACACGAACTGATGGAAGTCTGCGCTGCCGACCCGCGCCCGCAGGGCCTGCGTGATGCGGCGGTGATTGCGTTGCTGTACGGCACCGGCATGCGCAAGTCGGAATCGGTGGATCTGGATCTGAGTCAGGTCGACTTCCACGAACGCAGCCTGACCGTGACCGGCAAGGGCAACAAACAGCTGATCAAATACGCACCGGCCTGGGCGTTTGCCAAACTCGACGCCTGGCTGGAACTGCGGCGTTCACAGCTCAAGGAAGGCGAGAGCGACGATGCGTTTCTGTTCAACCGCATTCGCCGGGGCAGCCACATCACCCGCGAGCGCATCACCAAACACGCGATTTACTACATTGCTCGCCAACGCGGTACGCAGGTCGGGGTGAAGATCATGCCCCACGATTTCCGGCGCTCGTTCATTACCCGGGTGATCGAGGAGCACGACCTGTCGATCGCACAGAAACTCGCCCATCACAGCAATATCCAGACGACCGCCAACTACGACGTGCGCGATGACAACGAGCGGCGGCGGGCGGTGGATCGCTTCGATTTGTAAGCCGAGTCAGTTTTGCGGCGGGCAGCGCGAGCCGGTAGCCGCCTGAGTGATTTGCCCAGCGAGGCGTTTGACGTTGTTCTGTTGCGCGGTCACCAGTTCTTCGATGCTCGGCCCTGAAGACGTCTGCAAGACCGAACGACAGGTCAGCAGCGCTGCATCCGTCGCGCCGAGCGGACGCACTCGCCATTTCACGTCGATCAGGGCGTACTGACCAGGAATCGAATCGAAGCGCTGCACGTCGACGCGCACGGAAGCTCGTTGCTGGCCGACGCCACTGCTCAATTGATCGGCCAGCGCACCGCGTAACTCATCGGCAAGGGTGGCGCTCCACCAATCGGTATCCAGGATAGCGACGCCGCTGTTGCCTTGGCGGATGACAATCTGCGCGCGATCGACCTGCGGCGGCACACTGATGCTTTCGATGGCAATGTCGGCGCCGTTGCGACTGACGCCCGGTTGCGCCGGGGTCAGCGTGTGAAAGCTGATCGGGTCGCTGCGGCACGCGGTCAGCAAGACGAACGCAGCGAGCAGGGTGATCTTCAACGGTAAAGCCATGGATGCAGCTCCTGTGCTCAATTGCGTGGCGGTCCTTTGAGGTCCAGCGGCGCGGCGTTGTCAGGACGTCCGCGAATCAGCGACTCAGGATGGCGGCCAAGGTAATCCGACAGCTCACGCAACGAACGTGACATGCGCCCGAGCTCGTCGAGGGTCTCGGTCAGCTGCTCGCGTTGAGGTGAGTCCTCGGCCAAAGTCGAATTGGCGGACTGCAAGGTCTTGCTGACATCGGCGAGGGTGCTCTGCACGCCCGGCAGAGTCTTGGCGTTGAATTGCTTCAGGCTTTTGCGCAGCTCGACCAGATTGCCGTCGAGGTTGCTGGCGATGCGCTCGACCGGCAGCGCGTTGATCTTGTTGACCATCGCTTCGAGTTTTTCCTGCAACTGTTCGAGGCTGCCCGGGACTGTTGGAATGGTGACTGGCCGCGCGGTAGGGTCGAATGCGACTTTCGGCGCTTTGGGGTAGAAATCCAGGGAAATATACAACTGACCGGTGAGCAGGTTGCCGTTGCGGGCCTGGGCGCGCAGACCATTTTCGACGAAAGTGGCGATCAGACGCGCGCCGGTGGCCTCGTCGTTTTCGTCGCCATGGTAGGTCTTGAGAATTTTCGCGTGGGCGCGGCCGAGTCGCTGCGGATAGATGACGATGCCGACATTCACCGGAAAGGTGCGCTTGACCTCGTCGAAGTCGAGGTTGACCGCCACCACCCGACCGATTTCGATGCCAAGGAACTCCACTGGCGCATCGACCTTGAGCCCGCGCAACGCCTGATCAAAGCGCAGCGCCAGATACTGCGCCTTGCCGTCGGGCGGGGCGAGGGCGGCGGTCTGGTTGGCGAACAGTTCGAAATTCTTGTCTTCGCCGGCCGGCGTGTCGTTGGGGCTGTAGTCCGGGGCGCGGAAAGCGATGCCGCCGACCAGCAGAGTCGACAGCGACTCGGTTTTCACCGCAAAGCCGTTGGCGCCGACATTGATATCGATGCCGCTGGCGTTCCAGAACCGGGTGTTTTCGGTGACGTAGGCATCGTTGGGTGAATGCACGAAGACTTCGATATTGACGCCTTTGCCGTCCGGGTCCAGCGCGTAGGACACCACTTGGCCAACCGGAATCTTGCGGTAGTAGACCGGGGAGCCGATGTCCAGCGAGCCGAGGTCAGCGGTGTGCAGGGTAAAGCGCTTGCCCGGTTCGCCGTAGGTGATCGGCGGTGGGTTCTCCAGTCCTTTGAAGGTTTTTGCCCGAGTGTTGGCCTGGCCAATGTCGGCGCCGATGTAGTCGCCCGACAGCAGCGTATCGATGCCCGAAACACCGCCGGCGCCGATGCGGGGGCGCACCACCCAGAATTGCGAATCCTCGCGGGTGAAGGCTTCGGCCTGCTTGGCCAGTTTGATCGTGGCGTTGACGTTTCTATGATCGTCGGCCAGTTCGACCTCGGAGACGTGGCCGATGACCACGTTGCGGTACCTGACTTCGGTCTTGTTGGCGGTCAGGCCATCGCCGGTCTTGAAAGTGACGGTGATCGTCGGGCCTTCCTGGAGGATGTTGTGAATGACCAGCGAAATGCCCACCAGCACCGCCACGATCGGCACGATCCATACCAGCGAAATGCCGAAACGGCGGGTCTTGATCGGCGCCTGGCCGGGTGCTCGCGGCTCGTCGCTGGCTGACGACTTCATCCATGTCCTCCTCGATTATTCGGGCACTGAGCGTCAGGAACGCAAAAGCACCTCATCAATATAGAAGTGCCTTGCGATAGAGCAAATCCGCAGTCGTTTTAACTTCAGGAATATGTAAGCGCCTGTTAACCGAGCATTTCGCGCAAGCGATACCAGAACATGCCCAGCGCGAGCAGCGGTGAGCGCAAGGCCGGGCCACCGGGGAAAGTCATGTGCGGCACGCCGCTGAACACGTCCATGCCCTGGCTGTGGCCGGCGTGAATGGCTTCGCCCAACAATTTCGCGCACCAGTGCGTGACGTTGAGGCCATGACCCGAGTAGCCCTGCGCGTAGAACACGTTCGGATGCTGTTTGAGCCGGCCAACCTGGGGGAAGCGGTTGGCGGTGATGCCGATCTTGCCGCCCCATTGGTAATCGATGCGGACGTCCGCCAGTTGCGGAAAGACCTTGAGCATTTTCGGTCGCATATAGGCAGCGATATCCGCCGGGTCGCGGCCGGAATAATGACAAGCGCCGCCGAACAGCAAACGTCGATCAGCCGAGAGTCGGTAATAATCCAGCCCGACCTTCTGGTCACACAGCGCCAGGTTCTGCGGAATCAACTGCGCGGCGCGCGCTTCGTCCAACGGCTCGGTGGCGATGATGTAACTGCCGGCGGGCAACACTTTGCCACTGAGTTTCGGTTCCAGTTCATCCAGATGCGCGTTGCAACCCAGCACCAGGCTGCCGGCGCGCACTGAGCCCGTGGCGCAGCGCACCTCTACGGTCGGGCCATGGAGAATTTCCAGCACCGGACTCTGCTCGAAAATGCGTACACCCAGCGACGCGGCGAGACGTGCTTCGCCTTGCACCAGATCCAGCGGATGCAAATGGCCCGAGCCCATATCGATCAATCCACCGGCGTACACACCAGCGTCGACCACTTGCTGACGGATCTGCTCAGGGCCGACCAGCCTGGTCTCGTGGGCGTAGCCGAGTTCGCCGAGGCTAGCCTGTTCCTGCTTGAACGCAGCGAATTGCGCAGCAGTGTTGGCCAGTTCGCAAAAGCCCCAGCGCAGATCGCAGTCGATAGCGTTTGCAGTGATGCGCTGGCGCACCAAGTCCACCGAATCGATGCCGGCGCGCTGCAGATAACGCACACCGTCCTGGCCTACGTAGCGGGCGAACCCCTCGACTTCATGACCGATGCCGCGAATCAGCTGACCGCCATTGCGCCCGCTGGCGCCCCAGCCGATCCGCCGCGCTTCGAGTAACACCACCGACAAGCCGCGCTGCGCCAGTTCAATCGCCGTGTTGACGCCCGTGAAGCCACCGCCGATGACGCAGACGTCGGCAAGCAAATCGCCGTCCAGCACAGGGTAGGGCGTAGTCGCCCGGGCGGAAGCGGCGTAATACGAACAGGGGTGTTGTGAGCTGTACTGATTCATTTGTTCGACTTCACTTTGCTCCACGACCGGGTCATCAGGCGCATGATCGCCTGGGGCGGCGTCGAGGAAATGTAGAGTTTGTCGAGCACCGCCTGAGGCGGATAAACCTCAGGGTTGTTGACCAGTTCCTGATCCATGAACGGCTTCGCGGCCGGGTTCGGGTTGGCGTAGCCGACGGTGGCGCTGACCTTGGCGATCACTTGCGGATCGAGCAGGTAATTGATGAAGGCATGGGCCTCTTTGACGTTGCTCGCATCGGCGGGGATCGCCAGCAGATCGAACCACAGGTTGGCGCCTTCCTTGGGAATGGCGTAAGCGATATTGACGCCGTTCTTCGCTTCCTTGGCGCGGTTGGCGGCCTGGAACACATCGCCGGAATAACCGAAGGCTACGCAGATGTCGCCATTGGCCAGGTCCGAGACGTATTTGGAAGAATGGAAATAGGTGATGTACGGGCGGATGCTCAGCAGCTTGGCTTCAGCCTTCTTATAGTCCTCGGAATTTTCGCTGCGCGGGTCCATGCCCATGTAATTGAGAATCGCCGGAAACACTTCGTCGGCGGAATCCATCATCGACACGCCGCACTGGCTCAGCTTCTTCAAATTCTCAGGTTCGAACAGTACGGCCCAGGAATCAATGTGGTCGATACCCAGCACTTGCTTGATCTTGTCGACGTTGTAACCAATGCCGTTAGTGCCCCACAGGTACGGTACCGAGTGCTCATTGCCTGGATCATTTTTCTCAAGCAGTTCAAGCAGTTTCGGGTCTAAATTGTTCCAGTTTGGTAACTGCGAGCGGTCGAGTTTCATGAACGCGCCGGCCTTTACCTGCCGAGCGAGAAAATGATTGGACGGCACTACCACGTCATAGCCGGTGCGCCCGGCGAGGAGTTTGCCTTCGAGGGTTTCGTTGGAATCAAAGACGTCGTAGATCACCTTGATCCCGGTCTTGTTCTGGAAATCGGCGAGGGTGGTTTCGCCGATGTAGTCGGTCCAGTTGTAGACGCTGACCTGGGGGGCGGCGTGGGCTGTGGCGCTGAACAGCACGCTCAGCGCGACCGGGAGTACGGATTTCAATAGACGCATATCGACACCTCTTGGATTTATTGGGATTCTCAGGCGCTGGACATTCTTCTGTGGGAGCGAGCTTGCTCGCGAATGCGGTGCATCAGGTGACATCAACGGTGACTGGGCTGAAGTCTTCGCGAGCAAGCTCGCTCCCACAAGGATTTGTGCAGATTTGGCTCAGACGCTCAGCAGCAGGAACTCGCGTTCCCACGAGCTGATCACGCGCTTGAAATTTTCATGCTCAGCGCGCTTCACCGCGACGTATCCGCGGACGAATTTGCTGCCCAGGTACTCGGCGACTTTCGGGCACTCTTCCATTTGCGTCAGGGCTTCTTCGATGGTGATCGGCAGGCGCAGGTTGCGTCGTTCATAGGCCCGGCCTTCTACCGCTGCGCTCGGCTCGATCTTTTCGACCATGCCGATGTAGCCGCACAGCAAACTTGCAGCAATCGCCAGATAAGGATTGGCGTCGGCGCCGGGCAAGCGGTTCTCCACGCGCATCGACTCCGGCCCCGACGTCGGCACACGCAGGCCCACCGTGCGATTCTCTTCACCCCACTCGACGTTGACCGGCGCGGAGGTGTCCGGCAGGAAGCGGCGGAACGAATTGACGTTCGGCGCGAACATCGGCAGGACTTTCGGGATGTACTTCTGCAGGCCACCGATGTGATGACGGAACAGCTCGCTCATGTTGCCCTTGGCATCAGCAAAGATCGGCTTGCCGGTGGCGGTCTCGACCACGCTCTGGTGCAGGTGCATGGCGCTGCCGGGTTCGTCGCCGATCGGCTTGGCCATGAACGTGGCGGTGACGTTGTGCTTGAGCGCCGCTTCACGCAGGGTGCGTTTGAACACGGTGATCTGGTCAGCCAGATCCAGCGCATCGCCATGGCGGAAGTTGATTTCCATCTGCGCCGGGCCGTCCTCATGGATCAGCGTGTCGAGGTCCAGGCCTTGCAGCTCGCACCAGTCGTAGACGTCTTCGAACAGCGGATCGAACTCGTTGGCAGCATCGATCGAGAACGATTGCCGGCCACTTTCAGCGCGGCCCGAGCGGCCCAGCGGGGCCTTGAGCGGCAAGTCCGGATCTTCGCAGCGCTGGGTCAGGTAGAACTCCATTTCCGGCGCGACAATCGGCTTCCAGCCCTTGTCGGTATAAAGCTGCAGGACTTTCTTCAGCACGTTGCGCGGCGACAGTTCGATCGGGTTACCGAACTTGTCGAAGGTGTCGTGGATGACGATGGCGGTTGGCTCGATGGCCCACGGAATGACATACACGGCATCAGAAACCGGCTTGCAGACCATGTCGATGTCGGCCGGGTCGAGCAGGTCGTAGTAGATATCGTCGTCGACAAAATCCCCGGTTACCGTTTGCAGCAGCACGCTCTCCGGCAGGCGCATGCCGCGCTCATGCAGGAACTTGTTGGTCGGTGCAATCTTGCCGCGGGCGATGCCGGTCAGGTCGCTGACCACGCATTCGACTTCGGTAATCTTGTGATCTTTCAGCCAGGTGAACAGCTGATCGAAGGGGGCGTTCATAAAGACCTCGTTATTGGTTTTGTAGACGCCGGGGAGGGCGGGTTTCATCTTCCGCCCCTTCCCCTGTGGCGCGTTGACGACTATCTTGGGCGCGGCTTGCGATTCCATCTATCCACTTTCAGCAGCACCAAAGCGCACCAAAAGAGTGCGCAAGGTCACCTCATGACAACGTGCAATCCGCCTCAGGTACAAGCGTTCAATACCGCCGATGTGGCCGAACAAATCCGCGCCACACCGGGCTGGGTCCAGCATTACCAACAGATGTCGCCGGGGCATTTCGCCGGGCAGATTCGCTATCTGGATCTACAGGGTGTCGAGGTCTACGAAGAGCAGATGAACACTCGGGTCGAGCAGAATTTCAGTGCGCCATCCGGTGCCCTGGCGTTCTGTTTCGATCGCAGCGATAACGCGCTGTATCTGCTCAACGAAGAGAGCCGCAACATCTGGATTACGCCGGAGAACTACCGGGAAATCGCCGTGGTCTTTGGGCCGGATTTCGTTCGCGAGCACGGTTTGCAAGTGGCAAAGCTCGAAGGATTGTTCATGGCGCCGCTTAACGGCGGAAAGAACGCTTTGTTCAGCGGCTGGTTAAGCTCGATTCTCACCAAGTTGTCTCAAGGCATTGATCCTCTTGATAAAGATCGCCTGACTCAACAGTTGCTCGAGGACTGTCTGTTCCTCCTCGACAACGCTCAAACCAGCCTCGATCGTGGCGGATTGCAGCGGCGCAACGAGGAACGCAAGATCATGCAGCGAGTAGGGGAGTGGGCGGCTGATTCGCCGGAAGACACGGTCAATCTGCTCGAACTCTCCAACGTTGCCGGCGTACCGCTGCGCCAGTTGCAACAGGCTTTCAAGGCCTATACCGGAATGACCCCGAGTCACTGGTTACGCCTGAGGCGGCTGAACAGCGCGCACCGGGAATTGCTCAAGCGCAGGCCTAGCGAAACCACGGTTGCCGAAGTGGCGATGCGCTGGTCGTTCTGGCATCTGGGGCGGTTTTCCAGCAGTTACCGCGCGCTGTTCGAAGAGCTGCCGAGCGAGACGCTCAAGCGCTGAGCAGAAAAAGGCTTTGTGTCCTTGGCGAAGTTAAATAGAATCAGTCTCATTTGAATCTACCTTCGCGCAGGGTCTCTTGAGATGATTGAAGCCACGTCACCGGCGGAGCAGAGCCTGCAGCAGTTGTACCGCGAACATCGCGGCTGGCTGGAAACCTGGCTGCGTCGGCGCATCGGCAATGCGTGGGATGCGGCGGACCTCAGTCAGGACACCTTTGTGCGCGTCTTGTGCAACGCGCCGCCACTGGCCGAATTGCGCGAGCCGCGCGCGTATCTGCTCACCGTCGGCAAACGGCTGCTGAGCAATTTCTACACGCGACGCCATCTGGAAAAAGCCTACCTCGACGCCCTGGCGCAATTACCGGAAGCGTGCGCACCGTCGCCGGAACAGCGCTGGTTGCTGCTGGAAACCTTGCAGGCGCTGGATGAACTGCTTGATGGATTGCCGCGTGCGGTGCGTCGGGCTTTTTTGTGGAGCCAGCTCGAGGGGCTTGGCTACCGCGAGATTGCCGAGCGCTTGCAGGTTTCTGAACGCACCGTCAAACGTTACATGGCCCAGGCTTACGAGCATTGCTTGCTGGTGGAACTGTGACGCGCGTTGCCCCCAGCGATGAAACGCGGGAAGTGGCGCGGGCCGCGGCGCAGTGGTTGGCATTGCTCGAATCCGGCGGAGCCAGCGATGAAGATCACGCCCGGTTGCAGCATTGGCGCAGCAGCGACAGTCGCCACGAAAACGCGTGGCAGAAAATTCAACAATTGCGTCAGCGCTTTGCAGGTTTGCCGCCGGCGCTGGCCATGGCCACGCTGGATCGGCCGGATCCGGCGCGACGCGCGGCTCTCAAGCGTGCCTTGGGCGTGGCGGCGCTGGTGCCGGCGGCATGGTTGATCGGCCGCGAACTGCCGCTGGAGGTCTGGCGCGCCGACATGCACACCAGCACCGGCGAGCGGCGCACAGTGCAGTTGGCGCAGGACTCTTCATTGCAACTCAACACCGACAGCGCGGTGAACGTCGATTTGCCTGCACGCCAGTTGACACTGGTTCGTGGGGAAATGGCCCTCAACGCGGGCGATTCAGCCTTTATCGTCAACGCGCCTTATGGGCGGATGATCGCCAGACACAGCGACGTCTCGGTTCGCCTCAATGCACGCGACTGCCAGGTCTGCGTGCTGCGCGGCTCGGTGCAGTTGCAGCCGCTGCATGGCCCTGCGTTTGTATTGAAACAGGGCCAACAAGTCAGCCTGCAAGCCTCAGGCGCCGGGGCGGTGACGGCTTTCGATGGATTGATGCCCGGTTGGCGCGACGGCGTGCTGATGGCGCAAAACCAGCCCTTGGGTGATTTCCTCCGCGAGCTGAGTCGATATCGTTCGGGGCTCTTGCGCTGGGATCCGGCGCTGGAGTCGCTGCGTATCACCGGCAGCTTCCGCCTCGACGACACCGACCAGGTGCTGTCACTGCTGGCAGCAAGTTTGCCCGTCGAAGTGCATACGCGAACGCGATTTTGGGTGTCGCTGGTGCCGCGTGCAGAAAAAACTGGCTGAAGCCTGTCCCTTTTTTTCGCCTCGCTGGTCATTCCAGGCAAGTGAACAAAATCGAGAGCTTCTTCCAATGCCCGCAGTATTCCCAGGTCGCTTGCGTCCGTTGTTGCAGTTGAGCCTTTTGCTGAGCCTGAGTGCCAGCCCCGTGTTGATCCAATCGAGCTGGGCCGACGACGGCAGCCGCCGCAGTTATCAGGTCCCGGCCGGTAGTCTGAGTGTGGCGCTGACGCGGTTCGCCGGTCTGGCCGGGGTCAATCTGTCGGTGGATCCGGCGCTGGTCAGCGGCCGCAATAGCAATGGGTTGTCCGGTGAATATGGTGTGGAGGAGGGGTTCAGTCGGCTGTTGCTGGGTTCGGGGCTGCAACTGCAACCGGTCGGTGATCAGGCTTATACGCTGGTGCCGGCGGCGCAAGGCAGCACCTTGCAACTCGCACCGACATCCATTCTTGGCGCGAGCGATTCGGCAAATGCCGATGTGTTCGCCGGCGGCCAGGTTGCCCGGCGTGGCTCGCAAGGGCTGCTGGGCTCCAGGGATTTCATGGAAACCCCGTTCAGCATGACCACCTACACCAGCGAAACGGTGAAGAACCAGCAGGCGCGCACGCTCGGCGACCTCATCAGCAGCGACCCTTCGGTACGCGCGACCAACCCGGCCGGTGGCCGCTATGAGCAATTCACCATCCGTGGTTTCAGCCTGTTCAACAGCGACGTTTCCTACAACGGCCTCTACGGTGTGTTGCCGACTTACACCATCGACATGGAAATGGCCGATCGCGTCGACATCCTCAAGGGCCCGAGCCAATTGATCAACGGGATTTCGCCACGGGGCAGTGTAGGAGGGGGGATCAACGTCGTGCCGAAACGCGCCACCGACAAGCCGATCACCTCGCTGACGGCCAATTACGCCTCGAACAATCAGGTCGGTGGCGCGGTGGATGTCGGGCGGCGCTTTGGCGAAGACAATCAGTTCGGGCTGCGCTTCAACGGCGTTAAACAGTCCGGTGATACGGAATGGGATCATCAGAGTGTCGATCGCGACATGGCGGTCATTGGACTGGATTTCCGTGGCGAACGCTTGCGGCTTTCTACCGATATCGGCCACACCGAACGCGACACCGACGCACCGCAGGAACGCGTGCAAGTCGCCGCCAATGCCAAGGTGCCGAACGCCAAGGATGTGCGCGACAACTATGCGCAACCCTGGAGCCAGGCGCGCACCAAAGACACTTTCGGTACGGTGAATGGGGAGTTCGACGTCAGTGATTCGGTCATGCTGTATGGCGGCGTCGGCGCGCGCAAAAGCAATCACGACTTCTTGCGCCATGCGGTTTCGGTGACTAACGACGCCGGTGATTTCAGCGTCCAGCCGCGAGACTTCACTCGCGACGAAAATGTCCGCACGGCTACCGCTGGCGTTCGTAACTGGTTCCAGACCGGGCCGGTCAGCCATGAAGTGAATCTGGCGGCCAACTACTTTTATATGGACTTCGAAAACGGCGGTGCCCGTTATACAGCCGGGCGCAGCAACCTCTACGATCCGGTGGAAATCGCCAGACCCGGCACGCCGACCCGCAATGACGCCAAGGTCTACACCGAGAACCGCTTCAGCGGCGTGGCGTTGTCCGACACCCTCGGTTTCTTCGATGATCGCCTGATGCTGACCCTGGGTGCGCGTTGGCAGCGGGTCAAAGTCGATGACTGGAGCGACGGCATCAAGGGCGACACAGCCTACGATGAAGAAAAGGTCTCGCCATCGGGTGGGATCCTGTTCAAGGCGACAGACAAACTCTCGCTGTACGCCAACTACATGGAAGGTCTCAGCCAAGGCAAGATCG
This sequence comes from Pseudomonas koreensis, assembly GCF_024169245.1. Taxonomy (NCBI): domain Bacteria; kingdom Pseudomonadati; phylum Pseudomonadota; class Gammaproteobacteria; order Pseudomonadales; family Pseudomonadaceae; genus Pseudomonas; species Pseudomonas koreensis. Next base: position 4,308,082 of record NZ_JALJWP010000001.1, read on the forward strand.
CGCCATCGACATCGATCAACGAAGATGAAATCTTCCCACCATTCATCAGCCGTCAGGTCGAAGTCGGCGCCAAGTACGACGCCGGCGCCTATGCGCTGACGGCAGCGGTGTTCCGCATCAAACAACCTGCGTACGAAACCAACGCCGCCACGCGAATCTTCGGCCCGAACGGCAAGCGTGAGAACAACGGCGTAGAACTCAGCGTGTTCGGCGAACCGCTCAAAGGCTTCAGGTTGCTCGGCGGAGTGATGTACATCGATAGCGAATTGACCCATACCACCAACGGCACATTCGACGGCAACCGCGCACCGGCGACACCGAAATACAACGTCAACCTTGGTGCGGAGTGGGACGTGCCAAACGTGCAGGGGCTGACACTGACCAGTCGCGGCATTTACTCGAGTTCGCAGTATCTGGACCAGTCGAACGACAAGGAAATCGACTCTTGGGAGCGGTTCGATATAGGCACGCGCTACGCTTTCAAGCTGGACGAGAAGACGATTACGTTGCGTGCCAATGTCGAAAACGTGCTGGATAAACGCTACTGGAGTTCGGCGGGCGCTTCGGATGACAGCGAGCCGGGATTGACGCTCTCCACGCCGAGAACGTATCTGCTGTCGGCGACCGTAGATTTCTGATGGAGCAGGGTAATTGCATCGATCTTCGTCGATAATACGTTAACTACACTAAATGACCGTTTAGTTGAGCTAACAGAGAATTTAGTCAGATATCCGGAGAAGGCCATGATTCAACGTCAGCCGAACGCAAATGATGTGATTGCTGCGCTGAATCTTGAGCCTTATGTTGAAGGCGGTTATTACCGCAGAGCCTTTCAGGCTGACGACCGAGACTGGCTCCAAATGCCAGGCTGCCCGTGCTATCTGTTGACCTCGATTTACTTTTTGCTCACTGAGGATTCGCCGGTGGGCCAGTTCCATTTCAACCAGTCCGACATCTTGCATTACTTCCACCGGGGCGACGCCATCGAGTACAACCGCTCACTGCAAACGCTGGTGATGGGCAGCGATGTTTTAGCTGGCCAGCAATTTCAGATGCACGTACCGGGCAGGATCTGGAAAGCATCACGATTGCTGGAAGGCTCGAATGGTTTTGGCTTGATCAACGTAGCTGTATCACCGGGGTTGAATTCGCGGATATGGAAATCGGAGATCGCACAGAACTGACCGCGCGGGTTCCGCCGCATGGAGCGCTGATACAAAAGCTGACGCGTGGCGAAGAATGAGAGCCTAGCGAAGAACGCAGCTTGTGGGAAAAGCTGGTTTTGAAGCGACAACGCAAATTCAAATCTCTCGGGCAACCACGCTAACCTCGCAATATCTTGTTACGTGTAATGTATATTATGTTAAATCATGTATGTGATTGGGCTCTGGCCTTAATTGTCACCTGTACCTGAAAACCGGGATTTGCTGCACCAATCGCGTTTTGAGTGGATTGTCCCCCTCCAAAACCCTCAACTCCTTGTATTCCGGGGCCTTAAGCACACCAGGCGCCCGATTCGGCCGGATTTTTTAACGAAATAAGTGGAAAATTTCTTCGGCCTGGAACGTACAAACCCTCACCCGTCACCCGTCACCCGTCACCCCTCACCCCTCAGAACTTTATTGCTTCACGCAGAAGCTTCAGGTTCTGAATAATACCGCCCCGCCATATCTCGCTTCAACTTAGCGATATGATCAAAACAGTCTGCAGCCACATCCCTAAAGTCACTTTCGATCTGCTGGCAGTGATTAAGATAAATATCCGCCAAAACCGAAAAATAAGCCTCTATGATGCGAGTAAATACTAGAATACAGTCCTTCGTTCTTTTGCCCGAGCGGGCAACTACGTAGGTCTTGTTGCCTGACTTCTCTTGCGCAGGTTCGCTCTCCACATACACCCCCCATATCTTCTTATTATTGTGTATATAGTCACTTAGCATGCCATTGAGGCTGCCAGCATCGGGAATAATCTCCTTCAGCGGCGTGATGGATTTGGTCGGCTCAAATCTATCAAGTTCTATTTTATCTTTTGCGCCCCTAATTTGATAGGCATGCCCTATCTGCTCAAGAACCGAACGAAGCAAGCAATTAACATCAAAGTACATACTGTTCTTTATAAGAATTGAGATTGATTGAAAGCTACTTAATACCCTTTGGAGAATTAGCATAGAAGCGCGGAGCCCTAGGTTAATCTCAGGAAGCCCCCCAATGCTCTCATCAATTGACTTGTGCGCCTTGAAGGAGCTAAACACCAAAAAATCTGTCGCCAAAAATTCATCCTTAACCAGCGCCTGCATAGTCAAGCCGTCAGGATCATTAAGATTTTGAAGTAGCGCCTGAAAATTATCGTTATCAAATTCTTCATTTTCATCAAGAGATGAGAAAAGATAATGAACCAGCCTAAGCACCGTATTTGAACTATCTGTTGGCAGCGCGTAATCAAACTCGCCTGTTCCCAATGGAAAAAGAAGATGAACATTATCGATAGCATGCTCACCCTGCCGATAATAGCGAAGATCTCGCAAGGAAAACCACGGCTCACGATTATTGCTCATATTTATACAGGGCTCCATTTATTTAATATCCCGTCAGTATTCCAAGAGAATACGCAGGAATTTTCAAAGTTGAAGGAGAGCTCTCTTCTGACTGAAAGCTGACTATGATCCACGGATCCTGCCGGAAGCTGATACACGCATACTCTTGCGGCAATGTGAGGCACGAGACGGTAAAACGTAACTTGCATTAACTTATCAAAATCCGCTGAAATCCAGTGAGACAATTGGCTTTTTGTATCCTATGCCTTTGGCCTCAATGTAATCGACGAGCTCATATATAAAACCGTCAATTTTTATCGGAGCGAAAATTCTAACGAATGGGCTTTGGTTGCTCTCTTGCTCCTCAATATCTGCGAAGCCGTGCTCGTCAAGCAATATAAGCTCTTCCCTCAGGCCGGGGAATTTGCAGGTTCTTACAAGCTTGTTGTAGTTTAACCATAAGCACGCACGATAGAAGCTTCCGCTTGGGGTCTTTTTGTCGTCCATTTCTCTGCGCTCCAGAAGAAAAGCATAGAACTCTCCAGTGATTCTCGGCAGTTCGGCCAGCTTATGGGCGAAGCTTTTAAAGTGTTCCCTGACTTCGCTCAGCGAGTGCTCAAAATTCTCTTCAACCCCCTGTTGATAGGCATAGTATTTCTTGAAATCCGAAAACTGCGGCTTAGGGATTCTCTCAATATACGAATCTATTGATGTTGCAAAATTACCATCTTCATCGGGGATCTCCAGCTCAATCCGAATCCTTGTCAAGTTGCGACGGACAAGGTCATAGAGAGCCTGCAAACGATCAAGTGGAAGGGATATAGTCTTCCTACATAGGTCGTCTATATCCCAGATATTCTTCTCGGTGAAACTTAATGCTTTTGCATGCGCCGAATTAATAGTGTATGTCGATTGTTTCTTTCCGATTATCAGTACGATGACTTCGGTGAAACCAGTTTTTTTCTCAAAAAGCACCTTGAGAGTCTTATTGATCTTTTGAGAGGTTTTTGTTGATGTAACTTGAAAGGCAATTGAGGCGACCTCATCGCCAAGGTCTAGACCTGGCTCATTGCTTCTATCGTCATTAAGGTTACACAAGAGCAATGAGAGAGTCTCATTTAAGAAGTCCTTAAAAAAATCCTCAAGATAGCGATTGAGATCGGTAAGTCCAAGCTGGCACCGAGTAGATACCTGCTGTGAAATAGTTGCGAGCCCGTCAACTATCTCGCCAATTAAATGTCCGCGCGTGATCATGTTTCACCGTGAATATGGTTTATAAGTCGGCGATACATACAGACGGGTGCCCCCCTGTTTCTATCGTGTAGCGAGTCTTGTCGATGCGCGCCACTTTATCCAATTATCTCAAGTGTTGGAGTCGTAGCATAGGCAAAGAGGTCGCGGTAGGGACGGCAGTTACCTGCCGCCCCCCGCACAGATCCGTACGCGCGGAACTACCGCATACGGCTCCTGCCTCGGGTGATGCTATCAGCAAGGTATGTCAGATAGATACCTACCACTGAGGGGATTTGAGCCGGACTAGAGGGGCCCCTTCTGTCATCGTCTAGCATTTCGTCCCGGGAAGTATGAACGTGTGACTACGGTGCCAGGGCTCCACGCCCTGGCACCCTCCAGGACTGAGCACTAATTACAATTAACGTCGTCGCTAGCACCCGTTGGGTTAAGTGGTAGATATTCCAACTCCATACCTGCCATGGACTCCTGCGACAATGCCAGTTTCTTCAACAGCATGTCTTGCACCATAGGTATGGTCGCGCGTTGTAGCCACTCACGCGCAACATCCTGGTTTTCATAATCCTGTGGCTTGTCCCAATTGGAGGCGACGATTTCGGCAATCGTGTTCGCCGACGGCACGACAATACCCTGTGCTTTTGCAGTCAGCGTATTCATCCAACCTTGAGGGTCGAAATCGGGAAAACAGATGACGTTTTTTACGCCGGCAAGAGCTCTCGTCACTGCGGCCGGTGTGATTTGAGGACTCCCACGAAAGAGCATGGGTAGGTGCATGACATTGCTTGGCCAGTGGTACTCGTTGACCGCGAACATCACAGCTTGGTTCTCTACCAAAATCACCGTATCGAGGCCGTGAAGCTCCTCTGCAGGTACGTTCAGAGTGCCTCCGGCCGGGTGGCTGTACACGCCAGTTGCCAACTGGATTTGTCCGGACAGCGACGCGGCCATGACAACGAAATCCCCGGGCCTCAATTGAGCCAACTTCTCATTACGTGACTTTTTGGCCAGAGCCAAGCGGTCACCCTCTAGCTCTTTCATGCTAACAACCAGAGCGTCTATGCCTGTTTCCCTCTCTAGCATCATGCGCACGGTGTGCAATTCAGCGTTTGTCAGCGTCAGGTAGGTAGCCCCAAGCCTTTTGCCAATGCAGTAGGTTGTGTGCAGGGACAACCAGGTAGCGTTGATTTTCACCTTGCACGCGTCCTGCCTGATTGCAATCACCACGGGTTTGATGGCCCTGATGTTGTCAAAAATTCTCATCGCCGCTCAGCTCTTTCCAAAATCAGGTCAATGACACGCCGGTTGGCAGATATGCGCGGGTATGGGGCATAAGTCGGGTTGAGCCGGTAGTTGAGCGGTTTGTGTCGCACCTTGGCTACCGCCGACTGCAGACGAACGTATCCATCCAGCGCGTAAAGCCAGATGCTCATCGAGATGTCACTGTCGCCATGGGCACTCCAATAGGCAACTGCAGACTGCGCTTGATTGGTCTTGTTCAGGGCCTCAAGCATGCGCATGAGATGATCACGCGCGAAGGGTTTCTCAAGAGCCTTGGGGGCCTCTTCGGCTGGAATCACGGCCTTCGACTCACGAGCTTTCGCGGGCTGTTCGATTCGTCGCTCTTTCGGAGGAGGGAGTGAGGCTATCAACAGTTCTAACTGCTCCAGGCTCTCCCCTGCCTCGACGTCACAGTACGCGCTACCCGCCAAGGTCATTTCCACGGCCGGAACCCAGACAGCCGCGTCTCTGCCGTCAAACAGCGGTTCCAGATCAATCGGGTTGCCCGCCTGAAGGAACAGGTCAACGGCATGGGCTATCTGGCGCATGTGATTGCGCTTACGCACCGCCAAACTCAACCGATCTAAGCGTCCGATCATCTCGTCCAGAGCGAGGCGGTTTCGTGAAACAGCACCGAGAAGGTTATCCAGGAGGACACGCCGTAGTGAACGATCACTGCCGGCCATACTTGAAAGGCCTACATGAGTGAACAAACCCAGGTTTTCGTGGAGCCGTTTGAGCCTGTTGATCGCATTATTGATATCTCGCAGCCGATCTCGCAGCCGTGGAGAAAACCCATACCCCCCTTCGATGAACGCTCGGGTTTGCGCTTGCTCGTTACGTAAGTGGTTCGTGACTTGACGGCAGCTGTACGTCAATCGTTTCAGGTGCTGTTCGGCCTCATTGGAGGAGTTGGCCGCTTTGGCGTCACGGTATGCCTCGCAGTGCTGCTCAATGGCTATGAGGGATTCTTTCAGGTCAGGAGCAGCACGACCAAAGCCCTGAAGCGAAATTTGCGCGCCGACGTCCAGCAGCAAGCCACTGAGGTAGTAGAGCTCATCATCTTCTTCGATGAGCCCTTTGGACATCAGATAGGAAATCCCCTTTGTCCGTCGCTCAGGCAGCGCCACTCCGTCCTCGTCTGCCATCGCTAATGCTTCGAGAAAAGGTGCATTTCGTGTGAGTGCATCACCCAGCTCGATCCAGTCTGGCTCCTTCACAAATTGAGCCCTCCCTGATGTTCAGTATGCGATTGGTCGCTGGCACCGATGTCGAGGCTGAGCGAGTTGTATTCGGCTATCCACGCCAAGATCGTATGAACGTAGCCCATCTTGCCTGTGGCGATGTAGTTTGCCGACTCGCTGTTGCGCTTGACGATGTACCCGGCGTCAGCCAATGCGCGAAGGACAAGTTTGAGCCTGTCGTTGTTGTCCTTACCGCTTTTGGATTTGTTGAAAAAGTCGTACCCGCTGAGATCCCAGAGCTGCGTACGGTAGGTGGGATGATTCTCGATTGAGTCCAGCATGTCGGCGAATGAAATGACGTCGCCCGGGGCCAGGCATGTCTCACTGCGTCCCGCACGATTGATTAGCCGGATGAATTCAAGGCAAGGCCGAATCTGGTCGCGTAGCTCGATCAGTTGCGCCGTTGCCGCTTCTCGATCTACAGGTTCAGAAAGGTCAATAAACCGTGCAAAGAACGTATCGGGAGCCTCGGGCTCACCGAGTGTTGCCAATTTTCGCCCCAGGGGCGCGAGCGCACTCTCGACGCTGGCCGCAAAATCAGCCTCTCGTAGCTGGCGGTGAAGCTCTGGATAGGCATATTGGCAAATGAAGCCCCCGGCAAGAAGCTTACTCAGTACGTCTCTCAGTGGGCTCATTGTGCATCCTTCCGATCATCGCTTCCCAGTGCATCGTTAAGGTCATCAAGCTCGTCCTTTTCCTCCATGCCGTACTCCTTGACCACAATCGAATCGGTGTCAGACCGGCGCTCCAGGCTGTACCGATTATTAAACTGCCGGAGCAGCTCCGGCGCGCCTCCAGGAAAGCATGCCAACATGGAAAGCCCGCGATCATTGAAGTAGTTGACCAGCGCAACGTAGTTTTCTGGTGACAGCTCCAATGCTTCGTCGATGGGGATCGACATCTGAAAATCCGCCTCATTTCGCAAAAGCTCGAACAGCGATACGTAGATCATGGCCACGATGATCTTCGTCAGCCCTGTGCTGCTGAGGTGGATCAGCTCCGCGTTATTTGTCGCGACTTTCACCCTGCCTTGGTCGTTGCAGGTGACGGAGACATCGAAACAATCGGAAAGCTGAGACGTGAACGCACCGCCTTCAATCTGGCGTTCCACGGTGCGCAAGGCGTCCATGAAGCCATCAGTTGGTAGATAATCAACTCCCATCCCACTCCACCGCTTGTACTGCTGCTCGTAGTTCGTCATGTCGTCCCAAAACGACATCTCATGGATGCGTGATGAAACTTTGAACTCAAACTGGCGGATCTGGGCGAAAGAGCCGAGTACCTCGCTCGCCTTCTCTGTCGCGTCCTTTCCTAACTTCAAAATGCTTCGGTGCAGGTACTGCAGCTTCGAGCGGTTATCGCAGAGCTCGTCTGAGAGGTTTTTAGCCTGAATAATCAGCTTGGTTTTCTGGTCAGGGTGAGATATCTCAATGTATTCCTGGAGGTTCGCAGCGGCTTCCAACCACGCCAGCTCAAGCACATCTGCACTGTTTGAGGCGTGATTGATGATCTGTTCGATGGCCGCGCCCTGCGGCGTATGCACCAGCCGTTCTCTGACGAAACGATGGTGAACGTCGCGATAAAGCTCGGCGCCTTTGCGGTGGTGTTCTGATTTGCGACGTTTGAGCTTGCCGACCTCATCCTCGATGTCTGCAGCCTTCAGCGTAGAACCCAAGTGGGCCTCAGCGGCTGCGTCAATCTGTTCAAGATCGCGCAGTACCCGTGATACTGCACCTAGCTCCTGGTCATCGGCGTGTCCTTCGGTGACCAATGCCTTGCGACGCTCGGAAATCGTTTTTTGCGCAGCCCGTAGCTCAAGTTGCCATTGTTCAATGGCGCGACTGATCCGCTCAAACTCTGCGATTGCGCGAGCCAAGGCCGCCTTACGTTCAGGAACTGCTGGTACTGATTCTCTAACCCAAAGTCGATAGCCATCGATCTCCGATTCATGATCCCTTAAACGTTTGATCGTTTTCTCCAGCTCAGCAATCTCGGAGCCAAGCCGCTTGCTCGCCGTGTCATCAACTCCAGCTGATTTGAGCTGGGCTTCAAGATCTGCCAGAGCTCGTTCCAGTTCCGCCGCGAGGGTGGCGTCGACCCGTTCTTCTGCGGTCTGCAGTTCCAGCTCGGCCCGAGACTGATCCTGAGTCAACTGCAGTCGAGACTTGTCTGCTTCACCTTGCAGGTCACTAATTTCCTGCCTGTGCCGTTTTTTCAAACTGTCTAAGTGGCTGGCGATCAATTCAAGCCGATGTGCTGCTTCCAAGACGCGGGCCGCCTGTATCTCGAGTTCCTGCACGACCTCGTCGCGAGCCCGATCAACCAAACCGGCGTGATCCCCTTTTAGCGTCTCCAGATCCAGACTCGCATTGGTCAGTTCTTTTTGAGCTGCCGACGCCCGGATACCTGTCTGGCGCAGGCGATCTTCTACTCCTCGCTGCTGTCGCTCTATCACCTCCATATCAGTGCCGAGCGCTCCAATCTGGGTGGTCAATAAAACGACCTCAGCTTCGAGAGCGTGAACACTGGCAACAGTGGCCTGGGGGAGCACGTCGAGATTGATCTCAACACCGTAGAGACTCTCTTGAACTGCATCTAGCAGCGCGGGATTCAAATCCGTACGCATCAACGTCTCTGTCGGGACAAGTCGAGCGATATTATCTGTCCAGGTAGGGTGATGCCGTCGCAGGAAACCAAGCAATGTTTCGGCACCGGCGTTGATCTGCAGCTTGATGGTATTTCTGGACTCGACCAGCGCGTCTCGCCTGGCTTGCAAGCCGCTATACTCCGCAGCGCGGGTCTGTCGTTCCAGCGATAGGCTCTCTACCTCGGCTGACACAACACTCAGCGCGTTTTGAAACTCGGCAATGAGCAGCATCTGCTCATTGATACCCTTTTGGGACGCATCCAGCGCGATCTGGGCATCAGGAAGCGCGCTGAGGGACTTGAGTTGTTCAGCACGTGCAAGCTCGCGAGCCTGAGTACCAGTTGCCTGGAGCTGTTCTTGCTGGTGCACGGCGAGCTCGTCCTCATGAGCGACCCGTCTCTCATCAAGCAATTTATCTTGAGTAGCGGACAACTCCTGATGCCGTTGTTGGATCGCGTGTGAGGACGCATGGTACTTGGAGAACGCAGCACTCTTTCCATCAGCAGCAGCCTGCTTCGCAGCCGCTTCGAGTTCCAGAAACACGCTTCGGATGTCAGCCCCTTGGCGGTTCAATTTGACCTGATGTTCTTGCTTGAGGTGTAACTGGTCTCGTATCTCCCCAAGCTGGTCGAATTCCTCCGAGAGCGCCTGTGTACCATTTTGCAGGTAGCGATCCCGCTTTTCGTTGAGCCGATGCTGCCAGGACTCCGCCTCTGTCACCAGGGTCTGAGCTTCGCCCTTTAGACCGCTGAGTCCACTCATATGATCTCGGTTACGGTTTTGTAGCTGCTCATCTTCTGAACTGAGCTGGGCCAGCGCTTCCACTCGACCGTTTTGTCGTTCCTTGAGTTTCTCTTCGACCATGAGTGCTCGGCGCTTGTGCACGCCCAACTGCCGCAGGACTGCGCGAAACTCGTGGCAGTGGCGATTCATTTCAAATATCACGGGTTTCAGCGACTCCATCAGGAGATAGCCCGCGCGGTTATCAATGACATTCCTGAACGGCTGCGCGTTGAGCATCATTAGAGTGCGGCTTGGATCTGCGTTGTCCTGCTGAAGGATTTCGGCCATGGTTGCCTTCATCGTGTCGAAGGTGCCGCCGCTCTCGATAAGCGCCAGAGTCACAAAATCGATGCCGTTGAAGTCCTTGCGCTTTGGTGCGAGTGAGAAGCCCATCCGCAGACTCACGATCAGCTTGCGCTTGGTAGCGTCGGTGATTTTCTCCAGATGGGCTGTGCCGCTATTGAATTGAATGATCTGCCGGTAGTGGTACGGTTGCAGCTCAGGGGAACAGGCGATCCCAAGGTGGGTCAGGTGGCCATGTAGTTCGCCTGGAAGTACCAACAGGCCTGCATCATAGTCGCGGTAGAGAAGTTCCGGGCTCCAAGCGCTTGATACCAGTCGATATGCATACCCTTCCCCGCTACGATGCATGATCGCGCAGCGAGCATCGCCAGCAAAGTTCACGTATTCAAATACGATGAAGCTCGAGGAACGTGGGAGATACCAGTTGGCAAAGCTCTCACGGTTGGTTCCAGCCTTCACCAAGCGCCCTGGAGACGCGCCATAAAACACAGGGATGAGCTTTATGAAGGACGACTTTCCGATTCCGTTTTCACCCGTGACGCTGGTGTTACCTTCCATGACAAGCTCTGCTTTGGCGCCCGCACATAGTGAATCGATCAGTACAATTTTGATGAGTTGCGACATCAGCTGCCTCTCTGGCTAACCTCGTATCAATACCGCCGACGGTTTCTCGGCATCCCTTCGCAGCGTCCATCTACTCCTTCGACGGTGCTTGCGCTCTCACTCAACGATATGTAGATATACCTGACACATCTACGGTGTTTACGCATACAGGTAAACTTTTCGAGCACATGGTGACGGTATGAAACGGGCGAAAGCGATTGAGGCTGTACGCTGGGATTTGGCATTGCGTTACAAACTGATAGAGACCGTTGCCTGGTGGGAAGGTCGCCTGACCACGGGGCACTTGATGCAGAGCTTTGGCATCAGTCGTCAGCAGGCGTCGAAGGACATCAACACCTACATCGATGAGCATGCGCCCCGAAATCTATCGTATGACAAGCACCTAAAAGGTTACGTACCCACCAAGCATTTCAAACCACTGTTCATGAAGGAAAGTGCAAGTGCATATCTGCACCTGCTGAACCAGAATCACGAGCGGGCTCCGCACATTGAAGGACTGACGTTGGCGTATGCGCACATTGACATCCTTGACGTGCAGGATCGCTCTATCCGCCCCGAAGTGCTTAGGCCGTTATTGAAGGCTTGTCGAGAAGGTCAACGACTTGAGTGTGAGTACGCTTCTTTCAAAACGCCAGATGGGGAAACCCGACTCATTGCGCCGCATACGCTTATCCATACCGGCATGCGCTGGCACGTGCGTGCATACTGCGAGAAAAATGGTGAGTACCGTGATTTTGTATTGAGCCGGTTTCGGGGTACTCCGGAGCTGATGAATGATTTCACAGAGCATTCACGTCAGCTCGACCCTGGGTGGACGACGCCGGCGACAGTGATCCTGGAAGCGGATTCGAGATTGAAGGCTGGGCAGCGGGCCATTCTCGAAGCCGATTACGGAATGGAGAACGGACAGTTGATGATAGAAACCCGCGGCGCGTTGGTTCAGTACGTCTTGAATCGCTACCAGATCGATACCGCCAAAATGCATATGAAACCAAGCGCCCAGCAGCTCATCGTGGCTAACCTGGACGAGCTCAGCCAGTGGCTCTACTAGACCTGGGCAGCGCCGTGAATGTGTAAACAAATCACGCATATCGCGCAGGTAGGGCTTGATCACATCCAACAGCAATCACCAGCTGCACCACAGCGGATGCCCCTTACTCAGAGGATCAGCTGGATCGCTGCCGTTGGAAAAGGCAATAGGCCTCATCAGCTCGGAGGCCTACGGAATGGATTCCAGATATTTGAGTATCACGACGTTCTTGAAAGGTTGCGCACCGTTGGTACGCTGGCTGAGTGGCTTGGGGCGCTCTGACCCGTTTTCGGATGGTGTTTGTAGAAAGCCCGGTACGCTTGGCTATCTGATGGAGCGAGAGCTTGTCGCGGAAGTACATCCGCCGGATTTTCCCCAACATTTCCATGCTGATCCCCCTGTGTTCTCCTGCTCAAAAAGTGAGCAGAAGTAGTTGAACACCTGGGTCAGTTTTCAGTCGGCAGAACAGCCTCTACTGGGTCAGTTTTCGGTCAGCGGCAACACTGCTTAGCAACTAATTCAACAGGAATTCGTTCTGTTGAGTCATTTGCAAAGCGGTCTTCTCCAAACGCAGTAAAAATTCTTTCCTGGGCTGTCCTCCGCCATATCCGGCGAGTGCACCATTTGTCGCTATGACACGGTGACAGGGCACGACAATAGATAAGCGATTGTGTCTATTTGCATTGCCCACTGCTTGGCTTGCACCTGGCTTACCGATGCCCCTAGCGATGGCACCGTAGGTTGAAATGGTTCCATAGTCGATTTTTAGAAGCTCTGCCCACACAAGCCTGTCAAAAGTGAGCCAAGGCGACCGCTAATGCCTTGATGGAAAGGCGTGGCAGTGACCCGCTCTACCCCATCTCGTCCAGCTGAAAACTTCGCGTGAATTACGTACATATTGGTTCAAAAATCGCTTCAATCAATCAGTGGAAAATCACGAATCTGGTGAAAATAATTGGTGGAAAATCACGATTTATTTTGTTTCTTCAGCGGAAAAACCATAAATGGTTCCACTAATTTATCAAAGGGCTCGGTTTGGCCTAGGAAATACGGGGCTTTGGGGCTCTCCACTTATATCGCGATTGGTGCATTTGCCTTGAATTATCACAATCAAGGCAAATCAAGGCCTTGCATACCCTTCCTTCGCAACTTTCGAGCTTTCTACGGCTGACCGCTTGGCACCTCAACCTGCTAGGATGATTCGCAAACGCCAAGGCTCATCCTCGCACGCGCCGTAGTCACCGCCCGTTAACCCGCGGTGGCGCCAATACGGACGCTGACAACTTGAATCCAGACTAGCGCCGCCCGAACAACACCAAGCGCCCCCTAATCCGATCAGGACGGGTTTTACATGGCTGAGCCGCAACCGCCATATCCTCTGCTCCCACCTTTAAGCTTGCTCGATGACCAGGCACGACCTGCGCTTCCAATCAATTTGGAGGTGCTGCAACGCTTGGAGGCAACACCCGAGCACCTGCATGCCCTGGCACAAGCTGTCGTGGGTGATGTCGTCGAAACTGCGAAATTCGGATCGCTTTCGGTCCTGCGCATCATCCACAGCGAGGAAACCACCACTCTGATTTGTGAAAAGTCCATGGAATAGACTAGCGCTGTAGGCTGACGGCGCACCAGCGCATCAGCGCATCAGCGCAAATCCGCTGCATCATTGATCTTTCGCGCCACACCCAGTAAAAAACTGTCTTCCCTTTCCGCCTTGCAAGGAGCTGCGGATGCTTGAGCTCACCACGCAACGCCTGGACCTGCGCACGATGGTCGAATCCGACTGGCCGCTGTTCCTCAGGCTGCATTCCGAGCCGCAAACCATGCAGTATGTGTTCGGTGAAATCGCCGAGGACCAGGTGCGCAAAGGCTTCGAGCATCGGCTTCCGGCCTGGGGGCCGCAGTCGGATCACTGGTTGTGTCTGGTGGTGATCGACAGGGCCAGCGGGCAGGAACTGGGTGTGACCGGATTCCGCATCCTGTCGCCGGGGCATGCCGAGGTGGGTTGCCTGCTGTTGCCCGAGCATCAGGGCAAAGGCTTTGGCACCGAGTCGCGGCAGGCGATCATCGACTATGCCACGGCCATCGGCCTGGACTCGTTGGAGTCGACCGTGACCGACGGTAATATCGCGTCTTGCAAGGTTTTGGAGAAATGCGGTTTTGTATTCGAGCGCCGCGTGCCGCAGGCCTATCAGATTGGAGATCGGTGGTTTGACGACCTGATCTACCGCTATCAAATCAGCTGACCGGTTTTATCAGCGACCGCCAAGGAGGCCCTCCTCGTGAACCCTTATCAGTGCCTGCCACCCCGCGCTTTCTGGCGCACCGCCGTGGCTGACAAGCCCGCGCTGAACATCGATCGACTGTGGACGCCACAATTCGAGATCGGCAACAAGGACACCATCGTCACCGCCGGCTCGTGTTTCGCCCAGCACATCGGCCGGGCGCTGGGCGAACGCGGCATGAACTGGCTGGATGCCGAACCGGCCCCGCCCGGGCTGCCCGAAACCGACTGGAAGGCCCATAACTATGGGGTTTTCTCGTTTCGCACCGGCAATCTGTACACTCCGGCGATGCTGTGCCAATGGCTGGAATGGGCGCTCGGCGTGAGCCTGCCACCCGACGAAACCTGGGCCCATGACGGGCGTTTCTTCGACCCGTTCCGGCCCGCCGTGGAACCCGACGGCTTTGCCAGCGAGGACGCACTGTTCGCCTCGCGCGAAGCCACCCTCAATGCCATCCGCACCGCCCTGCGCCGCGCCAAAGTGTTCGTGTTCACCCTGGGCCTGACCGAAGCCTGGCAGAACCGCCAGACCGGTCTGGTGTATCCCGTGTGCCCCGGCACCGTGCGCGGCACCTTCGATCCACAGCTGCACTGCTTCTGCAACTTCGGCTTCATGGACACCTATGGCGACATGGTCAGGGCACTTGAGTTGATGCGTTCGATCAACCCGCAACTGCGTCTGCTGCTCACCGTGTCACCGGTGCCCCTGACGGCAACCGCCACGGGCGAGCATGTGTTGAGCGCCACCACCTATTCCAAATCAGTCCTGCGCGCCGTTGCCGGGCAGCTGTGCGAAGACCTGCACGACGTCGACTATTTCCCCTCCTACGAAATCATCACCGGCACACCTTTCAAGGGCGCGTTTTACCAACCCAACCAGCGGGAGGTCACGCCTGAAGGCGTGGCATTTGTCATGCGGCAGTTTTTCGCCGGGCTCGATGCGGTTCAACCGCTGCAGGCGCCGACCAGCGTTGCCTCCACCTGCGTGTCCAGTGAGGAGCTTGTCTGTGAAGACGCCGTGCTCGATTACTACGCCTAGGTTTCTGCTGCTGGGCGATTCCCATGCCGGGGTCATCGGCAAGGCGGCGCAGGCCCGCGAGCTGCCTTTCAGTGGCGGCCCGCTGGGCACCGGCCGGGATTTCGCGGTGGATTTTTTCAGCCTGACCCGTCATGACGTGGTGTTTCGGGACGTCGAGATGGAGCGCCTGTATCGCCAGGCCCTTGAGCCATTCGAAGTACCGCAACTGGCGAAGGTCGGGGTGCCGCTGGTGAGTACCATCGGCTTGAGCCTGCACTATCTCGCCACCGCGCCGAACTGGACCTGCTACCAGACGCCGGACGGCGAATTTGACGAAGGTTTTCTCACCGGGCCGCTGTTCGAGTCCATCATCGACACCTTGTCCCGGCCTGCGCTGGCGTTCTATGAACAGGCCCGGGCGCTGAACCTCAAGGTGTTCGCCGTGCTGCCGCCGCAGCGGGTGCCGGAGCTGTCCGACCCACGCGTGTTCATGGCCGCGCAGGCGCTGCTGATCGAGCGCCTGCAAGGACTCGGCATCGAGCTGATTGACGTGCGCGCGGCGGCGAATGATGAGCTGGGCTTTCAGCTTCCGGCGTACTGCGAGGTGGATGACCCGTTGCACGGGAATCTGGCGTTCGGCGAATTGATCGTCGAGCAACTGCTCAAACAAGGTCTGTGAATGAGCGGTGGGAACGGCGCCCGCTCCCACCGGTTTTTCAGACTCAAGCCTTGGGCTGGGTCCCCAGAATCGTCACCCGCTCGCCATACCGCGAGTGCGGAAAATAATCCCAGACCGCGTGGTGCTGTGTGCAGCGGTTGTCCCAGAACACCAGGCTGTTCGGCGCCCAGCGCACGCGACAGCTGACGACCGGTTCGCGGGCGACCAGGTCAAACAGCATGTTCAACAGTACCTGACTTTCACCGTCAGACAACTGGACGATGTGCGAGGTGAACCCGGAATTGACGAACAGCGACTTGCGCCCGGTTTCCGGGTGGCGAACCACCACCGGGTGTTCGGTTTTCGGCAGATTGGCCGGCGCCTCATAGCCCTTCCACGGAATCGCACCGTCATGGATCGCGGTCAATCCGCCGAGAAACTGCTGCATCGTCGGCGACAGCATTTCCAGCGCCAGGTGCATGTTGGCGAACAGCGTGTCGCCGCCGGTGCCGATGGCCGGGGTTTCCTTGACGTACAGCATCGAGCCCATGGACGGCGCCAGATCGGCGGTGCCGTCGGTGTGCCAGGTTTCGCCGGCCACGTAGCGCGATTGCGCATTGGCGCGGATCACCACCAGCTCCGGGTCATCGCCGTCGATGTCTTCCACCGGCAGGGCCCGCAGCTCACCGAACAGCCGGCCAAACGCCTTGTGTTCGTCCACCGTCAGGTGCTGATCGCGGAACACCACCACGTGGTTCTCCAGAAAGGCCCGGCGGATTTCCGTGAGCTGCTCGTCGCTCAGCGGCTGCGAAAGATCGACGCCGCCGATCTCGGCGCCTATGATCGGCGTGATCCGCTCGACCGTGATGTGCTGATACGGCGTGCGCCGTTCGGCGGCGATGCGCTCGATTGCCTTGAGTGCCAACTGATCCATGTTCCCTCACCTTTTTTATTGGAACGACACCGATGATTGCTCGTGCAGCGAACGCGGGCGCATGTCGATCCAGTGTTCGTTGATGTAATCCAGGCAGACCTGGCGTTCGCCACGCATCCCCGCCTCGTTCCAGCCGCTGGCCATCGGCTTGCCCGCCGGCCACAGGGAATACTGACCTTGGGCGTTGATCACCACATCGAATTGCAGGTGTGCGTCATTCATGTCGTTCTCCTGTTGAACGCGATTGCAGCGTGGCCAGACTCCGGTCGAGCCCGGCGGCGAGATGGTTGAATACGGCATGTCGCTGTTCGTCGCTCGAAGCGCAGGCCCCGACGTAAACCCGCACGGACGCCCCGCAGACCTGAGCGCAGATGTCTGCATCGTCGTCCGCAAAGGCCCGGGCCGACACCTCGGCGTTGGCGCTGGCATGAGCCTGGGCAAACGCGGTGGCAGCGGCCTCGGTATTGAGTTGTGCGTAATACTCGGCGAACGCCTCGGCATCGCCGAAGTGCTCGGAAATCGTGGCGCTGTTGGCCGGTGCGAGGCCGTAGGTCATCGCACTGGCGTGGGCCTTGGCGTACGCCGCGTCGTAGGCGTAGGCCTTGCGGTACAGCGCCAGCAACACCGGTTTGAGCGTGGCCCGCCACTCGCCCTGACGCCCGATCACGCCGAGCGCCGCCCGCTGATGCAGGCTTTGCAACGCGAGTAGCGCCTGCTGATGTTCCGGCAAGGCTTCGCAGAGCATCGGCATGACCACGTCGGCCTGCCAGAGATGAAACAGCTGAAACGGCACCTGACCCCGCAATTGCCTCAAGCGCAAGGCCGCGTTCGAATCGGCTTCGCACAACACCTTGGTCAAGGCAAGCCACCATCGCGGCATCGAGATCGGATCACTCATGGCGCAGGCTCATCCGTACCGATCACCTCGGCCAGCAACCGCGCCCAGCGCCCCGCCACGATGCCGTAGTGATCGGTGTCGAGGGTTTGCCAGCTGCGCAACTGCGGCAGCAAGGCCTGCCAATTGCGTTGCAGGTCGTCCGGGTTCCAGGCATTGCCCAGCCCGTAAGGATTGGCCTGCCCGGCGATGAACAGCCGCACCGCTGTGGTCGCCAGCGCCGGCGGCTGGAAGTCGAGCATGCTGGTCATGTTGTTGCGACAGCACACCGTCAGCCGTTGCAGATACGCCTGACGTTCCTCGGCCATACCCTGCCCTTCAACCTCCGGCCAGCGCTGGGCGAACTCGCGTTGGAACACCTGCCCGATCGTCTGTTCGTCGATGCTGGCCAGTTCCGCACCGGCATCCGGCGCGGGCGGGTCGATCAGGTATAACAACGGTTGCCTGAATCCGTCAGCCTGGGCCTGATGACACAGAGCCTGCGCCACCCATGCACCAAATGACCAGCCTGCCAGGCGCCAAGTGCTGCCGTGCGGAAGGTGGGCCTTGATCGCCGCCTGATACCGGCGTGCACGTTCGTCCACGCTGATGTTCGGCAACTGCGGCAGACGCAGCGCCGGGTCGGCGATCACGCACACGCCCAACTCCGCCGGCAATGCCGACACCAGTTCCCGATAGGCCTGAACATCGCCACCCACCGGGTGGATCAGGTACAACCAATCGCGGCCGGCACCGGCATGCCATTGATCAATCCGCACCGCGTCGTGCCAGTCGTGCGGTGCAGCCAGGGGCGCCTCTTCAACCGTGGCGGTCGACACCAGCCCGAGCACTTCGCTCAGGCTGACCTTGTGGCTGAATTGCGACAGCTGGAATACCTCACCAGTGGCCGCTTGCAGTTCGTCGATCAGGTCGAGCAGCGTCAGTGAATCCGCGCCCAGGTCGTACAGTGAATCGTCGTCCTCCAGCTCGGCCACACCGAGCCACTTGCACAAACACTCACGCAGGCGCGTCGACAGATCCACGCCCTTCGGTGCCTCGACCACTGCGGCCACGGCACCATGGCGCACCGGATAGAACCGCCGCGCCGTGTCGATGCCGGTGGTGGAGATCAGTAGCTGCGGCAACTGCGTCGCCATCGCCAGATCGAACACCCGACAGCCCTCTTCGGCGGACAGGCCAACCGTCAGATGCTCCAGGTGCGCGGTGTCTGCGCTGTTGCTGGTGGTGGCCATGCCGATGTCGCGCCAGATGTCCCAGTTGATCTCCAGGCGCAGGCAAGCGTCGGTTGCGTTCGGGCGATAGTGGGTGAAGCCGTCGAGCACCCCGCTGGCCGCTGCGTAGTCCAGATGCCCCGCGCCGCCAAACAGTGCTGACATCGACGAGCAGTACAAGACAAAATCCGGCGTTAGGTGCTCGATCAAGGCCTCGACGGCCAGCATGCCGCGGGTCTTGGCGGCCATGACCTCGGCCATTTGCCGAGCATCGCGGTGACGTATCAGGCTGCCTGCACCGACGCCCGCCGCATGAATCACCCCGCTCAGACGACCGTAACGAACGGCCAGTTGATCGAGTACCTGCGGCCAGCGCGGCAGGTTGGCGATGTCCGCTTTGATGCAGTCGATCCGCAAAGCGTAAGCCGCCAGAGACGCCGGCAATTGCCCCTGACGCGAGAGCAGCACCACCCGGCGTGCAGGTGCCTGCAGCAGGTGTTCGCACAAGGTCCGGCCGATACCGCCGCTGCCGCCCAGTACCAGGAACGTACCATCTTCCGGCAGAAGCCCTGATGTCGTTGCCGGGCCGGTCAATGGCTGAGGCATTAAACGTGGCTGCCAGAGATAACCATCGCGCACCGCCATTCGCCGAGGCAATGAGACCGGATCGACAAACAACGCTGCCAACTCGCCCGCGTGCGTTGCGAGGCGCGCCGACGGCCAGTCCAGCCAGTGGCAACGCACCGGGTATTCCTGCGGCACCACTTCAGTGATGCCGGCCAGCGCTGCCAGTTCGGGCCGTTGAACCTCGCCGTCCACCGGGCATGCCTGCCACGACATCAACCACAACCGCAGACGGGTCGTGCGCGGTGTTTGCCCCCAGGCCTGCATCAGCGCACTGACCGTGTCCAGACAGGCCCACTGCGCCAGATCCAGCGATTGCTCGTTGACTGCACCAGACACCGCCAGTGGCAAGGCATGCAGCCAGTCGAGCTCGCCGAGTGCAGGTTCTGCGACCTCAGCGAGCAAACGGCTCAGGGCCTCAGCGTCAAGCGGATCAAGCTCGAAACGGTCCGTGCTCAGGCGTTTGAAACCGTTGCCGGTGCGCACTTGAATCACGCGTCGATACACGGCGTTCAGGCTCGCCAGCAGTGTCGATTCGGGCGCGTCATGGCTGCACAGAATCAGCACCTCACGGGATCCGGCCGTCGCTGTCGCGCTCAGGCGCCGGGTGCGCACCCACTGTCGCTGGTGGAACCAGTCCGCCAGCGGTTGTCGCTCAAGGGTTGGCGCATCAGGTTGAACAGCGACAGGTGGCTGGAAACGATACGGCTGAAGATCGAACGACGACGGCGGCAAATCCCAGGGCGGCGGTGCCGAGCGTTGTGGCCACTGGATATTCGCGCCGTCGTACCAGGCGTCCAGCAGCTCCTGCGGCGATTGATCACGGGCGATCAACGGCGCGCCCGAGGCCGTGATTTCCTTGATCGCTGTCGGCTGCAATGGAATGTCGTCACCCGGCCGGCACACTATCGCGAAGCGCCAGCGCAACTGCCGGCGACCTGACTGCAAGTGCCGTAGCAACGCAGTGTGCTGTTCCGGGTTCGCTTGCAGGTATTCGCGAATCGCCGCGATATCGCGCAGCAACTCCGCCCGGCCATGCGCTGAAATCATCAGCAGCGGCAACGTTTCCTCAACAGTTTCCTGCGCCGTAGGTGCAGCACCAACGATGACATGCGCGTTGGTCCCGCCGATCCCGAAACTGCTGACACCGGCCAGTCGCCGCCGCCCTTGCGGCCATGGCCGGGACGTGGTCGGCACATAGAACGGCGAATGCGCCAGATCGATCTGCGGGTTGATCCGGCCAAAACCCAGGTTCGGCGGCAGTACGCCATGGAACACCGCGAGGCTGGCGCGAATCAGCCCGACCACGCCCGCCGCCGCACCCAGATGACCGATCTGGCTTTTCACCGAGGCCAGCGCGCATTGGCCGGCCGGCGCATCGCCGAACGCCTTGGTTAACGCCGCGACCTCGATCGGATCGCCGAGCAAGGTGCCGGTGCCGTGGGCCTCTACGTAGCCGATGTCGGCGCCGGTTAACCCGGCACGGCTCAAGGCATCGCGGATGACCGCGCTCTGCCCGGCCACCGACGGCGCGGTGTAACTCATCTTGGCCCGGCCATCGTTGTTCAACGCCGATCCTTCGACCAGCGCGTAAATCCGGTCGCCATCGGCCCGCGCCTTGGCCAGCGGTTTGAGCACCACTACGCCGTAGCCGCTGGCGCCAAGGGTGCCGCTGGCGTCGTCGCTGAACGGGCGACACAAACCGTCGGCGGAGAAAATGTGCTGCGAGCGGTGCCGGTAGCCCTCGGTCAGCGTCGGGTCGATCAGCACCCCGGCCGCGAGCATCACGTCGCTGTCGCCCTGACGCAGCATCGAACTGGCCAGGTGCACGGCGATCAGCGAGCTGCCGCACGCTGCCTGCACGCTCAGGGCCGGGCCGTTCAGGTCCAGGTGATACGCGGCTTTGGTCGCCAGAAAATCCTTGTCGTGATGCAGCGCCAGCTGGAAGCCATCGGGCAAATCGTCGTCTGCGGTTTCACGCAGCATTTGCTGGAAGTAAGTGGTTTCGCCGCAACTGGCGATCAGGCCGATGCGCGGGCCATTCGCCGACGGGACGATGGCCGCGTGTTGCAGGGCCTGAACGCACGCCATCAGCAGATGCCGCTGTTGCGGGTCCATCAGGCGCGCTTCCTGGCGGCTGATGCCGAAGTAATCAGCATCGAAATCGAGCATGCCCGCCAGTTGACTGCGGGCGCCGACCAGCCCCTCGTCAGCGGCAAAGTGCTCAATGCCCAGCCGATTGCCTAGCACCGTCGCCCAGAACTCGGACAGGTTCTGCGCCCCGGCCACATTGACCGACATGCCGATGATCGCCATCGGCTGATGGCCTGCATCGGTCTGAGGTACACGCTCGGCCACGTCCACCGGCGCGGTCGACAGATGCGCCGCCAGACGTCGCACCGTGACGTATTCGAACAGGTCGGCCATTGTCACCTTGTGCGGCAGCTCTTCGGCGTAACGGCCATGCAAACGCATCAAGCCGAGGCTGGTGGCGCCGGCCTCGAAGAAGGTCTGCTCCGGTTCGATGTCCCGTCCGATCACGGCCTGGAACAACTCGCTGAGTTGCCGTTCCAGCGCGGTCAATTGAACAACCGGTGTTGGCGTGCTGCGCCGCTCCAGGGCCTCGCCAACATTCGGCAAGGCCTTGCGGTCGATCTTGCCGCTGGGCGTACGTGGCCAGAGGTCGATCCGCCGGTATTCATCGATTCGCACATGGGCCGGCAGCCGTTGCGCGACCTGACGATCCAGCTCACCGGATGTCGCAGGTTCGCCCTCGAGCTGCAGCCAGGCGATCAGCCGTGGCGGATCGGCCTGCACCGCCACCACCGCGTTGACCACTTCCGGCACCTGCATCAGCGCCGACTCGATCTGACCCAGTTCCAAACGATGGCCGCTGAGTTTGATCTGCTGATCGTCACGTCCCAGATAATGCAGGCAGCCCTCGGCATCGGCCCACGCCAGATCGCCGGTGCGGTAGTACAAACGGCCGTCTGCCAGCTCGACAAACCGCGCAGCGTTCAACACTGGATCAGCCAGGTAGCACCGGGCAACCATTGGCCCGGCCACCAGCAGGTAGCCACGGCAGCCGTTGGGCACCGGGCGGTCATGCTCATCGACCAGCAACAGCCGCGCATTGCCAACGGCATGGCCGATCGGCGCGCGCAACGACCAGTTCCGCGCCACGGACGGCAGGCGCAAGGCGCTGACCACGTGGGTTTCGGTCGGGCCGTAATGGTTGAACAGCGAGGCGTGCGGCATGCCGCCGAACCAGTTGCGCAGCGCATCGGTGCAAAGCAGTTGCTCGCCGGCCGTGATCACCTCGCGCAATGCCGAAGGGTAAATGCCGCGCGCCACGGCGGTTTGCGCCAGATGCTGCAAGGCCACGTACGGTAGAAACAGGCGCTCGATCCGCGCCTCGACCATGTACTCCAGCAACGCCTCGGCGTCCTGACGCCAGCGCGGCGTGATCAGGTGATAGCACCCGCCGCCGCACAGGGTGCTGAAAATCTCCTGAAACGACACATCGAACGACAGCATCGAGAACTGCAGGGTTACCGCTTTCGCCGGCAACTGCCCTTCGGTGCGCTGCCATTGCAGCAGGTTGCACAGGGTACGCTCCGACACTTGCACACCTTTGGGCGTGCCGGTCGATCCGGAGGTGAACAGCGTGTACAGCGGCCGTTCGCCGGCGTGGCGTCGACGTTCGAACGTTGCGGCATTGGCGCTCGGATCGACCCGATAGGTGGCGAATCGTCCGGCGTTAAGGTCATCCAGCGCTGACTTCGTCATATCGCTGAACAGCACGCAATGCGGTTGCGCCTGTTCCAGCACCTGGCGCTGGATCGCCACCGGATAGGCAGGATCCAGCGGCACGGCCGTCAGATTGAGTTTGGCCAGGGCCAGCAAGGCGACGATGTGTTCCACCGAGGCATCGAGGAACAGCACGACATGCAATGGCGCGTTCCCGACGGGCCACGGATGGCACTCGATCAGGTTTGCCGTCAGAGCATCGGCCAGCGCATTCAGTTCGCTGTAGGTAAGGCACCGCTGGGCTTGAACCAGCGCAACCGCATCCGGCGTGCAATGCACTTGATGCTCGAACCCGTCCGCCAGTGTGTTGAACGGCAGCGCAGTCCGAGTGCCCTCACTGGCCGGAGGTAAACCACGTCGATACGGACCGAGCAAATCGTTGAGGTTGGCCGCCGGGGTTTCCAGCAACAGGTCCAGGCCTCGGCGAAACAGCGCATTCACTGCGCGCATCTGTTCGCCATCGAAGTAGCTGCACTGATATTCCCACCAGCATTCCAGTTGCGACCCGCTGCCCACCATCAACAGCGTCAGCGGGCACTTGGCGTGCAAGTGCTCGTTAAATTGCAGCGTCGCGTGCAGGTTCGAATCGGCCAGCGCTGCGTAATCGGTGTTCTCCAGCACGAACATGAAATCGAACAGTAACGGGCTCGACGACAGCCGCAGGTCTTCCACCAGATCCGCCAGCGCCACGTCCTGCAACGCCAGCACCTCGCGCACCGTGGCGGTCTGCTTGCGCAACTGTTCGTCCAGGGTTGATGCCTGCTCGACGGCGGTCGGGATCAGCACGGTGTTGGCAAACATGCCGACCGTGTCTTCGAACTCCGCCAGTGGCCGGTTGGACACCGGACTGGCGATCCGTGGCCGTTCGCACCCGGTCAGGGCGTACAGGCTCCAGGCGAAGACGCTGAACAGCACTTCGAAACGGGTCAGCCGTTGTTGGGTGCAAAAGCGTTCGAGGGCCGCGCTGCGCAGGGTGCCCAAAGGTTCCCGGTGCAACCGGGCGTCCGGGCTGATTTCGCGCATTGGCATCAATGCAGGCGACGGTTCTTCCTGACGGCGATGCAACTCGGCGAGGGCGCGGCGCTGGTCACGATAATGCGGATCGACGCTCCACTGGCGCTGCCAATGGCCAAACTCCAGCGTCGTCAAGCGGGCCGCGGGTTGCAGGCTGTCGCGGCCTTGCAGGACATCGCTGTAAAGCTGCGCCAGGTCGTCGAACAGCAGGTTCACAGACCAACCATCGACGATGATGTGATGCAGGTTCAGCAACAGCCGGCAACTGCCATCGGCGAACGGCAACAGCCAAGCCTGAAACAGCTTCGGGGTGGTCAGGTCGAACGGCGCGGCGAACACCAGGTCGGCGAAGGCCTGCCAGTTGTCCTCGGTGAAATGCCCGACCGCAAAGATGCGACAGGTCGAGCCCTGCTCGGCGATTACCTGATCCAGTCCATCGGCACCCGCCACGAATGCCGTGCGCAACCCCGGATGACGCTGCACCAGACGCCCCAAAGCCTCGGCCAGTGCCGCGACTTCGACACCTGCCGCCAGATTCAGAATCAGCGGCACGCTGTAGGCGGTCGAGGTCGGCGAGCGTTGTTGCAACAGCCACAGGCGGCGCTGTTCGGCGGTGGCCGGCAGGCGTTTTGCGCGACTGATCGCAGGCGCGGGTGGGTAGATCGACGCGCCGTTCGTTTCACCGCTCAGTTGTACGGCCAATGACGAGAAAGGCTCGTTGAGCAACGTATCGATCGCGATCTCGCGCTGCCAGCGGACACGGATCGCCGAACGCAGGCGCATCGCCTTGAGCGAGTCGCCGCCACAGCCCAGCCAATCGTCCTGCGCACTCAGAGCGGGTTGGCTGAGCAGCGAACGGGCCTGACTCAGCAACCAATCCAGCGCCGGTGATGCGTTTTCGTTATTCGTAGCCGTCAAGACTGGGTGCCACGGACTCAAACCTTGGGCCAGCAAGCTATCACGATCGATCTTGCCATTGGCCGTCAGCGGCAGGCGCTCCAGCAGGAACAGCTGATTAGGCCGCATGTAAGGCGGCAGTTGTGCCCGCAGATGGTTTTCGAAAGCGTGATAGTCCAGAGCCCGGCGAGGCACGATGAACGCCAGCAACTGATGATCTTCCGCCGCCTGCCGCCGGGTGCAGACATACACCTGTGCCACACCCGGATGCTCCAGGATCCGTTGCTCCACCTCCCCCGGCTCGATCCGGAAACCCCGGATCTTCACCTGCCGGTCGACCCGCCCCAGGTACTCGATCAGGCCTTCGGCATTGCGCCGCACCAGATCGCCGGTGCGGTAATGCACCTGCGCGCCACCGTCGAGGTCGGGCAAACGGACAAACTGGCGGGCGGTTTCTTCGGGCCGGTTGCGGTAACCACGGGCGACACCACTGCCACTTAAATACAGCTCGCCGACCTCGCCTGGCGACACCGGGCGTTGCTGCTCATCCAACACCTGCACTCCAGTATCCGGCAACGGCCGGCCAATGGGCGCCGAGTCACCGGCAAAATCGCGGCTGATCGGCCAGCAAAGGGCAAACGTGGTGCATTCGGTGGGGCCGTAGACGTTGAAGATCCGGCAGCGGCTCTCAGGATTGGCCCGATACCACCCGCGCACGGCGGCAGCGCTGATCTGCTCACCGCCGATCAGCACCTGACGCATGCTGGAAAAGCACGACGGCCACTCGGCAATCATCGTGTTGAACAGTGACACCGTCATGAACAGGTTGTCGACCTGCGTGCGCTCCAGCACCTCGGCCAGTCGACGCGCATCCAGCACGTCCTCGTCAGCGATCAGGACGCAGCAACCGCCGTTGAGCAGCGGCGCCCACAGTTCGAAACTGCACGCATCGAATGCCGGGTTGGACAGGCAGGCAAACCGGTCCGTCGGGCGAATCTCGATATAGCCGTCGGTGGACGCCAGCCGCAGCAAGCCGCGCTCGCCAACCTCAACCGCTTTCGGCGTGCCGGTGGTGCCCGAGGTGTAGAACAGGAACATCACCTCGGCGAAGTCTTCGGCCAGTGTTTGCGGCGCAGCGTCCGGCTGATCGAGCAAGGCCTCGACGCTGGTTTGCCACAGTGAAGGCGACCACAACGATTCTTCATTCAGGGTAATCAGGCCGACACACGCCGCATCCGCCAGCATCAGTTCCCGGCGTTGGCGCGGGCTGGCCCGGTCCAGCGGCACCACTACCGCGCCAACTTTCAACGCGCCGATAATCGCCGCCAACCACTGCCAGCATCGCGGCATGCACAGCGCCAGCGACTGGCCGGGCTCGACGCCGCGCGCCAGCAACCCTCGGGCGATGCGTTCGCTGGCGCTGGCCAGTTGGGCGTAAGTCAGCCTGACCGACTGATCGATCACCGCCGGGGCTTGCGGATTGCGCGCCACTTGCTCGGCAAAACGCGCGAGCAACGGCCTGTCATTGGACGCACTCATTATTTCGCCTCCTGCGCGTCGAAGCGTTGCAGCTCCCGACGGATGATTTGCGAGACCCGGTGGATTTCCGCGCTTTCGAGCATGTCCCAGTGCCCGCCGCTGACCAGTTTCGCCAGATAGCCGCTGCCCGCGCGGCGACGCCAGAAGCCGCGCAGTTCATGCAACTGATGGCGGCTGAAATCTTCCCGCGCCTGGATCAGCACCACACGACCGGCGCGCGGCGGGCACTCATAAGCGGCCATGGCCAGCCGGTTGTGGTTGTAGATGTTGAAATAGCGCTCGACCTGGGCGTCTTCGATGCCGGGGTACATGCCGTTGAAGCGCACCAGTTTGTCGCGAAATTCGACCATGTCCACGGTGCCGATCTGCTCGCGGAAACCGGGGTCGTCGCTACCCTGGGTGTCAAGCAGCACCACCGTCACCTGACGATGCCCCGCCGCCGTCAACCGTCGCGCCATTTCATAGGCTACGAGGCCGCCGAACGACAATCCGGTGAGGATCAGCGGTTGCTGTGTCAGCGGCTCAATCTGGCGCAAGTAGGCCTCGGCCATCGCTTCGACCGTCGGCTCGGTGCTCTCCCCCGGATTCAGCCCCGGCGATTGCACGCCGTAGACGCCGGTTGTATCCGGCAGCACCTTGGCCAGCGATAGGTAGCAGAACGCCGTGCCGCCTGCGGGGTGAATGCACACCACGTTGTGCTGGCCGCTGCCGCGTCGGAATTCGATCAGGTTGCTCTGGGCCAGCGCCGGGTTGGCCCCGACCCGCAGCCAGCCGCCCAGCGTTTCGATGGTCGGGTAGCTGAGCACCACGCGCACCGGCACTTCGACCGCGAACTGCTGGCTGATTTCATGGGCCATTTTGATTGCGGCGATGGAGGTGCCGCCGACATTGAAAAAGTTGTCGCGAATGCCGATCTGCGGCGCCAGCAACAGGCTTTTCCAGATCTGGTACAAAGCCAGTTCGATGTGATCGCGCGGGCTGCTCAGGTTGACCTGGCGGTTGGTCATCTCTTCATCCGCCAACGCTGTCAGCGCGGTTCGGTCGACCTTGCCGTTGGCGGTCAGTGGCAGCGCGTCGAGCCACAGGTAGCTGCCGGGGATCACCGCTCTGGGCAGTGTCGTCGCCAGATGGGCGTGCACCGCTGCTTCGTCCACGGTCTCGGCCACCACGCAACAGGCCACCAGCCGCTGATCCTGCGCTGCTTCGCCGACCATCAGCACCACGGCGCTGCGAATGCCGGGAAACGCTTCGAGCCGGGCCTCGATCTCGCCCAGTTCCAGACGCACGCCGCGCAACTTGACCTGAAAGTCGTTGCGACCGAGAAATTCCAGTTGACCGTCCGCGCGATAACGCGCCAGATCGCCGCTGCGATAGAGCCGATCGCCTGTCACAAACGGATTGTCGATAAAACGCTCGGCACTGAGCTGCTCCAGTCCCAGATAGCCACGGGCCACGCCCACGCCGCCAATGTGCAGATGCCCGGTCACGCCCACCGGCACCGGCTGGTCGCGGTCATCAAGCACGTAAAAACGGTTATTGGAAATCGGCCGGCCGATCGGCAACTGCCGGGCCGGCACCTCGGCGCCAGGCTCCAGGGTCCAGATGCTGTTGATCACTGTGGTTTCGGTCGGGCCGTAGACGTTGTGCAGCCGCGCATGGGGCAGGCGCTCCTGAAAGCGCCGGGCCAGAGCCGGTGGCAGTTCACCGCCGCCGCTGAACACGTCAGTCAGTGACGCACACTGGCTGACCTCGTCGACCTCCAGAAACAGCTGTAGCATCGCCGGCACGAACACCAGCGCCGTGACCTTCCGTTCGCGCACCTCGCGCGCCAGATACGCTGGTTCGTAATGCCCGCCGGGCCGCGCGATCACCAGCCGCCCGCCAGTTGCCAGCGGCCAGAACGTCTCCCACGCCGAGGCATCGAAACCGAACGGAATCTTGTGCAGCATCGCCCCCGCTTCGCCGCAGACCTGCAAACACCACAGCAGCAGGTTGCTCAGGCCACGGTGGGCGACCATCGCACCCTTGGGCAAACCGGTGGTGCCCGAGGTGTAGATCACGTAGGCGAGGTGGTCAGGGGTGACACCGACATGGCGCGGATCAAGATTGTCCGCCGGCAATGACGCCCAGCTCGCGGCATCTTTTTCGAGGTCGAGAATCGGCGCTTCCCAGGTCGAGCCTTGCACGGCTTGCCGCAGGATAGCGTGCGCCGAGCCGAGGGTCAGCAGCACCGCCGGCGTGCTGTCACCGAGCATATGGCTCAGGCGCCCCAGCGGATAATCCGGATCCAGCGGCACGTAGGCGCCGCCGGCCTTGAGCACTGCCAGCAACGCGACCGGCAACTCCAGCGAGCGCTCGATGCACACCGCCACGCGCACATCCGGGCCGACGCCCAAGTTGCGCAAGTGCCGCGCCAGGCGGTTGGCCCGGGCATTGAGTCCGGCGTAGTCAAGCGACTCACCCTCGAACACAACTGCGCAGGCCTGAGGGTTGCTCGCCGCCTGCGATTCGACCAGTTGATGCACGCAGGGCGCCGCTTGCGTCAGTGGCGCGGCGCGGTTGAACTCCACCAGCATCTGCTGACGCTGCGCCTCGTTCATCAACGGCAAGGCATTGATCGGTTGCTTGGCGTCGGCGGCGATCTGCTCGAGCAGGTGGCGGTAGTGCCCGCTCAGGCGTTCGATGGTCGCAACGTCGTAGAGGTCGGTGTTGTATTCCACCAGCAAGTCCAGCCGCCCTGCCCGCTCGACCCATTCGAATGCCAGATCGAACTTGGCCGTGGCACTGCTGGTGCCGTACGGCGCCAGTTCCAGAGCGGGCATCTGCACCGCGTTGCCCGGGGTGTTCTGCAGCACCAGCATCACCTGGAACAACGGTGAGTGACCGGGATCGCGCGGCGGGTTGACGGCCTCGACCACGCGGTCGAACGGCACATCCTGATGGGCGTGGACGTCGAACATCTGTCCCCGCACCTCACGTAGCAGTTCAGCGAAGGTCTGCTGCGGATTCAGGCGCTGACGCAGCACCAGCGTATTGACGAAATGACCGATCAGCGGCTCGATTTCCGGGCGATTGCGATTGGCGAACGGCGTGCCGATGCACAGATCCTGCTGACCGCTGTAGCGCCACAGCAGCACCGCCAATGCGCCCAGCAACACGTTGAACAGCGTGCCCTGGGTCTGCCGGGCCAGCGCGGTGAGTTCACGCAAGGTGCCGCCATCGACGGACGAACTGAACGTGGCCCCGACAAAGCGCTGCACCAGCGGTCGCGGCCGGTCGGCGGGCAAGGTCGATAACAGCGGCGCGTCGTCCAGGGTGCGCCGCCAGTAATCGAGCTGCGCGTCCAGCGCCGCACCACCCACCCGCTGTTGCTGCCAGCACGCGTAGTCGGCGTATTGCACCGACAACGGCGCAAGAGTCGAGGTTTCGCCACGCAGATAATCGCCGTACAGCGTGGCGACTTCATGCAGAATCACACCCATCGACCAGCCATCGGCGATGATGTGATGCACGCTGTACAGCCACAGGTATTCATCATCGGCCACGTGCAGTAACGACGCCCGCAGCAGTGGGCCGGCGGCCAGATCGAACGGCGCCCGGGCATCCTGTTCGACGGCGATTCGCACTTGCTGCTCACGCTCGTCGGCAGGCAATTGGCGCAGATCCGTCACCGACAACGACAGCGGCATCGACGAATGCACCACCTGACGCGGTTCACTGTCCACGCTGCAAAACGTCGTGCGCAGGACTTCGTGGCGGGCCACCAGTTGGTTGAGCGCCCGCTCCAGCTGCGCGACGTCCAACTGCCCTTTCAGCGTTACCGCCGTCGGCACGTTGTAGAACGGGTTGCCGGGTTCCAGTTGATCAAGAAACCACAGTTGCCGTTGCGAAAACGACAATGGCCAGGCCCCTTGCGCACTTGCACGACGGGGAATTACCGCGTCATCTTGCCCGCCGAGCAAGGCGATCAGTTCCTGTTTGTGACGCTTGAGCGCCTGGGTCAGTTGTTCGGTGAGAAACCCGCGCGGCGCCTTGCAGCGCAGCCTGTCACCGTCAACCTCGAGCACCACGCCATGGCGAGCGAACAACGCCAGCAATTGATCGGCATTCATACTTCGAATTCCTCCATGTCTTCATCGTCCAGGCTGGCGGTCACAGGCTCGATGGCAAACGCCTCGACTGGCGCGCGGTGTCGTTCATCGGCCGTGCGCAGGCCGCCGATCATCGAGTAGATCAATTCATGGCTCGGCCCGAGGTCGAACAGCGTGGTCAGTTGCTGTTCTTCGACCGAGCCGATGCCGCACAGGCCCAGGCCCTGCTCGACGGCGGTCATGCTCAGCAACTGGGCCATGGCGCCGCTTTCGATGTGGCAGAAGTCGCGGCTGCGCTCGCCGTACAACGGACGAATCGCCGTCATGTCGGCGATGAAGAACAGCGAGAACGCGGCGTTCTGGTACACCGGACGGTTGACGAAATAGTCATAGGTGTCCGGGTCGAGCGCTCCGCTCTGGAGCGCCAGCAGACGATGCTGGCGGGGATCGTAGTAATACGCGCCGCCGGGCACGCCGAGCACGCGATCCGGCTTGACGTAGAGGTACGCCTGAATCGGGTACAGCCCGCCCGCCGACGGGAACTGGTATTTCACCTCGCCATCGAGTTGCCCTTGGGCCAACGCCGCCAGTACGTGCGCGAAGGCCCGGGTGGCGATCGGTTGCCGATCGTATTGACGCACCGAGCGGTAATTGCTCAAACGTCGGGCGAATGCCGGGTCTTGCGGCAGGTCCAGCGCCAGCGCCGGCAGGGTCTGCGCGAAGTCGCGGCGTCCGCGCTGTTCGGCCTTGAACTGCGCCCGCTGCTGGGGATCTTCGATGATGTCCTGTACGGGATCCGAGGCCTGCTGCACGTTGCCGAGCACATCCTGCCGCGCCCGGTTCTGGCGGTACATGCCAAGCAGATGCAGCAACGTCGGTTGGGCCAGCAGTTGCGCCACGTGCGGGCGGAACTGCAAGGCGCCGGACAAGGCGTTGCTGATCCTGACGATATCGATCGACGTTGCGCCGAGGTTCAGCAGATTGGCGTTGGCGGCAATGGAATCGCGCTTGAGCACGTCCTGCACGATAGCCACCAGCCGTTGCTCCTGCGGGCCATCGACTTCGATCGCCGGCCCTTGCTCCTCGATCTGCTCCGGTTCCGGCAGGCGTTTCTTGTCGACTTTGCCGTTGGACGACAACGGCCACACTTCAACAAAGGTGAACGACGGCGGAATCATGTAGGCCGGCAGTTTGTCGCTCAGGTACGCGCTGAAATCGTTGGCCTGCAACGCCGGATCGGCCTTGAGCACATAACCCGCCAGACGCTTCTCGCCCAGCGCGCTGCCCAAAATCCGCACCACCGCGCTCTGCACGCCGGGATGGCGATTGAGCGCGGCTTCGATTTCGCCCAGCTCGATGCGATAACCCTGAACCTTGACCTGATTGTCTTCGCGGCCGAGGAATTCGATGTTGCCGTCCGGCAGCAAGCGCCCCAGGTCGCCGGTGCGATACAGGCGCTCGCCGGTCAGTGGATGATCAAAGAAACTGCCGGCGCTGAGCTTGTCATCGCGCCAGTAACCTTTCGCCAGACCGATACCGCCGATGTACAGCTGCCCCGCGACCCAGGTCGGGCGCACCTGCAGCGTTTCATCCAGCACGTAGAAGCGCTGATGATCGAGGGCCTTGCCGTAGGGAATGCTGCGCCACGCCGGGTCGACATGCTGCACCGGGTAGCAGATCGACCAGATCGACGCTTCGGTGGCACCGCCCAGGCTGATCAACTGCAAATCCGGCTGCAAGGCCCAGGCCCGCTCGGGCAGAGTCAATGGAATCCAGTCACCGGACAGCATCGCTACCCGCAGGCTGGCGGGCAACGCGCCGCCCTCGCCCTCTACGTACTCGATCAGCATGCCGAGCAGCGCCGGGACCGAGTTCCACACGCTGACTTGGTGACGTTCGATCAACGCCAGCCAGTGCGCCGGATCAAGTGACAGTTGCGGTTCGAGGATGACCACCGCTGCGCCCACGGCGAGGGTGCCGAAGAAGTCATAGACCGACAGGTCGAAGCTCAGCGACGAGATCGCCAATACGCGGTCGTTCGAGCCGACGGCAAAGCGTCGGTTGATGTCGAGCAAGGTGTTGACCGCACCGCGATGATCGATCACCACGCCTTTGGGCTGGCCGGTGGAACCCGAGGTATAGATCACGTAAGCCAGGTCGCTTTCGTTCACCTGCACCGGTTGCAGTGGCAGTACATCGTTTGAGACTTCATCGGTCACCGCGATGGCCGTGACTTGCGCCGGCCATTCGATTTTGTCGAGCAGCGCTGGTTGGGTCAGGGCCAGACTCGCCTCGGCCCGCTCCAGAATATGCCGCAGCCGTTCCGCCGGCTGAGTCGGCTCGATGGGCAGATAAGCGCCGCCGGCATACAGAATCGCCAGGGTCGCGACCACTTGCTCCCAACCGCGCTCCATCACCACCGCGACCAAGCGGTTCGGCAGCACGCCTTGCGCTTGCAGACGGGCGCCGAGTTGCCGCGCCTCGTTGCGTAGCTGGGCGTACGTCAGCTGTCGCGCACCGATTACCGCCAGTGCATCCGGTGTCGCGAGGGCCTGACGTTCGAACAAGTCGTGCATCAACGGCAGCGTGTGCTGGTTGGCGACCGGTGCCGGCAAGCGTGCCTGCGGCAACAATTGCGGCGTGTTTGCGCCCCAGGCTGCCGGCTCGCACAGGCTGTCGAGCAGCGTGTTATAGGCGTCGAACATCTGCTCGATCATCCCTTGCGGGAACAGTTCGTCGATGCTGTCCCAGTTAAACAGCAGGCGTCCTTCCAGCTCCAGCAACGTGTGGTCGAGCCACACCTGCGGGGTCTGGGTGATGCTGTGCATGTGCCTGGCATTCAACGCGTCGGCGAGATTGAACTCGGCCAGTTCCGGCGCCGCTTCCGACAGTGTGCTGTTGAACACGATCGGCATCGCCGTCTGCTGCACGCCCCGGGCCTGGGACAATTCGCGCAGTACTCGCACACCGCTGACCACCGAATGGTCGATATCGCGCCACAGTTGCGCCTGCACCGCGCGCGCCTTGTCGGTGAAACTCTGCGAACCGTCGATGCCGACTTCCAGTAGCACCAGCGAGGTGAAGTCGCCGATGATTTCGTCTACATCGGGATGCAGCGGCATGCGGTTGAATAGCGGCAGGCTCAGGGTGAAACGCGGCGTGCGGCTCCACAGTGCCAGCACTTCGCTGAACGCGGTCAGCAGCATCACCGACGGCGTCACGGCAAACTGTTTAGCCACGGCTTTGAGCTGCGTCCACTGCGCCGCCGACATGTCGCGGTCGCGGCGGGTGAAGTGCGGGTTGGCGATGCTGTCCGGCTGGCGCACCAACGGCAGGTCCGGCGCCGGGGCCAGAGTGGTCACCCGCTCACGCCAGTAGCCCAGCGCCTGCTCGTAGCGGCGGCCATCGCGCAGCTGTTGTTCGGCCAGCACATAGTCGCGGAAAGTCAGGCCCGGTTCCGCCAGTTCCAGCGTCGGATCGACGTAGAACGCCATCAGTTCGCGGGCGAGAATCTGCGTGCTCGCCGCGTCGACGATCAGCGCGTCGAGGCTGATGTGCAAATGGGTGATGCCGTCGTCGAGCAACGACAGGCTGAACTCGAACAGCGGCCAGCGACTGGCGTCCAGCACCTGGTGGGACTGGCGTTCGCGGGTCGCCTCAAGGGTGCGTTGCGCTACATCAGCGGGCAAGCCGCGCAGGTCGCTGCGCGGCATATGGTAGGTCGGCACCTGCCCCAGTACCTGTTGCGTGCCGTTGCTGAGGAACACCACGCGCAGCATGTCGTGGCGCTGGATCATGCGGTTCAGCGCACGCTCGAAACGCTCGGCGTCGAATTCGGGAATGCGCAGTTCTTCGTAGCCGTGGGCACTGACGCCGCCCAGACTGACCGTGGCCTCGCGACCGAACCAGTAGGCTTGCTGAATATCGGTCAGAGGGAACGGTTCATGTCGATTGCCGCGATCCGGCTCGAGCTGGATGAATGCCGGTTCAACGCTTTGCTCTTCACGCGACACCTGCGCCGCCAGATCCAGCAACACCGGGGTCTGGAACAGGCTGCTCAGGGACAGTTGCGCGCCCATGCGCTGGTTGATCGCGTAGATCATCCGCGTCGCCAGCAGCGAGTGGCCGCCGAGGTCGAAGAAGTTGTCGTGGATGCCGACCCTTTCGCACTTGAGCACTTCGGCCCAGATCCCGGCCATCTGACGCTCAATGTCATTGCGCGGCGCCTCGTAAGTCGCCCCGGCACTGCGTTCCGGCACTGGCAGCGCCTGGCGGTCGAGCTTACCGTTGCGGGTCAGCGGCAATTGCGACAGGCGAACCCAGGCACTCGGGATCATGTGTTCGGGCAACTGGCGTTGCAGTTCGGCGCGCAGGCATTCAGGGGGCGCGGTGCCGACCACATAGGCCACCAGACGTTTGTCCCCGGCCACGTCCTCACGCAGCAACACGGCGGCTTCCTGTACGCCGGGTTGTTGATGCAACAGGCTGTCGATCTCGCCGAGCTCGATGCGGAAACCGCGCAATTTCACCTGTTGGTCGATGCGTCCCAGGTATTGCACGTTGCCGTCGGCCTGGAACTTCGCGAGGTCGCCGCTGCGGTACATCCGCCCGCCCGGCTCGGCACTGAACGGGTCCGGCAGGAAGCGTTCGGCGGTCAGGTCCGGGCGGTTCAGATAGCCACGGGCCAGGCAAGCGCCAGCGATGTACAACTCGCCTGCCACGCCGATCGGCACGGGATTCAGATATTCGTCCAGCACGTACAGCCGCGCATTGGCGATGGGGCGGCCAATGGGCGGCGCGTCCGGCCAGGATTCGGCCTCGTTGCAATCGAGGCTGAACTGGCTGA
The DNA here is from genome assembly GCF_024169245.1 of Pseudomonas koreensis. Classification (NCBI taxonomy): domain Bacteria; kingdom Pseudomonadati; phylum Pseudomonadota; class Gammaproteobacteria; order Pseudomonadales; family Pseudomonadaceae; genus Pseudomonas; species Pseudomonas koreensis. The sequence goes on from NZ_JALJWP010000001.1 coordinate 4,343,596, forward strand.
CCACATGGGTTTCGGTTGGCCCGTACTGATTGTGCAACTGCGCGCCGCCGAGCCCGCGGACAAAGCCACGCAGCTCGTCATTGATTTGCAGGGCTTCACCGGCGGTGATGATCTCGCAGCCGCCGGCCGGCATCGGTGCATCGGCCTCGGTCAGGCCGGCGAGTTGCTGCAACACGGCGAACGGCAGGAACGCCCGCTGTACACCTTCGGCCACCAGGGTCGAGCGTAGCGCGGCGAGGTCCTTGCGACTGTCTTCGGTCATCAGCAACAGGCTGCCGCCCTGGCACAGCGTGCTGCAGATTTCCTGGAACGAGACGTCGAAATTCAGCGAGGCGAATTGCAGCACCCGGTGCGGTGCCCTGGCCTGATCGAGTTGCCAGGTGATCAGGTTGTCCAGCGCACGACGGCTGTGGGCCACGCCTTTGGGTCGTCCGGTGGAGCCGGAGGTGTAAAGCACGTAGCCGAGGTGTTCCGGGCTCACCGTGACCTGCGGGTCATCCGTCGGGTGTTGCGCCCATTGCAATGCGTCAGTGTCCAGGCAGCAGATTTTCGCCTCGTTAGCCGGTAGCCCGGCCATCAGGCTCGATTGCGTCAGCAACAAGGTAGGCGCTGCATCACTGAACATGAACGCCAGACGTTCGCTCGGGTAAGCCGGATCGAATGGCACATACGCCGCACCGGCCTTGAGGATCGCCAGCAGGCCGATGACCATTTGCGGCGAACGCTCCAGGCACAGACCGACGCGATGCTCGGGGCCGACGCCTTGTTCGATCAGGTAACGCGCGAGGCGGTTGGCGGCGCGATTCAGTTCGCCGTAGCTCAGTTGCTCACGGTCGGCGAGCAACGCCACGGCGTCGGGTGTTTGCCGGGCGAGGCTTTCGAAACGCGCCACGCAACCGGGTAGCGACGCAGTTTCCCGGGCGGTGCGGTTCCAGTCATGAACGATCTGCTGGTGTTGCCCGGCGCTCAGCAGCTTGATCCCCGCCAGCGACTGCTCGCTATTCTCGAGCATCTGCGTCAGTACCCGACGCAGGTACTCGCCGAACTGCTCGACGGTGCCGCGCTCGAACAGGCCCGAAGCATATTCCAGACCGCCGACGATCCGCCCGTCACGCTCACTGAGGGCCAGTTGCAGGTCGAACTTGGCCACGTGATGGCTGCTCTCGACCGGGGTCACCTCAAGCCCGGTCAGCAGCAGATCGGAATCCTGATCCTGTTCCCAGGCAAACAGCACCTGGAACAGCGGACTGTGGGCCAGACTGCGCGGCGGGTTGAGCAATTCCACCACTTGCTCGAACGGCAGGTCCTGATGCTCCTGAGCCCCCAGCGCCACTCGCCGCGCCTGTTGCAGCCATTGCGCCACCGACGGCGTACCCGATTGAGTCATCCGCAGAGCCAACGTATTGACGAAGAAACCGATCAGCCCTTCCAGTTCCTGTTGCGGGCGGTTGGCCGACGGCACGCCGATCACCACGTCGCTTTGCCCCGACAGGCGCGACAACAAAAGCGAAAAACCGGCCAGCAGAGTCATGAACAGCGTCGTGCCTTGCTGCATGCCCAAGGCTTTCAATCGCGCGGTCAAAGCTTCGTCGAAGACCAATGGAACAAAGCCGCCGAGGTAATCCTGCACGGGCGGGCGCTTGTGATCGGTCGGCAGCTCCAGCAGCACCGGTGCGCCGCTGAGGGTTTCACGCCAGTAGCGGCTTTGCTGCTCCAGAACGTCACCGGACAGCCACTGTTTTTGCCACACGGCGTAATCCACGTACTGCACCGGCAATGGCGGCAGCGGATCGTCGCGATCCTGCAACGCCGCTGCGTACAGTTGGCCGAGCTCGCGGGTGAGCACGCCCATCGACCAGCCGTCTGAGATGATGTGGTGCTGGGTCAGCAACAGCACATGGTCATCCGCCGCCAGCCGCACCAGACTGACCCTCATCAGCGGGCCGCGGCTCAGATCGAACGGTACGGCGCCCTCCTCGTCGATCAAGCGGCTCAGGCGTTTTTGCGCATCGTTCCCCTGCACGTCAATCACCGTCAGCCGGATACCGTGCGCAGGCGGCGAAACCAATTGCCGCCCTTCCCCTTCAACGGCAATGAACGTCGTGCGTAGCGCCGCATGGCGCGCCACCAGTTGATTGAAGCTGCGTTCGAGTGCTGCCACGTCCAGCGAACCGCGCAAACGCAGGTTCAACGGCATGTGATAGGCGGCGTTGCCACCCTCCATTTGCGCCAGAAACCACAGGCGCTGCTGAGCAGACGACAACGTTTGCGCGCCCGAGCGTTCAAGGGTTGTGATGGCTGGACGAGCCGCCGCCTGACTGGCGTGCAGCCGTTCGGCGAACTCAGCCAGAACCGGCGCGGCAAACAGCGTCGAGGGTGCCACTTCCAGCCCCAGCGCATGACGAACCTGCGCCAGCACGCGCATCACCAGCAGCGAGTGACCGCCGAGGGCGAAGAACTGATCCTGACGCCCGACCTGCTCGACGCCGAGCACGTCGGCCCAGATTGCGGCGAGCGCTGTTTCCAGCGGGCCTTGTGGTGCCTGATACTCCTGCTGCTCGAACGCCTCGATGTCCGGCGCCGGCAGGTTTGGTCGATCGACCTTGCCGTTGGCGGTCAGCGGCAACGCATCGAGACGCACGAAGGCGGTTGGCACCATGTAGTCCGGCAGACTGGTTTGCAGCTGTTCACGCAGCGCGCGCGGGCTCAGCGTTGAGTCTGGTTTTTCGCAGTAGTAGGCCACCAGACGCGGTTCACCGGGACTGTCCTGACGCAGCAACACCACGCTTTCCCGCACGCCCGGAATGTCAGCGAGCCGGGTTTCGATTTCCCCCAGTTCCAGACGCAGCCCGCGCAATTTGGCCTGGAAATCGTTGCGGCCGAGGAATTCCAATTGGCCATCGGCCCGGTAACGCGCCAGATCGCCGGTGCGATACAGACGCTCGCCCGCCACGAACGGGCTGTCGATGAAACGCTCAGCGGTCAGTTGCGGCAGGTTCAGATAACCGCGCGCCACGCCGACGCCACCGATGTACAGTTCACCGGCTCCCCCCTCGGCAACCGCTGTACCGTCAGCGTCGAGCAGGTAAATCCGGGTATTGGGCAGTGCCCGGCCGACGGGCAACACCGCGTCGATCTGGCTGTCTTCGGTGAATTCAAAACAGGTGCTGTCGATGCTCGCCTCGGTGACGCCATAGGCCTGGACGATCTGCACCTGCTCACCGCACAGCCTGCGTAATTGCCGGGCGCTGTGGGCGGTCCAGATGTCGGAGCCGCAGACCACGGTGCGCAGGAACGACAGGTCGTGGCCGGTCTCTTCGACCCACGCCAACAGTGGATTGAGCAGCGCCGGCACGAAGTCGGCAAAGCCGATGCGCGCGTCACGTATCAAGCGATACAGGGCCGGCGGGTCCATCAGGGTGTCCCGTGGACACAGCACCAGCGTGCCGCCAAAACCCAGCGCACGGATCAGGTCGGCGCTGAACACGTCGAAGGAAAAACCGGCCATTTGCAGGTGGTTGATCGGCTCGCCCAACTCATAGAGTTGCGCCCAGTCAGCACTCACCGCGACCAGCCCGCGATGCTCGACCATCACGCCTTTCGGGGTGCCGGTGGAGCCGGAGGTGTAGATCACGTAAGCCAGGTGACGGGGTGTCAGGCCGATCGCGTGAGGATCAAGGTTGTCAGCCGCAAGCGCAGCCCAATCGCGGGCGTCGGCCAGATCCAGCAGAGTGGGGGTGGTCGCCGACTGTTCGAGCGCCGCCCGCAAAACAACGCGCGCCTGTCCATGGGTCAGCACCACCGGCGGTGCGCTGTCGGCCAGCATGTGCGCCAGCCGCGCCTGCGGATAAGACGGGTCCAGCGGCACATAGGCACCGCCGGCCTTGAGCACCGCGAGTACGCCGACCAGCATTTCCAATGAACGCTCCAGGCACAGTCCGACTCGCACGTCCGGCCCGACCCCGAGCTTGCGAAGGTGATGGGCCAACCGGTTGGCGCGGGTGTTCAGTTCACGATAACTGAGCGCCTCCTCCTGCCAGCGTGCGGCGATGGCATCAGGGTTGCGCAGCACCTGCGCCTCAAACAGACCGTGCACGCACAGGTCTGCATCGAACGGTTTCAAGGAGCAAACGTCGGGCTGCGTTGGATTCGTCCCACGCAAGGAAGTGTTATCGAGCATCGGAGACTACCGTCCATGACTACTTTATTGTTGTGATCAGGCCGGGACAGAACATGCCCCGCCAGTCAGGCCCCGGCATCAGATGCCGGCACGGTCATTCGAATTCAGGAGGATGGCACGGCACGCGCGTGCAGACTCGCGTTGAACGCGGGCACACGCAGAAATTCGGGGGGAGACAGGCTGGAGAAAAACGCCGCCGCGCGGTCGGCGCAGGCAACTGGAAAGTGGCTCGAATCATTGGCGACAGACGTCGCCCCATTCACTACATCGACGATTGCAAACCGCGTGACCAATTGAAACCTCGCCTTCCATTTTGAGGGTCAACGACGAGGAACAACCTGCGCGGGGATGACAGCGCCAGGGTGGTCCCGATCGGCTGCGACTGCCGGGTCTGTAGACACACGGCAATCTTCTGGCGCCGGGTTTGTGACCCGAAGCGCCGGCAGATAATAACCACGTTTTTTGCTGGTGAGGCAAACAAAATGTAGGAATTCTGCGAAATAAATATCAGCCGTTTCCCACATGATTGTGACGATGGCAAAGAGACAGGGATGTCAAAAATGTTCGTACATCGTACTGCCGTTTCGTGCAGGCCACGGGCATCGAAAACCGCTGCAGAGTCTTGAGTGGCCAGCGAAAAAGTCACCACGCGACATACTTCGGTAGCCGGGCGCCAACAAGCGCTAACAACCCATAACTGACAGTCACTCGGTTGTGAAGGCAGGCTTGAATCTCACCATTGAACGCCAGGCCACCTGCAAATCTTTTCGGTCGCCGCGCTCAGTCGAACGATGGTTTTGCTTGGGATTCGCCCATGGCTGAAGATTTCGTCACAATTGCCTGTGCACGGCCCACTGACCGCTCTAGCTCTTGAAGGGCACGTGCCTCCGCTCGTTCTCAAATGGCTGAAAGCCTGCTCAGCGAATCAATAGCCATAATGACGAACTAAAACGCTTGAATCACTGCTTTGCGAATGGCAGCTTTGGGTGGAAAACAGTCACTCCTACCCGAAATGTCCACGGAGAATTGGCCCATGAAAACCGCCCTGATATCCGACACTCACAATCTCCTCCGCTCCGAAGCCATTGGCGCGCTCCAAGGCTGTGACCTGATCATCCACGCCGGCGACATCGGCAACCCGGACATCCTCGCCCAATTGTCCGAAATTGCGCCCGTCCACGCTGTGCGCGGCAACAATGATCTCAGCAGCCCATGGGCCAAAGACCTCCCCGACCTTCTGACCTGCACTCTCAACGGCTGGCACACCCTCCTTATCCACGACATCGCCGACGTCCCCGCCGATCTGGATCCAGACATAAAGCTCATCATCACCGGCCATTCCCACAAACCGCGCATCGAATGGCGCGGCGATCGTCTATACGTGAACCCTGGTAGCGCCGGCCCTCGGCGTTTCAAATTGCCGGTCACGCTGGCGATTCTCGAGATACAACCCGACAGCATCGAGCCGCGCCTGATTTCCCTACTGGATCCCCCCGCCTGAAATCGCTACGGTTACCGCGATCCAGAACCAGGAAGCGCCACCTCCTACCAGGCACGACCTATCTCGCGGCGAACCGATCCTCAACGCCGCCGAGCGTGATATCAAGTGACAGGACAGCGGGTTTAGATCCGACCCGCGCCGCTCAGCATGGCGGACTGACACTTCCGACATGGAGGCGTCTAATCAGCCGATTAATCTCCCCTACCACCCGCCCCGTCGCTTCCTCGATCGTTCCCTCATTCCGGCACAAAAACCAACCCTGCTCAGCAACCGCTTGCTCAAAAGTTTGAGTACAAGCGACATGCTCCTCAAGCCCCCGAAGTACAGTACTGCTCAAGCCACGCCGTCGTGCCCCTGCCCTCGCCCACGAAATCTCCGCCGCTGTCACCACCCCGACATGCAGGTCTGGCACTTGGACGTTACGTTCAATATTGAGCTGCAGGATTTCTGCAAACGGGACTATCCGGCGAAACGCGGCATCGGACGGGTACCAGCGATCGATCAGGATGATGCTGTCGGCAGGTTGTTTGGTCAGCACGTGCCGGGAAATCCAGCTGCGGCTATCAGCCAGGCGTCGGCAGACTTCCAGCTCCAGATCCCGGTCAGGATGTCGGACGAGTTGATTTACCAAGCGCATTGTTTCGCCCCTGAACGGGTCGCTTTTTTTCTCGCACAATCGGATGACTTTCTGGTTGTCTGCCCTCAGCGCTTCAGTAATGGCCTCCAACAGCGAGGTTTTGCCGACGCCTTTGGGGCCATCCAGAGCAACAAACAGCGGACGAGTCATTGTTCACAGACTTCAACGGGGAGTAGCGAACACTCTAACGGATTTCAGGTTGAACCTCTGCTGCTCAGGTGGACTCCCAAACCTGAAACCAGGAGAAACCTATGACCCAGACAGCTTTAGTCGTGGGCGCCAGCGGCATTGTCGGCAGCGCCATCACTCAATTACTGATCGACAACGAATGGCAGGTCGCCGCGTTGTCGAGGCGCCGTTCGCAAGCGCAAGGCGTGATCCCTATCGCCGCGGACCTTCAGGACCCGGCGTCGCTGGAACAGGCGCTGAGGGATTTGAAACCCACTCACGTATTCATTGCCACATGGTCACGGCAAGCCACAGAAGCCGAGAACATTCGGGTTAATGCCGCTATGGTACGCAACGTCCTCGCCGCCGTTCGCCCAGCCAGAAGCGTCAAACACGTAGCACTGGTAACCGGCCTTAAACACTACCTCGGCCCGTTCGAAGCCTATGGTAAAGGCACCCTTCCGCAGACACCGTTCCGCGAAGAGCAGGGTCGTCTGGATGTCGAGAATTTCTATTACGCCCAAGAAGACGAGCTCTTCGCCGCCGCCGAACAGGACGGCTTCACCTGGAGCGTCCATCGCCCGCACACCGTCACTGGGGTGGCCGTGGGCAATGCGATGAACATGGCAACCACCCTCGCCGTCTATGCCTCGGTGTGCAAACACACCAATCGCCCCTTTGTGTTTCCCGGATCAAGGGTGCAGTGGGACAGCCTCACCGACATGACCGATGCGCGGCAATTGGCGAAACAACAACTGTGGGCGGCCACCACGCCAGCTGCGGCCAACCAGGCGTTCAACGTCACCAATGGCGATGTATTCCGATGGAAATGGATGTGGGGCCGCATTGCCGAATACTTCGACCTGCCTGCTGCCGATTATCCCGCTTCAGTCTCACCCCTTGAAAAGCAGATGGCAGATGATCAAGCCGTTTGGACGCAAATAGTCGCCGAACACGATTTGAAAGAATCCGACATTGGTCGCCTGATTTCCCCATGGCATACCGATGCAGACCTTGGTCGACCCATCGAAGTGGTCACGGATATGTCGAAAAGCCGGCTAATGGGCTTCACTGCCTACCAGGCGAGCGATCAGGCGTTTTTTAACGTGTTCGACAAGCTGCGCGAGATGCGCTTGATACCTTAGGCGGTTCCAGACAGATAAGGTGGGCACCTAGCGTGCCCCCCCTCATTCAACAGTAATTTCCACGCCCTCGCCCCTCCCTCATCTGCGACGTGCATTAATTTCTGCAGTATTTCATAGCCTTCGCGGCGCATGGGAGTGACTGCGCCCTGCCGGAAATCCTCCCGCGTATCACCGGCAGAACGCAGCCCGATCGTTTATCCAAACTCCAAAACCCAGTGCCACAGGCCAGATGCCTGAATAGCGCCTTCGACAGGTATCGCTCTGTATCCAAGTGTGTACGGACGCAAACACGTTACACAACATTGATCTTCCCGCCCCTCAAGACACAAGCGAGATACACCAGCACGATGAACTGCGCTCACGGCCAGCGCAGTTGCTCATGTGCCTGAAACCCCTCATCGGGAGCACCTGAACGGCTTCCACTTTCTTGACGACAAGTCGGAGGATTAAACCAATGCAAACAAACGCGTCATCGGTCTTGAATCGGCTGCACCTTAACCTCGATCGTGCTGGAGACTGGATCGCTCCTCTAAGCCTGCGCGTTTTCCTGGCCTGGGAGTTTTTTGAGGCCGGGTGGGAAAAGTGGAACGGTGAGAACTGGTTCCCAAGCATTCAAGGTGCCTTTCCTTTTCCCTTTAATCAGCTGCCGGCTACGTTCAATTGGCAGTTATCAATGTGGGCAGAACTGCTCTGTTCCATTGCTTTGCTTGTAGGTCTGGGAACACGCCTCTCGGCACTCATCCTCATCGTGGTCACCGTCGTGGCAACTGCCGCGGTTCACTGGCCAGCAGACTGGTCGACGTTGAGCGAACTGGCTATGGGGTACTCCATCAGCAACAAAGGCTACGGCAACTTCAAACTTCCTTTGATCTACCTCGTAGCACTTCTGCCACTGGTGTTCACAGGCGCCGGCAAGCTGAGCCTGGATGCATTTATCCATCGGTCTATCCAGCGTTTGAATGCACGCTGAGTGTTATCGCGTCACTAAGGTTATCGCCTTCAAACCCCGCTACTTAATCAGGAGTTTCACCATGACCCATATTGATAAAGTGCTGTACACCGGCAAAGTCCATACCTCCTCGGGTGGACGAAATGGCACCGCCCTGAGTGACGACGGCCGACTGGATATAAAACTGTCGTCGCCTGGTACCTCGGGCGCCGGTACCAACCCAGAGCAGCTGTTCGCCGCCGGTTGGTCGGCTTGTTTTATCGGTGCAATGGGGCTCGCGGCGAGCAAGATGAAAGTCACTCTCCCGGTTGATCTTGCCGTCGACGCCGAAGTGGATTTAGGCACCACCGATGGTGCGTATTTCCTCCAGGCTCGCCTCAACGTCTACCTTCCCGGGCTGGATCGAAAAGTTGCTCAAGACTTAGTCGATACCGCACACCAGACATGCCCGTACTCCAAAGCGACGCGGAACAACCTCAATGTGGTGATTAACCTCGTTTGAGCAGAACCGTGGCGGTTTTCAAGCGCCCGATCCACGCCCGCCCGGCTACCAAAGGTGACTGTGGAGGTGCTGTGGATCGGGGATTCCAAGCGTCGAATCGGAGTATTGAGCTCATGCAACAGAACATTTCCCCACCAGAACATTCAGCCCCACAGCCACTTGAAGCGACCGTTGGCCTCGGATTGCGCCGCGCACTTCTCAACACGCTTCGTAACGCTCCAGTCGGGGATTTCGATTTTCTGGAGGTTGCTCCAGAGAACTGGATCGGCATCGGCGGCGCGCATGGAGAGGCTCTGCAGTCGCTCGCTGAACGCTACCCGCTGTCATGCCATGGCCTGTCACTGTCGCTAGGTGGCAGTGCGCCGCTGGACGAGTCTTTTCTTGAGCAGGTACGCGGGTTTCTCGATCGCTTCAACGTGCCGTTTTATAGCGAACACCTGAGTTACTGCAGTGACGATGGCCATCTATACGACCTGCTGCCGTTGCCATTTACTGAGGAGGCAGTTCATCACGTGGCGGCGCGCATCCGTCGGGCACAGGACATTCTCGGCCGCCGTCTTGCCGTAGAGAATGTCTCTTACTACGCCGCTGCTCATCAGGATATGGACGAACTTACGTTCACCAATGCACTACTTCGCGAGGCTGATTGTGATCTGTTGCTCGACGTTAACAATGTGTACGTCAACTCAGTGAACCATCAGTTTGATCCAGCGGTTTTCCTGGCCGGCCTGGAACCAGAGCGCGTAGTCGCCATGCACGTGGCTGGGCACCATGACGAAGCCGATGACCTGATAATCGACACCCATGGTGCGTCGGTCAAACCGGTAGTCTGGTCATTACTGGGGCAAGCTTATGACCTCTTTGGTGTGAAACCAACGCTGCTGGAGCGCGATTTCAACTTTCCGGCCTACGACGAACTTGTGGTTGAGTTGAATACCATCAGGCGGTTGCAGCGCGACGCGGATGCTTTGGTGCGGGTGACCGTCGATGGCTGACTCCACTTCAAATTTGCACAGTCAGCAGCTCGCGCTGACCCGTTACCTGCGTGACCCGGACAGTTACGCGCCGCCTGCGCAGATGAATCCCGCAAGAGCGCAGGTCTATCTAAACCTTGTGTTCAACAATCTGCTGAGTTTGCTGGGTGGGACGTTTCCGGTACTGGTTGCCGTGTTGGGCGATGCTGGCTGGCGTGCGCTGGTCCGACGTTTTTTGCGTGACTACCGCGCGCAAACGCCACGTTTCGGAGAAATTGCGCGCGAGTTTGTAGACTTCGTAGCGAGCCTGGAGAACGCGCCTGGTTTTGAGCATCCCTGGTACCCGTTTCTACCTGAATTGGCCCATTACGAGTGGGTGGAGATGGCGCTGCAACAGTTGGATGCTGCGCCGCTGGAGGCCAGTGATGCGGCGCAGTTACTCGACCGTCCCCTCAGGCTTTCCCCGCTCGTCTGGCCGTTGGCTTACACCTGGGCCGTACATCGTCTCGGGCCAGGCCACCTGCCTTCTGAACCTCCAGAACTACCGACGTTGCTGCTAATCAGCCGTGTGCCGAGTGGCCAAGTGCAGTTCTCCCAGGTCAGCCCTTTGGCGTTCCGTTTGTTGCAGCGGATCGAGCAGTTCCCTGACATGGATGGTCGAGCGCAATTGCATGCGTTGGCTGCAGAGGCTGGCGCACCAGATGTGACCAGCTTCGTTGCTGACGCACTGGTTCTTCTGCGCCAGCTTCATGAGCAAGCTGTCGTCGGCGTAGCAGCGACACCGGTTCCAAGGCTGTAGTCCTGACGAGTGATCAAAGGCCGAGGTCAGCTTTTGTATCTCTATGTACCTGCACGCGAAGTCTTGGGATTGGCTTACAAATGCATCTCTAGCTTGATACATCGTGGATACATGACTCCGGCTAAATAAGCCTTACCCGAATAAGGTCGCCCTGTGGAAGTGGAAGACGCTTACGCGCCTAACCCCTGTGATTTCCAGGCTTTTTTCACTTCACCTGGAGCTTCCTTTTGGGTTTATTCGCCCTGTGGCGTGAACCGCGGCCTGGCCGCGCAATGCATCTGGAGAATCACTATGTACCGTAAATCTTTCTCGAACAAAAGCAGTCTTGGCCTGGCCGCTATTGCTTTAGCCGGCGGCATGAGCCTGGCATCGTCTGCGGCGTTTGCTGTGGAGCCATTGCCCCAAGGCTATCAACTGGCGTCGGCCGATAAAGCCGGCGAAGGCAAGTGCGGTGAAGGCAAATGCGGTGCCAGCCAAGCCAGCGACAAGTCCGCCACTGCCGAAGGTAAGTGTGGTGAAGGCAAGTGCGGTGACGACTCTTTCGCTCGCACAGATACCGACCATGATGGTCGCGTCTCTCTTAAGGAACTCCTGGCTGTGGCACCTCAGGGCGGTGAAGAATTCAAAGCGATGGACACCAACCACGATGGTTTTCTTTCTGAAGGCGAGGTCTACAAGTTCAGAAGCAACCAATACCTTTCCAACGGCAAGAAAGTACCCACCGAGCTTTTCACCCACATGAGCAAAGCGCAGAACTGATTCCAGCTCCCGTAACATTCGCCCTCCCCTGCGGTGGCCGCCCGGGAGGGCGATTTACTTTCTGCAAGAGGTATTAATTACACAGCGTCATAAGTGATGTTCTCCGTCCCTGATTTATCCACCGAAAGCGACACTCTAAAGTCCATCCTACTGCTCACCTCATCATGTCGATGGGGCGCCAACAGGAGACTTTCCCCATGCCTTTCATCAGCGTTCGTATCACCCGCGATGGCGTCACCAAGGAACAGAAATCCCAAGTTATCGCCGAGATAACCAAAACCATGCAAACAGTGCTCAACAAGGATCCGCACCTCACGCATATCGTCATTGAAGAAGTCGACACCGATAACTGGGGCTATGCCGGAATTACCACCACTGAGTACCGCCAACAACTGACGGAGTCGAAAAAATGACTTTTCCCGTCAGTATCGATTTTGTGTCGGATGTTGTATGCCCGTGGTGCGCACTCGGCGCCACAGCGCTGGAACAAGCCATCGCAAATGTTGCCGGCGAAGTTGCTGTGGAGTTGACCTTCAAGCCTTTCGAACTGAACCCGGACATGCCGGCCGAGGGCGAGCACGCCATCCAGCACATGATGCGCAAATACGGTCGCAGCGCCGCAGAAGTCGCCTCCCGCAATGAAATGATCATCGCGCGTGGCAAAGCCATCGGCTTTCAGTTCGACCTGGAAAAGCGCAGCCATTTCTACAACACCTTCGCTGCCCATCGCCTTCTGCTCTGGGCCGTGCAGGAAGGCCGCCAGATCGCGCTGAAGAAAATCCTGCTCGAGGCTTATTTCACCAACGGCCAGAACCCCAGCGATCACGAAACATTGGTGCGCCTGGCCGGTGAAGCAGGACTTTCAACCACCCGCGCCCGCGAAATTCTGGCCAGCGAGGCGTTCGCTCTCGAGGTCCGTGAACTTGAAGGTTTCTACCTTGAACGCGGGATTAACTCGGTCCCGGCCATGGTGCTGAACGGTCGTCAGTTGGTGTCCGGATCGCTATCGGTCAAGGAATACGAACACATCCTCAGGCAGGTTGCACGAGAGTCGGCTATAGCCTGACAAAGCAACTAACCAACACGATGCCCCGGGCAAATCCACGGCACCGCTCACTCAACTTGTGTGGAGCACATCGTCATGTCGAACGTCCTCTATCCGCTGAACCGCACCGCTTATCTGCTGGTCGATCCGTACAACGATTTCCTCTCGGAAAACGGCAAGGTCTTCCCCTTGATCAAGCCGATTGCCGACCAGGTCGGGCTACTCGACAACCTGCGGGCCCTCGATCGCGCCGTACGAGCGCAGAACATTCCGGTGGTCATCGTGCCGCACCACCGCTGGGAACACAGCGACTACGAAGGCTGGGACCATCCAACGCCGACCCAATGCAAAATCATGCACATGCACCACTTCGCACGCGGTGAATGGGGCGGCGAATGGCATCCCGATTTCGCGCCGAAGGACGGCGACATCGTCGTGCAGGAACATTGGGGCGCCAGCGGCTTTGCCAATACCGACCTCGATTTTCGCCTGAAGCAGAAAGGCATCACCCACGTCATCATCGTCGGCCTGCTCGCCAATACCTGCATCGAAGCGACCGCCCGCTACGCGTCGGAATTGGGCTACCACGTCACCCTGGTGCGTGACGCGACCGCCGCTTTCCGTGCGGAAATGATGCACCCCGCCCACGACTTGAACGGGCCGACTTTCGCTCATTCAATCGTGACCACCCACGAATTGATTGCTGCGCTGGCACCGCAGGAGTGATGGCCCATGAACCTTACTTGCTCAGCCAGGACTCAACGGTCGCGGCGCCGTGCTTTGTCTTCCACTCCTTGAGCGTTTTGTGATTGCCGCCCTTCGTCTCTACGACTTCGCCGGAGTGGGGGTTCTTATAGACTTTCAACTGGCGAGGCTTGCGGCTAACGGCTTTGGACTCGACAGCTGGAGCGCGGCGACCTGCCTGTGGATCGAGCACATTCATCACGTCCTTCAAGCTGTAGCCGTACTTTGCAAGCAAATCACGCAGCTTGGTTTCGAATTCGATTTCTCTTTTGAGACCTGCGTCACCCTTGAGGGCTTCCAGAGCCTGAAGCTGTTCGGCGAGGTGTTTTTCAAGCTGGCGGAATTCTGCGAGTTTGGACATGAATTTTCTCTTCTGTTATTGATCGAGGCTTCCAACTAAACAATATCCTAAATTTACAAAGTCGGAACTACCGCGCTGGTACTCCCTCGATCAAGTAGACGTCCGTCTTGGCTGAACGCTGGCGGATTTTTCGCAATTCGGTGTATTCCACAGAGTTGTACCAAGCCTGGGCTTTTTCGACGCTCGCGAACTCGATGACCACACGGCGACGCTTTGGTGCTTCACCTTCAAGCGAAATGGTTTTTCCGCCTCGCACGATGAAATGTCCGCCATAGGGTTTGAAGGTTGATTCAACCTGCGCACTGTAAGGCTTCATCCCCTCGGGATCGGTAACTTCAAACTCGGCGACATAGTAGGCCGGTGGTGCGGCAGACTCAGCGTCCGATGCCATCACTCGACAACTGCCCGCCGCAAAATACGCCAGTCCCGCCAGCGCAATCGCCATCACCTTCAAATTTTTCACTCACTTTGCTCCATTGAAAAATCAACTTGACCAGCGCGCAGCCGGTTATTGGCCAGGACAGATGATTCTACGGCCCCCTTGGAAGTTTTTTGCTGAATCTCGCTCATCAAACCATTCCATCAAGGTCATGAGTTGAGCCTCTGCTCGGCTGCTTCCCTGCTCATCGCCCCGTGTTGCTGCAGCTGAGCCAGCCACGTTGATTGTTCCCACCGCTGGTGCATCAATCGTCGACATCCGAGGCCAAGGATAGCGGCTGAATGAGCTGCGGGCCTTGGTTACGCACGTTGCCCACATCCTTGCCAACCTTGTACCAATGGAAATCCGTTGCCGGCCTGCAGTGCTCCATGGCTAATTCGCGAGCGCGTTCAGGTGAGGTATTGGGGTCGATCCATTCACGCGCATGCTCAGGCGCCAAGACCAAGGGCTTGCGATCGTGGATATCGACCATGCCTTCATCACTCGCCGCGGTGATGATGACGAAGCCATCCCGCTCGTCCGGTTCCAGGGCTTCGTGCACCTCGGCCAATCCCGCGAAGAACATCGGAATCTGCTCTTTAAGGGTGATGAAATACGGCTGCTTTTTCTTCGGATCTTCTTCGTCCTTGACCCATTCGAACCAGCCGTTCGCCGGCGCGAGTACGCGTCCGTTTGGCCATAGCTGATTGAAAAACCTGCCGGTGATGACGGTCTCGACTCTTGCGTTGATCGGGTCAGGACGCTTTCCCTTCGCCCAGAATGGCGCCCATCCCCATTTGACCTTGTCAATGCTCAGGCCCTCCCGAACGGGCCGAATGATTTCCACCCGCGTCGACGGTGCGACGTTGTATCGCTCAACGGGCCAGAGGTCATAGCCATTGATCACCAACTGCTTTGGCGCAAGCTCCTTGAGGTAGTGATCCATCGATTCGTAGATCGAGTAGCGTCCGCACATGCTGTCACCCGTCGAATTGTGGTGCCTATGACATTGACCGCAAGCGAACCAAATCGTTAACTGTATGTACGTACAGTTAACCTCCTAAGGCTTGCATCATGAGCATCATCCTTCTCGGCCCCCTCGCTACTGGCGGTAAGAAGCTGCCCCTTTATTCCGCCAGGGTACCGGCGGGCTTTCCCTCCCCTGCGGCTGACCACATCGAAAAGCACATTTCCCTGGATGAGCTGTTCGATATCCGGGCGCCGCACGTGTATCTGGTGAGGATCGATGGGGACAGCATGCAAGGCGCGGGCATCTATTCCGGGGATATGGTGATCGTCGATCGGAGCATCGAGGCGGTCAGTGGCGATATCGTCATCGCCGCGTTGAACTCGGAGCCGTTTTGCAAGCGCCTGCTTTTGCGCGAGAACGCCGTGATGCTTTTGTCGGAGAATCCAAAATACCCGGCGAGGCATGTCATGGAAGGCGACGAGCTGGTGATCTGGGGTGTCGTGAAATACAGCGTCCGTGATCATGACCATGCGTGAACCGGTCTTCGCACTCATCGACTGCAACTCGTTTTACGCGAGTTGCGAGCGCGTCTTCAGGCCCGACCTGGCAAAGACACCTATTGTGGTGCTGTCCAACAACGATGGCTGTGTGATCGCGCGTAGCTATGACGCCAAGCCTTTCGTGAAAATGGGCCAGCCGTATTTCCAGATCAAAGACCATCTACGCCGGCATGGTGTTGTAGCGTTCAGCAGCAATTACGCGCTGTACGGCGACATGAGCGAGCGTGTCATGACCATCATCGAATCGATGGTGCCGGCACTTGAGGTCTACAGCATCGATGAGGCATTCGCCGATTTGACGGGCATGCCCGGAGATCTGTCCGCGCTTGGCAGGCACATGCGCTCCACGCTTCTCAAGCGCGCCGGCATTCCAGTCGGAGTGGGTATTGCACGGACGAAGACGCTGGCCAAACTCGCCAACCACACAGCCAAACGGCTGCTGGACATCACCGGTGGCGTGGTGGATCTGTGCGATCCGTTCAAACGGGACTGGACGTTGCGCAATACCGATGTCGGCGAGGTCTGGGGCGTCGGCCGGCGCATGAAGGCGCACCTGGAAACAATGGGCATCAAGACGGCGATGGACCTGGCGAAAGCCGACCCGTGGATGCTTCGGCAGAAATTCAGCGTGGTGATCGAGAAAACCGCTCGCGAGCTCGCCGGCACCTCATGCCTGGACCTGGGTGAAGCTGATCCACCCAAGCAGGAGATCTGCTGCAGCAGGATGTTCGGCAACCGGCTCACGCAGATCGAGCCGATCAAAGAGGCCGTCGCCACCTACACCCAGCGCGCAGCGGAAAAGCTCCGAGCGCAAAACTCGCTGTGCAAGAAGATCCGCGTGAGCATTCGCACCGGCATGTTCAACCCTGACGAAGCGAAATATGCCAATGGCGCCTTGGTGGAGTTACCGTACCCGACCAACGACGTGCGGCTGATGACGAAGGCTGCGACCGAAGCGGTCAATCGGCTCTTCCGTCCCGGCTACAAATACAGCAAGGCGGAAGTGCTGCTGATGGATCTGCGCCAGCCTGGCGAATTCACCGATGACCTGTTCGCGCAATCCCAGCCGGCGATGGCAGACAAGGTGATGGGTGTGCTGGATGAAATCAACGGCCGCTGGGGAAAGGGAGTGCTGCGCTTAGCCAGCGTGCCTACAGCACCTGGATGGGCGATGCGTCGGGAGCTTATGAGCCAGAGTTATACGACGAAGCTGGATCAGTTGTGGACGGTGAGCGCCAGGTAGCGGCGGCGGGATGGGCCACTGCCGCCTGAAAAACGAGCAGCCTTGAACGGCTGTTTATGGCCAGAAGCGGACAACGGTCAGGAATGAAAATCGCCGTCTGGCGTGTCGGCTGTTTGCCCTGAGAATTCGCCACCGTCTGTTAAATTCTCAGTTCACTGAAGGAACAGGAGTGCGATTCGTGAGCAAGTACAGTGCAAGCGGCGATAGTGTTGCCAAGGGCATAGTGCTAATAAGCGCTGCTGTCTTTCTCCTTTCCCTGGCCGATGCAGCAGTCAAATATTTCAGCGCCAGACTTCCGCTCTGGCAGTTGTTCCTCATCGTCTCCTGCCTGTCGGTGCCCACCCTTGTAGCCTGGCTCGCCAGGGACGTCAGATCGGGTCGATACTCAACCGCGTCGATGTTTTGGGTCGCAATCAGGAGCATTCTGCTGTTGTTAATGTGGGTAACGTACTACTCGGCGTTACCGTTGATCCCGTTATCAGTGGCTGCCGTGGCGATCTACACAACTCCCCTTTTCATAGCGCTTTTCTCCACCCTTTACGGAGGTGAGCCGTTATCACTGTGGGGTTGGGTTGCGATAGGAATAGGTTTCGCGGGTGTCGCCACAGTGTTACGCCCGGGATCAGATGTTTTCGTCCTTGCAACTCTGCTACCTGTGATTGCGGCTGTTTTCTACGCGGTCGCGATGGTTGTGACACGTCGACATTGTCGCAATGAACATCCACTGGTATTGGCGCTGGGCTTGAATATCGCTTTTCTTTTCGCCGCCGTAATCGGAGGCGGCGCATCGCTGATAGTCAGTGAGTCCACAGTTGCTGGTGCTGCATTTCTACTCTCTCCCTGGCAGACGCCCGGTTGGCAGGAAATGCTTTTTATCTTCTGTTACGCCTGCGCCCTGATTTTCATAAATACGGCTACCGCCAAGGCCTACCAGATTGCGCTTCCAGCACTTATCGGGACTTTCGATTATGCGTACCTGGTTTTCGCCTGCCTTTGGGGTTATGTACTGTTCCAAGAAACGCCGGACACCTTTACATGGGCTGGAATTGTTTTGATTGTCATTGCCGGCTTCCTGATTCTGCGCGCCCAAAAATGTAATCAATAGGAGCTTCTTGGGCCAGAGACGGCGTTCGTGAGCGGCAGCTGTCGGCCAATAACGGCCATTCAACCCGACTCGATAATTCCCACCCGACCATCAGGCTCGCCACGATCCTGTTGTGGCATCGAAGCGAAAAGTGCAGAACCTGCTCGCCTGCAATAATTAGCCTTTTGAAATGGAAGTCATCTCATGTTCGAACGTAACAAACTGGTTCCGGAGTTAATGGTCACCAACCTAGATAGCAGTCTGGCTTTTTGGGTTTCTTGCTTGGGGTTCAAAATAGCTTATCAACGCCCGGAAGATGGATTTGCATACCTTGATTTGAATTGTGCTCAAGTGATGCTTGAGCAGGTTGATTTGGACGCGGGTCAATGGCTGACTGCGCCGTTGACTAAGCCGTTTGGAAGAGGCATCAACCTACAAATTGATGTTGAGGCTGTCGCACCCATCATCCAAAAACTTGCTCAGACTGGATTTCCACTCTATCAAGAATGCAAAGACACTTGGTATCGGGCTGAAAATGTAGAAGTAGGCCAGCGAGAATTCATCGTCCAGGATCCCGACGGTTATCTCGTAAGGTTGGTAGAGCGGTTGGGTGAGAGACCGGCTTGCTCAATCTGAAACGGAGCCAAGCCGACCGTCAGCTTCCGACCAAAAGCGGACGTTGGCAGGCGACCGCTACCGGCCAGAAGCAGTCATTCATACTAGCGAGTAGGATCGCATCTCACTACGATCAGGTAATGACACGGAAGGAGCTGCTTAAATGGATTGCCTAACCAACGCAAGGCTCAAAATGGATGATTGGGGCCTGAAAACTGGTGACCGCATGAACAGCGATAGTTCCGCTTCGTGCCCTTGATGGGGCCTGCTAAACTCTCGCACTTCTTGCATGAAATCGAGTAGTCCTTGTAGCACGGGGTATTGCTTTGTATCCCCGATGATCGCTGCTGATTCGCTATCCCATTAAGAGCGACAGCAGCACCAACGAATTTTACAACTCCACTCCAAAAACCCATTGATGTCTTCCCCAGTTTCATCCGCGCGAAATTGCGCTTTTTTACCGACCCAGCCCCGCGATGCGAGGTCTGGGGTGCACCAGGCCACTTTCCCTATCCAGCGATACGGTTTAGCTGCATGTTCTCATCCCAATCGATACCAAGGGCTGTTGCGATCTTTGCTGTGTTGATCCAAGCGCCATTCGTTCAGCGAAGAATTTTTCGCGGGCCGCGGTGTAGCAGTTTTCAATATTCATTGATTCAGTTTTCATGCTTGATCCTAGGATGCGAATAACGTCTCTTTCCTCGCGCATCATCACTGCTTCGTGGCTGATACGGTATAAATGTACTCGACACCGTTCTCCAAAGCCTTGTATTCGCGCTTCTCTCCGCTAGCGAGTATGTCCGTAGCGGAATGCTTGAAGCCTCCGGTCCTAGGCTGATCGATGGTGAAGTTCCCGGCCTTCACCGTTGCCATTTTCTCCAACTCAATGTAGTCCACATTGAATTTCAGACTGATACGACCATCACTGGTGATGTGCGGCGTGATGAATGCCTTGGTACCCAATGCCAAGTCCGCCATGTTGGTCTTACCCTTGGTGACTGAATCTCTATACTTGATGAGACTGATATTGCTGTGTGGTTGGGTGTGTCCATCAGTGGTAGAGCCGGAAAAATTATCGACAACCACACCGTTACGAGTCAGCTCAGTGCTTACGAAGATTGAGTCAGCAGCCGAGGCGCTGGCTGCAAAGGTGGTCACTATTGCGAACAGCATTGCTTTCATGAGTTTTCCGTTATTTATGGATTTAGTCACTAGGGATTTTCGCAAACGCGAAAATTAGCGTCTGACTAAGTATGACGGCAGGGTTTCTGCGTACTTGAGTAACCTTTCCCTTGACTCGTAGGTGCATTGGTTAGAGCGACCTAGTATGACGTTTGATTTCCATCTCACGGCATGGCCATCGCAGGCAATCGGTACTCCGGGGCGCTATCCTATGCAGCCCAGTGGGGCTGTCGGAATTTCCTACTTGCATGGCCGTTTATGTTTTGACCTTAGTCAGTACATTGAGCGGTGACAAATATTTTGATCAATCGGCGATAGACGCGATCATTTAGACGTTTTCTAGTGGTGTAAAAACACCAAGATTTTCCATATCAGCCTCATATTGTCCGAAACTCATCCACCCCAACAGTTCAATTATTGCCATCGAGCGCGAGACAGGTTCGGGGGTAAATTTTCCTGGATGGTGCTGATCTAAAGTCTTGAAGAGAGACGTCCAACTCCCAGGCTTACTATCGTCAAAGTGCATGGCTTGATTACGACCAAACCATATGATTTCTCGGGTATTCGCCCCGGAGGTTATCCGGCCCTCGATAGGACAGTATTCGATTTTTTGACCATATCGCGTAACTAGCCCCTGCCTTGCAATCTGAAGAAGTGTTCCAGCTACGATGGTCATCGTCTGCTCGGTCACCTGAATCGCCCGAACGGTTGCACTCAGCTTCAATCTCTGGCGCATCAAAGTGACCTTCGCTTCCTCGCGAAGCTCATCACTACCTTCCAGAAAGGCGATTTCAGTCTGTTGACGCGAGCGCGTGGTGACGTACCTGTCTTTCTCAATTGCTTGTTCACACAACGTGCGCTGCAAATCAATAACAACCGATTTTGTCAGATCGTAATGGATATTGGCCTCGACAATCCTTGTACTCATAAGATCCTTTCCCTTAATAG
Organism: Pseudomonas koreensis; assembly: GCF_024169245.1. NCBI lineage: Bacteria > Pseudomonadati > Pseudomonadota > Gammaproteobacteria > Pseudomonadales > Pseudomonadaceae > Pseudomonas > Pseudomonas koreensis. The sequence goes on from NZ_JALJWP010000001.1 coordinate 4,364,380, forward strand.
TCTTGCAATTCAAATACCCCGCCAGACTGAACCATAAGCTCGCGTACCTGTTCGCTTGTTGCAGGCTCATCGGGTCCAATCGTCCATTCGCCGATAGCATGGTGCACAACCCAGGTATCGCCAATCACCCACGTGATAGGCCCACTTCCGTCCCAAGTGCACAATCGCTTCATGGCCTCCAGTAAAATAGGCATCAACGGATCGTCGGGCAAATCGTCCATGGCCATTTCCTATATTTCAGACCGCGCCCAGCGCAGTCTGCTGATCGCTTTGAACTGATTGATACCGACTGAGCCTCGTTCGTTTCGAGCCTTTGATCCAGGCCTTGTCAGTAACGCCTCAACCGCAGAGCGATCCGCTTCAAAAATCTGGAAAGCGTTGTAATCCGCATCGAGAAGAACCAGTAAAACTGTATCGAAGGGTTGCCTTAAATCGATTGATCCCACTCGACCGCTTCGCATTCGTGGGCTGGTGCAATACCGCCCCTTGATTTGAATTCTGACTTTCAGCCCATCTCTCACTTCTGTCGCGTCGTACCCAGCTTGCCTAGCCAGTTCCAACTCGACGTTGAGGTGCCGAGCTGCCTCGTACTCTGCGATTTCCCCAGTCACACCCAGCGGTTTGCGAGTGAGTTGGTAATAACGGCGAGCCAAAACCTTGGTGTCTCGAAGGATCTGGTACACCTCATCGGCGTCCTCCATGCGAATTTCCTTTAATCGGACGCTAATCCCATGTGCATGACATACCACGCACCGACGTCCATACAACCTTCCCCAACGTAACGGCCACCAAGACGACGAAGAAAACCTTGCTTAGCTTCCTCCGTAGACAGCCTCAACCAAGGGCTATCGTCGCCATACGAGACCAAGAGCTGTCCATTTGGTGCACGCTCGGCTTTGTATTGAGCGAACTCTGTTTCACCGTCAACGGCTTCATGGAGTGCGTACACATCCTCTACGTCCGTCTGCACAGCGCCATCGAGCCATTCGTCAAAATCGGTCAGTGTGAGCCTAGCCATTGTTGATTCCTCAAGTTCTCGGGGGAAAAAGTCTCACCCCTATACGGACATTTCATTATCAATGCTGACTAGCGGTAAGAATTATCGATATCACTATGCCAGTGCAAACTCGAAAGCACGACGGATCACCTCGATGTCGACAGTTAGATACGACTTGCTGTGATGAGGCAGGCATGACTAAGAATGGTCTGTACCGTCTCCACGTCGCCGGTCGCAGTCAGCACCTTTGCCGCCAGAGTGTGTGAGCCATAAGAGCATCACGTCGCGCTTTGGCAGACGGCCAGCAACAGATGTAACGCGGATCAATTGTTTGAATTCCCCTGAACGAAGGGATGCGGCGCGGCGGATGAGTATAATCATAGGGCTCTCTCTCTCTGGACTGATGACGAATCGCCGACGGTCATGAGAGAGTTTGCAACGGGCCTCCTGAATAGCTTACAGACCCGAGCGCCGTGGTGTTCGCGGAGAATGAGAGAGGAGCATATGGGGATATACGGTATTGGCAATAAGCCAGAATTGCTTTTGGGTATGCAGTCGCATGCTGCAAGCATTCACTATCGGGCGAAACCAGAACCGAGTCGACTGGCCGCTTCTGGCCGATAGCTGCCATTCCCCCCCGTGAGTTATCGATCCAAAACAGCCATCTGCCAGCCCGTATCAAGCCACTGACTGAACCTTGCCTTAAGCTTGTCCTGTCTGAAAATTTCAAGCCCCCACAAAAAAACCACCGATTCGTTGTCAGTTGATCTTTTTCAGCCTATCTTCAATAAAACCTATACAGATACCTTGTATACGTACAACCTTTTTCGACCGACATCAGCCCTCACGCAGCACTCGCCACGAGTAACCCGAATGAGCCCAGAGTTAGCCAGCCATTATCGTGAGATCCTCGTTGGCGTCGGCGAGAACCCTGAGCGCGAAGGTCTGCTGGACACGCCCGAGCGGGCCGCCAAGGCCATGCAATACCTGTGCAACGGCTACGCGTTGAGCCTGGAAGACGTTACCAACGGTGCTCTGTTCGAATCGCAAAGCGATGAGATGGTGATCGTCAGCGACATCGAGCTTTATTCGCTGTGCGAGCATCACATGCTGCCGTTTATCGGCAAGGCGCATGTGGCGTACATCCCCACTGGCCGGGTGTTGGGGCTATCAAAGGTGGCGCGGGTGGTCGACATGTTCGCGCGGCGTCTGCAGATTCAGGAAAACCTTACTCAGCAGATTGCTCAGGCAATCCAGCAGATTACCGATGCCGCCAGGGTGGCGGTGGTCATTGAGGCCAGGCACATGTGCATGATGATGCGCGGTGTCGCGAAGCAGAATTCGGTCATGACGTCCTCTGTCATGCTCGGCGCCTTCCGTGATAGTTCGACGACGCGGCAGGAATTTCTCCAGCTCATCGGACGGCGTTAGGCCTATACGCCGCTCGTTAACTGTACAAGCTCAAGGAGTAGGAAGATGACCCGATTTCTGCTGCTGCTAGGACTGTCGCTCAGCATTGCAGGCTGCGGCAGTGTCGATGTTGCTCGTTACGCAGACCAGCAACCTGCATTGAGTCTGGAGCATTTTTTCAGCCAGCCCGTCAAAGCCTGGGGTATGTTTCAGAAGCGCAACGGCGAAGTGACCAAGCGTTTCGAGGTCGACCTCGTCAGTCGTCGCGAAGGCAACAACCTGATTCTCGACGAGCGCTTTGTGTATAGCGACGGTACCCATCAACGCCGAATCTGGACGCTCACTCCCGAGGAGAACGGCGGCTGGAGCGGTCGCGCGGGCGACGTGGTCGGTGTAGCGAAGGGTCAGATTGCAGGAAATACTTTCCACTGGCGGTATCGCCTGAACCTGCCCGTCGACGATTCGACCTACGAGGTAAGCATGGACGATTGGATGTACCTGATCGACGAAGACACGTTGATCAACCGCACCAGTATGTCCAAGTGGGGTGTTGAGGTCGGCCAGGTGACAGTTTTCTTCCGTCGCCAGAGTGCTGGAGCGAATCCTTGATCCGTTGAATGGCCGGCCGATAAGGGCGCACGTCACTCAAGGGTGACGTGACCCACAACCTTAATCGAACCCCTGCCCCGTCCACGGGTCTGCTTCACATCGATTCCCTGGAAGCAAACTCATGTCCACTCAACACACCCTTGTCCTGCTCGCCCGAGGCGGATACGCCGCGCGCGGTGTTCTGTACCTGATCATCGGCATTTTCGCCCTGCTCGCCGCGCACGACTCAACCAAACCCAAAGACAGCCACAAAAGCCTCGAAGCATTGCTCAGCCAGCCGTTTGGCTATGTGCTGATCGGTGTAGTGGTCGCCGGTCTGTTGGCCTTCGCCGCTTGGCGTGCGCTGCAAGCGATTCGTGACGTCGACCACCATGGCAACGAGTTCAAAGGCCTGGTCATTCGTGCAGGCTTGCTGGCCGGCGGTCTGGTCAACGCGGCGCTGGCCTTCTTTGCCTTGGGCCTGCTGGTGAGTGGCCTCAGGAGTTCGGGCGGTTCCGGCGATGGCAAGACCAAGGATCTGCTCGCGCAGCTGCTGTCGTTCGAACACTCGAACCTGTTGATCTACCTGATCGCGCTGATTCCGCTGGGTGTCGGTATCGCCCACATCATCAAAGGCTGGAAGGCCACGTTCGAGAAGTACTTCGAAGCGGATGACGAGGTGATGCGCTACGTACGCCCGGTGTCGCGCTTTGGCTTGATTGCCCGAGGCGTGGTGTTTATCGAGATTGCGCTGTTGATGGCGGTCAGCGGTTCGGTTTACCAGGCAACGAATCCGCCCGGCATGAAGGAAGCGCTGGATGCTTTGCAGAATCTGCCGGCAGGCGGTGTGCTGTTGATGCTGATGGCGTTGGGGCTGATCGCATTCTCGGTGTACAGCTTCTCCGAAGCGGCCTGGCGCAGAATCGAAATGGATGTGCCGTTGTAAGCGGCGATTCGAGGGGGCGCGTGCCCCCTCGACTGCTATTCATCAAGTGAACAGATCAACGCCCAATTGAAAGGCCACCCACAGCGCCAGCCCAGTGGCAAACAGCAGCGCGATGTTTTCGAACAGGTTGTTGCGGTACTGCTTGTCCAGCAGCGATTTCTGGTTGGACATGATCAGCAAGCCCAGGGAAATCACCGGCAAACCAATGATGTTCAAGGCGCTGACACCAATGGTCAGGGTGACGAAATCCGGCATGCCCGGCATTGACCAGATCAGCGGCGTGACCAGAATGAACAGCATGAACCACTTGTGCATCGGGTCGTGATGGAACTCTTTGCCGTACTTCTCGCGACGCTCAGGACGAACGTGCTGGAAGGCATCGGTGATCAGCATCGGAAATGCTGTGGTCTTGCCTGAAATGCTGGCAAACAGCGTCGCGAACACACCGATGAAGAATACATACCAGCCGATCGGGCCGAAGAAGATTTCCAGTGCCTTGCCCAGATCGCCCAAGGTTTTCACCTCAATACCGTTGGGCCGGAGGATTTCCGCACCGACGATCCAGATCGCCAGGTTGATGATGATCCCGACGAATACCGCAAACAGCAGATCGTTACGCTGAATGCGCTTGTGCTGCGGCCCGGTCCAGCCTTTCTGGCGCATGACATAGGGGTGCACGAAGTTGGCGATCGAGCCGGCGACCGCGCCGATCACCGATACCGCCACCAGCAACGCGCCATGCACGCCTTCGTCAGGCGGAATGCTGAAGCCGATGGTGCCTTTGATGATGCCGGTGACATCCGGGCCGGACATTACCGCCAGGGCGATGAACGCCAGGGTCATGATCGCCAGCAGCAGCTTCATAACGCCTTCGATCATCGTGTAGATGTTGCGCCCGACGAGCATCCAGACCGCCAGCACCACCGCCACCGAACACAGCAATGGCTGATCGATCTTGAACAGCATCGCCAGCGACTCCCCTGCCCCCTTGATCATGTAGGCGTTCATCAAGTGCCCCATCAACAGGGCATAAACGAGCATGAACCAGGCAAACACCGGGTTGAGCTGGGCGTACCCCTGCAGGATGGTCATGCCTTGGTTATTGCACAGCTGGAAACGGGCAATGATGTTGACGATCAGGTATCTCAGCAATAACGAGACCGCCAGCACCCACATCATGGCGTAGCCGTAATTCGCGCCGGCCACCGAGGACGTGATCAGGTCGCCCGCGCCAAGCCACGACAGCACGGCGATAATGCCGGGGCCGAGCAGTTTCAGCGTTCGCAGGAACAGGTTTTGCGGTTTCGCAGCGGCCTGATGATCGAGTGAAGGTATGCTCGTCATAGGAGTCTCCATTATTGTTTTTGTGAGAATTTGGGCGGTCGGCACATTAGGTAGGATGTCGTACAACAACGCCAACGCGAGAGTATGTAGAAATGTTTCAATGCTTACTGGTTGTCGCTCTATCCCCGTCTGTTCTTGGGCCAACCAAGTAGGTCGGCCCAGTTGTTTATGGGCATGACGTTTCCGGTTAACAACACATCTCAAATATCGGCTGAATAGTCATACGATGACGGATCACACAACAAGATCGCAGATCGGGCCTCGCTCTCTGCAACTTATCTTTCACCACTTCGGTCATTAGGATTGCCGTGGTCGAGTCAGCCACGCAGACCTGACACTCAAGAGACTGCCCCGTGATCAATCATCTCGATCGCCGCAACAACCGCTCGCTGGACAGTCTGAATTTCTTCCTCGCCGATGTTCGCGACGGCCTCGGGCCGTACCTCGCCATTTACTTGCTCGCCGTACACCACTGGGACCCGGCCAGCATCGGTGTGGTCATGACCCTCGCGGGGATTGCCGCGCTGGTCACGCAAACACCCGCCGGAGCACTGGTTGACAGCAGCCGCGCGAAACGTGCGTTGATCATCATCGCCGCGCTGCTGGTGACCGCGAGTTGTCTGGTCCTGCCGTTCATTTCTTCATTCTCTCTGGTGGCGTTGACCCAAGCCTTGAGCGCGGCGGCAGCGTCGATTTTCGCCCCGGCGATTTCCGCGATCACGCTGGGCATTACCGGCCCCCGGGCATTTACCCGTCGTACTGGCCGCAACGAGACCTTCAACCATGCCGGCAACGCGTGTGCGGCGTTGTTGGCCGGTTTGTTTGCCTATCTGTTCGGTCCGGTGGCGGTGTTTTATCTGATGGCGGTCATGGCGCTGGCCAGCGTGATTGCCGTGCTCTTCGTCTCGGCCGAGGCGATTGATCATGATGTGGCGCGGGGTCTGCAGCCTGGCGATCAAAGCCATCAGCCGTCCGGGTTCAAGGTGCTGCTGAGCAATCGACCGCTGCTGATGTTTGCCCTGTGCTGCGCGCTGTTCCATCTGGCCAACGCGGCGATGCTGCCGCTGGTGAGCCAGAAACTCGCGCAAGCCAACTTGCACATGGCAACGCCGCTGACGTCGGCATGCATCGTCGCTGCGCAACTGGTCATGGTGCCGATGGCGCTACTGGCCGGTGCTAAAGCCGATGTCTGGGGGCGCAAACCGTTGTTGCTGGCGGGTTTTCTGATCCTGCCGCTGCGCGGATTGCTCTACACCTTCTCGGATGATCCCTACTGGCTGGTCGCCGTGCAGTTGCTCGACGGCGTTGGCGCCGGTCTTTTTGGTGCGCTATTCCCGGTGATGGTCAAGGATCTCACCCTCGGCTCCGGGCATTTCAATGTCAGCCTCGGCGCACTGACCACCGCGTTTGGTCTGGGTGCGGCGCTGAGCAATGGGCTGGCCGGTTTTGTCGTTGAGGCCGCCGGTTACAGCGCGGCATTCCTGACCCTCGCCGCCATTGCAGGTGCAGCGTTTCTGCTGCTGTTGATCGGCGTTCCGGAAACGCTGCAGCGGACTGAGGAATTTGAGCCCGCTACAGTCATGGGCCAAAGCTGAGCAATCCGCGACGTTTGTATCAGCATGTAGCTTTTGCTGACACAGATACACAGGCATGCGAAGTCCAGCCATGCACACACATATCTGACACATTTAGCGCGCTAAATACCCCTGTCGCTTCCATTCCTCCCTAATCAATCGACAGGACATCACCATGAACAAAGTCTTCGCAACCCTCGCCCTCACCGCCGCCATGTTCGGCGCCACCGCTGCGTTCGCCGCGCCGGTCAAACCTACCGTGGTGCTGGTGCACGGTGCCTTCGCCGATTCGAGCAGCTGGAACGGCGTGGTCAAGATTCTCGAGAAGGATGGTTACCCGGTGATCGCCGCCGCCAACCCGCTGCGCTCGGTCAAGGGTGATGCGCAATCAGTAGCGGATGTGCTGGCCAGCGTGAAAACCCCGGTGGTGCTGGTCGGCCACTCCTACGGTGGCCCGGTGATCAGCGAAGCCGCTTATGGCAATGCCAATGTCAAAGCGCTGGTGTACGTCGCCGCGTTCGCGCCGGAAAAGGGTGAAACCGCTGCCGAGTTGTCCGGGCGTTTCCCCGGCAGCACCCTTGGCCCGACCCTGTCGGCCCCGGTTGCCCTGGCCGACGGCGGCAAGGATTTGTACATCCAGCAGGACAAATTCCACGATCAGTTCGCTGCCGACGTTTCCCAGGCCGATGCGAAGTTGATGGCCGCGACCCAGCGCCCGGTCACCGTCGCCGCGCTCAACGAAGCCGCCACCGAGCCAGCGTGGAAAACCGTGCCTTCGTACTTCGTCTACGGTGACCAGGACAAGAACATCCCGGCGCAAGCCCTGGCGTTCATGGCCGAGCGCGCGCACTCCAAGCAGACCGTCGTAGTCAAAGGCGCCTCGCACGTGGTGATGGTGTCCAACCCGAAAGCCGTCGCCAGCCTGATCGAAACGGCTGCTACGGCGAAGTGATCGAACCCTGAAGCGTCAGCCGTGAACCCTGTTCACGGCTTTCAGCGCCGGGTGATGCTGAAGGCGTTCGCTGAGAAAATCGACAAACGTGCGCACCTTCGCCGGTACGCGCGGATGTTTCAGATAGACCAGTTGCACCGGTAACGCCGGCGGCTCAAAGGCCTGCAACACCAATTCCAGTTCACCGGCCGCAACCTGGCTGGCGACTTGATAAGACAGCACCCGGGTAATGCCCCAGCCGGAACTGGCGATGTTGATCGCCGCCTGATTCGCGGTGACCACCAGACGCGGTTCGAAGCGAAAACTCAACGGGCCATCGGCATGAGCGAATTGCCAATCGCTGAGCAAATGACTGGCGGATGACATGACGATATTGGCGCGGCTCAACTCATTCGGATGTTGCGGCCGACCATAGCGGGCGAAGTAATCGGGCGTGCCGCAGATGACCTGGCGGACCTCGCCGACCTTGATCGCATGTTGATTGTTGTCGTGCAGATGACCGATGCGCACGGCGACATCGATGCCCTCCTCGGCCATGTTTACCACGCGATCAACCAGCAAAGCCTTCAGATGCACCGAAGGAAACGCATCGACGTATTGCGCCAGCAGCGGCGCGATGAACAACTCGCCAAACAACACCGACGCGGTCACGCTCAAATGCCCGCACGGCACTCGATAACTGCCGGCGGCCGCCTCTTCGGCTTCGTCGATATCGCAAAGAATCCGTCGGCAATCGTCCAGATAACGATGCCCGGCTTCGGTCAGGTGCAGGCTGCGCGTGGTCCGCGACAACAGGCGCGTGCCGATGCGTTGTTCCAGCGCGGCAATCGCACGGGTGACGCTGGGGGGTGAGGTGTTCAAACGCCGGGACGCAGCCGCAAAGCCACCCTCCTCGGCCACGGCCAGGAACATGCGCATTTCCTGAAAACGATCCATAGGCGGGAACCTGTAAAAAACCTCGAAAACACAGTGCCCCCCTGTGGGAGCGAGCTTGCTCGCGAATGCGTCCGGCCAGTCAATATCAATGCTGAATGACACACCGCCTTCGCGAGCAAGCTCGCTCCCACAGGAGAATTTGCTTGCAGATGAATCAAGCGCCCCGCAGGCCCACCGCTGTGCACGGCATGCCGACGAATTTCGACAATGCCTCAACCCGCGCCAGCCACGCACTCACATTTGGAAATCCGATTGCCTTCCGGTGCATGGAATGGCACGGCCGGCGCTGAACCTGTGGGAGCGAGCTTGCTCGCGAATGCGTCCGGCCAGTCAACATCAATGCTGAATGACACACCGCCTTCGCGAGCAAGCTCGCTCCCACAGGATTGATGGAGTGTGCTGAACCTAAGCCGTTTGCAGGCCCACCGCTGTGCGCTGCATGCCGACGAATTTCGGCAGTGCCTCAACCCGTTGCAGCCAGGCCTGCACATTCGGGTAATCCTCGAGCGAGACATTGCCTTCCGGTGCGTGGGCGACGTAAGTGTAGGCGGCGACATCGGCAACGGTTGCCTTGTCACCGGCGAGGAATGCGCTGTTGGCCAGTTCGTCTTCCATCACTTGCAACAAAGCATGGGAACGTTTGATCGCATCAGCCGCGTCGTAACCGGCACCGAACACAGTGATCAAGCGCGCCGTGGCCGGGCCGGAGCTGATCTGCCCGGCAGCCACCGATAACCAGCGCTGCACCTTGGCTTGCTCGACAGGGTCACTCGGCAGCCATTGGCCGTTGCCATATTTGCCGGCCAGATACACAAGAATGCCGTTGGAATCAGCGAGCACCGTGCCGTTGTCGTCAATCACCGGAACCTGGCCGAAACGGTTGAGGGCAAGAAATTCGGGCGTTTTGTGCGCGCCCTTCATCAGGTCGACGAACACCAGTTCGGTCGGAACGTCCAGCAGGGACAGCATCAACTCGACGCGATGCGAATGGCCGGACAACGGATGGCGGTATAGTTTGACGGCTGACTGAGACATGACGTGCTCCTGAATTATTCGAGGTCGACCCGCTGATCGTGTCGATGGGGCTCATCCTGCTCCCCTGCCGCAAATCGCGGAATCCTCACTCAATACAATCGAGCATTTCAGCCAGTGAAATAATCCCCCTCGTCCTTAGACGCACGTAGGGATCATTTCACCGAATGAAACAGTGGATTGCAGTTTCTGGCCATTCTCTCGCAACCGGCCGAGAGCGAACATGAGTCCACTTGAGCTTCAGCCCCTAGCGGCTCACCGGCCCGTTTGCACCCGAGGAGAATCGAAATGGACACAGCGTCGAAACCGCAGCCCTCGCCCTGGCATGAAGGTGAGTTGACCCTGCAACGTGCCGTCGGCGCGGTGGAAATGATGGTCGGCGTTGGCCAGCGGCAACTGGCCCGCGACTGGATGCCGGACCAGCACCGCGAGTTCTATGCGCAACTGCCCTTCGTCGTGCTCGGCGCCGTCGACAGCCAGGGCGATCCATGGGCAACGCTGCGCACCGGTCAACCGGGGTTCATGGATTCGCCGTCACCACAGGTCCTGAAAATCAAACTCGACGCCCAGTCCAACGACCCGGCCAATCAGGGTCTGCAGCCCGGCGATGCGATCGGCATGCTCGGCATCGAACTGCACACCCGCCGGCGCAATCGCATGAACGGCAACATCAGTCGCCGCGATGACAACAGTCTCGAGATCGGCGTGACCCAGGCTTACGGCAATTGCCCGCGCTACATCAATCTGCGCCATTACGCCTTCGTCGACGAAACCACCGACACCGCGCTCGACTTGCCGGTCAGCGAACCCTTGGTGCGCGACATGATCACCGCCGCCGATTCGTTCTACGTCGCCACTTACGTGGTGCGCGACGGTGAGCGTCAGGTCGATGTGTCCCATCGCGGCGGCAAATCCGGTTTCGTGCGTATGGACGAGGACGGCACCCTGACCATCCCGGATTTCTCCGGCAATCTGTTCTTCAACACCCTCGGCAATATCCTGCTCAATCCGCGTGCCGGACTGACCTTCATCGATTTTGAAAGCGGCGATCTGTTGCAGATGACCGGCAGTGCCGAAGTGCTGCTCGACGATCCGCAGATCGCCGCGTTTCAGGGTGCCGAGCGTCTGTGGCGTTTCAAGCCGCAGCGCATCGTTTACCGTCAGGCCGCGTTACCGTTGCGTTGGGCCGAGCAGCCGGAAGGCGATTCGCCCAATTCGCAGATGACCGGCAGCTGGGAGCAGACCCGTGAACGTTTGCAGGCCGAGGCGCTGCGCAATCAATGGCGTGCGCTGCACGTCACGCGGGTGGTCGATGAGAGTCCGCAGATTCGCTCCTTTTACCTGCAAGCCAACGACGGCTTCGGCCTGCCGCGCTTCGAACCAGGCCAGCACTTGCCGATCAAGGTCTTGCTCGACGGCCAGGACGCCGCGTCGATCCGCACTTACAGCGTGTCCAGCGCGCCGTCGGACGAGTTCTTGCGCATTAGCGTCAAACGCGATGGCTCGGTTTCTTCACACTTGCACGACCGGGTTCAAGCACTGGATTTGATCGAAGCCCGCGCGCCGCAAGGCGACTTTACCGTCGACGCCACCGAACGCCGCCCGCTGGTGCTGCTCGCCGCTGGGGTCGGGGTGACGCCGTTGCTGTCGATGCTGCGCGAGGTGGTCTATCAGGGCAAACGCATCAGCCGCATGCGCCCGACCTGGGTGGTGCAAAGCAGTCGCACCGTCGAGGATCTGGCCTTTCGCGAAGAAATCGATGCTTTGGCTGCGCGTGCCGGCGACAAGGTCAAAGTGCTGCGGGTGGTCAGCCAGCCGCCGCTGGAAGCAACAGCGCAGGGTTACGACCATGCCGGGCGCATCGACATCGCCTTGCTGAAAAGCCTGCTGCCGCTGGATGACTACGATTTCTACCTGTGCGGCCCGGGCAGTTTCACCCAGGCGCTGTACGACGGCCTGCGCAAAATGCGCATTCCCGACGATCGGATCCACGCCGAAACCTTCGGCCCGTCGACGCTGATCCGCGATGTCGAAATCAGCACCCCGGCGCCGCCGCAAGTGCCGGTCGCCGAAGAACCGGTCAAGGTGTTGTTCGCCACGTCCGGCAAGGAAGCGCGCTGGGAACCGGGCAGCGGCACCCTGCTGGAACTGGCCGAGGCGCGTGGTCTGAATCCAGAATTCAGCTGCCGCGGCGGTTCATGCGGTACCTGCAAAACCCGCCTGAGCAGTGGCCAGGTGCATTACCTCACCCCGCCGGCCATGCGCCTGGCGGACGACGAAGTGCTGATCTGCTGCGCCGCCCCGGCGCAGGGCAGCGACACCCTGGTGCTGGACGTTTGAATCATGAGGAGGTGCGCCATGAACCCGTTTGCCGAAACCACCGTTGTCGTTTGGCCTGAGGACAATGCCGCGCTGTCAGCCAGCGAGTGCGAACGCAGCTTCTTGCTGCCGCAATTGATGGGCTCGCTCGCGGGTGAAACCTGCGCGATGACTGGCTCATTCAATCAACGTGAACATCTGCCTTCGAGCCCGAACGGCTGGTTTTCCCGTGGGCTCAAGGCGCTGTTTGCTTAGGCTTTGCTCGCAGCCGCCACTCTGCCCGCCGGCCGATGCTGGCGGCTGGTGGCCAATCCGATGAACGAGATCAGCAGCGCCAGGCCAATCGTCGAGCTCACTTCCATGCGATGTTCAGGGGTGATCATCATCACCGCCAGAGCCGCGCAGATAAAGGCGATGACCAGCCAGGTGAGCCACGGAAACAGCCACATGCGCAAGGTCATTTCGACCTTCTCCCGTTCCAGCCGGCGGCGCATGCGCAACTGCGAAATGGCGATCACCAGATACACCAGCAAGGCAATCGCGCCGGAGCTGGCGAGCAGGAACTGGAACAACCCGGCCGGCATGAAATAGCTGAGCAAGGTAACGCCTGCGCCGATCACCGTGCTGGCAATGACCGCCGCACGTGGCACGCCGGCGGCCGAGGTCACTTTCAACGCTGGCGGTGCATCGCCACGTCGACCCAAGGAATAGAGCATGCGCGAGGAAATGTAGATCGACGAGTTCATGCAACTGGCGACCGCAATCAGCACGACCACGTCGACGAGGAATTTGGCGTTGGGGATGTTCATCAGCTCCAGCGCGCGCTGGTAGGAACCGACCGACGCCAGTTGCGGGTCATTCCACGGCACCACGGAAATCACCACGAAGATCGACAGCAGATAGAAAATGCCGATACGCCAGATCACCGAGCGTGTGGCCTTGGCGATGTTTTGCGCCGGATTGTTCGATTCCGCAGCGGCGATGGTCACCGCTTCGGTGCCGATGAAACTGAACATGATGGTGATGAACGCGCCGACCACTGCCGACATGCCGTTCGGCGCGAAGCCGCCGTGCTCGGCCATCAGCGTGCTCAGGCCACTGGCTTCGCGCTCGGGAATCCAGCCCATCAGTACCGCAAAGCCCAGGCCGATGAAACCGATGATCGCGATGACCTTGGCCATGGCGAACCAGAATTCGAACTCGCCGTATTTCGACACGCTGAACAGGTTGGTGATCACCAGCAGCACGATCGACAGCAAGGCGAACAGCCAGGCATCGACCTGGGGAAACCATTGGTTGAGCACATGCCCGGCGGCCAGCGCTTCGATCGGAATCACCAGCACCCAGAACCACCAGTAGAGCCAGCCGATGGTGAACCCGGCCCAGCGACCGATGGCCTGATCGGCGTAGGTGGAAAACGAGCCGGTGTCGGGATGCGCCACGGCCATTTCGCCGAGCATGCGCATCACCAGCACGACCAGCAGACCGGAGAACAGATAAGCGAGCAGCACCGCTGGACCCGCGGCGGCGATGGCGTGGCCTGAGCCAACGAAAAGTCCTGCGCCGATGATGCCGGCAATCGAAAGCATGGTGACGTGACGCGGTTTGAAACCTTGCGCCAACTGACCGTTGGAGTCCTTGGGGTTCAGGCTGTTCATGGGTTCTTATTGTTCTCATGATCGACGTTTGGGCCACTGACTGTGCGTCAGGCGATCATCATTTCCTTGAGCCGACTCAGGCGAAAGCTGCGACGCAGACGCTTTGCCGACGAAACGATGCTTCACCTTACGTGGCCCGACCGCCGCACAACTAGCCTGAGTGCGGCATGCCGATGCCTGATCTCGACATGCCACTCTCAGGCCACCATGGGTCGTCGACAACCTGTGCGACGATTTACAGCGTGTAGGAAATCCCCACCTGCACGGTTCGCGGCGCGCCCGGGTAGGCGTAAACGTTGCCGAAGGCGCCTTCTTCGTAGTCGCGATCGAAGATGTTTTTCACATCGAGATTGAGCCGCACCTTGTCGTTGACCTTGTAGAAGCTCAGCAGGTCGACCACGGTGTAACTGCCCATGGAAAACGCGGTGTTGGCCGTCTGCCCGGCGCGCTCGTCGACGTATTTCAGGCCGGTACCGAGGCCAAGGCCTTTGAGCGTGCCGTCCTGGAACTCGTACATGTTGAGCAGGCTGAAGCTGTTCTTCGGGATGTTCAGCAGGCGGGTGCCGGAGCGCAGCGTGTTGTCCTTGGTCACCTCTGCGTCGACGTAAGCGTAACCGCCGACCACTCGCCACTCAGGGGTGAGGTTGCCGGTAACGTTGACGTCGAAACCACGGCTGCGCACTTCGCCGGCGGCAACGCTGAAGGTCGAATCCACCGGGTCGGTGGTCAACACGTTGCGTTTTTCAATCTGGTAGATCGCTGCGTCGACGCTCAACTGCTGATCCAGCGCTTCCCATTTCACGCCCATCTCATAGGACTTGCCCTTCTCCGGGGCGAAGCCGCCACCCTCACGACTGGCACCCGTGTTGGGCTTGAACGAGCGCGCGGTGTTGGCGTAGACCGCCAGGGTTTCGCTCAGGTCGTAGGTGACGCCGATGCGCGGAGTGACGGCGTTGTCGCTGGCCTGCCAGCTCTTGCCGCCCGGCACGTAGGTTTCGTAATCGTGCTCGAAGCGCTCGAAACGCGCGCCGGCCAGCACTTTCAGTTTGTCGGTCAGTGCCACCTGATCCTGCACGAACGCGGCGTAGGTCTTGAGGTTTTCTTTGTCGTGGGTCGGCGTGCGGGTCAGCGCCGGGCGTGGCTGGCCGTAGACCGGATTGAAGATGTCGATCGGGTAGGCACTGACGGCGCCGCTGGAGCGCTGGATGATCGACTTGTAGTCGTAATCTTCGTACTCGATGCCGGTGAGCAAGGTGTGCTGCAGACCGCCGGTGTCGAAATGCCCGGTGAGGTTGAGCTGGGTGTCCTTGTCGGTCCATTCCAGCTTGCGGTAGTTGAAGTTGCGTCCCAGCGTACGGCCGTCAGCGGCAATGCCGTTGGCTTCGATCGCGTCGCCCTTGAGCGAGCCGTCGAGCCACTGGAAGCCGCCGCCAAGAGTCCAGTCGTCGTTGAGCATGTGCTCGAAACGCAGCTGCGCCATGTTGTTGTCATTGTGCAGTTTGCCGACGTCTTTCTCGCCGAAGAAGGTATCGCGCGAGGCGGTGCCGATCTGCCGGGGATAACGCGTCACGCCACGATCGAGCGGCGCGTTGTTACGCATGAAGTCGCCTTCGAAGATCAGCTTGGTCGCGTCGGTCGCCTGCCAGCTCAGCACTGGCGTGATGCCGTAGCGCTCGGTCTCGACATGATCGCGGAAGGTGTCGCCGCCCTCGCCCACCACATTCAAACGATAGGCCAGGCGGCCTTCTTCATCGAGCGGCCCGGAAGCATCGAGGGTGCCGCGCTTCATGCCCTGGTCATTCAACTGGCTACCGAGGGTGACCGTGCGCTCGGGCAACGGCTGTTTCGACACCACGTTGAAGGTACCGCCGGGATCGCCACGGCCATACAGCATGGTCGCCGGACCGCGCAGCACTTCCAGTCGCTCGATGGTGTTGGCATCGGGCATGTTCGGGTAGCCACGGTTGATCGGGAAACCGTTGCGGTAGAACTCGCCAGTAGTGAAGCCGCGCACGGTGAACGTGGTCAGGCCCTGGCCACCGAAATTGTTCGCCCGCCCAACGCCGCCGGCGTAATCCAGCGCATCCTGCAAACGCGTCGCGCCGAGGTCTTCGACGGCATCCTTGGTCACCACGCTGATGGACTGCGGGGTTTCATGAATCGAAGTGTCGGTGCGAGTGGCGCTGGCCGAACGGGTCGCGCGGTAGCCTTGCACCGGGCCGTCTGCCCTTTCGTAGTCCGCTGTGCCGACCACGTCGGTCGCTTCCAGCTCTAGCGTTGATGAAGTCGGTTCGGCTGACTCAGCCCACGAGGAAGAAGACAACGCCTGCAGCACACAGATGGAAAGCAGAGTTCGACGCATGAGGTGAAAACCTTTACGAATAGGCCAGAACGAAGGGCAAAACCGCCATTGAAAACGCGGCGCATGGTATACCGGCGCATTGGTAATTGAAACTTATTCTTATTTGTCATGCTGGTCAGGATTGGTGAGCAGGATTCATCACTTCATCCTGAAACCGCGCATTATCAGTTGCGCGTCAATGGCCTAGGCTCGTTGAGATCCGACGTCAACCGATGGCTGCGCGGCGCTAACTGTTCGCCGCCAGCCCGACTGAAAGGAATCCGCCTATGAAATTCGACACCCCGGCCGACACCAATCCGATCGACCAGTTGAAGGTGATCGGCCAACCTGCCGACCGTATCGACGGCAAGCTGAAAACCACCGGCACCGCCACTTACGCCTACGAACAGCACGCAGCGGCACCCGATGCCGCTTACGGCTATATCGTTGGCGCCGGGATCGGCAAGGGCCGCATCGCCTCGATTGATTCGGACCGAGCGAGCGAGGCGTCCGGGGTGATCGCCATCGTCACTTATGAGAACGCCGGACCGTTGGCCAAGGGCGAGTTTTACGTGGCCCGGGCCTTGGCCGGGCCGCAGGTCGATCACTATCATCAGGCCGTGGCAATTGTCGTCGCGAACACCTTTGAGGAGGCACGCGCTGCGGCTGGGCTGCTCGATATTCGCTACGTGGCCGAACCGGGTTCGTTCAATCTGGCGGCGGCGAAAGACTCAGCGCCCCCAGCGCCGCCGGCCGGTTTCGGCCCGCCGCCGCAGACCAGCGTCGGTGACTTCGAAGGCGCCTTCAACGCCGCGCCGTTGCAGATCGATCAGCACTACAGCACACCCGATCAAGCACACGCGATGATGGAACCACACGCGACCATCGCCCGCTGGAACGGCAAGCAGCTGACCTTGTGGACATCGATTCAACAGATCAACTGGGGCGTGCGCGATCTGGCGAAAACCCTCGGCATCGCCAAGGAAGATGTGCGCCTGATCTCGCCGTATATCGGCGGCGGTTTCGGCGGTAAAGGCACGATTCTCTGCGACGCGGTACTGGCGTCTCTGGCCGCCCGACATGCCGGGCGCGCGGTGAAGGTCGCATTGCCGCGGCCGCTGATGTTCAACAACCTGACCCACCGCCCAGCGACGATTCAGCGCATACGCATCGGTGCCAATCGTGACGGCGTGATCACGGCGATCGGCCACGAGAGCTGGTCGGGCAATCTGCGCGGCGGGCGCGCCGAAGCGGCCACCGCGTCAACCCGATTGCTTTACGCCGGGGCCAATCGCATGACTCGTTTGAACCTGGCCGTGCTTGATCTCGCCGAGGGTTCGGCGATGCGCGCGCCGGGTGAGGCACCGGGGATGATGGCGCTGGAAATCGCCATGGATGAACTGGCCGAAAAGCTGCAGATGGATCCGCTGCAGTTGCGCGTCCTCAACGACACGCAGGTCGATCCGGAGCAACCGTCGCGGCCGTTTTCCAAACGGCAACTCGTGGAGTGTCTGAACACTGGCGCCGAGCGCTTTGGCTGGAGTCAGCGCAGCCCTCAACCCGGTCAGCGACGCGAGGGCGGTTGGCTGATCGGCATCGGGCTGGCCTCGGCAATTCGCGGCGCACCGACCACCGCATCGGCGGCGCGCGTGCGCCTTGATCGCCAAGGCATCATCACCGTCGAAACCGACATGACCGACATCGGCACCGGCAGTTACACCATCATTGCCCAGACCGCCGCGGAAATGATGGGCGTACCGCTGGAGCGTGTCGTGGTGCATTTGGGCGATTCGCGGTTTCCGGAATCGTCAGGCTCCGGCGGCCAGTGGGGCGCGGCCTCCTCCACTGCCGGCGTGTATGCCGCGTGCCTGAAATTGCGCGAAGCCGCCGCTCGCGCCGTCGGGATCGATCCTCAGCAAGCGGAGTTTGTGGAGGGGCAAATCCGCGCAGGCTCGCAGCACGTTGCCCTGTCGCAAGCTGCCGCCAAGGGCGAGTTGACTGGCGAGGACCGCATGGAATACGGCGATCTGGCCCAGCGTTTTGCCCAGCAGACTTTCGGCGCGCATTTCGCCGAGGTCGCGGTCAACGCAGCGACCGGCGAAATTCGCCTGCGCCGGCAGTTGGCCGTGTGTGCCGCCGGGCGCATCCTCAACCCGAAAACCGCGCGCAGCCAGATCATCGGCGGCATGACCATGGGCGCAGGCGCGGCATTGATGGAAGAGCTGGCGGTGGATCATCGTATGGGCTTTTTCGTCAATCACGATCTGGCCGGCTATGAGGTGCCGGTGCACGCCGACATTCCCCACCAGGAGGTGATTTTTCTCGATGAAGTCGACCCGTATGCCACCCCGTTGAAAGCCAAAGGCGTCGGCGAACTGGGTATCAGCGGCGCGGCGGCGGCTATCGCCAACGCGATCTATAACGCTTGCGGCGTACGGGTGCGCGATTATCCGATTACGCTGGATAAACTCATCGGCGAGTTGTCTTACCCGGTCTGAGAGCGGATCACCCGAGGCCATCGCCTATGCCCCCCACCACCCCCGACGGTCGCTATTTTGTGGTCAAGCAGCAGCTCTGGCGCTGCAGCAATCCATCGCTACCAGACACAGAACGCGAGGCGCTGGTCGCAGATCTCATGGCGGCGCGGCGTGCGGTCAAAGAAGCGAAGCGTGCGGACGATGCACAGGCGTTGAAGTCAGCCAGAGCGCGCGTAAACGAGGCGAAAGTCGCCCTGGGTGAGCGCGGCCCGGTGTGGTGGGATGACGGCAGCCCGGATTACAACCGTTTCAAAGTGACCAATACACCGTATGCGCAGTGGTATGAACAACTGCCTGACGAAGGCAGCAGTCCAGCCTGAGTCTTGAATGGCCTGCGGATCCCCAACTCAACAAGCAACGCAGGTCTCCTGTGGGAGCGAGCCTGCTCGCGAATGCATTGGGTCAGGCAATGAAGATGTTGAATGTGCCGCCGTCTTCGCGAGCAGGCTCGCTCCCACCGGGATTGGGGATTGAATGCAGATCGATGGTTCAGCACATAACAGTGTAGGAGTGAGCCTGCTCGCGATTGCGGTGGGTCAGTTGAATGATTCGCTGACTGATACGACGCCATCGCGAGCAGGCTCACTCCTACATTGGGTTTTGTGTGTTGCCGGGTTTTGCACATACCGCGAAAACTGTGGGAGCGAGCTTGCTCGCGAATGCATTGGGTCAGGCAATGAAGATGTTGAATGTGCCGCCCTCTTCGCGAGCAAGCTCGCTCCCACCGGGATTGGGGATTGGATGAAGATCGATGGTTCGGCACATAACAGTGTAGGAGTGAGCCTGCTCGCGATTGCGGTGGGTCAGTTGAATGATTCGCTGACTGATACGACGCCATCGCGAGCAGGCTCACTCCTACATTGGGTTTTGTGTGTTGCCGGGTTTTGCACATACCGCGAAAAGTGTGGGAGCGAGCTTGCTCGCGAATGCATTGGGTCAGGCGATGAAGATTTTGAATGTGCCGCCCTCTTCGCGAGCAAGCTCGCTCCCACAGGGATTGGGATTGAATGAAGATCTATGGTTCGGCACATAACAGTGTGGGAGCGAGCCTGCTCGCGAATGCATTGGGTCAGGCGATGAAGATGTTGAATGTGCCGCCCTCTTCGCGAGCAAGCTCGCTCCCACAGGGGATTGGGGATTGAATGAAGATCGATGGTTCGGCACACAACTGTGTGGGAGCGAGCCTGCTCGCGAATGCATTGGGTCAGGCGATGAAGATGTTGAATGTGCCGCCCTCTTCGCGAGCAAGCTCGCTCCCACAGGGGATTGGGGATTGAATGAAGATCGATGGTTCGGCACAAAACAGTGTAGGAGTGAGCCTGCTCGCGAATGCGGTGGGTCAGTTGAATGATTCATTGACTGATACGACGCCATCGCGAGCAGGCTCACTCCTACATTGGGTTTTGTGTGTTGGCGGTTTTTTTGTATTCGCCGCGAAAACCTGTGGGAGCGAGCTTGCTCGCGAATGCATTGGGTCAGGCAATGAAGATGTTGAATGTGCTGCCGTCTTCGCGAGCAGGCTCGCTCCCACAGGAATTGGGGATTGAATGCAGATCGATGGTTCAGCACAAAACAGTGTAGGAGTGAGCTTGCGGTGAGGCTCAGACTCGCAGCAACTGCCGGGTCATCGCCATTGAGGTCTCCAGCGATTGCCCGGTGCGCTGCAATTTGTTCAGCAGGCTCGCGCCGAGCCAGAGCTGATACAGCGTCTCTGCCAACTTCCTCGCATCGCCCTCGGGCAGGCTTTGGTCGGTCTGGCCCTGTTCGATGCATTCGGTGATGCGCGCGACGATGCGTTCGGCGCCGTCGCGCAAGGTCAGGCGCATCGATTCGGAGAGGTCGGCGACTTCGGCGCTGAGTTTCACCACCAGGCATTCATCGCCATGGCCTTCCAGGGTGCAGCGGTTCTGCCAGCCCTGCCAGTAATCCATCAGCCGCTCGAAGGCCGTCAGCCCGGGCAACGTCAGGCGTCGTTCCATGTCGGCGAGGTAGTCGACGAAATAATCCTCGAGCAGCGCCTGGCCGTACAACTCCTTGGATTTGAAGTAGTGATAGAACGAGCCCTTGGGCACGCCGGCGGTCTGCAGGATCTCGTTGAGGCCGACGCTGGTGAAGCCCTTCTCGGCCATCATGCGGTGGCCGGTGTCGAGCAAGTGTTGGCGGGTGTCGTCAAAGGTCGGCTTCATGGTGCGCAAAATTCCAGACAATAGACCAGTCGTATACTTTTCAGGACCGCGAGTTTGCCATATCCACCAGGCAAAAACATTTTCTGAAAAAATTACTAGACGACTGGTCTAATTGGAAACTATGCTGCGCCCCGACACGACAAATTCATGCGGCACCGACATCAGCGAATCCCTCGCCTTCTGCCGATGCCAGACCAACCCAAGGGTGCTCTATGAAAATCTTGATGGTTCTGACTTCCCACGATCAACTCGGCAACACCGGCAAGAAAACCGGCTTCTGGCTGGAAGAGTTCGCCGCGCCCTACTACGCCTTCAAGGACGCCGGCGCCGACGTCACGCTGGTTTCCCCGGCCGGCGGGCAGCCGCCGCTCGATCCGAAAAGCGACGAGCCCGGCGCGCAGACTGCGGAGACCGATCGCTTCCGCGCCGATCCGGCCGCGCAAAAAGCATTGGCCAGCACTGGCCGTCTGGCTGATGTGAAGGCCGAAGATTTCGACGCAGTGTTCTACCCAGGCGGCCACGGCCCACTGTGGGATCTGGCCGAAGACAAAGCTTCGATTGCGCTGATCGAAGCCTTCGACCGCGCCAACAAGCCCCACG
Organism: Pseudomonas koreensis; assembly: GCF_024169245.1. Classification (NCBI taxonomy): domain Bacteria; kingdom Pseudomonadati; phylum Pseudomonadota; class Gammaproteobacteria; order Pseudomonadales; family Pseudomonadaceae; genus Pseudomonas; species Pseudomonas koreensis. The sequence goes on from NZ_JALJWP010000001.1 coordinate 4,385,800, forward strand.
GTTTTGTCTGCCACGCACCAGGCGTGCTTCTGCATGTCGTGCGCGCTGATGGCCAGCCGATCGTCAAGGATCGCGACGTCACCGGTTTCACCAACGCCGAAGAAGCGGCGGTCGGCCTGACTGAAGTGGTGCCGTTCCTCATCGAAGACGAATTCCAGCGTCTTGGCGGGCGCTATTCGAAAGTCGCCGACTGGCAGGTACATGTGGTAACTGACGGGCACTTGGTCACTGGCCAGAATCCGGCCAGTTCCGCCGCGGTTGCTGCAAAGCTGTTGCAACTGCTCGGCTGAACCCTCGTTCCAACCCGACCAACGCCGCGTGCGTACAGCGTGGCGTTGTTTTTTTGCCCAGTTACTAGTCGACTGGTCTAATCAGATTCCAAGGCTTACCCCATGAACAATGCTTTCTTCACGCCCACTAAATTGGGCGCACACACCCTGAAAAACCGCATCGTCCTGCCACCCCTCACCCGCCAGCGCAGCACGCAGCCGGGCAATGTCGCCAACGAGCTGATGGCCGAGTATTACCAACAGCGCGCCGGTGCCGGTTTGCTGGTTACCGAAGGCACGCAGATCGAACCGCGCGGCCAGGGTTATGCGTGGACGCCGGGCATCCACACGCCGGAGCAGATCGCCGGTTGGCGCAAAGTCACCGAGGCGGTGCATGCGGTGGATGGCGTGATCTTCGCCCAGCTCTGGCATGTAGGTCGCGTATCCCACACGGCGTTGCAGCCCAATGGCGACGCGCCCGTGTCGGCCTCTGCTGTCGCCACGGACCGCGTCAGCGTGTTCATCGAAACCGCGCCCGGTGCCGGTGAACTGGTGCCGCCGTCCGCCCCTCGCGCGCTGAGCACCGATGAAGTGCAGGAACTGATTCAGCTGTATATCCAGGCCGCACGCAACGCGATGGACGCGGGTTTCGACGGCATCGAACTGCACTGCGCCAACGGTTATCTGGTCAACCAGTTCATCTCCGCCCACAGCAATCTGCGCACCGATCAGTACGGTGGCTCGCTGGACAATCGCTTGCGCTTTTTGCGCGAAGTGGTAGCTGGCGTCGCGGAATGTATCGGCAAGGACAAGGTCGGTGTGCGGTTTGCGCCGCTGTTCAGCACCACCGATGAAGCGCGGACCTATCTGGGTCTGGTCGAGGAAGATCCGCACACCACCTACATCGCCGCAATCAAGATTCTCGAAGACGTGGGCATCGCCTACCTGTCGATCGCCGAAGCCGACTGGGACAACGCGCCCGCGATGCCGCAGACCTTTCGCCAGGCCGTGCGCGATACGTTCAGCGGCGCGATCATTTACGCCGGGCGCTACACCGCCGAAACCGGCGCGCAATTGCTGGAGTCAGGGCTGGCTGATCTCGTCGCATTTGGCCGGCCATTCATGGCCAACCCGGATCTGCCGGCGCGGATTGCCCATGGCTGGCCGTTGAATCAATTGAATCCTGCCACGGTGTATGGCGGTGGTGCCGCGGGTTATACCGATTACCCGACCTACTCCGCCTAAGCACCCAACACAAATCCCCTGTAGGAGTGAGCCTGCTCGGGATAGCGGTGGGTCAGCCAATACATGTGCAAGCTGACCCACCGCTATCGCGAGCAGGCTCACTCCTACAGGTTTTCGGGTGTGTCAGGCCATGCCGTTGCGCCCCGCCGCTTTCGCGCGATAAAGCGCCTGATCGGCGGCCTCGATCAACTCCGGCAGCGAATCCAGCTGCGCGCCCGCACCCACTGCCATACCGATACTCACCGTGACCCGACCGAACGGGCTGGCCGGATGGGCGATGTTCGCCTGCTGCAACCGCTCGAGCACCAGCTGCCCCACCACCGTGGCACCGGCGCCGTCGGTGGCCGGCATGATCACCGCCATTTCCTCGCCACCGTAGCGCGCGACCAGATCCGAGGGGCGTCGCACGCAGCTCTCGAGCACCTTGCTGACCGCTTGCAGGCAGGCATCGCCGGCGACGTGGCCCAAGGTATCGTTGAACAATTTGAAGTGATCGATATCGATCATCAGCAAGGCCAGCGAGGTTCCGTCACGCTGCGCCCGCCGCGCTTCCACCGCCAGTGTTTCATCGAAGCAGCGGCGGTTGGCGAGGCCGGTCAGCGCATCCTTCAGCGCCAGCAATTCCAGCTGTCGATTGGATGCGAGCAACTGCTGCTGGGCATCGCGCAAGGCTTCTTCAGCTTCGGTGCGGCGGCGAATGTCGAGGATCAGGAACCAACCAATCAACCCGGTCAGCCCCAGCAGCCCAACCACTACCACCGCCGACAACGCCGCTTCGATACGCCACGCCGCCAGCGCTTCGTCCTTGCCCAGGGCAACGGTGGTAATCAGCGGCAGACTTTCGCTTTTGCGGAACGCGTACAGCCGCTCGACGCCGTCGAGGCTGGAGGTGTACGACGCCGTGCCAACCGAGCGGTCGACGAGGTATTTGGCGTAGATTGGCGATGACGAGAAATTGCGGCCCATGTCCTGCTCGCGGAACGGGTAGCGCACCAACAGCGTGCCATCGGTGTACGACAGACCGATCGCGCCGTCCTGGCCAACGTCGAGTTTGCCAAATACACGCAGGAAGTTTTCCACTCCCAGGGTCACCGCCACCACCCCGGCGAACTGACCATCGTCGTCATTGAAGCGACGGCTGATGGTCACCACCCATTCGTGATTTGAACGGCTCTGAATCGGCGGGCCAATGAACGGCTCGCGGCTCGGACTGTCACGGTGATGAATGAAATAGGCGCGGTCGCTGCTGTTGGCACCCTCCGGAATCGGCCGGTTGGAGGACATCAGCCAGTAACCGTGGCGGTCATAGACGGTAATGCCGCTGAGCTGTGGCATCAGCGGCTGCTGGTGGTCGATCAGGGTCTTGATGCGCTGGATCTGCGTCGGCCCGCTGCCCTCGGTTTCGAGGCGTTCGACCAGCCCGAGCAAGAGCAGCGAGCTTTGCCGGACGATGCCTTCGGTGTAGGTGTTGAGCGCCTGGGTCAGGTTCAGGCCATGCACGTCGACCTCGGCCAGCGCGCGTTCACGCGAAGACCATACTTTCCAGATCGTCAGCGAAGTCAGGGAACAGCCAATCACCAGCAGCAGGAGCATTACAAGGCGAGTATCACGCTTCACGTCTGTACCTTAAGGAAGTCCGGGATCCATTCCAGCCATCATTCGAACGTCGGCACTCACGGCGGCCACGTGTTCCGGGGCGCAAGCATACAAGCAGTGTGCAGAGGCTGCAGCAACAGAGTGTGCAGCGCTAGGGGGCGGGTGCAGCGGGTTTGAGAATTTCCACGAGAAAATCGATGAACACGTTGATCCGGCTCGATCCGCGGTGATTGGGCAAGTACAGCGCGTTGATGCAACTGCTGGCGCTGCCGGGGTTGACCTCGTAGTGCTCAAGCAAGCGCGTCAGGCGCCCGGCGGCGACATCGTCGCGCACCAGCCAGTCGGCCAGCAGCGTCACCCCGCCACCGCCAATCGCGGCTTCACGCAGGATGTCGGCGTTGTTGCTTTGCAGGCGGCCCTGGACGTTGAGCTGGATCGGCTCTTCGTCGCCCTGAAAGGTCCAGTGATGATGGCTGCCGCCGTAATCGAAACGCAGGCATTGGTGCTCGAGCAGATCCCGCGGATGCTCCAGCACGCCGCTGCGCGCCAGGTAATCCGGGCTGGCGACGACCCAGCGCTGGAAGTGCCCGACGCGTTTGCTGACGATGTCTTCGCTGACCACCGTCGAGCCGAGCCGCACTGAAACGTCGATCTGCTCGCTGAGCAAATCGCTGACCTGATCGCTCAGCGACAGGCTGATCTCAAGCCCCGGATGGCGCTCGAGCAAGCGGCTCAGGTGCGGCGCGATCAGTCGGCGGCCAAATTCCACCGGCACGCTGATGCGCAACCGGCCCTGAGCCTCGCTGCCACGATCGGCGACCACCGCATCGGCTTCGTCGATGGCATCGAGAATGGCCACGGCCTTCTCGAAATAGGTCTGCCCGGCGACAGTCACACTGGTATTGCGTGTGGTTCGGTTGAGCAGGCTGGCGCCCAACTCGTTTTCCAGCCCCGCCACTTGCCGTGTCACCGAAGACGTCGAAATCCCAAGCTTGCGCGCCGCCGAGGAATAGCCCCCGCAGCGCACGGTTTCAACAAACATCTTCAAGGCCAGCAACTTGTCCATAAGCGGGATCCGGTGGTGAGGGAACGCCGCTGATTGTGCATCAGCGCTCGCCGGACGTCTTGTATCGTCGTGCTTGAGGGTGCTTTCTGCAGAACGCATGTTCATCGGCTCCTGAAAAAATCCGGAAATCACCCCGCCCCTTGTAGGAGTGAGCCTGCTCGCGATGGCGGTCTCTCAGTGCCATATGTATTGACTGACACTCGGCCATCGCGAGCAGGCTCACCTACAATGGTTTGGTGGCGGGTCAGCGATCAGGCGGTGTACTGAAAACCCTGTGGGAGCGAGCTTGCTCGCGAAGGCGTCGGGTCAGGTTATTGATGGGCAGGCTGACGCACCGCTTTCGTGAGCAAGCTCACTCCCACAGGGTCCACGTTCTGATCACTCATCCCGTTACCGACACAATTCCCTTGTAGGAGTGAGCCTGCTCGCGAAAGCGGTGGGTCAGCCAGGAATTGGTTGACTGACACTCCGCCATCGCGAGCAGGCTCACTCCTACAGGGGGGATTTGTGGGGTTCTTTTGATTCAGGTCCGCTCAGCCGTGCGCCCCAGGAACAACGCCAGCGCCAGTGCCGGCAGCACCGCCACGGCGACGGCCGAGAGGTTCCAGCCGAAGTGTTCGTACAGCGGGCTGGCGACCAGTGAGCCGAGGGCGCCGCCGACAAAAATGCTGGTCATGTACACCGCATTCAGACGGGCGCGGCTGTGCGGGTCGAGGGCGTAGACCTCGCGCTGGCCGAGGACCATGTTCAGTTGTACGGCAAAGTCCAGCAGCACCGCACACACCACCAGCCACACATAACCACTGCCCGGCAGCGCGGCGATCAACAGCGACAGCGGCGCCAGCAGCAACGCCACCAGGGTACCGCGACGACCGTGCCCGGCATCGGCCAGGCGTCCGGCAATCGGCGCGGCAATCGCACCCACTGCACCAACCAACGCGAAGATTGCCACCTGTGCCTGGCTGAAACCGTGATGACGCATCAGCTCAATCGGCGCAAGGGTCCAGAACAGGCTGAAACTGGCAAACAGCAAGCCTTGATACAGCGAACGCTGACGCAACACCGGAAAGCGCCGAGCCAGGGCAAACACTGAACCAATCAACGCGACGTAAGTGGCTTTGTGCGTCGGCACCCGACGCGGCAATGCCACGGCGGTAATCAACGCGATCACCGCCATCAGTGCCGCCGCGCTGTAAAACACCCCGCGCCAGCCGAACACTTCAACCAACAGGCTCGACAGTGGCCGCGACAGCAAAATCCCCAGCAGCAAGCCGCTCATGATATTGCCGACCACGCGGCCACGACTGGCTTCCGGGGCCAGGTGCGCGGCCAGCGGCACAAGAATCTGCACGGCGACTGAGGTCAGACCGATCAGCAAGGACAAGAGCAGAAACAGCGACGGCGAATGGGTCAGGCCAGCGCACAGCAGCGTCACGCTGGCAGCGAGAGTGAAGCCGACCACCAGACGGCGGTTCTCCATCAAATCCGCCAGCGGCACCAGCAGCAACAGGCCCAGCGCGTAACCGAATTGGGTCAGCGAGACGATCAGGCTGGCATTGGCGCTGGACAGGCCGATCTGCGGCGCGATCAGCTCGACGATGGGCTGCGCGTAATACAGGTTGGCGACGACCGCGCCGCAGCAGAAGGCCAGAAACGCGACCATCAGGCCGGAGAGTGAAGCAGGCTGTTCGGCCGGGGCCGCAACGGCAGGGTTGCCCGTAAGCATGGTGACACCTCGTTGAGTTCGGGAAAGTGGTGCCAAGGCTACGGTCACCCGGCGGCGGCGAGAATCCGTGCCAGGGACAACGCACTGATGCGTCGAGCGCAACGTTGCTTCTGGCGCAACGCGCTGTTGCGCAGGCCGGTGATTCTCCGCCGCAAGCGTCTTCACTACGCTTTGGCCCTGGCGCAGACCTCCGCATCGGCGCCCTTCCCCGGCTGCTACAAGGAGCGTTTCCATGACCCGCACTTCACTCGTCCTGCCACTGCCCGCCGCGTTTTCCTGCCGACCATGAACAGTCATTTGCTCAAATCCAGAACCCTGTGGATCAGCGTGGCTGTGCTCGCGGTCATCGGCCTGGTCGTCGCCGTCGCGCTGATGTGGCGCCCGGCAATCGCACCGATCAAACGACCAACGTCATTCGATAATGCGCAGTTGCAACGCGGCGCACGGGTGGTCGAGGCCGGCGACTGCGCGGTCTGCCATACCCGGCCCGGCGGCGAATACCTGGCCGGCGGGCTGCCGCTGGTGACGCCGTTCGGCACGCTGTACAGCACCAACATCACCCCGGATGCGCAGACCGGCATCGGCGAGTGGTCTTTGCCGGCATTTGAACGGGCGATGCGCGAAGGCATTGCCCGCGACGGCCACTTTCTCTATCCGGCCTTTCCCTATGTGCACTACCGGCGCATGAGCGCAGCGGACATCGCCGACGCCTACGCCTACCTGATGAGCGGCCCCGCCGTAAACGCGCCCGCCAAGCAGAATCAGATGAACTTCCCCATGAACATCCGCCCGCTGGTGTCGTTCTGGAATTTGCTGTTTCTGCATGGCGAGCCACTGACTCCACTGGCCGAACACAGCGCGGCATGGAATCGCGGACGCTACCTGGTCGACGGCCCGGGCCACTGCGCCGGCTGCCATTCGCCGCTGAACCTGATCGGCGCGGAAAAAACCTCGGATTATCTGCACGGCGGCAGCGTCGATGGCTGGGAGGCCCCGTCGCTGGTCGGCCTCGGCCAACGCGCCAATCCATGGAATCGCGAGCAATTGGTCGGCTATCTGCGCGCCGACGTCGTCGATGGCCACGGCACACCCGCCGGCCCGATGCGTCCGGTCAGCCTGAGTCTGGCGCGCTTGCCGGCCAGTGAAGCCGAGGCAATTGCCGACTACCTGCTGAGCCTGCAAAACCCGCCCGCAGTCAAGGAAACCACGCCGCAAAAGCCAAGCAATCCAACGGATCACAGCAGCGGCGCCCTGCTCTTCAGCAGCGCCTGCGCCGGATGCCACGCCACCGCCGCGCCGATGCGCGAAATCGACGGACGCCCCGGTCTGCAAAATACCTCGGCCCTGCAAGCGGCCAGTTCGCGCAATTTTCTCAAGACCGTGCTTGAAGGCGTGCCCGCCATTCCCGGCGCCCCCGGTCCGGTGATGCCGCCGTTCGCCGCCAGCCTCGACAACGCCCAGCTCGGTGCACTCGCCGCGTATCTGCGCGAGCAAGCCAGACCCGATCAGCCGTGGGCCGACCTTTCTTCCACTATTGAAGCGTTACGTCAGGAGACGAAATGAGCCAGATCACTCTTACCGTCAATGGAGCCGCCCAAGCGCTGGAGCTGGAACCGGACATGCCGCTGCTCTATGCGTTGCGCAATCACTTGAACCTCAACGGCGCCAAGTATGGCTGCGGCCTCGGCCAGTGCGGCGCGTGCACGGTGATCGTCGACGACAAACCAGTGTTCGCCTGTCTCACGCCCTGCGCAGGCCTTGAAGGGAAAAAGATCCGCACCGTCGAAAGCCTCGGCAGCGCCGAAAAACCCGGCCCGCTGCAAGCAGCGTTCATCGACAAGCAGGCGGCGCAATGCGGTTACTGCATCGCTGGCATGCTGATGCGCGCACAGTCGTTGCTTGAACGCGATCCGCATCCGGACGAGCAAACCATCCGCGAGCACATGGCCGGCAATCTGTGCCGCTGCGGCACGCACTTGCGCATCATCGAGGCGATCAAACAGGTGGCCGGACACGACGGGAGCCTGACATGAACGAAGCAAACGGCTTGAACCCCAGCCGCCGGGCGTTCCTGCGCGGCGGCGCGTTGCTCATGGCTTTCACCCTGATGCCAGTGGCGCGACGGGCCTTGGCCGACACCGAAGTCGACACCCTCGGCACCGTGGTGCTGGCCCCCGATCTGCCCGGCAGTCTGCGCACCAACCCTTACCTCGACGCGTGGATTCGCATCGGCGCCGATGGCATCACCGTGTACACCGGCAAAGTCGAACTGGGCACCGGGGTGAAAACCGCATTGCTGCAAATCGCTGCCGAGCGTTTGCAGGTGCCGGCCAGCGCCGTCAATTTGCTCACTGCCGACACCGCGCTGACGCCCAACGAAGGCTACACCGCCGGCAGCCACAGCATTTTCGACAGCGGCACCGCGCTGTACAACGCCGCCGCGCAGGTGCGGGAAATGCTCGTCGATGCCGCCGCGCGCAGTTGGCAAGTCGACGCTGCGCAACTGAGCACTCGCGACGGCATTATCGAAGGCCCGAGCGGGCAACGCATGGCGTACGCCGACGCGGTCAGGCATGTCGATGTGCACCAATACGCCAAGGCGCAATCACCGGCGATGGCGGCGGCCGACTTCAAGCTGATCGGGCACAACCTGCCGCGTCTGGACATTCCGGCCAAGGTCAGCGGTGGCGCGGCGTTCGTGCAGGACATGCGCCTGCCGGGCATGCTGCACGCGCGAGTGATTCGCCCGCCGCGCCCCGGCTGCACGCTGCAGGCGTTCGATACGGCATCGATTGAAGCGCTCAGCGGCGTGATCAAAGTGATCCGCGACGGCAACTATCTGGCCGTGGTCGCCCGTGATGAATGGCAAGCGATCAAGGCCATGCGCGCCGGTATGGAGGGTGCCAAGTGGAGCGGCGGCGAGGCAATTCCCGAAGCCGCCGGGATTCACGATTTGCTCAAGCAATTGCCCTCCAAGCGCTACCCGATCAGCAATAACGGCAATCCCGGCGGCGCGAGCGAGACACGCTTCAAGGCGCGGGTGACCAAGCAATATCTGATGCACGGCTCGATCGGCCCGTCCTGCGCGGTGGCCTGGTTCAACGATGGCCTGCTCACGGTCTGGACTCACACCCAGGGCGTCTATCCGCTGCGCGCCGGCATCGCTGAAATGCTTCGTCTACCGCCGGAACGTGTGCGCTGCATCCATACCGAAGGCTCGGGCTGCTATGGCCACAACGGCGCCGATGATGCCGCCGCCGATGCCGCATTGATCGCCATGCGCCTGCCGGGCACGCCGGTGCGCGTGCAATGGATGCGCGAGCAGGAAAATCTCTGGGAGCCGTACAGTTCGGCGATGGTCACCGAGGTCGACGCCGGCCTCAGTCACGGCCGTTTGCAGGACTGGAATTACGAACTGTGGACCACGCCGCACAATGAACGCATCGTCAATGCCGGTCGCCTGCTGCCGGCACGCTTGCTGGCCAAACCCTTCGCCTCGGCGCCCTCGGTGCCGATCGCCCAGCCCGAAGGTGACGGCGATCGCAACGCAGTGCCGCTCTACGAACTGGGCGCGACGCGGATCAACATGAACTTCGTCACGACGATGCCCTTTCGCACGTCGGCCATGCGTTCGCTCGGCGCGCACATCAATATCTTCGCCATCGAGGCGAGTATCGATGAATTGGCGATCCAGAGCGGGCTTGATCCAGTGGCGTTGCGCCTGGCCCATCTGAGCGATCCGCGTGCGCGCGCCGTGATCGAGCGCGTGCGTGACGAAATCGGCTGGCCACACAAGAGCAGCGAGCCCGGCGGTGGTATCGGTTTTGCCTTCGCCCGCTACAAGAACATCATGGGTTACTGCGCCCTCGCGGTGAAACTGCGGGTGCATCCGCAGACCGGCGAGATCCGTATCGATCATGTGGTGACGGCGGTCGACGTCGGCCAGATCGTCAGCCCAGATGGCCTGCGCAATCAGGTCGAGGGCGGCATCGTCCAGTCGGCGAGCTGGACGCTCTACGAAAAAGTCGCCTACGACGCCGGCGGCATTCGCAGCTACGACTGGAGCGGTTATCCGATCCTGCGCTTTACGCAATTGCCGAAAAAAGTCGATGTGCACCTGCTCGATCAACCGGGCGAACCTTTCCTCGGTGCTGCCGAAATCGTCCAAGGGCCAATGGCTGCTGCCCTCGGCAACGCGGTCAGCAATGCCACCGGCCGGCGCTGGCTGAACCTGCCGCTGACCCGCTCCACCCCACCCGCCTGAACCTTGCCCGCGCTCGTCATGGATGAGCGCGGGAGCCGTTGCGTTGCGCGCAAAACTGCTTAGCGCCGGCCACGGATTATCAGCCCCGCCACCCCCGGTTAAGTTAGCTGCACAGCACGCGGCACCTGGCTGCCGCGCTTGAACCCTACTCATCGAAATCCGGAGCTACCCATGACCCGTCGCCTGTTCCAACCGATCGCCCTTGGCCCTTACACCCTTGCCCACCGCGTAGCGATGGCGCCCCTGACGCGCTCTCGCGCGGGTCAACCGGGCGATGTTCCGACCGCGATGAACGCCGAGTACTACCGCCAACGTGCCAGTGCCGCGCTGATCATCACCGAGGCCACGCAGATTTCCCAACAGGGCCAGGGCTATGCGTGGACGCCGGGGATCTACACCGATGCTCAAGTCCAGGCTTGGCGTGAAGTCAGCACGGCGGTGCACGCGGCCCATGGCCTGATCTTCATGCAGCTGTGGCATGTCGGCCGGGTCTCGCATCCGAGCTTCCAGCCTGACGCCGGTTTGCCGGTGGCTCCGAGCGCCCTGCCAGTGCCGGGCAAGACCTTTATCGTTGATGAACAAGGCAACGGCGTATGGGGTGATGTGCCGGTGCCGCGCGCCCTCGAAACAGCGGAAATCGCCGCCATCGTCGAAGACTATCGCCGCGCCGCGCGCAACGCGTTGAACGCTGGCATGGACGGCGTGGAGATCCATGCCGGTAACGGTTATCTGCTCGATCAATTCCTCAACAGCAACAGCAATCAGCGCAACGACGCCTATGGCGGCAGCGTGGAAAACCGTGCGCGCTTTCTGCTGGAAGTGGTCGCCGCCGTCGCTGACGAAGTCGGTGCCGAACGCGTCGGCGTGCGCCTGACGCCGATGGGTCGCTTCATGGGCATGGGCGATGACACGCCCGAAGCGACCTTCGGTTATCTGGTCGAAGCGCTCAATCAGTGGAATCTGGCGTATCTGCACCTGGTCGAGCCGGCCATGGTCGGCACGGTCAAGGACGAAAACTTCGACCCGCGCTGGGACGCGATCATCGCCCAGTTACGCCAGACCTGGAACGGCGTGCTGATCCTCGCCGGCGGTTACGACGCCGACACCGCCGAACAGGCGCTTAGCGCCAATCGCGCCGACATCATTGCCTTTGGCCGGCCATTCCTGGCCAACCCGGACCTGCCACGTCGGTTGCACGATGGCCTTGAGCTGAATACACCGGATCCGAGCAGTTTTTTCGGCGGCGATCAGCGCGGTTACGTCGATTACCCGTTCCACGCCTGAGGTCTGCGCTTCATAACTTTTAAGGTTTGTTTAAGGACTTTAAATGTCGCCGGCGGCCAGACTTTGCCCATCGATCAGGAGAGCCGCCATGAACCCGCAATCGGTGAAGTCAGACCATCCCTGCCACCTCGCGCGCCCCTTGGGCGCGCTGTCCGGCTGGCAGGAACGCCGCGCCAAGGCCTATATGCTGCGCGACCTGAGCCGCAGCCTGCGCGTCAGCGAAATTGCCGAGCATTGCAATCTGTCGCGCAGCCATTTCTCCCGGGCGTTCAAGATCGTGACTGGCTGCTCGCCGCAGGAATGGATGCTGAAGATGAAGATCGACAAGGCCAAGGGGTTGCTGCTGACCTCAATGGCGATTACCGACATTGTTTACGAATGTGGGTTTTCCGATCACTCGCACTTCACGCGCACGTTTGGACGCCTGGTGGGAATGCCGCCGAAGGTCTGGCGACAGGCGATGTGCGGGGCGCGGGTGGCGGTGGTTGAGGCGGATGTCTGGCGGCTCAGCGATGGGCTGCTCAACTCGACGATGGGCACGCGGTTGACGGAACTGCGGCCTTGAGTCGAATTCCAAAGAGTTTTGTTCACTCCTCCCTTTTGGCCGCGATTTTCGCGGCTTTTTTTTGTGGTTGAGCGCTGGCGGTCGACGTTGGTACCGCGGTGACTCCACCCCTCACCCCAGCCCTCTCCCCTGGGAGAGGGAGCCGATTTTGGCGCGCTTAACCATTGGTGTTCGGCTGGGGAGCCGATTTGTGGGCTTTTCGAAACCAGAGATCAACTCGGTATCGCACGTCGGCGTATCTCGACCAAACACCTCGGTCAGTTCCCTCTCCCTCCGGGAGAGGGTTAGGGTGAGGGGCTTTTGATCCTGGCGTCTGGCGCCAGCGGCAGTCTGAAACAGATCCGCGCCCCCTCTTCGCTGTCCTCCACGCGCAGCGTCCCGCCATGGGCGCCGATCACCGTTCGGCAAATCGCCAGGCCCATGCCCATGCCGCTGCCCTTGGTGGTGAAGAACGCATCGAAAATCTCCTCGCGTTGATGCTCGGCAATCCCCGGACCGTTGTCCTGAACAGACACACAGACCTGCCCATCGGCTACCGTCGACTCGATAACCAGGCGCCCATCCACAACACCCTGCCCAGCCATCGCCTCCAACGCGTTGACGATCAGGTTGTAAATCACCTGCTGGATCTGCACGCGATCCGCCAATACGGCCTCAGCAGCACTGAGTCGAGTGTGCAAGCTCACCCTGCGATTGTGCAAATCACTGGCCGTCAGTTGCACAACCTCGTCAATCAAGCCGTCAATCGATAGCGGCAGCCGTTGCAGTGGCGCCTGTTTGGCCAAGGCGCGCAAGGCCTGGACAATCTCGGTGGCTCGGGCGCTGTCGGCGCGGATGTCCTCCAGCCCCTGGATCGCTTCGTCGAGATCCGGTGTGTCGCGCTTGAGCCAGCGCAGGCTGGCCGACGCGTTCGATGAAATCCCCAGCAATGGCTGGCTGATTTCGTGGGCGATCGAGGCCGACAATTCGCCCATCATTTTAAGGTGCGAGTTACGCGCCAGTTCGGCCCGCGAGCTGCGCAAGTCAGCCTCCATCTGCGCCCGCAGGCGGTTGTCTTCGACCAGTTGCGCGTACAACCGCGCGGTCTGCAGCGATACCGCTGCCTGCGAGGCGAGGATTTCCAGCATGGTCAGGCGTTCGGCGCTGAACAGCTTTGGCACCAGGCTGTTTTCCAGATACACCAGACCAATCAGCGCACCTTGCTTGAGCAACGGCAGGCACATCATCGAGCGCGTCTGCCGTTGTTGCAGATCAGCGCTGCAGGCTTGCGGGCACTCGGCGCGGGCATCGTCGAGCACCATCGGCGTGCGCGTGCGCATGGTCGAATTGAGCACTGAAACCGGGGCGATCTGCTCAAGCGAGCGCTCATTGTCCTGGCTGACCCGCACGTTCCCCGCCTCGACGTGCGCGGCAGCGGCCAGTTGCAACTCACCGTCGGCGACCAACAACAGCGCACCCCGATCGGCGCCGGCCTGAATCATCAAGTGATTCATCAAGGTTTCCACCAGCCGATCGAGCAGCACTTCTTGCGAGACCGCGCGTGCCGCTTCGATGCCGACCTCCAGATCAAGGCGCACCCGCGTCACCGGCGCTACGGTTTCCAGCGAATGCTCGCGGGCCAGGAACGGGTGTAGCGCTTCGAGTTGGCCGGCCTTGGCCTGCGCGCCCCACTGCACATAACAATCACGGGCGACGCGCAGGTGATGATGCGTGCCGGATACCAAGCCGCTTGCCAGGCAAACCTCGGCGAGTTGCTCGTGGGCCAGCGCTTGCTCATGGATAAACCCGGCAGCGGCCGCGGCGATTTGCGCCTGGTCAAAGCAGCGAATGGCGACCAGGCCTTCCCCGCGCACACGGGCCATGGCGCCTTCGATCAGCAGCAGTTTATTGCTGAAGGTCGAAGGATTGAGTTCAGTCCATCGCAGGAACCGCTGACGTTGCTGCTCCAGTTTCTGCAGTTTTTCCGCCACGGAACCCGGCGCCTCGGGGCTGGCCAGCGTCAGGCTGTAGAACAGGTAGTAATGGGCCAGATCGATGTGCGCCGGCAGCGACCAGGTCAACGCCTCGGCCTCTTCGAAACGCCGCAGCGCGTAGCGCACATCGCCGAAATAGAACGCCGACATACCCGAGTACAACCCTTTCCAGAACAGTGTCGGCTGTGAAACGCGATCGCGATCCAGCGAGCCGAAGCGGTCATGCTCCACCGCATCAAGCTCTGCGATCGAACGAAGCTCAGGCCCACTGCGCAAGTCGCTGGCAAACGACTGTTGCGCCAGCAGAATGCGCTCGATGTCGATGTAGTGAAACTGCCGCACCCAGCTCAGGCCGACGTCCAGCTCATTCAGCACGTTTTGCAGCGGCTCGCCCATGAACAGCAAATCCGAGCCGATGTGGTTGCAGGCGTAGCAAGACATGCCGAGGTCGCCGCCCGCCTGACCGGATTCGAACGCGGCGAAGGCCTTCTGCCGGGCGTAGGCCATCGGTTTGGTCCACGGGCTGACCTGATCGAGCGCCACCAGCGTGCCGGTGCGCCCCGCTTCATAGCCGTGCAGATCAGTGAGTTCCAGCGCCAGTTCGGCGAAAGCGACACCATCGAGATATTCGCCATAGCGGTCGGCGATCATCACGCCGTACCAGGCAAAACCGTAGCCGCTGCTCGGCGTAGTGCCATGCAGCAAAGTCAGTTCGACCATCTTCGCCAGGTGCAGAAAGGCGATATCGTCCTGCACGAAGAATGAAGCGATCAGCGTGCTCAGCAGCTCCATCGCCACTTCGATTCGCGGCTCGTTGGCCTTGGGCAACGCCGCCAGGTCAGCGATCCGTCGTGTGCCGACCAATTGCCGAACCCGCTCGAAGGCTTCGCCCAGTTGCGCCTTCGATGGTTGCCGCTGCAGGTCGATATCGAGCAAGGCAAGACCGGCCAGCGCTTCGCTGATCGCGCCGTGATAATCGGAGTGCAAGGTGCGCAGACTGGCGCGCAGGCGATAGGTTTTCGCTCGGTCCAGTGTGGACTCGGCGTGGTTGAGGCAGTCATCGAGGCGCTGTTGCGCGCCGGGGAGATCCGCCAGCAACATCGCGCAATCGGCCGCCAGCCAGCGCGCCGCGAAGGCTTGCGGGTAGAGCTGCGTCCAGCCGCTGTCGCCGAGCAATACCTCGGCGCTGCGCAGATAATCCACGGCCTGCTCGACCGCGGCGCTAGCGCGGGCACGCTCGGCGGCTTCGACCAATAGCTGGATGAAATCGGCGCGCCGAGGTGGTTGCAGCGCGTTGATGTCGCTGCGCTGAATTTGGCTGGCAATGTCGAAGACCCGCGCCTGCCGCTGCTCGCCACAGTGATCGAGCATGGCGGCGGCAATGCGCGCATGTTCGGCGGCGCGCCCGGCCGGCGCCGTCAGGCCAGCGGCCGCTTCGAGCACGCGGTCGTGGGGAAACACCAGTTGCCCCGGCTCGCGCAGGAGAAATCCGGTACTGACCAGATAATCGACATCACGCAGCAACTGCGCCGGATCGTCCGCCAGCAGTCGCTGCAACAGCGCTTCGTCACAGCGCCCACCGACGTAACCCGCCGTGCGCAACACCTCGCGGGCACTGGCCGGCAGACGCTGCAAGCGGTGGACCATCAATTCGGCAACGTTGTCGGCGTAGCGATAGCCATTCACCTCGGCCTCACTCCACACCCAGCGCCGCGTCGTTGCATCGAAACGCAGCAGACGCTCATCCACTAGCGCCCGTGCCACCTGGCTGACGAACAACGGATTGCCGGCGGTCTTGAAATGCACGACACGGGCCAGCGCTTCGAGCTTATCGACGTCAGCATCGAGTTCTACCGCCATCAATTGCGCGACGGCCTGCGCCGACAGCGGCCCTAATGCAAGATCGCTGACTGGCAATGTCCGGGCGGTGCGCAAGTCATCACGCCAGCCGCCCGGATGCTGCGGCAACTCGCCCTCGCGATAGGCCAGAACCAGCAACAAATGCCGCGGCGGCCGGGCGATGAAAGCTTTGAGAAACGCTTGGGTCGAGTCGTCCGCCCACTGCACGTCATCGATGAACAACAGCAGCGGATGCCCCGGTTGCGCAAAGACTTCGAGCACATCGAGCAGCGCCCGATTGACCCGGTCGAGGGCATGGCGGGCCGGCATGTCCGGTAATTCGGCGGTGGCACCGATCAGCAGTTCGGCGTCCGGCGCCAGGTCCACCAGCAAGCGGCCACGACCCTTGAGGGTTTCGCTCAGTTGCGCGCCGAGGGCCTGCAAGGCCAGCGCAGGCCTGGCCAACACCTGGCTGATCAATGAGCGGAAAATCTGCGCCAGTGGCGCGAAGGGCCGGTCGTTTTGCAGCAGTTCAACCTTGCCGCTGGCCCAGTAACCGGGTGCTTGTGTGCGCAGCACTTGCTGAATCAGCGTCGA
Source organism: Pseudomonas koreensis (assembly GCF_024169245.1). Classification (NCBI taxonomy): domain Bacteria; kingdom Pseudomonadati; phylum Pseudomonadota; class Gammaproteobacteria; order Pseudomonadales; family Pseudomonadaceae; genus Pseudomonas; species Pseudomonas koreensis. The sequence continues at coordinate 4,402,224 of NZ_JALJWP010000001.1, forward strand.
CTTGCCCGCCCCCGGCGCGCCGGCGACCAGCAGCACGCGGGCGATGCCATCGCTGCGCACGCGCTGGATCTGTTCGAGCAGTTGCTTGCGTTCGTCATCACGGCCAAACAGCACAGCGCCACGCGTCGCCATCGCCCGTGCATCGAACGCACCCAGGCGGAACGCTTCGATCTGGCCCTTTTTCTGCCATTGGCGCAGGCACCAGGTCAGATCGGCGGCCAGCGATTCGATGCTCTGGTAACGCGCCTCCGGCTCCTTGGCCAGGCCTTTGAGCAGCACATGGCAAATGCCTTGCGGCAGGTCGGGGATGTATTGCGCCGGCGACAATGGCTCGACGGCAGCGTGCACATGCAACCATTGCGAGGCGTCGCGGGCGGTCAGCGGCGGGCGCCCGGTCAGGGCCTCGTAGATGATTGCCGACAGCGCATACACCTCGCTGCGTTCATCGAACCCGGCGCCGTCGCGCTGCAGCTGTTCCGGCGCCAGATAGGGCCAGTGTTCCAGACTCGGCAGTTCGGTCGCCGGGGTTTCCTGCGCCTGGGTGTGAAGGCCCATCAGCCTGACGCTGTCGTTTGCGCCGATCATCAGATGCCAAGGCAATAAAGAACCCTGTGGGAGCGAGCCTGCTCGCGAAAGCGGTGGGTCAGTCAATGGTGATGTCGGCTGGAATGACGCTTTCGCGAGCAGGCTCGCTCCCACAGGGTTTTGCGGTGTTTCCGGATGCCGAGAGTGGGCCAGCGCATTGGCGGCGGCGACGGCGATATTCAGCACGCGCCCGAGCGGCAGGCCGGCGGCGTCGACCAATCCAGCCAGCGGCGAGCCCCATTGCGGATAGACCAACACCGGGCCGTCCGCCGAACGAAGCAGCGCGAGCGGGTTGATCGCCCACTGCGAAGGCAGCTGCAAATGGAAGTCGCGCTCCAGCCGCTGGCACAGCGCCGGGCGCTGAATCGGCGCACGCACGGCGAACCATGTCTGGCCCGAGCGGCTGTCTTCAAGGGTGAACCAGGTCAGTTCATGGTCGCGACGCAGCAGGCTGAACCGGCAGTTCTCCAGCCATGCTTCATCGAGCATCGGCGCATCGATCGCGCGGGAAATTGCAGATGAGGATGGCTGGCCGGGCATACACATTCACCGCTGGAAATGGGATTCAGGCTGGTGGCGAAGTATACGCAGCGTTTTTTTGTCAGAGGGCCAGCCGCCGCGCGGATGTCCGTCTGCGGCCCCAAGATGGCCGTCCAGAGCCTTGCGCCGTGGTTTTTGACGCTATAAAAGCGCGCGACTTATCCCTCGGGATAATTGCTTTATGCCAGGCCGTCCCCTAGCGTACGAGCCTGATAACCCGGCGCCCGCGCCCTGTCCTTCTTACCGCAACGCAGAGGCCTGCATGATCCGACTCGGCCAAGCCACGATTTCCCTGGAACGGCGCGAAGCCTTTCTCGATGGCCGGCCCTTGCGCGTGGGCGGGCGGGCCTTCGAAATACTCTCAGTGCTGATGCAGGCCGACGGGCGCATCGTCAGCAAGGACGAACTGATCAATCAGGTCTGGCCGGACATCGTCGTCGAAGAGAACAATCTGCAGGTGCAGATTTCCTCGCTGCGCAAACTGCTCGGGGAAAAAGAAATCATCCAGACGGTTCCCCGTCGAGGTTACCGATTATTGAAAGACCGCGAACCCAAACTGCCAGTGTTCAATGCACTTGCCTCGGCGCCGATCGTCGCGCAGCCGCCGCCGGTCGATGCGCAATCGGTACCGGTGTTCATTGTTGACGATGAGGCCTGCGTGCGTACCGCGTTGAGCCGGTTGTTGCGCGCCGAAGGCATCGAACACCGAATCTTCCAGTCCGCTGAGGAACTGCTCGAGGCCGACATCGCCAGCGGCCCGGCGTGCCTGCTGCTCGACGTCAGCCTGCCGGAAGCCACGGGTTTGCAGTTGCAAGCGGCACTGAACGAGCGCGGCTTGCCGTGGCCGGTGATCTTCATGACCGGCCACGGCACGATTCCGATGTCGGTGCAGGCCATGAAGGCCGGCGCGGTGGAGTTTCTGACCAAGCCCTTCAATGACGATGAACTGCTCGGCATTCTGCGCAGCACGCGTCAACACGCGGCGATCGCGTTCAATCAATGGCAACGGGTTCAGCACGTGCGGCAATTGGCGGCGCAACTGACGCCGCGTGAGCGTGAGGTGCTGCCATTGATCGTCGGCGGTCTGTCGAACAAGCAGATCGCCAACCAGTTGGGCACCAGTGAAGTGACCGCCAAGGTTCATCGCAAACACATCATGGCGAAGATGCAGACCCGCTCGCTGGTCAACCTCGTCGAACTCTACGGACTGATCAGCGCTGCGCCTTCGCCTGGCCCATCGAGCCTGTCGTGAGCGGCCAGGCGGGACGCCCGACGGCGACCGAGAGCACCCGACCTACCATCGTCTGCATCGTTGATGACGACGCATCCGTGCGCAAAAGCCTGTCGAATCTGCTGCGTTCGGTCGGTTATCGCGCGCAGGTGTATGCCAGCGGTGAAGCGTTTCTCGCCGAGGCCGACTTTGCCGGGATAGCCTGCCTGCTGCTGGATCTGCGCATGCCCGGCCTGTCCGGCATCGATGTCATGCGCGCGCTGCCGCGACAGTTTCCGGTGATCTGCATGTCCGCCCATTGGGATGAGGCGGCGCTGGCCGAAACCGGGCATTACCAGGCGTTTGAGTGCCTGTGCAAACCCTTCGAGGAAGAGGTGTTGCTGGCGGCACTCGACAAGGCCCTGCGCCGCTGACGCTGGTCGATTCAGCTGTCTTGCGTGGTTTTTTCCGCCTCTTCGATGCCCGGCAACGAAGCGGTCATTTCAGCGTGACAAACCGCCAGAATCTCATCGGCCAGCGCCGAGTCGTCCGGGCAGGCCCGCGACAGCATGATCGCGCCGACCGCTCGGGCCAGCAGGTCGATCATTTTGCTTCTGCCCTCATCTTGCGGTGCGGTCGGATATTTCTCGCCCAGGATCTGCAATAAGCGCTCGATGCCCTCGGCGAAAGCTGCCTTCACATCTCCCGACTGCCGCGCCGCATCGCCGCACAGCGCCGCCATGGTGCAACCGGTGGAACGGCCGTCGCGATGGTCGCGTGAAACGTACACATCGATGAAATCCTGCACGCTCATCGCCTCGGCGCTGGCCAGCGACTGCGCCAGGCTGTTGGCCGAGGCTTCGGCCATCAGGTCGGCCTTGGAGCCGAAGTGCTTGTAAAAACCGCCGTGGGTGAAACCGGCGGCCGCCATCAGGTCAGCCACGCCGACCCCGTCATAACCGCGTTCGCGGAACATCACTGAAGCCGTTTCGACAATGTGCTCGCGATTGGCCTGAGCCTGAGCCTTGGATACGCGCATGTTGGATACCTCCAGCGCTGAAAAATCATGGCCCGATGATACATAGATGTTGGCCATAATCAAAACCGTTGACAGCTTAGATTTCGATCATCATCCTAAAAGCCCGAAATCAGTCTTCTACTGAAAAGAGCCAACACCATGACTACTCGCCCTACTGTTCTGATCACTGGCGCCTCCACCGGTATCGGCGCGGTCTACGCCGCACGTTTCGCCCAACGCGGGCACGATCTGCTGCTGGTCGCGCGTGACCAGTCGCGCCTGGACGCCCTCGCCGCCAATCTGCGTGCCGAACACAACGTCAATGTCGAAGTGCTGCAAGCCGATCTGACCCGACTCAGCGATCTGCAAACAGTCGAAGCGCGTCTGCGTGACGACGCGCGCATCGGCATCCTCGTCAACAACGCCGGCGCCGCGCAGTCTGGCACCTTCATCGAACAGAGCACCGACAGCGTGGCGCAACTGGTCGCGCTCAACACCACCGCACTGGTGCGTCTGGCCAGTGCCATCGCCCCGCGTCTGGCCAAGGCTGGCGACGGCGCGATCATCAACATCGGCTCGGTGGTGGGCCTGGCGCCGGAATTCGGCATGTCGGTGTATGGCGCGACCAAGGCGTTCGTGCTGTTCCTCTCTCAAGGCCTGAGCCTGGAGCTGTCGCCGAAAGGTGTGTATGTGCAAGCCGTGCTGCCAGCCGCGACCCGTACGGAAATCTGGGACCGCGCCGGTATCGACATCAACACGCTGACCGACATCATGGAAGTCGGCGATATGGTTGACGCTGCGCTGGTCGGTTTTGATCGTCGCGAAGTCGTGACCATCCCGCCGTTGCATGAAGGCGAACGCTGGGATGCCCTGCAAACCGCGCGGCAGGGCCTGTTGGGGCAGATTCGCCAGTCGGCCGTGGCGCCACGTTATCTGCCTCAAGCCTGACTTCAACCGGACCCGCCGACGTTGCGGCGGGTTCCTACCGACAAGAGCATCCGCAATGAAGGCATTCTTTATCGAACGCTACGGCAAGCAGAGCGGCCGGATTGGCGACGTCCCCGAACCGCTGATCGGGGAAAACGACGTGCTGATCGAGGTGCACGGCAGCAGCATCAACCCGCTCGATCTGAAGATTCGCAGCGGCGAGTTCAAGATGATCCTGCCCTATCAGATGCCTTTGATATTGGGCAACGATGTCGCCGGTGTGGTACTCAGCACAGGTGCGGCGGTCAAGCGGTTCAAGCCGGGCGATGAAGTTTATGCCCGTGCGCCTGAAAACAGGATTGGCACGTTTGCCGAATGCATTGCCGTCGACGAACAAGCGCTAGCGCTGAAACCCGCCAATCTCGACATGACCGAGGCGGCGAGCATGCCGCTGGTGGCGTTGACCGCGTGGCAGGCACTGGTCGAAGTCGCCAGGCTGCATAAGGGTCAGAAAGTGTTGATCCACGCCGGCTCCGGTGGCGTCGGCACGGTCGCCATTCAACTGGCCAAACACATTGGCGCTTTCGTCGCGACGACTACTAGCACGGCGAATGCCGAATGGGTCAAAGCGCTGGGCGCTGATGTGGTGATCGACTACAGGCAGCAGGATTTCGCTACTGAACTGCATGACTACGACGTGGTGCTTAACAGCCTCAACGGCGATGTCCTGAAGAAATCGCTGAAGGTGCTGAAACCGGGTGGGCAGCTGATTTCCCTGTCCGGGCCGCCGACTGTGCAGTTCGCCCGGGAGCAGGGGTTGTCCTGGCTGCTTGGACTGGTGATGCGTGTGCTCAGCAGCGGTATTCGGCGCAAGGCGCGCAAGCGTGGGGTGCGCTACTCATTTCTGTTCATGCGCGCCGATGGCATTCAGTTGCAGAAGATCACCGCACTGATCGAGGCTGGGGTTATCAAACCGGTGATTGACCGTATCTTTGCGTTCGATCAGATAGCTGACGCCTTGCACTACGTCGAACAAGGTCGGGCCAGGGGCAAGGTTGCCATCGCGGTCGATCCTGAAAGCCCCTCACCCTAGCCCTCTCCCAGGGGAGAGGGAACTGACCGAGTTGCATGTGCGAGTTACACCGACCTGAGATACCAAGGCGATCACAGATCTTGAAAAGCCCACAAATCAGCTCCCTCTCGCGGAGGGAGATGGAACTGAACGAGTTGAATGTGCGAGTTACACCGACCTGAGATATCAAGGCGAACACAGATCTTGAAAAGCCCACAAATCAGCTCCCTCTCCTCGGGGAGAGGGCTGGGGTGAGGGGTGAATCCAGCGCGGTGTCCAAGCATGTGCATTGCAATACCAAGCTCAATCCGCCCCTCCTGCTGAAACTTCGAGAAACCCCTCTCGACTTGCGTTTTCGTCAACCTGCACCACGCTTGATTCCCAGAAGTGCACGTTTTCATGGCAAAACTGCGGTTAACTGAATGGTTAGTTACCGCTATAATCCCGCGCTTCATTCAAACGGGACTTTCAATGTGAACCACAGTCAACGCGTCTCAGGCGTTTCAACGTTCATTCTCGTCGGCCTTGGCGTGATCATCGCCCTGCTCGGTCTGGCACTCGCAGCCGGCGGTGTGAAGCTGGTCAGCCTGGGCGGTTCCTGGTACTTCCTGGTCGGCGGTCTGGCGATGACCGTTTCCGGTGTACTGATCGCACTGAAGAAAACTGCTGGCGCCTGGCTGTTCGCCGCGTTTCTCGTGGCGACCGCGATCTGGGCGGTGGCTGACGCCGGGCTGGTGTTCTGGCCGGTGTTCTCGCGGCTGTTCATGTTCAGCGCGATCGGTATGGTCGTCGCGCTGGTCTACCCGCTGCTGGCGCGTGCCAATGGCCGAGTTGCCGGTCGCGGAGCGTATGCCGTCGCCGCTGTGCTCGCCGTCGGTGTGGCAGTTGCTGCAGGCAACATGTTCGTCGCCCATCCAACGGTTGCTGCCACTGGCACTGGCCCGGGCCTGACCCCGGTGGAGCCGGCCAAGGCGCAGAAAGACTGGGCGCACTACGGCAACACCGAAGGTGGCAGCCGCTTTGCCGCGCTCGATCAGATCAACCGCAACAACGTCGACCAGTTGAAAGTCGCGTGGACTTACCACACCGGTGACGTCGCCGAGAGCGATGGCAACGGCGCCGAAGACCAGCTCACCCCGCTGCAGGTCGGCAACAAGGTGTTCATCTGCACTCCACACAACAACCTGATCGCCCTCGATGCCGACACCGGCAAAGAGCTGTGGAAGAACGCGATCAACGCGCAATCGAAAGTCTGGCAGCGCTGCCGTGGCATGGCTTATTTCGACGCCACCGCCACCCTCGCGCAGCCGAGCAATTCTTCGATCATCGAAGCCAAACCGGCGCCGGCCGCCAACTGCCAGCGCCGTCTGCTGACCAACACCATCGATGCCCGCCTGATCGCGGTCGACGCTGACACCGGCGAGTTCTGCCAGGGTTTCGGCAACAACGGCCAGGTCGATCTGAAGGCCGGTCTGGGTGATGTTCCAGACAGCTACTATCAGTTGTCGTCCGCGCCATTGATGGCCGGCACCACCGTGGTGGTTGGCGGTCGCGTCGCCGACAACGTGCAAAGCGACATGCCCGGCGGCGTGATTCGCGGCTTTGACGTGATCACCGGCGCCATGCGCTGGGCGTTCGACCCGGGCAACCCGCAGGACCGCAACGCGCCGGCCGACGGCAGCACTTACGTGCGCAGCACACCAAACAGCTGGGCGCCGATGTCCTACGACGCGGCTACCAACACGGTGTTCCTGCCGATGGGCAGCTCGTCCACCGACATCTATGGTGTCGAGCGCAGCGAACTGGATCACAAGTACGGCGCCTCGATCCTCGCGCTGGATGCCAGCACGGGCGAAGAACGCTGGGTGTTCCAGACCGTGCACAACGATCTGTGGGACTTCGACCTGCCGATGCAGCCGAGCCTGATCGACTTCGACAAGGACGGCCAAAGCGTTCCGGCGCTGGTTATCGGCACCAAGGCCGGGCAGATCTATGTGCTTGACCGCGCCACTGGCAAGCCACTGACCGAAGTCAAAGAAGTACCGGTGAAAGCGGCGAACATCCCTAACGAGCCGTACTCGCCGACCCAGCCGAAATCCGTGGGCATGCCGCAGATCGGTGCGCAGCACCTGACCGAGTCGGACATGTGGGGCGCCACGCCGTACGACCAGTTGCTCTGCCGCATCGACTTCAAGAGCATGCGCTACGAGGGTCTGTACACCGCGCCGGGTACCGACAAATCGCTGAGCTTCCCGGGTTCGCTGGGTGGCATGAACTGGGGCAGCATCTCCACCGACCCGGTGCACGGCTTCATCTTCGTCAACGACATGCGCCTGGGTCTGTGGATTCAGATGATTCCGTCGCAGAACAAAGGCCAGGCCGCTGGCGGTGGCGAAGCGCTGAACACCGGCATGGGCGCTGTGCCGCTCAAAGGCACACCGTACGCAGTGAACAAGAACCGCTTCCTTTCGGTCGCCGGTATTCCGTGCCAGGCGCCGCCGTTCGGCACGCTGACCGCGATCGACATGAAGACCCAGAAAGTCGCGTGGCAGGTTCCGGTCGGCACTGTTGAAGACACCGGTCCCCTCGGCATCCGCATGCACTTGCCGATCAAGATCGGTCTGCCAACTCTTGGCGGCACCCTGTCGACCCAGGGCGGCCTGATCTTCATTGCCGGCACCCAGGACTTCTACCTGCGCGCCTTCAACAGCGGCAACGGTGAAGAAGTCTGGAAAGCCCGTCTGCCGGTCGGCAGCCAGGGCGGCCCGATGACGTATGTTTCGCCGAAAACCGGCAAGCAGTACATCGTTGTCACCGCTGGCGGCGCACGCCAGTCGACTGATCGTGGCGATTACGTGATGGCTTACGCCCTGCCGTAATTCGCTGCTGTACATCCACCCTCCCCCCAGCGCGCGGTGCCCAAAGCACCGCGTCGCCGTTTTAATGCGTTGAAGATTTCAGCAGGAAGGATTCACATGTCATCGGCTGTTCGCTTTTCTCGTACCAAGCTTTCCACTGGCCTGTTGCTGGGTCTGAGCTGCACCACTGCCCTACCCGCGCTGGCTGCCAGCGATTCCGATCTGCTGACCCGCAGCACCCTGACCGGTGACTGGGGCGGCTTGCGTCATCAACTGGATGCAGACGGCATCAAGTTCACTGGCGATTACAGCGGCGAAACCGCTTACAACGCCGACGGAGGCCTGCACCGCTCGGCGCGTTACTCGCAGAACATCAAGCTCGGCGTGCAGTTTGATCTGAGCAAACTCTATGGAGTCGACAATGCCGGCAAGGTGCAACTGACCATCAACGACCGTCGCGGCAACAGCGCTTCGGAAGATCTGGTGGGCAACCGCTTGCCGATTCAGGAAAACTACGGCGGTCTGTACACGCGCCTGACCGAGCTGAGTTACGAGCGCAGCCTGTTCACCCCGGCGCTGAACGTGAAGCTCGGCTACATGGCCATGGGCAACGACCTCGGCGGCCTCGACAGCGGCATCCTGTGCAACTTCATGAACGCCGGTTTCTGCGGCCATCCGCTGAACATGTCCGGCGGCACCGGCTGGACCAACTACCCCAACGCGCGCTTGGGCGTGCGGGTCAAATATGACCTGTCACCGTCCTGGCAACTGCGTGTGGCGGCGTTCAACGTCGATCCCGAGAGCAACGGCAATTCCAGCCGCGCCTGGCATCTGGGGCCGAAACACACCACCGGCACCGTCGTGCCGATCGAACTGGTGTACAAGCACGCTGGCGAGCTGCCGGGTGAGTACAAGGTCGGCTATTACTACGACAGCTCCGACGTCAAACGCATCGGCAGCGACGACGAAGTGTCCGGCCGTGGCGGGCATTATCTGCTGATCGATCAGGCGGTATGGCGTTCGCCGACCTCCGAAGGGCGCAGCCTGCATGCGTTCGGTCAGTATTCGGCGGCCAGCGAAGCAGCCTCGCCGTTCAGCAAGTGGTACGGCACCGGCGTGGTTTTGTACAAACCGTTCGAAGGCCGCCCTCGTGACACTTTGGCGCTGGGCTATGGCCGCGCCGTGCCGAACCCGCGCAGCCGTGATGTACAACAGGATGCCGCCATGGCCAATGGTGCTGCGTTCCCGAATCTGGACAGCGCCGAGCAGTTGATCGAGTTGGGCTACGGCTACCAGGCCACCCCATGGCTGACCCTGCGCCCGAACCTGCAATACATCATCGAACCGGGCGCGTTCTCGGGGCAGGACATCGACAATGCGCTGGTGGTGGGCTTGCAGGTGAAGGCTGCGCTTTAAGCCTTGTGGTGGATGCACCACCGCGATCGCGAGCAGGCTCACTCCTACAGGGTTGCCCGGCGGACGCCAAATCCCGGCAATACACAAACCCCCTGTAGGAGTGAGCCTGCTCGCGATGGCATTGGTTCAGGCAACCACTATTTTGAATGCTCAACCAGTTCCTTCAGAGCACCGACCAGTCACCCACCTGTCGAAATTAATTCCGGCCATCGGTGAATTATTTCGTGTCCGCATGTATCTGAGGCAGAAGAGCCGGCGCCATCATGGAGATGGCATCGCAGCGGTAATCTGGATCAGCGAGCGGGAACATCGCAATGAAATCACGCAAGAACACCGTCAAACCGATCGGTTTGAAAGACATCACCATTGTCGACGACGCCAAGATGCGCAAGGCGATCACCGCCGCCGCACTGGGCAACGCCATGGAATGGTTCGACTTTGGCGTCTACGGCTTTGTCGCCTATGTGCTCGGCAAGGTCTTCTTCCCCGGCGCCGATCCCGGCGTGCAGATGATCGCTGCGCTGGCGACCTTCTCCGTGCCTTTCCTGATTCGTCCGCTGGGCGGGCTGTTCTTCGGTGCACTCGGCGACAAATATGGCCGGCAGAAAGTCCTCGCCGCGACCATCGTCATCATGTCCCTGAGCACCTTTGCCATCGGCCTGATTCCGTCCTATGCCTCGATCGGCATCTGGGCGCCGATCCTGCTGTTGCTGGCAAAAATGGCCCAGGGCTTCTCCGTGGGTGGCGAGTACACCGGTGCCTCGATCTTCGTCGCTGAATACGCGCCGGACCGCAAACGCGGTTTCCTCGGCAGTTGGCTGGATTTCGGCTCGATTGCCGGTTTCGTCTTCGGTGCCGGCGTGGTGGTGCTGATTTCGACGATTCTCGGTGAACAGCGCTTCGAAGAATGGGGCTGGCGGATTCCGTTCTTCCTTGCCCTGCCGCTGGGCATGATCGGCCTGTATCTGCGCCACGCCCTGGAAGAAACCCCGGCGTTCCAGCAGCACGTGGAAAAGCTCGAACAAGGTGACCGCGAAGGCCTCGCCGGTGGTCCGAAAGTGTCGTTCAAGGAAGTTGCGACTAAGCACTGGCGCAGCCTGATGACCTGCATCGGCGTGGTCGCGGCGACCAACGTCACCTATTACATGCTGCTCACCTACATGCCGAGTTACCTGACGCACAACCTGCATTACAGCGAAAACCACGGCGTGCTGATCATCATCGCGATCATGGTCGGCATGCTCTTCGTGCAGCCGCTGATCGGCTTCGTCAGCGACAAGATCGGCCGCAAACCCTTCATCGTCGTTGGCAGCATCGGCCTGTTCATCTTTGCCATTCCGGCGTTCATGCTGATCAACAGCGGCAGCATCGGCCTGATCTTCTCCGGCTTGCTGATTCTCGCGGTGTTGCTGAACTTCTTCATTGGCGTCATGGCCTCGACCTTGCCGGCGATGTTCCCCACCCATATCCGCTACAGCGCTTTGGCCAGTGCCTTCAACGTTTCGGTGCTGATCGCCGGTCTGACCCCGACTGCCGTGGCCTGGCTGGTGGAAAGCACCAACGATCTGTACATGCCCGCGTATTACCTGATGGTGATCGCCGTGGTCGGCCTGATCACCGGCGTGACCATGAAGGAAACCGCCAACAAACCCCTGCGCGGCGCGGCCCCGGCGGCGTCAGACCTCGAAGAGGCCAAAGAGCTGCTGCAGGAGCACCACGACAACATCGAACAGAAAATCGAAGACATCGATGCCGAGATCGCCGAGCTGGAGGCCAAGCGCAAAGTGCTGGTTCAGCAGCATCCGCGCATCAACGAGTGATCCGCTGGATGCAGAAAAAATCGGCGGGGCCGTCACCCCGCCGATTACTCGAAGCGCGGCTTGGTGTTAAATAGGCGCCAGTCTTGACCTTGTCGCTTAAAGCCGTGCAACGAGAACCGCTATGAATACCCCTGCCAAGAACATCCTCGCTCAACAGGTGACCCGATGATCGAAGTCACCGAAGTCTCCATTGCCCAACTGCGCGCCGCCCTTGAATCCGGCCAGACCACTGCTGTGGAACTGGTGCAGGCCTATCTGGCGCGCATCGATGCCTACGACGGCGCCAACACCCCGACAGCCCTGAACGCCGTAGTCGTGCGCAATCCGGAAGCCTTGAACGAAGCACGCGCCTCCGATGCTCGCCGCGCCAAAGGTGCAACCCTCGGCCCGCTCGACGGCATTCCCTACACCGCCAAAGACAGCTATCTGGTCAAAGGCCTGACCGCCGCCTCCGGCAGCCCGGCCTTTGCCGATCTGGTTGCCCATCGCGACGCCTTCACCATCGAGCGCCTGCGCGCCGCCGGGGCGATCTGCCTGGGCAAGACCAACATGCCGCCGATGGCCAATGGCGGCATGCAGCGTGGCGTTTATGGCCGCGCTGAAAGTCCGTACAACGCCGCTTACCTCACTGCCCCTTTCGCCTCCGGCTCGTCCAACGGTGCCGGCACCGCCACCGCTGCGAGTTTCGCTGCATTCGGTCTGGCGGAGGAAACCTGGTCGAGCGGTCGCGGCCCGGCGTCGAACAATGGGCTGTGCGCCTATACCCCGTCACGCGGGGTGATTTCGGTGCGCGGCAATTGGCCGTTGACCCCGACCATGGACGTCGTCGTGCCGTTCGCGCGGACCATGGCCGACCTGCTCGAAGTGCTCGACGTGGTCGTCGCCGAAGACCCGGACACCCGTGGCGACTTGTGGCGCCTGCAACCGTGGGTGCCAATCCCCCGCGTCAGCGAAGTGCGCCCGGCGGCGTACAGTGAACTGGCCGCTGACGCCAAAGCCCTGACCGGCAAACGCTTTGCCATCCCGCGCATGTACATCAACGCCGACCCGGACGCCGGCACCAGCGAAGCCCCCGGCATTGGCGGCCCGACCGGCCAGCGCATCAACACCCGCACTTCGGTGATCGACCTCTGGAAGCAGGCACGCCAAGCCCTCGAAGCCGCTGGCGCCGAAGTCATCGAAACCGATTTCCCGCTGGTTTCCAACTGCGAAGGCGACCGCCCTGGCGCGCCAACCGTGTTCACCCGTGGTCTGGTGTCGAAAGAATTCCTTCACCATGAACTGTGGGATCTGACCGCTTGGGCGTTCGACGACTTCCTGCAAGCCAATGGCGACCCGAAGCTTAATCGTCTGGTCGACGTCGACGGTCCGAAAATCTTCCCCCACGACCCCGGCACCCTGCCCAATCGTGAAGGCGATCTGGCCGCCGGCATGGACGAATACGTGCGCATGGCCGAACGCGGTATCACGCCGTGGAATGAAATCCCTAGCGTGCCTGATGGCCTGCGCGGTCTGGAGCAGACCCGGCGCATCGACCTCGAAGACTGGATGGATAAGCTCGGCCTCGATGCGGTGCTGTTCCCGACCGTCGCTGACGTGGGCCCGGCGGACGCCGACGTCAACCCGACCTCAGCCGACATCGCCTGGAGCAACGGCGTCTGGGTGGCCAACGGCAATCTCGCGATCCGCCACCTCGGCGTACCGACCGTCACCGTGCCCATGGGCGTGATGGCCGACATCGGCATGCCCGTCGGCCTGACTTTCGCTGGCCGCGCGTACGATGATTCGAATCTGTTGCGCTTCGCCGCCGCATTTGAATCCACCGGCAGCAAACGTCAGATTCCACCGCGGACACCGCCGCTGGCGTAACCCTTGCTGACCCACCGCTATCAACTGTAGGAGTGAGCCTGCTCGCGATAGCGGTGTGTCAGGCAAGATTTGTTCAACTGACACACCGCTATCGCGAGCAGGCGAAGGCCTACAAGGGTTTTGTGTGATGGCTGCCAACTCAGCACACCGGCCCAATCCTTTCCCACCCGATCCCCCGATCATCAGCGCCATCCACATCGCCATCGGCCCTGACCATGATCAACCGCGCCCCTTTCCGTTTAACCCTGTTTGCCATGCTCTGCGGTCTGACCGGCACCGCCCACGCCGGCGGGTTTTTCGACAACGCCAAAAGCGACGTGCTGCTGCGCAACTTCTACCTGAGTAACGATTACCGCTCTCCTACACCCTCCGGGAAAAACTACAAACAGGAATGGGCACAAGGCTTTATCGGTAACTTCTCATCCGGTTTCACCGAGGGCACAGTCGGTTTCGGCATCGATGCCCACGCCTTCGCCGGGCTGAAACTTGACGGTGGCAAAGGGCATTCGGGCACGGGTCTGCTTCCGGTCGACAGCGATGGCCGCAGCGAAAAAGACTACTCCAGCGCCGGCGGTGCGCTCAAATTGAAAGTCTCGCGCACCACCCTAGCCTTCGGTGAAATGACCGTAGAGAACCCGGTCTTCGACACCTCCGACAAACGCCTGCAACCGGAATACGCCACAGGCTTTTTGCTCAACAGCGCCGAGTTCGACAACGTCAATCTGGTCGCCGGGCACTTCACTGCATTCAAGAATCAGGACAGCTCATCGGGCAAAGGCGATTTCTACGGCTATGGCGCCAACACCGAGGCCGGCGGGATCAGTTTTATCGGCGCCGACCTGTTCGGCAGCAGCCCCATCGGCGGCGCACTTTACGCCTCCGAGCTAAGCGACACCTGGCACCAGTACTACGGCAACCTGCACTTCAAACAGTCCGGCGTGCTGCTCGACGCCAACCTCTACCACACCCGCGACACCGGCCGCGCATTGGCCGGCGAGATCGATAACACCGCGTTCAGCCTCTCCGGCAAATACAGTTTCGGCCCGCACGCGGTGATGCTCGGCTGGCAGCGCATCAATGGCAACACGCCGTTCGATTTCGTTGGCGGCGACTCGATCTACCTCGCCAACTCGATCAAATACGCCGACTTCAACGGCGCCAACGAACGCTCCTGGCAAGCCCGTTATGACCTCGACTTCGGTGCGTTCGGCATCCCCGGCCTGAACTTCATGACTCGCTACGTCAGCGGCAGCCACATCGACGGCACCCACGCCCCCAGAGGCGGAGCTTACAACCCGTTCGACGCCGACAGCGGCGACTATCAACCGCAACAAGGCGATGGTGGCAAACATTGGGAACGCGACATCGACCTGAAATACATCGTCCAGTCCGGCGCCGCGAAGGATCTGTCGGTACAGCTTTCGCATGTGACCCACCGCGCCAACGAAGCGCAGGCCGGTGATGATATTGACCGCATCTACGTGGTCATCCAGTACCCACTTGGTTTCTGAAAAAAACACTTGTCCCTTTGAAATACGGCCCCCTGTAGGAGTGAGCCTGCTCGCGATAGCGGTGTGTCAGTCAACACCAATTTTTCGGAAGGACGCCATCGCGAGCAGGCTCACTCCTACAGGGGGTGCGTTTCCCATCCAGACAGTAGGCGAATCTATCCTTGCAGCACGGCCATCAGCGCTAGCCAAATGCCATCACCTCCCTTATCCTGCGCACCCGCAAAAAAGCCAAGCCAGGAAGGCATTGATTGACCTTCCTGCGTTAGTCAATCAACACACCCGGATTCAGGGATGTACATGTTCCAGTTATTCAAACTCGGCGCGGCCGTCGTGCTCGCCGCGGCGCTCAGCGGCTGCATTACCGAAAGCGCTTCCTGGGTCAGCGAACCCTTGCAACCCAAGGCCAGCGAGCCAGTCAGTTACCTCGTCGGCTCGATCGGGCCACAATCACTCAAGCAATCCGCCGCTGACAACCAGCGCATCTTTTTCCGCAAGCGCGGTTCCGAGTACGGGGCCGCCGGTGTCTGGAAAATGGCCGGCGCCTATTCCACGCCGCAGGATATTCAGGACGGTGTCGGCGCAGCGAGCGTGTTCGTGCTGCCGCTCAAGCCGGGCGATTACGAGTTCTATGATTTCCAGTTCTTTTCCGCACGCTACCAACCAGGGCTTGGCACCGTTTTCACCTCGGCGGAGGCACGCGAGAAGTTCAACCTGCCGATGCGCCTCGAACCCGGCAAGGCCTATTACATCGGTGAGTTCCGCTCGTTCTGCCTGACCGCTGGTTTCTGCGCGTTCCGCTGGAGTGATCAGAACGCCCGTGATGCGCTGATTGCGCAACGTCTCGCCCCAGGATTGCCAACGCTGCAACCGCTGCAACTCGACCTGAAAAGCGCTCAGCCCTACATCTTCACCGGCCCCATTCCGGGTGTTGCCGTGGACGCCAAACCATGAAAAAAATCATCGCCCTCACCGCCGCCGCCCTGATGACCGGTTGCGCGGCTACCAACACCTTGCCAGAGCGCACGATTGCGGACGGTCAGGCTTATCTGCAGCCGATTCACGTTATGGTCGATGACCCGGAAAACGGCTCCAGTCTGCGCAACCACCTGCGTCAGACCGGCGTGTTCCGCACCATCGAAACCGGCAGCGGCAAAGCTGACGAGTACAACGTGCAGGTCAAACTCAATGTGGAGCGTCACTTGCCGCCGTTTCCGGTGATTCTGCTGAGCACTGCGACGTTGTTCCTGCTGCCGCTGTCGAACGAATTCGATACGCAAACCGAATTCACCGTGTCCCAGGGTGACAAGCGCCTGAAGCAATACACCTATCGCAACATCACGCAAAAATACACCTGGCTGCTGGATCAGGGCGGTGAAATGCGCGAACAGAACCTCAGCCGCATCGCCCGCGCCTTCGCGCAGGATGTGCAGCAAGACCGGCTGATCCCGGCAGTCGCACAATGAACCTCGCCATGATGAAAGTCGCCGCCCTGCTCTGTGTTTCGCTGATGCTGGGCGGCTGCGCCAACACGTTGCAACCGCTCGACTACCATGCCGATCAGGCCTATGTGCCGGTCACGCTCGGCATGGGGCCGGCGTACACGCGCATCGACGAGCAGCATCAGCGCGAGACCGTCAGCGTCCTGAAAAAGACCGGCGCGTTCTCGATGCTCGACGGCGGTTACACCCGCAACGGCTACAGCCTGTTGATCACCGAACCCAGCGACGGCAAGGTCAACTGGCTGGCGCTGGTCAACGTCTTCACCCTGTTCACCTTCCCGATGCCCTACCACTACCAGGACAACCTGCGCGGCTCGGTGTTCAAGGATGGTCAACTGCTCAAGACCTACAACTACTCGCGCGAAGGCTGGAGCGTGATGGCGTGGTACGTGCCGATTCCCGGAGTCGAGAACAAGCGGCAGATGCTCGATCAGTTGCTGGTGGAAATGGACCGGGACAAGGTGATTCCTTATAAGCCGTGAGGTTTGGGAGCACGATCAAAGATCGCAGCCTTCGGCAGCGCCTACAGGTTCGTATTTCAGCTGTAGAAGTTGCCTGAGGCTGCGATCCTTTGTTCAAACCCCGGTCACTTCGCGATCAGAATCTGCTTGGGCGAAATTTCGCCAAACGTGAGTTGTTCGCCGTTGAGGTACTGCGTACCCCGCAGCAACTGTTCTCCTTCTACCTCGACGTAGTCTTCATCCATATACATGAGAACAACCTTGCTCACTGGCGCACGCACACCGGGACCCGCCATGTGACCTTCCAACAGATTGAGCGCCCAATGGAACTGGATGACCGGCAACTCGCCAAGCTGAATCAGGTGATTACCTTCCAGCGATCGAAAATCCTTGCGCGCGGTGATACGTAACGCGCGGCCGATCCTTTCAAACGTCGGCTTGCCAAAGCGCACTTCCAGATCAGGACCGGTCCCCCATTGATCCGCGTAATACCTTGACGGTGTGAACAACTCGAACAAGGCTTGGTTGTCGCGAATATTCCCTGCCGTATCAAACAGGTAGTTATAGGAGTAGTGATAAGCCAGGCCGTCCAGCTCGGGTCTGATGGCGTTGACCGGATTGTGGAGATAATCCGGAATATAAACATTGGCCATTTGCACAAAGTGAGTGAAGTCCATACCCAGGTCGAAGCTCGCCGTGTAACGAATGCTCCGCTCCTTCGGGTTCTCCTCCAGTCGACCTGAAACAAATTCCAGTGTCATTCCTTCAAGCTTCCTATAGATAGGCTCCGCCATGATCGTTCTCTCTGCGCTAAGGGACTGTTCCCATGCCCATGGCACCTCAGCGCGAGCGCAGCGTCTACTGTCAGAGTTGACAGGTTGAACGGATTTTCGGACAGACGGCAAACCGGTACCGGCCCCCGTATTGCGTTTTCGGTCAACCGTATCGAAACCTTTTGCGTGCATCACTCAGCATCGGCACACGCCGGTACCCGGACCTTGCTCGATCTTTACGCTTTAAACTTTCATGTTTAAAAGACACTTCCAGACACGCCTGACAGGCTACAAATCCTTGCGTCATTGCCTACAGCCAAGCCAGAATCCGCCGGCTTGTGCGCCGTGGGGTCGGGTTCTATTGTGGTGCGGTCGCTGAATGTTCAGTGATCGGGTTTAGCAGCTCGGCAAATTTCAAGGCACGCGAGTACTGCCATTACGTTATGGCGGCTTTG
Organism: Pseudomonas koreensis; assembly: GCF_024169245.1. NCBI lineage: Bacteria > Pseudomonadati > Pseudomonadota > Gammaproteobacteria > Pseudomonadales > Pseudomonadaceae > Pseudomonas > Pseudomonas koreensis. The sequence goes on from NZ_JALJWP010000001.1 coordinate 4,420,238, forward strand.
CGTGGGGCACTTCGGTGCGCCGGGATCCTTGAGCCTGGTCTGCTAACCCGCGTAAAGCCGTCACCCTCTTCGTTTAGCAGCGAAGGCTGACGGCTCCATCTCTCAAGGAGCTTCACCATGATCAAACCAACACCCAACCCACCCGAAACCGACCCCACCTCCCCCTACGAATCCCTCGACTCAAAAAAACTTCACCAAGCCGCCGACCGCGCCCTCGACCATTACCTCTGCCCACCCGGCTCCACCCCACCGCCGTATAGCCCCCGCGCGATGTACGCCGTCACCGCCGACACCAAAAACGAAGACCTGCTGGCCAACGCCTGCGAAACCCTCGCCTCCGCCAAAACCATCGCTCAGGAATTTGCCGGACTGGTCAAACCGTCGCAGCGTCGGACGCTGATGGGCATCGCGCAACTGATCATGCTCGGAGAATTGGCGGTGAATCGGGTGCTGGATAATCTGGAGATGCCGCAGTAGCGGGCCTCTGTGACAGGCTTTGAGTGAGGCGATGTCGCCCTCGCCGACTTCGCGGGCACGCCCGCTCCCACGGGAATCGGCGTCGATCACAAGACTGCGTTGCCCCCCCCCCCCGAACCTGTAGAGCCTGCTTGCGTAGGCATCTTCAAAGCCTGCACATCGCCTCAACAAAAGAAAATCCGCCACCTCGTTAATCGGGACGGTGAATATCGACGTTGCGTCAGGAAAACCGTTCCTGATACGGAGCAACAAGTGGCCGCTCGTCGGATACCACTACGCACCTGTCAGACTTGACAGGTGCGTAGTCTTTTAATTCCGCTTTAACTGACTCCTTCGCCCAACCACGGACCGGAGTAAGCCTCATGCCTAATGAAAAGCTCAACAGCCCTCAAGCCCTGCGACCTCCCTACTTCCCTGCGCTGGTCACCCTCGACCCTGCAGAGCATTACTACGGCGGCATCCCCATCCGGGCCGTGGAAGGCGATCTGCAAGGCATTGTCCCCGCCTGGGGGAGGATGGGCGTCGGCGATAAGGTCGAGGTGTTCTGGGGCAATCCCGATGTGGCACTCTGGAGCAAAATCATCGAGCTGGATTCCGAGCTCAACAAGGACGTCTCCTTCACCCTGCCCAAGGCCCACGTGCTCGAGGGGGATGCCACGCCGGTGTTCTACCGGATTTCGCAAAAAAACCAGGTTCCGGAAGATTCGATACCCGTGCTGACCTTGCTGGTCAAGCTCACGCGGCCCGGCGAATACGATGACATTCCCGGCGATGACGGCCACTCTGATCTCAAGTTCACCCTCTCCCATGATGAGGTCGATGAACAACTGCCGGACGATGGAGTGACGATGTCCGTCGTGCCCTACCGCAACCTCACCCGCTACGATCGCATCCTCGCGCGCTGGGGCAGCCAGCAAGTGGTGCACGTCGTTACGCCGGAACAGGCAGAGAATCCGGCTGCCCATCCGATCACTGTTGTGTTTAGTCGCAAAATCATCGAAGCCGCGGGCGATGGCCCACGTGTGGCGGTGGCTTTTCAGGTCATCGACCGCTGCGGCAACTATCCGGATGAACGCGCACCGTGGTCGGCGCAGCGCTATGTGTTGGTGGACCTGGGCGGTAACCGGTTGAGCGAGCCAAAGGTATTGGTCAATGGTCTGCCGACCGAGCGCATCGATCTCGCTCAGCTCGGGGATGACGATGTGATCGTCCGCGCATACACCCCGAAGGAACATTTCAATGTGGGTGACGAGATAGCGATGACTTGGGTCGGCATCCCGGCGCAAGGCCCGCAAATCATCGTCGGACCGCTGGAGCAGACCGTCGAATTCGTAGATTTTAACCTCGACTTCCCCATCCCCAACGCGGCCGTCAAAGCCATCGCCAAGGGGAGCGCCTCGATCAGCTACATACGCCGCCGTAGCGGGGAGCAGGACCGCCCGTCGAAAAATGCCAGCATCACCGTGGTCGGCGACATCAGCCAGTTGGCCGCACCAACCGTCGACGAGGCGCCTGACGGGACGTTGCCATCCGACACACCGTTGGCCACGGCGAATATCCCGTGGTATCCGGGTCTTAAAGCCAACGACCTGGTGAATCTGATCTGGGTCGCGCAAGCCCCCGGCGGTGGCACCGTTTATTACGATGATCCGCAACTGGCGGGTGATGTCGCGGAAAACCAGCCCATCCGGCGAAGCGTGCGCAACGAAGTGATCCTGTGGTTCAAAGGCCTGAGCGTAAAGGTTTACTACGTCGTCACCGACAGCGAAACGGCACTATCGAGCGTGCGCGAGTCATTGCCGTTCATGATGCAGGTGAGCGTGACCCTGCCAGTCGCCACGTTCCTCGAAGCTACAGGTGCGCAGAAGGATCAGCTCAATCCCAACACGATTCCAAACGGTGCAACTGTGGTCATCCCGGCTGCCGCGCTGCTGCAGGAAGATGATCACATTACCGTCACCGTAGAAGGCAAAACCGCCACACGCCATCAATACACCGTTTCGCCGGTCGATGTTGGCAAGGAGCTGACCTCAATCAATATCTCCCACGCGCGTATCAATGATGAAAACGGTGGAGAAATCTCGCTCAGCTACAAAATCGCCCGTCAGGCGGGCGGCATGGACGGACCGTCGAACCCGAGCGTTTATGACGTTCGCAACGTGATCGGCAGAGGCGTACTGAGCATTTTCGGGGCACGCTTTCAACATACATTAGTCATTCCAAGGGGTGCTAGCCGGCTCTTGAGCACATTCAATGCCGAAACCGGCCAACCCGTGGCTGCCGAGTGGAAATATCCGTCAGACAGTCACTGGACAACGGCTACTTCCTGGCGCGACGACTTCCCACTGCAGCCCTTGCAAGTACGTACCGCAGATGACCGACTGACGCTCAATCCACTGAATATCTTCGGCAATAACACAGCTGTAGTCGCTCATCGCGATGAGGGAGAACTTGTAGGTTGGGGAGTAGAAGAGAATGGCGCCGACATTCCGCCGAACATTCGATTGCTCAAAGACATTGTTCAAGTTTGCAGCACACAAAAAGCGTATGCAGTGCGCCGAGCTAACGGCGAGGTGCATGCGTGGGGCGAGGGGCCGCTGGGCGGGGACATGGGTCACGTGGACCCAACAGGTTTTACACAATTGGCTGGCAGCCACTCGGCATTTGCTGGACTGAAGAATACCGGACGGGTTTTCTCTTGGGGAGATACGGCAGTACCTGCGCCCATCAGTGCGCTGACCGATCTTGTTCGCGTGGTGGCCGCTGGTTACGCCTTTGCAGCACAACGGTCCAATGGGCAGTTCGTAGCGTGGGGTCGCCAAGCAATGCCTGACGAAATAGGCAGACTCACCGATATAAAAGAATTGTGGGGTAACTATGACGCCTTTGCCGGACTTCGACACACCGGCCAGGTCGTGGCGTGGGGTGGTTCTTTAGCCGGAGTCGTGCCTGACGATATCGCAGCAATGACCGACCTCATCGAATTGAGGTCATTTGACAGAGCTTTTATCGCAAGACGCAAGACCGGTCAGATCGTGGGCTGGGGAAACAGCAATGCGGACACTATTGGACCAGTGATTGGAAAAATGACGGATATCATTGACATCGCCGCGACATTTGGCGCATTTGCTGGACTTCGAAGCAACGGTCGGGTTGTGGCTTGGGGGAATACTGAATCCGGGGGACTATTGCCGGGGGAGATCGCACAACTGGACGACATTGTTCAGGTGTGCGGCTGCCTGACAGCATTCGCAGCCCTGCGTAAAAATGGCACGGTGGTCACTTGGGGGAATCCAGATATGGTAGAGAAGATCTCTCTCGTCGCTGATCAACTCACCGAGGTGCATGCCCTTTATAGCAGTGCTCAGAGCTTCACCGCGCTAACTGCCGACGGTCGAGTGGTCACCTGGGGTTATCCCCGTATTGGCGGTGACAGCAGCGCAGTTCAGCATCGCTTAACGGGGCAGGTCACTTATTTGGCGATGCCCGCCTCAAGAGGGTTGGCGCTCAAAGCAAGGCGTGTGCTGGAAACGAATGCTGGCACCACGACACCCCCTCATTAAGCGCCCGCTCAGTTCAACCAGTGGTGTTCTTGCAGGGACCCCGCTGGTTGCCAAGGACTTTGAAGTGAAAGCTGGCGTTCAGTCGATTGGATCGCCGCCCGGAGCGGGTCTGCTCGCGAAGGCGGGTTCACATACTCCACATCGCTTCAAGAAAAACGGAACCACTGTCCCGTTCAATCGGGACAGCGAGTTTTGGCGTCTCGACAGCAAATTTTTTCATCCAAGCGACAAACTACCACTCATCGGGTTTCGCCTGATACCTGTCAACTCTGACAGGTGTGCACTTTCCCGTTACCTGTTCTAATAACTCCGTCAAGGTGTTGTCGACTTAGTAATTATTCGATTGATGTACTTGATTGATTTCTTCCAAGACGAAGACTTCATTTGAAAATTAATGATTGCAATACTCAAGAGCAACATCACCAGCCTTTAAAAATTTGGCTGCCAGTACTTACCAACGTTCTAATCTATCGATACCGAGGAGAATAAAATGACTACCAACTTTACCAACCTGGATGACTTCACCGATTTTACAAAAGCGTACTGGAACGGTTGGTCGCCCATCGACGGTGGGGAATTGATTACAACTGGAGACAACCAGTATTATCTTCATTACCCTAAAACGGCTACTGGAACGATCACTAAAACAATTACGTTAGAATCCGGAAAACTATATGAATTCAACTTCAGTTACAACAACAACCGCCTTGATGATTCCGAAATGACTTTAAGCTTAGGTGATGAACAACTGATGCGCCAGAAGCTCCCGATCACATGGGAACAATGGCATGAATTTGAGGGACTGTTCAAACCGAAAGACACCGCCAGCAAAAACACTTTGTCTTTCAGTGCAACTAATATTGCCGACCTTGACAACATCCGAATCAGGCTTGTACCTGAGAGTGAACTCGCAGCAAAAATGAAAAAATTTGACATGCAGAATTCACCGAAGGTGGTTTGAAAAATAGTCGATTGGGGGTCAGTGTTGCCCCCTTCAGGAGCAGGCTCGCACGCAGGGCACTGGGGCTATCCCAGAGACTTTCGGTGGTTGCGGGATTGCTTCGCTCCTTACTCTCGTGGGTAGAAAAATCAAGAGATCACAGCCTTCCGCAGCTTCTACAGTTTCGTATTTCAACTTTAGGGGCTACCGAAGGCTGCGATCTTTTGCTGTAAACGCTGGCTACTTCGCGACCAGAATCTGCTTGGGCAAAATTTCGCCAAACTTGAGTTGTTCGCCGCTGAGGTACTGCGTCCCCCGCAGCAATTGCTCTCCCTCGACCTCGACGAAACCCTCATTCATATACATGAATACAACCTTGCTTTCTGGCGCACGGATTTCGGGACCTGCCAGATGACCTTCCAACAGATTGAGTGCCTAATGGAACTGGATGACCGGCAACTCATCGAGCTGAATCAGGTGATCATCTTGCAGCGAGCGAAGGTCCTTGCAGGCTGTGATGCGAAACGTGCGACCGATCCTTTCAAACGTCGGCTTGCCAAAGCGCACTCCCAGATCAGGACCGGTCGCCCATTGATCCATGTAATACCATGGCGAGGTGGCTGCGATCTTTTGCTTTTAAACGACGAGTTTAAAAGACACCTGCAGACACGGTATCAAGGCTACAAATCCTTGCGCCAATACCTACAGCCAAGCCAGAATCCGCCGGCTTGTGCGCCTTGGGGGCGGGTTCTATTGTGGTGCGGTCGCTGACGAATCAGCGATCGGGTTTAGCGATCCGACACCTTACAGACGCACCAATGCCGAGCCTCAATGCAGTTTTCGATCTGCACTTGATGTCATGGTGGCTGTGCGTGGGAGACCTTAGGGTCTACCCGGGGTTTCTGTGACCCGGATCGCTAACCTGCGTACAGCCGCCACCTTTACTTGTTTAGCGATGAGCCGTGGCGGCTAAATCAACCACGGAGTCTCACCATGATCAAACCAACACCCAACCCGCCCGAAACCGACCCCACCTCCCCCTACGAATCCCTCGACTCAAAAAAACTCCACGAAGCCGCCGACCGCGCCCTCGACCACTATCTCTGTCCACCCGGATCCACGCCACCGCCCTATAGCCCCCGCGCGATGTACGCCGTCACCGCCGACACCAAAAATGAAGACCTGCTGGCCAACGCCTGCGAAACCCTCGCCTCGGCCAAAACCATCGCCCAGGAATTCGCCGGACTGGTGAAACCGTCGCAGCGTCGGACGCTGATGGGGATCGCGCAACTGATCATGCTTGGAGAATTGGCGGTGAATCGGGTGCTGGATAATCTGGAGATGCCGCAGTAGCGGGCCTCTGTGACACGTCATGACTGATGTGCTGGAGCGGCTGAAGCCTTCGCGGGCAAGCCCGCTCCCACAGGAATCGGTGTCGATCACAAAGCTGCTTATTGACACCGCTGGCCTGCGCAAGCGAGCCCGCTTGTGAAGGCGACCGCTCGTCGGATACCCCTGCGCACCTGTCAACTCTGACAGGTGCGCAATCCCTTCAACGCGCGTTAACTCAGGCTGTCCCTTTCCCCCAGAGTCAGCGCCATGCCCAACCCCAACAGCCCCCTGCTGCTCAAGGAACTTGACATCCCCGGGCGCAGCAAAGAACCGGTGTCGAAGGATCCCGATATCTGGGGTATCAACATCGCGGCCGCGCTGGGCAACTTTCCGCTTAATGGCTTGCTGTGCCAGGCGGGGCCGTGGGGGAACATGGCGGTTGGCGACAAGTTGACGATCTTTTGGGGCACCGGGCAGAACGTCTGGGTGGAAACCGTCGACAAGACCGAGGTCGGCAGCCAACTGCGCATGTTCGTGCCTTCCCGGCACATGGTCGATGGCTCGTTCGCGGTGTCCTATGTGGTCAAGCCGCTGGGCGGCGCGGATCAAGCCTCCGAAGTGATGCAGGTGCTGGTCAAGCTCACGCGCCCGGGCGGGCACGATGACAATGGTGAAATCGGGCATTCCAAGCTGATCATGACAATTCCCGAGGACATCGTTGACGGCGGCATCCACAAGGACAACGTCGCCGCTGGCGTGCCGATCACCCTGGGCAAGACCGATGGCACAGCGCCCTACCCGTACGCGGCGGCGGGCGACGTCGGTCGCATCAGCTGGGGCGGGATCTTTGTACTCAGTGAGCCGCTGACTCAGGAACAGGCTGAAGGCAAGGCGCCGATCATCGTGACCATTACCGAAGCGATCATCCGCGAGGCCGGTGATGCGGATTTTCCCGGTGTGGCCGTGGCGTTCGAGGTGTATGACAAGGTGCTCAATCGCTCCGAAGACTGGAGCCCCGAACAGCGTGTGGTGGTGGCCGTCGATGCGACCCGGCTGGACGCCCCGATGCTCAAGGAAGCCAAAAACAATGAGCTGGATCTGGACGCCCTCGCGGGCAAGCCGGGGACGGCACAAGTCCCCACCTCGAAGTCGGAATTCGAACTGGGCGACATCATCATTGTGCGGGTCAAAGGCACGCCGACCGAGGGCGCACCGATTGACTTCAACGTGGAAAGCAAACCGCTGGACAACCTGCCGAGTGTGGTCGAACTCGAACTGCCCAACGCAGCGCTGATGCAGCTGGCAACGAAAACATTCTCCTTGTCCTGCAGCGTGAAAAAAGCCGACAGCCCTCCCCATCTGCACTCCAAAAGCCAGTTCATCCGCGCCATCGGCGAAGTCCAGCGACTGGCCGCACCGATCATGCTGGACGAGGACTCCGGAGCGCTGGACCCCGCACTGCCTCAGATTCGCCTCGAGATCCCCTTCGACAAATCCTTTGCCCAAGGCCAGGTCCTCAAGATATTCATGCTCGGCACCAGGTCCGACCTCAAGCCCTACCTGCCTGACCTGCCGACGCGCCTTATCACCCGTAACGACGTCGTCGACGCGAAACCGCTGCTGTACAACATCGACGGCAAACACCTGGCCCCGGTCAACGGCGGCACGGCGGAGTTCTACTATCAGCAATTGATCGCCGAAGCGGTGCTCGCCACGCTCAACCCGTACGAGGCCACCCGGGCCATTCGCGAGTCGATCCACACTGAAATCCTGCAAATCGGCGAACCCCGCCTGGAACTGCCCGAACCGGAAGTGGCCGGCGTGGTGAACGGCGTCCTGCCAGCCGACACCGCCGGCACCACCCTGACCGTGGTGTACACGGAAACGGTCAGCGGTGACGAAGTGTTCATGTTCTGGATCGGCTCGATCACCGGCGAATACCCCAACTCGATCAAGCTGAACGAATTCACCGCCGGCCAGCGAGTACCGTTCCCGATCCCGGCCGCAGTGATCAAGGGCAATGAAGGCGGAACGGTCGAGGCCAGGTACGAGATCAAACGCGCGGCGGGCGGGACGAGTTACTCCAATTCGCTGACGTTCAGTGTTGGGGTGGCGCTGGATCTGAAAGAGCCGAAGATCAAGGAAGCACCGAACGACACCAGCCTCGACCCGTTTGCCGCTCAGAACACCCTGACCGCTGTGATCGATTACGACGGCATGCTGTTGGATGACAAGATCATCGTCACCTGGAATGGCGCACCGGGAACCCCGACTGAAGGCTCGCACACCACCGATCCATGGCCGGTGACTGCGTTGGGCCAGCAGGAGATTGCTCTTGATAAAAAGGTGATCGCCTTCAACTTGGGTAAACCGGTGACGGTGAGCTACACGGTGACCCGTGGCACGACCGAGCCGAAGGATTCCAGGCCTCGACTGTTGGCGGTGCTGCCCATTCAGAACGGGGACTCACGGCTACCCAAAGCAACCATTGATGGCGCTCCCGATAACGAGCTGGATGTGACCATCCTGGCCAATAATGCTTTTACTCGCGTGCCAACATGGCTGTTGATCGCAGCAAATCAGAAACTCTGGTTGCGCTACTTTGGTACCAACGACGATAACTCTGAATACAGAAAAACGACCTATGCCGGACAAACCCTATACGGTAATGGCGTAATCGTTGGGCCGTACCCTTCAACGCCCGTCAGCGAGCTGCGTGGCCTTAAAGATAAATCGACACTGACCATTGCGTTCAAAGTCACCTTTGACGGCAGTATTAATGAAGAAAATGCTGTGGTGTTCCCGGATCGCGTCTATACCGTCAAAGCCGTCGAGGATGTGAAACCCGCCATCACCTCGGTGAAGGACTCCAAAGGCGCAGAAATTGTGCACAGCGGTGGTACGGTCGATCCCGTCGTGACCTTGACCGGTTCCGCCGCGCGCAATCAGCAGGTCGAGATATTCGAAGGCGCCGCGTCAAAGGGCAAACATCCGGTCGACGGCACCGGCACCTGGAAATATACCGCCACGCTGGCCGCCATTGGAACTCGCACATTCAAGGCCAAAGCGGATTACGGCACCGGCCAGGAATCAGTCGGCAGAACCTTCACGTATTCGAGTGTACTGACACCTGTCATTACCTCGGTGCAGGACTCCAAAGGAGCGGAAATACCCAATAACACCGTTACCCTCGACCCCAACATCAAGCTTACCGGCACCGCGACGTCACGCTTGTATGTCGAGATTTTTGATGAGGCGACTTCGAAAGGCAGAGCGCAGGTGAGTGGCTCCACTGGCAAGTGGGAACTGGAAGTGAAAGACCTGAGCCTGACAGTGCACAACTTCAAGGCCAAGGCGTTGTACGGCACGGAGCCGGTGTCGGCGGTCAGGACGTTGACCGTCACTGCAGTCATTGTTCCAACGCTCGACAAAGTGCTGGACGATACAGGCGCAGACATTCCTGACAACTACACGACCGAAAGTACCACGCTCAAACTTCAAGGCACCGCCAGCATAGGCCAGCAAGTGGATATTTTCGAGGGCAGTGAGCCGAGTGCGGAATTCAAAGGAACGGCGACCGCCGATGCGGCGGGTAGCTGGGAGCACCCGATCATCGTGCCGCTGGGCGCACGGCGTTTGTATGCTCAATCTCGATATCACAGCGGCACAGTTCATTCAAACATACGCACCCTGAAAGTTGTTCCTAAAGATCTTTATGTTGATAACTTCGGCCCCAATACAGAATATAGAGATGGTGAAACACGCCATTTTGAAAAAATCAATGTTACAAGAGTGAATATTAGCGGAACATCAAACATGTGGGCGAGAGACTTATTGAACTCCTCTCCAAATGTTGGTGAGGTAAAAATGGTGATCGGGTTTAAAGGAAGAACCTTCAAACTTCTCAAATTTCATTGCCTGTGCTGGTCACCAAGATTAAATCAAGGCCCGCCAGTTATAACAGGAGTACTGGTACGCATTGACTTTTTCAATGGCACAGAGCTTGTTCATCAATACAATATCAATGGCGATGCAGGTTTGTGGCGAGAGATTACTATTAAACTGCTGGGCGGATTATCATTCGACAGCGTGGAAATAAGGCTTTTCCCTGCAAAAAACCTACACTTCTCAAGTATCCTGATTAACTGGATATTCTGCACAAACGACGTGTAACGAAGCAACTAAACCGGGCCAGACTACGTTTCTCTGGCATTCACAATCAAAAGATCGCAGCCTATGGCAGCTCCTACAGGGATCGGAACAGGAGCTGCCGAGAGGTTGCGATCTTTTGATTTTTGAGTGATGGCGGAAGGCAGCCGGAGTCGAACCTGCCCGGGAACGGATGCCGTCCCCAACCGGGTTTGAAGCCCGGCCGCGCCACCGGGCGCGATTGCCTTCCTTGAACTCATTGCGCGTCGGCGTGAGCCAGCGCGTTGTCGCGGCGGATCTGGCGGGATTCGCCGAGGCGGCGGGTCAGGCCGAGTCGGTCGAAATATTCCAGATACTGAATACAGCGTTTGCGTCCCAAGCCTAGCGCATCACGGAAGGTTGTCACCTCAATCGCTGGATTTTCTTCGGCGATTTTCAGCAGCAGCGCCGCCATTTGCCGCAGGGCGATGTCGCTGATGAACAGGTCGCGCACCACCTGGTGCATCAGGCCCAGCCGTGCCAGTTTGCGCAGCAGCAGGCGCACGCTGGCGTCTTCTTCGCCGAGCATTTTTGCTGCGTCGCGCACCCAGGGTGGGTCGAAACCGGCCTGTTCGTATAACGGCTGTAATTGCTGCCAGAGGATTTCGTCGTCGGCATTCAGGCGCACTTGATGATCGGGTAGGTGCAGCCAGGGACCGCTGGCGAGGATCGAGCCGGCGTGGAGCAGTTCGTCGAGCAGGCTGATGAAGGTCGAGCGTTCCAGTGCCAGCGCGCTGAAGCGTCGCAGGCGATCGCGGTCAGGCCCCATCTGGTCGGGTTCCTGTTCGTGGAATCGGGCCAGTTGCTCGAGCAAGGTGAATTTCAACTGCCCCCAGCGCTGCACGTTGAACAGCAGCGGGCCTTGGCGGGTGTCGATCAGGCGGATGTTCTCTGCCAGCGACCACTGCGCGCGCGGGCGATTGAACTGACGTTCGAGGCGTTGTGGGTCGAGGCCGCCGGGGCTGTGGTTGAGCAGTGCTGGCAGGGCCTGTTCGAGGCTGACGCTGAGGGCCAGGGTTTGCAGTTGCGCGAGGCGTTCCGGGCTGCGGCGCTGGCGGGTCGGGGCGAACGGATCGAGGACGACGCCGCCCCCGAGGGTGCGCTGGGCGCTGGCGTCGCGCAGGATCAGCCGATCGCCCTTCACCCCGTGCACCGGCGCGTTGATCAGCAGTTGCGCGAACATGCGCTCGCCGGGGCTCAGGCGTGGGCCTTGCAACAAGGCGACGCGGGCGATCACGTCTTGGGTGCCGAGGTGCAGGTGCACCGGGTGAAAGTGTTCGAAGGTGCGCTCGCCGGGCAACAGCTGAAAGTCAATGTCGATGCGCTGGGTCGGGGCGTGCAGCCAGTCCGCCAGCAGCCATTGGCCACGGTGGATCTGCGCCAGTTCCAGACGCTCGCCGCTGAGGTTCAGCGCCACGCGTTGGCCAGCGAAGGCCCGTTCAGCGGCCTGGTTTTGCGCGTGCAGTCCACGGATGCGTACCGATTTGCCCGCAGGCGCCAGAACCAGTTTGTCGCCCACCGCTACCGTGCCCGACAGCGCGGTGCCCGTGACCACAATCCCCGCCCCAGCCACGCTGAATGCACGATCAATCGCCAAGCGAAAGCCGCCCTCGCCACTGCGCGCCTGCACTTCTTTTTGCGCTTGCAACAACGCCGCCCGCAGTTCGTCGACACCCTGCCCACTCACACTCGACACGGTGAACATCGGCGCGTCGGCAAACGGCCCGGGCGCGAGCAGATCGAGTACCTGGCGCTGCACCTCTTCCACCCTGCCCGCTCCGGCGCGGTCGCATTTGGTGATCGCCACCAGCGCGCGGGGAATGCCGAGCAGCTCGACGATCGCCAGATGTTCGCGGGTCTGCGGCATCACGCCGTCGTCGGCCGCGACCACCAGTAACACCAGATCGATGCCCTGCGCGCCGGCAAGCATGTTGTGGGTGAATTTCTCGTGACCGGGCACGTCGATAAACCCGGTCAGCCCGGCGCCCGGTTCCAGTTCGGCATACAGATAGCCAAGATCGATGGTCATCCCGCGTTCGCGCTCCTGCGGGCGGCGGTCGCCGTTTTGCCCTGTCAGCGCCTGCAACAGCGAGGTCTTGCCGTGGTCGATGTGCCCCGCCGTGCCGACGATCACCGGTCGACCTGCAATTGCGGTAACTGCGCCAGCCATGCTGGCTCATCGTCAAGCTGACGCAGATCCAGCCACAGCGCATCGTCGTCGATACGCCCGAGCACCGGGATCGGCAAACCGCGCAACGCCGCTTCGAGATTGAGCAGATAACGCCCGCGCCAGCGCTTGGACACCTGCGGGCGACAACACAGCGCCGCGCTCGGCAAGCGCGCCACCGGTTGGCTGCCGCTGCCGATCATGCCCAAGGCCTCGATCGCATTGACCTGCCAGACCGACCCCAGGATTTCAGCCAGCAAGGGCTGCAAGCGTAAAGCCTGAGCGAAGATGTCGGCTTGCGGACGGGTCAACAGCCGCAGACTCGGCAGACGTTCAGCGAGGCGATCAGGATCGCGATACAACCCGAGCACCGCTTCCAGCGCCGCCAAGGTCAGCTTGTCGACCCGCAGCGCGCGCTTCAATGGATTCTTCTTGATCTTCGCGATCAGCTCTTTGCGCCCGACAATCAACCCGGCCTGTGGCCCGCCGAGTAATTTGTCGCCGCTGAAGGTGACGATGTCAGCACCATCCAGCAACGCCTGCCGCACCGTTGGTTCCGCCGGCAAGCCCCAGCGGGTCAAATCGAGCAGGCTGCCGCTGCCCAGATCCTCCAGCAACGGCAAGCCATGGGCGTGCGCCAGCTCGGCCAGCTCTGCGGTTGGCACCCGTGCAGTGAAACCTTCGATGCTGTAATTGCTGGCGTGCACGCGCATGATCAAACCGCTGCGCGGGCAAATGGCCGCTTCGTAGTCACGGGCGTGGGTGCGGTTGGTGGTGCCGACTTCATGCAGGCGCACGCCGGCGCGGGCCATGATGTCGGGGATGCGGAAGGCGCCGCCGATCTCGATCAGTTCACCGCGCGAGATGATGCCTTCCTTGCGCGCGCCGAGGCTGTTGAGGGTGAGCAGCACGGCGGCGGCATTGTTGTTGACCACGGTCACGGCTTCGGCGCCGGTCAGTTCACGGATCAGGCCCTCGACCAGGTCATCGCGATCACCGCGCTTGCCGCTGGCCAGATCGAATTCGAGATTGAGCGGATAGCGTGCGGCCATCTGCACCGCTTCGATGGCTGCGTCGGGCAGCAAGGCGCGCCCGAGATTGGTGTGCAGCACCGTGCCGGTGAGATTGAACACCCGGCGAACCTGACTGCGCTGCTGTTGCGCCAAGCGTTCGCCGACGCGGCCGGCGAGCACTTCGGCGGCGATTTCAACGGCGGACAATTGCCCGCTCAACACGTCAGGCCTTAGCTCATCGAGCAACTGACGCAGGCCAGTCAGCAACGAATCCCGGCCGTAACGCTCGGCCAACGGCGCGCACGCCGGGTGACGCAACAACCCGTCAATGGACGGCAACCGCAGGGCAACGCTGGAAGACATCAGCCACTCCTGATTCGACTGAGACAGCCCCTCGCGGAACAAGCTCCCTCCCACAAGGGTTTCAGAAGTGTAGACGCACTGTGGGAGCGAGCTTGTTCGCGAACGCGGTGTGTCAGCTAATGTGGATATGGCTGACCCGCCGTCTTCGCGAGCAGGCTCGCTCCTACAGGGATTCGGGGTGGAATGAAGCTTGGTGGTCACCACAAAACAGTGTAGGAGTGAGCCTGCTCGCGATGACGTCTTGTCAGCCGACTTCTTTGTGACTGACCCACCGCAATCGCGAGCAGGCTCACTCCTACAGGGGATTTGGGGCTGACCGGGCTTTGTGGTCCGGCACAACATCTGTGGGAGATGATGTGACTGAAACGCCGCCTTCGCGAGCAGGCTCGCTCCCACAGGGATTCGGGGTGGAATGAAGATTGGTGGTCACCACAAAACAGTGTAGGAGTGAGCCTGCTCGCGATGGCGTCTTTTCAGCCAACTCCTTCGTGACTGCCCACCGCAATCGCGAGCAGGCTCACTCCTACAGGGGATTTGGGGCTGACCGGGCTTTGTGGTCTGGCACAACATCTGTGGGAGCTGGCTTGGAATCCCACAGTTTTGCTCTCGTCATTCGTCTCCCGGCGCCAACAGGAGATTGGGTGCCAGACGCTGATAGCCGTCCTGGGCCAGACGCATGTCCAGCAGCAAACTGCCGAGATCCGCTGACAATGCCTCGGCCTCGGCGTCGTTCTCCAGGTAGAGCAATTTCAGGTAGCTGTTGCAGCTCGGGCAGACTTCAGCGCGCAGTGGCGCCTGCTCGGCGCTGTGCCGGTCGTCTTCCTGGCTCAGGTACTCAAGGCCCTTGCTCTGTTCGCAATACACGCACTTGACCCGCACCACATGCCATTCGCAGGCGCACAGCGAGCACACCAGATAACGCAAACCGTTGTGCTTGCCGCGATGACGAATCACCCCGGCCATGGCCGGAGAACCGCAGGCCGGGCATTGGCTGAGGCTGTCGCCGGGTTTGAGTTGCAGATTCGGCACGCTGAGCAGCCAGTGGCTCCACGCGGTTTGCAGCGCCGCGCCGAGAAACGGCACCAGCGCCGCCGGCACCAGCGAATACTGACCGCTGACCAACGCCACCGCCCACGCGCGCAACTGGCCGGGACTGGCGGCGCGCAGAGTGTCCAGCGCGTCGATCACCGCTGGCTGATCCGCTGGCGCATAGCGCTGCAGCAAGGCATCGAGCCACGGCTGCCAGGCATCTTCGCGCACCAAGGTGTCTGCCGCGAATGGTGGCAGACCGTGTTGCTGACAGGCTTCGAAACGCTGCGCATCAAACGGCGCGGTGAGCGGCGGATCGTCGAAGACCTGCTGCTGCGCCCGGCACAACCCGGCCATCAGCCGCAGATAATCCGCCAACCCATTGCCCTCGGCCAGACGCTCCAGGCGCTCGGCGCGCAGGGCAAACAGGTTACGCGGTGGCAGGTACAGAAATGGCGGCGAACTGGCCGCCGCCTCGATTTCCCCAGGTTCAAGAATGCTTGGCAAAAGTCAGCCCTTTTTCGTCAGCGGTCGCTCGGGCACGTCCCGAGGCTGTTCGTCGCGGGTCACCTCGCGGTACCACAGTTCATGGTGTTTTCTCGCCCACGGCCGGCTGACCCAGCCATGCAACATGGCGTCGACCGAACCCTTGATCCACAAGCCGGCGTAGATGTGCACGATGATGCTCAGCACCAGCACGAACCCGGCCAGCGCATGCAGCAGCATCGCCCAACGGATCGTGGTGATGCCGAAATACGCGCTGAACCATGCGCGCCAGATCACCAGCCCGGTGAACAGCAACGCGAGCATGCACAGCAGTAAAGTCCAGAACAGCAGCTTCTGCCCGGCGTTGTATTTGCCCACCGGCGGCACGCTTTCTTCGTCGTTGACCATCACCCGATTGATCCGCCGCAACCATTGCCGGTCATTGGCGATAAAGAAGTTGGTGCGCCAGAAGCTGAACACCAGGCCGAGAAACAGCACGAACATGGCGATGCCCATGTACGGGTGCAGGATGCGCGTCCAGGTGCCGCCGCCGAACAGGTGGCTCAGCCAGAATAACGACGGATGAAACAGCGCCAGCCCGGACAGCCCGGCCATGAAGAACAGGATCGCCACCAGCCAGTGATTGCTGCGCTGGTTGGCGCTGTAACGCAGGATCGTCTTGTTGCTCATGGCCGCTCCTCCCCGCGTGGATCGAAGGTGTGCACCGCCGGATCGACCACGTGCACCGAGGTGTCGGGCGCTGGTGGAAGTTCATCCTCCTCGACACGATTCGGGCCGATGCGCACGTAATGGGAGAACCCGGCCAGCACCGCCGCACCCATCGCCAGCAGGCCGAGGGGTTTGCTGATGCCTTTCCACAAATCCACCAGCGGACTGATCGCCGGGTGATCCGGCAGCCCGGCGTAGATTTTCGGCGTGTCGGCGTGATGCAGCACGTACATCACGTGGGTGCCGCCGACGCCGGCGGGGTCGTACAGACCGGCGTTTTCAAAACCACGGCTTTTCAGGTCGACGATGCGTTCGGCGGCGTGCTCCTTCATGTCTTCCTTGGTGCCGAAAACGATGGCGCCGGTCGGGCAGGTTTTCACGCAGGCCGGCTCCAGCCCCACCGCCACCCGATCGGAACACAGCGTGCATTTGTAGGCCTTGTGATCCTTTTGCGAAATGCGCGGGATGTTGAACGGGCAACCGGTGATGCAATAGCCGCAACCGATGCAGTGGTCCTGATCGAAATCGACGATGCCGTTGGCATGCTGAATGATCGCGCCGGGGCTCGGACACGCGGCCAGACAACCGGGCTCGGCGCAGTGCATGCAGCCGTCCTTGCGGATCAGCCATTCGAGGTTGCCGGCGTCGGTTTCGTGCTCGGTGAAGCGCATCAGCGTCCATGAGTCCGCCGTCAGGTCCTGCGGATTGTCATAGGTGCCGTGGTTGTGACCGACCTCGTCGCGCAGCTCGTTCCATTCCGAGCAGGCGACCTGGCAAGCCTTGCAGCCGATGCATTTGGTGGTGTCGATCAGCTTGGCCACGCCCTGCTGAGTCCTCACCGACGGCGGCACGGTAGTGGTGGCCGAGCGGGCAATGATGTCTTGGCTGGCCATTTACAGTTTCTCCACGTTGACCAGGAATGACTTGGATTCCGGGGTCTGAGTGTTGCCATCGCCGAGGAACGGCACCAGTGTGTTGGTCAGGTAACCGTGGCGCGTCAGCCCGGTGAACCCCCAATGCAGCGGGATGCCGATCTGATGCACGACCTGGCCGTTGACCTGCAGCGGCCGGATGCGTTTGGTCACCACCGCGACCGCTTCGATAAAGCCGCGCTTGCAGCTGACCCGCACGCGATCACCGGCAGCGATGCCCTTCTCGTTCGCCAGCACTTCGCCGATTTCCACGAACTGCTCGGGCTGGGCAATCGCGTTCAACTTGCAGTGCTTGCTCCAGAAATGGAAATGCTCGGTGAGCCGGTAGCTGGTGCCGGCGTACGGGTAGTCCTTGGCCTCACCGAGGGTTTCCCAGACCGAATCGAAGATCCGCGCCGCCGGGTTGCTGGTGGCCTTCTTGTTCTGCGGGTGCAGCGGATTGATGCCGATCGGCGTTTCGAACGGCTCGTAGTGCTCGGGGAATGGCCCTTCGTTCATCTTGTCGACGGCGAAGAACCGCGCCACGCCTTCGGGGTTCATGATGAACGGATTCATCCCGGCTTCCGGCGGCACGTCGGCCTTGTAGTCCGGCACGTCGGTGCCGGTCCAGGTCTTGCCGTTCCACCACACCAGACGCTTTTTCGGGTCCCACGGTTTGCCCGCCGGGTCCGATGAGGCGCGGTTGTAGAGAATCCGCCGATTGGCCGGCCATGCCCACGCCCAGCCCTGATGCTGGTGCATGCCGAACGGATCGGCGTTGTCGCGCCGGGCCATCTGGTTACCGGCCTCGGTCCAGCTGCCGGCGAAGATCCAGCAACCGGACGCGGTGCTGCCGTCGTCCTTGAGCAAACCGAAACCTGCCAGTTGCGCCCCGGCCTTGACAGTGACGCCGCTGGCATCGGTGAAATCGCTGACCGCGGTGCCGTTGATTTCCCGCGCCAGTTCCTCCGGCGAAGGCTCGTCGGGGATCTTGTACGGCCACGACAGCTTGAGCAGCGGATCGGGAAACTTGCCGCCCTCGGTCTGATAACGCTGGCGCAGGCGCAGGAACAGTTCGCTCATGATGCGGATGTCGGTCTGCGCTTCGCCGGGGCCATCCGCGCCTTTCCAGTGCCATTGCAGCCAGCGGCTGCTGTTGACCAGCGAGCCGTCCTCTTCGGCAAAACAGGTAGTTGGCAGGCGAATCACTTCGGTCTGGATTTCCTCGGTTTTGACATCGTTGTACGGTCCGACGTTTTGCCAGAACTCCGAAGTCTCCGTGGCCAGCGGGTCCATCACCACCAGCCACTTGAGCTTGGCCAATGCGCCCATTACGCGGTTCTTGTCCGGTAAGGCAGCGATCGGATTGAAGCCCTGGCAGAAGTAGCCGTTGACCTTGCCCTGGCTCATCAGGTCGAACATTTTCAGCACGTCGTAATTGGGGATGTCGAGCTTTGGCAAATGGTCGAACAGCCAGTTGTTTTCGGCGGTGGCGTTGGCGCCGTACCAGGATTTCATCAGGCTGACGTGGAATTTGCTGTAGTTCTGCCAGTACGAGAGCTGCCCCGGTCTCAGCGGCACCTGCGTGCGTTTGAAGATGAACTGGCCGTAGTCCTGCTCGCTGTCGCTGGCCAGTGTGAGATAGCCGGGCAAGGCGTTGGACAGCAGGCCGAGGTCAGTCAGACCCTGGATGTTCGAATGCCCGCGCAAGGCGTTGACCCCACCACCGGGCATGCCGACGTTGCCCAGCAACAGTTGCACCATCGCCGCGCTGCGGATGATCTGCGCGCCGATCGAGTGCTGGGTCCAGCCGAGGGCGTAGAGAATCGTCATGGTCTTGCCCGGTGTCGAGCAAGTGGCGATCTCTTCCCAGATTTTCTGCATGGCGTCGACCGGCATGCCGCAGATCTGGCTGGCCAGGTCGATGTTGTAGCGGCTGTAATGCTGCTTCATCAGCTGATAGACGCAGCGCGGGTCTTGCAGGGTCGGGTCAACCCGGACGAAACCGTCCTCGGCGAACTCGTAGCCCCAGCCGGACTTGTCGGTATAGCTGCGTTTTTCCGCGTCATAACCGCTGAACAGGCCGTCTTCGAAGCCATAGCCGGCTTTGACGATGAACGACACGTCGGTGTAATTGCGCACGTATTCGTGCTGGATCTTGTCCTCGGTCAGCAGGTAATTGATCAGCCCACCCATGAAGGCGATGTCGGTACCGGTGCGAATCGGCGCGTAATAGTCGGCCACCGAAGCGGTCCGGGTAAAACGCGGATCAACCACGATCAACCGCGCGGCGTTATGCGCTTTGGCCTCGGTCACCCATTTGAAGCCGCACGGATGCGCTTCTGCTGCGTTGCCGCCCATCACCAGGATCAGATTCGCGTTGGCGATATCGGTCCAGGTGTTGGTCATGGCACCACGGCCGTACGTCGGGGCAAGACTTGCCACCGTCGGGCCGTGTCAGACACGCGCCTGGTTATCGAACCCCAGCAGGCCGAGGCTGCGAATCACCTTCTGGGTGATGTAGCCCGCTTCATTGGAGGCCGCCGACGCCGCGAGGAACCCGGTGGTCAGCCAGCGATTCACCGTTTGCCCGTTGTCATTTTTCTCGATGAAGTTGGCGTCGCGGTCGGCCTTCATCAGGTCGGCGATGCGATCGAGGGCTTCGTCCCAGTCGATGCGCGTCCATTCATTGCTGCCGGGCTTGCGCACCTGCGGGTACTGCAAGCGGCCGGGGCTGTGAATGAAATCGAGCAGGCCCGCGCCTTTCGGGCACAGGGTGCCGCGATTGACCGGGTGGTCGGCGTCGCCTTCGATGTGAATGATGTTTTGCGCCACGTTCTTGCCGGCATCGCCCTGGCTGTACATGATCAAGCCGCAACCGACCGAGCAATACGGGCAGGTGTTGCGGGTTTCACGGGTGTGGGCGAGCTTGAAGTGGCGCACCTGCTCGGCGAAGGCCGCCGTCGGGGCCATGCCCAACGCGCCCAGGCTTGAGCCTGCAAGGCCGATACCGGCGACCTTGAAGAACTGACGACGGCTGAGATCCATCGTGCACTCCTGATCAGGTGGAACCCGGTACTTGCGCCGGGCTTTATCTGGACAATCACGGTTGCAGCGCGACGGCGCTGACCTTTTGACTGTAGACAAAGACCTTGCCGATTGTGTGAAAACCGACCGTCGGGTGTTTCTGTAGGAGTGAGCCTGCTCGCGATAGCGGTATGTCAGAGACATATTTGCTGACTGACCCACCGCTATCGCGAGCAGGCTCACTCCTACAGGGACCGAGTTGCGCATAGAATGTCCACCAGGACCAATCCCGCCTTGACGAGACCGCGCATGACTTTCGATTTTGACCAGCTGTTCGACCGCCACCACACCGGCAGCACCAAGTGGAGCCGCTACCCGGCCGATGTGTTGCCGATGTGGGTTGCTGACATGGATTTTGCCGCGCCGCCGGTCATCATCGAAGCCTTGCAACAGCGCCTGCTGCACCCGCTGCTCGGTTACAGCGTCGCCCAAGACAACCTGCGTGAAGCCATCGTCACAGACCTGTGGAACAAGTACGCATGGCGGGTCAAGCCGCAGGAGCTGATCTTCCTGCCGGGCGTGGAATCCGGCTTCAACATGGCGCTCAAGGCCTTGGTGCAGGCGCAACAGAATGTCGTCGTGCAAGTGCCGAACTACCCGCCGCTGCGCCATGCGCCGGGGCATTGGGGTCTGAACAAAATCGAGCTGGAATTCAACGCCCAGGCCGATGGCACTTACGCCACGCCGCTGGACGTACTACGTGAATCGCTGATCGGCGGCGGTGCCCTGCTGTTGAGCAACCCGCACAACCCGATCGGCAAGGTCTTCGACCGCGAGGAATTGCAGGCCATCGCAGACATCTGCGCAGCGCAGGACGCGTGGATCATCTCCGACGAAATCCACGCCGAGCTGTGCTTCGACGGCCGCGTGCACATTCCCACCGCCTCGCTGAGCCCGGAGATTTCCAAACGCACGATCACCCTGATGTCGGCGAGCAAGGCCTACAACATCGCCGGCCTCAAAACCTCGTTCATGATCATTCAGGACGCCGCCCTGCGCGAACGCGTCAACCACGCGCGCTGCGGCATGGTCGACAGCGTCAACCCGCTGGGCATGGAAGCCACCCGCGTCGCCTACAGCGAAGCCGGGCCGTGGCTCGCCGAATTGAAAACCTATCTGCAGGGCAACCGCGACTGGCTGGTGGACGCCGTGCGCACGCGCCTGCCGGGCGTGAGCATCAATGTGCCACAGGGCACCTATCTGGCGTGGCTCGATTGCACGGCGCTGGACCTGCCCGACCCGCAGCGGTTCTTCCTCGAACAGGGCAAAGTCGGGCTGAGTGCCGGGCTGGATTTTGGTGATCAGCATCAGCAATTCGTGCGCCTGAACTTCGGCTGCCCGCGAGCGTTGCTTGAAGAAGGGATTGCGCGGATGGAGCGGGCTTTGATCAACCGCAATCTCTGACTTCAAACAGATCCCCTGTAGGAGTGAGCCTGCTCGCGATAGCGGTCTGTCAGTCACATATTCCTGGCTGCCAGACCGCTATCGCGAGCAGGCTCACTCCTACAGTGGGACCGGTGTTCAGCAGAAATCCATCGCAAATCCGATCGAACTCAAGGCAAACCCGCCGGGTCAACCCGGAACACTGGCCTTGAAATCAGGAGACCCTGCGATGACTGACTATCCAAAACCACCCTTCCCGAAACAAGCCCAACCGGTCCCCGGCTCGCAACGCAAGATGGAACCGTATCCAGACTGCGGTGAGCAAAGTTACGTCGGGTCCGGCCGACTCGCCGGCAAAATTGCGCTGATCACCGGCGCCGACAGCGGCATTGGTCGCGCGGTGGCGATCGCCTTCGCCCGTGAGGGCGCCGATGTCGCCGTGGCTTATCTGAATGAACACGAAGACGCCAAAGAAACCGCACGCTGGGTCGAACAGGCCGGGCGTCAGTGCATCTTGCTGCCGGGCGATATTGCCGAGAAAGCCCAGTGCCAGGCGCTGGTCGACAAGACCGTCGAGCGCTTCGGTCGCATCGACATACTGGTCAACAACGCCGCGTTCCAGATGACCCACGAGAACTTCGAAGAAATTCCAGATGACGAATGGGTGATGACCTTCGATGTGAACATCACGGCCATGTTCAGGATCTGCCAGGCGGCGCTCAAACACATGCGCCCCGGTTCATCGATCATCAACACCAGCTCGGTCAACTCGGACATGCCCAAGCCGACCCTGCTGGCCTACGCCACCACCAAAGGCGCGATCGCCAACTTCACCGGTGGCCTGGCGCAGATGCTCGGGCCGAAGGAAATTCGCGTCAACAGCGTTGCGCCTGGCCCGATCTGGACGCCGCTGATCGTCTCGACCATGCCTGACGAAGAAGTGCAGAACTTCGGCGGCAGCACCCCGCTCGGCCGTCCGGGCCAACCGGTGGAAGTCGCACCGATTTACGTGCTGCTGGCCTCCGACGAAGCCAGCTACATCACCGGTCAGCGCTACGGCGTCACCGGCGGCAAACCGATGCTGTAACCGTGCAGCAGAAAAACTGAACCCGAGCGGCATGACATCCCTCCATACCTGTAAGCGCCTACGGGCCATCAGGAACAGGAGGTTGTCATGTCCGCCCCCCTCGTCAGACTCTTCACCCAACCCAACTTCGCCTGGACCGATATCCGCCGCGAAGAAGAAACCAATCCGCGCCACTACCTCGCCCATCTGCTTTTACTCGCGTTGATCCCCGCCGTGTGCCTGTTCATCGGCACCACCTATGTCGGCTGGAGCCTCGCCGTCGGTGAAAACGTGCGCCTGAGCACGGCCAGCGCGCTGCAATTGAGCGTGTTGCTCTACGTGACGATTGTGGCCGGCGTGGCGATCATCGGCGGCTTCATTCGCTGGATGTCGCGTTCATTCGATGCGCGGCCGACGCTGAATCAATGCATCGGTTTTGCCGCCTACACGGTGACGCCGTTTTTCATCGCCGGGATTGCCGGGCTGTATCCGAGCCGCTGGCTGGCGATTCTGGTACTCGGCGCGGCGTCGATCTATTCGACGTTCCTGCTGTTTGTCGGCCTGCCAACCTTTATGCATGAGCGCAAGGAACAGGGCCTGTTGTATTCGGCGTGCGTGTGGGGCGTCGGCCTGCTGGTGCTGGTGACCATGCTGGTGTCGATGATTCTGCTGTGGTTCAACGTGCTCATCCCCGAGTACCTGCGCACGACCGTGAGCTGACCCGGTGCGCCTGTCCTTGAAAGTTTATTGCAGTGAGCCGTCATGAGTTTCGGCGTATGGGTTGCGGTGCTCGGCGCCGTGCTGCTGATGCTGGCCCTGACGTCGTCGTGGTTGCGCTGGATGCCGGTCACCACTTCAGCGGTGTGCCTGCTGCTGGGCATCGCGATCGGCCCCAGCGGTCTCGACCTGCTGAAACTGTCGCTGGAAGAATCGTCGTTGTGGATGGAGCACCTGACGGAAGTCGCGGTGCTCTTTTCCTTGTTCGTCTGCGGGCTGAAGCTGCGTTTGCCACTGACCAACAAAACCTGGCGCATTGCGTTCGGCCTGGCGGGGCCGGTGATGATCCTGACCATCATCGGTGTATGTCTGTTGCTGCACTGGGGCCTGCAATTGGCGTGGGGGCCTTCGCTGCTGATCGGCGCGATGCTGGCGCCGACCGACCCGGTGCTCGCCGCGCTGGTGCAGGTCAACGATGCGCAGGACGTCGACAGCGTGCGCTTCGGTCTCTCCGGTGAGGCGGGTCTCAACGATGGCGTGGCCTTCCCTTTCGTGATTCTCGGGCTGCTGTTGCTGCACGGTGACGGCAGCGCCGGCGAGTGGCAGCACTGGGTGATTCGCAGTCTGTTGTGGGCGGTGCCGGCGGGTTTGCTCACCGGTTACTGGATGGGCCGCGGCATCGGCCGCATCGCCCTGTCGCTGCGTATTCACAACGAGGACAGCACCCTCGGCCCCAACGATTACCTGACCCTCGCGCTGATCGCGCTGTCATACGTGGTCGCCGACGCCATTGGCGGCTACGGCTTCCTTGCAGTGTTTGCCGCCGGCCTCGGCCTGCGTCAGGAAGAAGTGAAATCTACCGGCATCACCCAAGTGCCTGCCGAGCATCTGGTACAACCGGTGGTCGGCCATCAGAACGTCGAACCGGAGAACGCCGTGCATGGCGACACCGAACAGCTGGAAGACAGCCAGGTCGCGGCGGGGATCATGATGGGCGACATGCTCGCCTTCGGCGGTCTGGTCGAGCGGGCGATGGAAGTATTCCTGGTGACCTTGCTTGGCGTCGTGCTGATTGCGCACTGGGACTGGCGTGCGCTGTGGATCGGCGCCGCGCTGTTCTGCGTGATCCGTCCGTTGAGTGTGGCGCTGATGCCGTGGGGCAAGCTGCTCAGCGGGCCGCAGCGTTTGTTGATCGGCTGGTTCGGCATACGTGGGATCGGCAGCCTGTTTTATCTGTTCTTCGCCCTGAACCATGGCCTGGATTCTGACGTGGCCAAGGTCTGCACCGACATCACCCTGTCGGTGGTGGCCCTGAGCATTTTGCTGCATGGCATCAGTACGCAGCCGATGCTGGCGCGGTATGAAAGCTTGAAGCAACGAAAAAGCTGATTCTTCCAGCCCTGCGTTTTGCCGGAAATCATCGAAGATTTTTCTGCAAAAAAATGGATCGTCGAGCGCGCCCCAAGGGTCACAACTTTAACCGCGCCAATCATCCAGCGCGGCCCGGCAGGTTCGGTTCCCCTGCGGTGAACAGCCTGGTCAACGGAACCCCGACAAGATTAAGGTTACAGTCATGAACGAATGCTCGACTCCTGCGCAAATCAAGGCTTGCAGAGCTCTGGCTCTGGAACGCAATCGTCAACTGTTCGAAGAAGCCCACGAACTGAACCGAGCGGCAAATGCGCTGCTGGAGCAGACTCCGACCGACTTTGAACGCTTTGAGCAATACCGGGCACTGCGCAAGAAAGCCGATGCGAAATTTGAAGATGCGATTGATCACTTGTGTGTACTGAATGAGGATTTCCCGCCGATTCCGACTGCTGTGCAGCATGCTGTCAGTACGCGGCGTGAGCTTGAAACTGCGTAATAAAAGTCAAAAGCCCCTCACCCTAGCCCTCTCCCGGAGGGAGAGGGGACTGACCGGGGTGTTCTTGCGTATCACACCGACCTGAAATACCGCGCCGAACTCAGGCTTTGAATACAACCGAGATCTGCTCCCTTTCCCCCTCGCCCCCTTGGGGGAGAGGGCTGGGGTGAGGGGGTAAATCTGACTAACACCACAAAATCCCGCACCTACCCCCGACCAACCCACCTCAAGGATTGGTCACCTGAATAAACACCGCATACACCCCCAACATCACCCAGAACGTCGCAAATATCCAAGGCGTGCGCACCGAGAACAGCAGCGACTTGCGATAGCCCTTGTGGCTCGATTCCATCTCACTGAACAGCGGCGATTCGTCGTAGGCCGCGCCCATCAGCGGCTCGCTGTGCAGCAACTGGCTCTGCTTGAAATGCCAGTGATCGATGATGTCGTACGCCGCACGAATTCCGGGCCAGGCGTTCAGTGAACTGAGCACCCCGAGCATCGCCAGGAACGGCGGCACGACGAGGGTGAACATCTTGCCCCACTCCGGATTGAGGTTGGCCATGCACGAGGCGAAGGCGATCACCAGAAACGACTGCGCCGCCAGATAGGCGTCGGTGCGGTTGGCGAGGATGCTGGTTTCGTACTGGATTTCCCGGCGGTAGAAATCCAGCCGTTCCTTGGGTGAGCCAAACATCTTGGCGTCGTGTTCGGCCAAGGCTTCTTCAGCAGCGCTTGGCTGGGTCAATATGCGAGGCAAGAGACGTGCCCTCCAAAAGTGAACAAGACCTTTTGAAAGGCAAGCGTCAGGAGTAGTTCAGCCGGATCGACCAGCGCGTCACTTCATCGACTGGGCAATGATCTGCACCAGATTCAACTGGGTGAACGGTTTCGGCAAGCGCGGCAGTTCCGCGGCGAAGCCTTCCAGCCGCTCGGCGTAACCGGTGGCGAGAATGATCGGCAGATCCGGCTTGAGCATGCGCACGGCATGGGCCAGTTGCGCGCCGCTCATCTGCGGCATGGCCATGTCGGTGATCAGCAGATCGATCACTTCGCCCTGATCGAACAATGCCAGCGCCTGGGCCCCGGATGTCGCGCCGATCACGCGGTGGCCGAGGTCCTCGAGCAACAGACTGGTGCTGGTCAGTACCAGCGAATCATCATCGACCACCAACACACTGAGTCTCGGCACTGCCATCGGCGCCGCATTGGTATACGCCGGTCGGCTGACCGCACGCTCCAGGGCTACCGGAATCCACAACTCGGCCGCCGTGCCATGGCCCTTCTCGCTCTTGAGAATAAAGCGCCCGCCCAGCTGCTCGATGAAGCCGTGCACCATCGACAAGCCCAGCCCGGTGCCTTTGCCCAGACCTTTAGTGGTGAAAAACGGGTCGCGGGCGCAGGCCAGCGTCGCCTCATCCATGCCTTCGCCGGTGTCGATCAGGCTCAGGCAGACATAACGGCCCGCCGCCAAAGTCGAATGACTATGTTCCAGCACCACTTCGGCCTGTGCCTGAATGATCACCTTGCCGCCCTCAGGCATGGCATCTCGCGCGTTGGTGGCGAGGTTGAGGATAGCCAGTTCCAGTTGATTGCTGTCGGCCAGCACCGGCTGCAGATCTTCGGGAAAGCGCGTTTCGATGCGAATCCCCGGCCCCAGCGAGCTGCGCAGCAGCCCGGTAATGCCTTGCACCAATTGCGCGATATCCACCGATTCGGTTTTCAGTTCCTGGCGGCGGGCGAAGGCCAGCATGCGTTGCGTCAGCGAGACTCCGCGCAAGGCGCCTTGAGTGGCGTTCTCCAGCAGTCGAGCGATTTTCGGCGCGTCGCCAATGCGCTTTTGCACAATTTCGAGATTGCCGAGAATGACTGTCAGCAGGTTGTTGAAGTCATGGGCGATGCCGCCACTGAGTTGTCCGATCGCCTGCATCTTCTGCGCCTGGAACAACGCTTCACGGGTTTTCTCCAGCGCCAGTTGCGCCTCGTGTGCCTCGGTTACATCGCGGGTGATCTTGGCAAAGCCGAGCAGCGCGCCCGTGTCGCCGCGTATCGCATCGACCACTACGTGGGCAAGAAAGCGCGTGCCGTCCTTGCGCATCCGCCAGCTGCGGTTCTCGAAACGGCCTTCGCGGGTGGCAATCTCCAGCGAACGCTGTGGCTCGCCCAGTTCACGGTCTTCGGGGGTGTAGAAAATCGAAAAATGCTGGCCGATGATTTCTTCCGGCAGATACCCCTTGATCCGCTGCGCGCCCTGGTTCCAGTTGCTCACGCAACCTTCGGGGCTGAGCATGTAGATCGCGTAGTCGGTGACGCCCTGTACCAGCAGGCGAAACTGCTGTTCGCTTTGCTTGAGAGTTTCCTCGGCCATTTTGCGGTCGGTGAGGTCGCGGGTGATCTTGGCGAAACCGAGCAGCTTGCCGCTGGGATCGATGATCGGGTCGATCACTACATGCGACCAGAAATGCGTGCCGTCCTTGCGCACGCGCCAGCCTTCGCCTTCGAAGCGGCCTTCACGGATCGCTGTGTCCAGCGCCCGTTGCGGCATGCCATTGGCGCGGTCTTCAGGGGTGTAGAAGCGTGAAAAGTGCTCGCCGATGATTTCCGCTTCTTCGTAACCCTTGAAACGCTTGGCGCCGGAGTTCCAACTGGTGATGGTACCGTCGGGGTCGATCATGTAGATCGCATAGTCGACAACCGCGTCGATCAGCAGCCGGAAGCGGCTGTCGTCGATCGCTGCGGTTCTGTTGTTCTCACTCATCACACTCACCAGCCACTGTCATGGGCTGAAGTATGCGTGAATCCGTCGATTTGAAAAGTGCCGGTTCGCTTTTGATTGCCCACCAGCGCGGCAGCAGCTGCTTGATGCGGCTTTCGGCAAAGCGGTCGTCGATGAGCATGACCGTGCCGCGATCCTCGCGGGTGCGGATCACCCGCCCGGCGGCTTGTACGACTTTTTGCATGCCCGGGTACAAATAGGTGTAGTCGTAGCCGGCGCCAAAAATGGCGGCCATGCGCCGCTTCATCTGCTCGTTGACCGGGTTGAGCTGCGCCAGCCCCAGCGTGGCGATGAACGCGCCGATCAGCCGCGCACCGGGCAGATCGATGCCCTCGCCAAACGCCCCGCCCAGCACCGCAAACCCGACGCCCTGGCTGTCGGCGCTGAACTGGTCGAGAAACGCCTGCCGCGCGCCCTCGGCCATGCCTCGCGATTGCAACCACTGGGTGATGTGCGGATGGCGCTCGGCCAATAACGTCGCGACTTGTTGCAGGTAATCGAAACTGCTGAAAAACGCCAGGTAGTTGCCTGGGCGCTCGCTGAACTGGCGCGCGATCAGCTCGACTATCGGCTCCAGCGAGGCCTGGCGATGGTTGAAGCGGGTGGAGATCTGACTGACGATGTGCACCTGCAACTGCTCGGCGCTGAACGGCGATTCGACGTCGATGCACACCGTGTCAGCGGGCGTGCCAAGGAGGTCGGCGTAATAGTTGCGCGGGCTCAGCGTGGCCGAGAACAGCACGCTGCTGCGCGCTGCGGTCAGGCGCGGGCCGATGAACGCTGCCGGCACCACGTTGCGCAGGCACAGTTGCGACAGCGGACGTTTGCGGTCGAGGTCGCGTTTGCTGATATCGAACAGGTAATGCTCGTCGTACAGCTCGGCGACCCGGGCAAATTGCAGCAGATCGAAATAGAAGTTCTGCAAACCGCTGTCGAGGCCTTGCGGATGCTCGTTGAGGTAATCGCCAATGGCCGCGCAGCACAGGGAAATGGCTTGCAGGAGTTTGTCCGGGGCTTTGTCATAGGCCTGATAAGCCGCCAATTGCGGCGCATGCAGCGCGTTCCATTCGCGGTTGACCCGTTGCAGGGAATTTTTCAACGCTGCCGGCGCGGTTTTGCGCACAGTGCCGAGGGTGAACTGGTCGAGACTGGCGCTGTACATCTGCCGGCCGCGTTCGACCAGGTTATGCGCCTCGTCGGCCAGCACCGCGACTTTCCACTGATTGAGCTGGGCCAGACCGAACAGCAGCGCACTGAAGTCGAAGTAATAGTTGTAGTCGGCAACCACCACATCCGCCCAACGGGCCATTTCCTGACTCAGGTAATACGGGCAAACGCTGTGCTGCGCGGCGACTTCCCGCATTGCCACCTGATCCAGCAGGTTGATCTGGCTGGCGGCTTCGCGGGCAGCGGGCAAGCGATCATAAAAGCCTTGGGCCAACGGACAGGATTCGCCATGACAGGCCTTGTCCGGGTGTTCGCAGGCCTTGTCGCGGGCGACCATTTCCATCACCCGCAGCGGCAAGTCCGGCGTTTGCCTGAACAACACCTGACTGGCATCCAGCGCCAGCTTGCGCCCCGGGGTCTTGGCGGTGAGAAAGAACACCTTGTCCAGTTGCTGCGGCGCCAGCGCCTTGAGCATCGGAAACAGCGTGCCGAGGGTTTTGCCAATGCCCGTCGGCGCCTGGGCCATCAGGCAGCGCCCGGTGCTGACGGCTTTGAACACCGACTCGGCCAGATGCCGTTGGCCCGGACGAAAATCCGCGTGGGGGAACGCCAGTTGCTGCGCGGCCAGATTGCGCGCTTCGCGGTGGGCCATTTCCTGCTCGGCCCATTGCAGGAACAAGCCGCACTGCTGCGCGAAAAACGTCTGGAGTGACTCGGCGCTGTGGGATTCGACCAGGCAGGTTTCCTTTTCGCTGACGATGTCGAAATACACCAGCGCCAGATTGATCTGCTCCAGTTGCAGTTTCTGGCACATCAACCAACCGTAGATCTTTGCTTGCGCCCAGTGCAACTGGCGATGATTGGCCGGCTGCTTGCTGAGGTCGCCGCGATAGGTCTTGACCTCTTCCAGGCAATTTTGCGCCGGGTCGAAGCCGTCCGCCCTGCCCTTGACCCGCAATTCGCCGAAGTCGCCTTGCAGCGCTACTTCGCTCTGGTACTGCTCGCTGCGCCGCGAAGCCACGGTGCGATGGCCGACGATGCCTTCCAGCGCAGTCGGTGACGGAGTGAAACGCAGGTCGAGGTCGCCGGTCTTGGCGGTGAATTCGCACAGTGCGCGGACGGCGACGCTGTAACTCAAGCGCTCTGCTCCGCCCATTGCACGTAACACACGGCCACCGGCATCTGGTGCTCGTGGCAGAACTCCAGCCAGCGTAGTTGATTGTCCTGCAAGCGGTCGCCGGGGCCTTTGACTTCGATCATCCGGTAGGTCTTGTGCTGCGGCCAGAACTGGATCAGGTCCGGCATGCCGGCGCGGTTGGCCTTGATGTCGAGCAGCAGGCGCTTGAACCAGTGCTTGAGGTGGTCAGCGGGAAGGCAGGCCAGCGCCTGTTCAAGCAATGCTTCATTGAGCGCGCCCCAGAACACGAACGGCGACTGGATCCCCCATTTGTCGACGAAGCGCTGGCGGATCGTCTCGGCGTAGCGGCCGTCGTCGAGCTCGTCCAGACACGCCTGAAACAGTTCGGCGCGACGCTCGAGGAAATCCTCGCTGAGCAGATCGACCGGGCCGCGCTGGAACGGGTGAAAGAACGCGCCCGGCACCGGCGCGAAAATCGCCGGCCAGCACAACAGGCCGAACAGTGAGTTGATCAGGCTGTTCTCGACGTAATGCACCGGGCCGTCATCGGCGTGCAAGTGCGCTTGCACATGGAATTCCACCGACCGCGTCGGATCGACGCGTGGCAAGTGCAAGTCCAGGCGCTCGACAGCTCTGGCCTTGGCTCGCTTGAGCGGCGGACCACCAAGTTTGCGCCGCAGACGCGGGACGATGCGTTGCAAGCCCTGCTGCTCGGCGGCACTTTGCGGCGCCTGTTCGGCCAGCGTGCCGAGCTCCAGCGCCAGCGCATATTCGCCGCAGCGTTCGAGCACGCGGATCATGCGCAGCCGTGCGCCCGGATAAGCGCACTCGCGGTAAACACTCAGGGCCAGCGCAAAGTCGCCGATGCGCTCGCCATACTGGCCGATCTGGAACAACGCCTTGGCTTGCCGGCGGCGCAGCCACGGGTTGTCGAACTGCACGGCGTTGATCTGTTCGACGATCTCCTCCAGCGGCTCACCCGCCTCGAAACGCAGTTGGCACTGATGCAGGAACAGGCAGGCGTCGACGTCTTCGCGACTGCGCAGGCCTCGGGAATCAGCGCAGAACTCGACTTTTTCATAGGTGAAGATGCCAAGGTCGGCGAGCACGAATTCCGACCAGTCCTGATACAGATTGCCGAAAAACATCAGCCGCAGGCGATCGCACAAATCCATCAGGGTCAGGCTGAACAGCCGGTCAGGCAGTTGCGGCGCCCAGGCGCGCAGGGTTTGCGCCTCGGCGAACTGTTCAGCCAGCAGCGGCAGCCATTCGTCCTTGCGGCCTTTCGGTTGCTCGATGAAGGCGCCAAAGGCTTGCAGGATCTCGGCCTTGAGCAAGACATCGAACAGTTCTGCCAGCGTCAGCGCAGCGGAATCGTCGAGCCAGCCGTGATCGAGCAACGGTTGCGCGGCCTCGGCGATATCGCCGATCTCCACATAATTGAGTTTGCTCGCGCGAAAATGAATGCCCTTGCGCATGACCATGCGCACCAGCAATCCCTGCGAGGCTGGCGGCAGCGTGTTGAACTCGCGGATGAAGCCGTGTTCGCGTGCGCTCATCACATCGGCATAACGAAGCCCAAGCCAATCAAGCACTTGCCGGAAGTTGTTGAGGTAATAGAACGGATCGTCGAGAGGGTTGGAGGTCACGGGAATTCAAAGCCACGGCAAGCGAACACTGGTTATGCGTACAGATAACAGCTCAGCCCTGTCCGGCGCAAACGGAAAAAGATCAATGGCATTTTTTCGCGCCGAGATCGAACTTTTCCGCCGATGCTGGCACCAACCGCGTTAGAGGGCCGACAATGCCCGCAATCACATTCAAGCAAGGAGTCAGAAGTGGGTATGAAAATCAAGATGCTGGGCATTCCTGTAGCGGTCGCAGCCCTGTTGGCGCTGGGCGGCTGTTCGACCCAGACCGTGGTGACGCTGCAGAATGGCACCCAATACCTGACCGAGGACATGCCGAAGACCAAGACCGAAGATGGCTTCTATGAATTCGAGGACATTTCCGGCGCCAAGGTCAAGGTTCGCGCTGATGAAGTAGCGACCGTTCGCAAGGAAGACTGACTTGGCCTGAATGATCGTTCCCATGCGCAGCAAAGGAATGCCTCCACGGACGCTCCGCGTTCGGCTCTCGAGGGGGACGCAGAGCGTCCCGGGCTGCATTCCCACGCGGAGCGTGGGAACGATCACATCGCAGCCTTCGGCAGCTCCTGGTAAAGATTTGTGAACGACGCAGATCCAGTGTGGGAGCGAGCCTGCTCGCGAAGGGGCCGGCGAAGGCCCCGCACCAACATCAGGCGATAACAACCCCATCGGCACTCAAACTCCCCAGCGCCACGCCCACCAACGTCACCGAATCCCCGCCAAAAGTCAGCACAGTGTCCTGCCCGACCGCTGAGGCATGCGCGCGCAAATCATCCCCCGGCAATACACCCTGCACGCCGAGAAACACCAGTTTGTCATTGGCCGTATAGCCAAGCACCCGATCCTGGCCGAACGCGCCGTGGAACAGAAACGTATCCGCCCCGCCGCCCGATTCCAGCATATCAATGCCAGCGCCACCGACAAACACGTCATTACCCGCGCCGCCGAGCAAATGATCATTGCCCTCCAGCCCGAACAGCCAGTCGCCGCCAGCGTGCGCCTTTAGCGTGTCAGCGCCGGCCGAGCCTTTTACGCTCGATTCATAAGCGGTGAGGTTGCTGCCGACTTTCAACCCCGTGGCGGTGACACTGTGCTCCACGTCGTCCTTGAACACGCCCCAGAGAAAACCCGGTTCTTTGCTGACAATGCTGCCGATGTCCCGGGTGATGCTGATTCCACCGTTGGCATCGCGGATGTACAGGTTGCCGGCGCCGTCATTGGCGAAATCAAAGTTCTTCACCGTCTGCTGCAAGTCGAGCGTGTTGCTGCCCTGCCCGCCGAGAATGATGTTGTAGCCGCCGCTGTCGCGGAAGCTGTCGTTGCCGGCGCGGCCTTCCAGATAATCGTTGCCGCTGCCGCCCTGAATCAGGTCGTTGCCGTCACTGCCGATGATGAATGTGCTGCCCTTGTGGGTTTCGGCGTTGCGGTTCAGATCCTGCACCCAGGTATTGGCCCGGGCCGGGTCGGACAGGTTGGCGACAATGATCGTCGAGTCACGACTGGTCAGATCATAGAACTGCGATTCCAGCATGCGGGTCATGCCATCGCCGTAACCCGTGGGCAGGTGCGAGATCCACGTCGGAATGTTCAAAATCGAATACGGCAGCACGTTCCACGCGCTCGAGGCGTAGTGGTCATTGAAGCTGACGATGTTGTCGGTGGTCGAGACGTGCGGCGTGTCGTGCACACCCACCGAAGCGCTGCTGAAAGTCGAACCGTCGAGGGCGCGAAACACCGGGTCGTTTTCATAGCCGATATTGAGCACCTTGTCGGTACTGCTCTGGGTCGGCGAAGCGTAGGCGATGTAGTTGGAATCGGCGAAGAACCCGCCCCATTTGCCGCCGCTCAAGTCAGCCATGCTGTTAACTGCCAGACCGCCGAGGCTGTGGCCGCTGACCAGCACTTCCTTGCCGCTAAGGCCATTGGCCTGGGCGAATGCGACAACATCGTTGAGCAGATTGCCGAAGGCTTCACCGACGTAGTTTTTCGCGTAATCGGCCGGGCCGAACGCTGCGAGCAGATCGCTGATCACGTCGCCAATCGAATCGCCGATGAGGATCTCGCGTGGGCCGCTGGTGCCGCGAAAGGCGATGCCCAATTCGGTCAGGTGACCCTGGGCGTCGTACTTGCCGAGGATTTCCACTTGCGCACTGGTATAGCCGGGCTTTTCGCCGAAGAATGTCCCACGTGCATCGGTCTTGCCGTCGTAGCCCAATTGCGCGGCAGTGATTGGCGTCCAGCCGGCTTTCTGCACGGCCTCAAGGGCGAGCTTTTCCGAGTCGGGATTCCATGGAATGCCGGGGATCACCCCTTGCGAATCGGTGCCGCCAATCAGTGCGGTGACCAGCGTCGCCGGCAAGCCGAGGCCAAAGCCATTGTGCTGGTAACCGGCGGCGAAACCGTTATCGAGGTTGTGATAGGAATACAGCGTGATCGCCATGGCATCGCTGAACAGCGCCTTGGAATCGGCCGTACCGAAGTTCTTGTAGTCGTATACACCCATTGCCATTGCCTCTCTTGTTGTTGGAATTGTCAGAGATAGCTCACAGCCAGAGCGCAAGGCTCCGGAGCATTTCATGTGTCGTTTAATGGTCCCTCAAATGTCATGCGTACACCGGACCTGTGGGAGCGAGCCTGCTCGCGAAAGCGGCAGCACATTCAACATCACAATCGCCTGAACCACCGCTTTCGCGAGCAGGCTCGCTCCCACACTGAGATCGCCTGCACCTTCGGAATCAGGCGAAGACGAAACTTGAGTCCGTCAGATTAGCCACGCCCACGCCAATCAGCGTCACGGCAAAATCGCCAATCTTCAGCACAGTATCGGCGCCGGACTGCGCGGCATGCTGCTTGTAGTCATAGCCCTGCCCCGCGCCCTCGACGCCCATGAACAGCAATTTGTCGCTGCCCTGATAACCATTGATCGCATCAAAACCGAACGCGCCGCTGAACAGGAACGTGTTGTTGCCACCCACCGCCGTCATCACGTCGTTGCCGGCGCCGCCAACAAATGTCACCTGCGCCTTGTCGCTGATCAGTTGGTCATCGCCACCGAGGCCGAACAGCCAGTCGCCGTCCGCGGTGGCATGCAGCGCATTGCCGTAGCCATCACCGCTGAGCGAATGGTTGTACCGCGTCAGTTCGCTGCCGTTGCTCAAGCCCTTGGCGGTGACGCCCCAAGTGAGCTCCTTGCTGCCCCACCACGAACCGGCCTCCTTGCTGACCAGCGCGCCGATGTCGCGGGTCAGGCTGATGCCGCCATAGGCATCGCGCACGTACAGCGTGCCGTCACCATCGTTGGCGAAGCTGAAGTTCTGCAACGGTTTCTGCAGCTCGAAAGTGTTGTGGCCCTGCCCGCCCAAAATCACGTTGTACCCGCCGTCATCGCGGAAACGGTCATCGCCGCCCAGCCCCTCAAGGAAATCGTTGCCCGCCCCGCCCTTGAGCCAGTCGCCGCTCTGCGTGCCAATGATGAAAGTGCTGCCGGTGTGCGGCTCGCCGCTGCGGCCCAGATCCTCGACCCAGGTCTTGCCCCGCGACGCTTCTTCGAGATTGGCGACGATGATCGTCGAGTCTCGCTCGGTCAGGTTGTAGAACGCCGAATCGATCACTCGATTCAAGCCATCGGCATAGCCCAACGAACTGTGGGCCGACCAGTTCAGCGGGTTGACGATGCTGAACGGCACCAGATTCTGCGCCGTGGAGGCGTAGTTGTCGGTGAAGTTGACGAGGTTATCGGTGGTCGATTCGTGCGGCTTGTCGTGCTTGCCCATGGACGCCGTGCTGAACGTGGTGCCATCGAGCACGCGGAACACCGGATCGTTTTCGAAACCGATATTGAGCACTTGGTTGCCGGTGCTCTGGGTCGGCGAGGCGAACGCAATGTAATTGGCGTCTTTGTAGAAGCCGTCCCAGTGGTCCGCACTCAACTCGGCGACGCTGTTGACCCCAAGCCCACCGAGGCTGTGGCCGCTGATCAGCACATCCCTCGCGGCAATGCCGTTGGCGATCGCGAAAGCGGCAACAGCCTTGAGCAGATTGTCGAAAGCGTTTTTTGCGTAGTGGCTCGCGTAATCCGAGGGCCCGACTGCCGCCAGCAGATTGTTTTTCAAATCACCAAAGGTGTCGCTGTAACCCAGCCCGCCAGTACCACGAAAGGCAATGCCGAGGCCGATCAGTTTGCCCGCCGCGTCGTATTTGCCGAGCACTTCGGCTTCGGCGCTGGTGAAGCCGTCCTGCTCACCGAAAAATGTACCCTGCGCGCCGACTTTGCCCTGATAGCCCAGCGCCGTCGCGGTGACCGGCGCCCACGCCGTGGCCGGCAGCGGTTCTCCGGTCGGCGTGTAGGCATACAGCGTCAGCGCGATGGCATCGCTGTACAGCGCTTTGCCGTCGGCATTTTTGTAATCGAACAGTCCCATGTGCAGCGCTCCCTTTTCTTGAAAAACCGGCAGCCCGCCAAGCGCTGCCGGTTACGCCTCAGAACTGCCAGTCGAGGGTCAGACCGACGCCGTGATCCTTCTCGTTGGAGCCGATCAGGCCGTTGTAATCGAGGTTGACCCGCACGTCGCGATTAAGCGCCAGCCCGGCGCGCACGCCGACCACGGCAGCGTCACGATCCATCGACACGCTCTGCACGGTGAACGCGCTGTTGCCGTTGGCGAAGGCCAAGTGGCTGTCGGCATCGACGCTGCTCAGGTTGTGCTGCCAGCCGAGGCTCGCGCCGAGCTCCAGTTGATGCTGGTCCGACAGGACAAAGCTGCGCTTGGCACGCACGCCGAGGGTCGACAGCACCACGTCGCGGTTGTCTTCGCCACCTTTGAGCGCGGCGGCATCACCATTCTCGGTGAAGCTGTCGGTGTTGAGGTGCACGTAGGACAGATTGGCGAATGGCTCAAGGTTCATCGGTTGCAGGCCCAGGTCGTACGCGGCCTCGGTGAACAGTTGCGCCGTGGTCGCGTCACGCTTGGTTTTCTGTTTGCCGCTGACGTCGCCGAACTGCAGATCACGCTTCACGTCGATACGATGCCAGCTGTAGGCGCCGCCGACGGTCAGGCGCAACGCGTCGATTTCATGACCCAGATACGCACCCAAATGGTAGCTGTCGACCGACGCTGAAGAATGCGTGCCGCTGCCCATGCTCAACGAACTGTCGCTGTAACCGGTAACGAAACCGAGACGGGTATCTTCAGCAACAAGACCGTCGACACCGGCCAGCAGCCCACCGATGGAGCTGTTGGAATCGGCGTTTTCATGCCCGCCGTCGCTTTCGCCCCACGAGCCGAGGACCTTGACCCAGACGTTGCTGCGCTCGTCCGTCGGCGCATCGGCATTGAACAGATCACGCTCGCGCAGACGTTCGCCCACCGCTTCGCGCAGGTAGCGGCTGTCGTTGATCAGCAGCGTGCCAATGGCCGGGTGAATTTCACCCGACAACTGTTGAAAAGCCTGCTGCGCCGACGCCGCGTTTGGCGACAGCAGCAAGGTTTCGAACAGCGCATTGCCCGCGCCCAGACGCTCGGCAGCGGCACCGACGGCGCGCTGGTTGGGCGTCAGGCCGACGCTGGCAAACGATGCCTCATTACGCCCGACCGCCAGCTGAATACCGCCCGCCGAGTAATCGAGGGTGCCGCCGAGGAAGGCGTAATTCGGCAAGACCTGACCGAAGCGCCCCTCAATGCCACCCGCTGCTTGCAGAATGTTGTAACGGGTGCCGAGCAGGCTTTGCACTTCGCCGGTGCTGAGCAAGGTCGGGCTGTTTTCCAGTGACAAGCTCACCGTGGCGCCTTCGACGACCGCTTTGCCAGTGGCAACGATTTGATCGCTGCTGGTTGGCGACAGCTCTACGGCGTAGGTCGAACCGGGCGCGAACGTCACGTCACCGGCGACGTTCAGGGTGCCGATGGAATTGCCCGGCGCCACCGTACCGCCGCTGTTCACCGCCAGCGCGCCGATGCGGCCATTGCCGCCGAGGATGCCGCCATTGTTGACGGTGACCGCCGATTGCAGCGAACCGTTGATTGCCAGTCGGCCCTGATTGACCAGGGTCGGGCCGCTGTAAGTGCTGTTGCCGGTCAGCACCAGGGTGCCGATACCTTGCTTGGTCAGGCCGCCGTGACCGCCGATGTCGTTGCGCCAAGTGTCGAGGCCGCACGTGATGTCGGTGCATACCCGCTCGGTGGGTTTGCCCTGATCGATGATCGCGCCGATGCCCGGCAGATCGGCGACGAACTGGCCGGAGCCGTAAGCGCCCTGCACGCGGAATTCCTCGGGAATGTCCTGCTCGGTCACGAACATCGCCGGGCCGTCGATGGCTTTGCGCAGGTTGATCATGCCCCAGCCGTACAAGGCGTCGATGCCCGGCGCGCCGAGGTCGGTGGCAGTGGTGCGCAAGACCGTCGCGACCTGGTCACCGGTCATGTACGGGAAGCGCTCCATCAGCACCGCGATGGAACCGGCCACATGTGGCGCGGCCATCGAGGTGCCGTTGTAATTTTTGTAGCCGGTGGTCAAGTTGTCGGCGTTGGTGCCTTCGATGATCGAGCTGAAGATCTTCGTGCCCGGTGCCGAGACGCAGAAACTCGCGGTGTAGCCGCAGCGCGAAGAGAACGTACTCATGATGTACGGGTTGGCGCTGGCCAGGTCCGGGTTCTGCTGCAACGCGGCGACGGTGATCCAGTTCGGCGCGATCTCCGGGACAAAGTAGCCGAGCCCGGCAATGGCGTCCGGATTGTTCAGGTTGTAGTCGTTGCCGGCGGCGAAGATCGTCACGATGCCACTGCGCGCGGCGGCAATCGCGCCGTCGTAGGCACCGCCGGGCCTGGTGCCAAGCAGTGTGCGGATCTCGTTGAACTGCAACTGCGCGTCGTTGACGGTGAAGTGCGGATACGCCGGATTACGACCACCAAGGTCGAAGCGATCGGTAATGCCGATGCCCCAGCTGTTGTTGATGATCCGCGCACCACTGGCGATCAGTGCATCCCAACCAGCCTTGTACACCGCGCCGTCGTTACCGCGCACGATGCCGTCTTCCGGTCCCGGGTCACCGTTATCGGCGCTGATGATCTGTGCACCGAAGGCCACGCCGTGCATCGGCCCACCATCTCGACTGCCTGCGGCGATGCCCCCGACGTGGGTGCCGTGGGCGCCGAGTTTGCCGTCGGAGCCCACCGAGGGCGAACCGTCATAGCGGAACGCATCGCCAGCTTTGACCGGGATGTACGGGTCGGTGTATTCGCGAATGCCGCTGGTGACCAGGGTGATGACCTTGTTGCTGCCGGAAAACTCTGGATGCGCGGCGTACACCGGCTGATCAAAAATTCCGAGTTTCACGCCCTTGCCCGTGTAACCGGCGGCGTAAGCGTAATCCGCGCCGATCGCGCTCAGGCCCCAGTCAGCCTTGAATTCACTGCTGCGCCAACTTGAGGGATCGCCGTTGCGGCCGTTTTCCACGTACGGCGCTGCCTGCGCCATCGCGCTGGCACAGAGCATGGCGACTGTCAGGGTTTTCAGGGCAAAGCGGCCAGCCGATTGCGCGGGGGTATTGTTGTTATCCATCCACGACCTTCCTTAGTGATGTTGCGAAAAATCCTGTTGCCTTGATCGTTCCCACGCTCTGCGTGGGAATGCAGCCCGGGACGCTCTGCGTCCCATTGGAACGCGGAGCGTCCTGAGAGGCGTCCCCACGCAGAGCGTGGGAACGCTCAGTGTGGGGCAGCGGGAGCGTGGCGGCAGACAGGCGATTTGCGCCCGGTCAGAACTGCCAGTTCAGGCTCAGCCCAACGCCATGCAGCTTCTCGCGGCTGGCCAGTTGGCCGTTGTAGTCAAGGTTGACCCGCACGTCCTTGCTCAGCGCCAGACTGGCCTGCACACCGACCAGCGCCGCATCGCGCACGAGCGCCGAGCTCTCCACCGCGTAAGGCGTGCCGCCATTGGCAAAGCGCAAATGCTGCTCCGATTCGATATCGCTGAGGCTGTGCTGCCAGCCGAGACGAGCGCTGAGGTCCAGCGCTTGCTGACTGGAAAGATTGAAGGTTTTGCTCGCCCGCATGCCCAGAGTGCTCAACACCACGTCGCGCTGATCCCCAGCGCTTTTCAACGCAGCAGCATCGCCCTTCTCGGTGAAACCTTCGGTGTCCAGATGCAGGTAGGTCAGGTTGGCGAACGGTTCCAGCGCCAGCGCTTGTAACTGCAACCGATACGCCGCCTCGCCGAAGACCTGTGTGGTGGTCGCATCAAGCTTGGCTTTCTGCTTGGCGCTGACTTCGTCGTATTGCAGATCGCGCTTCACATCGCCGCGATGCCAGCTGTACGCCGCGCCGGTGCTCAAGCGCCACGCGCCGAGGTCGTGGCCGGCATACGCGCCGAGGTGATAGCTGTCGACTTTCGCCGAAGAATGTGTGCCCGAGCCCATGCTCAGCGAACTGTCGCTGTAACCGGTGACCACACCGATTCGGGTCTGCTCGTCGAGCGCGCCGTCGACACCGGCCAGCAGGCCGCCGATCGAGGTGTTGTAGCCAGCGGTGTCGTGGCCCGAATCGGTGCTGCCCCAGGCCCCGAGCGCTTTGATCCAGCCGTTGCTGCGCGTCGTGGATTCATCGTGCAGCCGCTCGCCGACCGCATCACGCAACTGGCGGCTGTCGTTGATCAGCATCGTACCGAGCGCCGGATAAATCTCGCCGCTCAGCTGTTGAAAGGCTTGCTGCGCCGAGGCTTGAGTGGGTGCACGCAACACACTTTCGTAGACGGAACTACCGGCGCCCAAAGCTTCGACGGCCGCTGCCACCGAACGCTGGTTGGGCGTTTGCCCGACGCTGGCGAAGCTGGTCGCGTTACGTTCGATGTTCAACTGAATGCCGCTTGCGGCGTAATCGAGGGCGCCGCCGATGAACAGGTAGTTCGGCACTACCGCAGCGAACTGCCCCTGCACGCCGCCGGCCGCTTGCAGGATGTTGTACTGGCGGCCGAGCAGGCTTTGCGCTTCGGCGCTGCTGAGCAAGGTCGGGCTGTTTTCCAGCGAAAGGCTGACACTGGCGCCGCTGACGATTGCCGTGCCGCCGGCGACGATACGGTCGCTGCTGGTGGGCGATAGCTCAACGGCGTAAGTCGAGCCCGGGGCGAGTGTCACATCACCAGCGACGTTCAAGGTGCCGATGGAGTTGCCCGGTGCGACCCGGCCGCCGCTGTTGGCGGTCAACGCGGCGATGCGTCCGGAGCCGCCGAGGGTGCCGCTGTCGTTGACGGTGACTGCTGAGGTCAGCGAACCATTAACGGTGAGCAGCCCGCCGTTTACGGTGGTCGGGCCACGGTAGGTGTTTGCGCCGCTGAGCAGCAACTGGCCGGCGCCGGACTTGATCAGGCTACCCTGATACACCCGGCTCGCCGCTGCTGCATCACGGAGCATGCCGACGGCGTAATCGCTCTGGTCCTGCTGACTGGCGCCCGTGGGGAGCCCGTTCTGCCAGCCTTTGTCCTGCAGGGTTTTCTGCCAGGCGCTGTGCTCGGCGAGGTCTTCGCCCTGACGCTGAATCAGCGCCTTGTCGGAGATGTCATTGCTCCAGACATCGCGCTGCCCTGTCCCCAGATTGGCATCGAACGCGCCGAGCAATTGGCCCGGCCCGCGCATCGCCCGGTTGAGGTTGGCGACGCCCCAGCCGACCCGCGTGGTCGGTGCATCGGTGACCGAGCCGTCGAGCTGAGTGGCGGTGGTCAGCAGCACTTCGAGCGCCTGCTGGTTGCTCATGTACGGATAGCGTTCCATCACCAGTGCCAACGCACCGGTCGCGTGCGGTGCCGCCATCGATGTACCGGACTTGATCGCGTAACCGCCACCGGGAATGGTGCTGTCGATCTTCGCTCCCGGGGTGGTGATGCACCAGTATTTGGCGATGCCGCACTGGTTGTATTTCTGCTGATTGCTCTGATCGAGCCCGGACACCGCCAGCCAGTGGCCTTCCAGATCCGGCTGAAAATACGGCAGCGCTGAACGTACGCTGGCGTTCGGGTAACCGCTGTTGCCGGCGCTGAAGACATTGATCACGCCGCGCCG
The DNA here is from genome assembly GCF_024169245.1 of Pseudomonas koreensis. NCBI lineage: Bacteria > Pseudomonadati > Pseudomonadota > Gammaproteobacteria > Pseudomonadales > Pseudomonadaceae > Pseudomonas > Pseudomonas koreensis. The sequence continues at coordinate 4,462,334 of NZ_JALJWP010000001.1, forward strand.
GGAGACATCGGCTGCGGCGTCGAGCCAGGTGCTCTTGTTCCAGTGTTGCGCGTAGGCGGCGTGCAGATCCGCCAGGGTGCGATAGCTGACATCCGGCGGCTGACTGCCCCAACTGTTATTGATCGCCCGTACCCCGGCATCGGCGAGACTGTCGTAGACCGCTTTGAAATAACGCGGATCAGGGCCGGGGCCGAAGAGGAAGCTGTCGTTCTTGTTGGTGTTGCCGACGTAGATTTGCGCGTTGTAAGCAACCCCGTGCATACCGCTGCCATCACGGGCGGCGCCCATGGTGCCGACCACGTGGGTGCCGTGGGAATCGTTGTTCGGGTTGAGGGTGCCGTCGACGTTGAACGCTGAGCCGTCGACGTAGCTGCCGCTGGCGGGTACCGGGTGATAACGATCGGCGGAGAGTTCCGGGTGGGCGGCATCGAAACCGGAATCGAGCGCGCCGATTTTCACGCCGTTGCCGGTGATGCCGGCAGCGTAGGCTTGATCGGCCTGCATGCGTTCAAGGCCCCAGTCACGCAGGAACTCGGCGCTGCGCCAACTGGCCGGATCGCCGGGCTGGCCGGGCTCCAGGTATTGCGCCTGAACCTGGTTTGCAGAAATCACAAGCAACAGGGAGCCGACCGAGATCGGCTTGATGCGTACGTCCATGTTCATCACTCTCGTTTTTTGTTGTTTTGTACAAGGCTGACTGCGGTGTCGCCTGTTCCCCCTCACCCCAGCCCTCTCCCCAGGGAGAGGGAGCCGATTTGTGTTGATCTCTAAACCTGAGTCCGACTCGGTCGCTCAGGTCGATGCAGCTATCGCAGGCGACTCGGCCGGTCCCCTCACCCCAGCCCTCTCCTCGAGGAGAGGGAGCCGATTTGTGTTGATCTCTAAACCTGAGTCCGCCTCGGTCGCTCAGGTCGATCCAGCTATCGCAGGCGACTCGGCCGGTCCCCTCACCCCAGCCTTCTCCTCGAGGAGAGGGAGCCGATTTGTGTTGATCTCTAAACCTGAGTCCGCCTCGGTCGCTCAGGTCGATGCAGCTATCGCAGGCGACTCGGTCGGTCCCCTCTCCCTCTGGGAGAGGGTTAGGGTGAGGGCTGTTGCGCAACCACAAAAGCCTCGTCCACCCGCGCCAGATCCTGCTCGTTCAAAGTCCCGGCGTAGTAATGCAATTTGGTCCAGGCCATCAGGTAGTCATAACGCGCCTGGGCCAGATCCCGGCGGGTGGTGAACAGTTGCTGCTCGGCGTTCAACGCATCGAGATTGGTCCGTTCGCCACCCAGAATGCTTTGTCTGGTCGACACCACCAGCGCTTCCGCCGACTTCAGCGCCTTCTGATACGCACGCAATTTGTTCACGCCCGAGAGGCAGGCGCTGAACTGTCGGCGCAGTTCGATCAAGGTCTCGCGGGTCTTGCCATCCAGTTCGTATTCGGCCTGTTCCATGGTGCGGCTGGCTTGACGGGTTGAAGCCGATACCCCGCCACCAGCGTACAGCGGCACGCTGACTTCCAGGCCGATGGTGTTGGTTTCGTAGCGCTGGTTATAGGTATTGCCGCTCTCCGATTCGTTGTCGCGCATCGAGGCGTAGGCGCTGACTTTCGGCAGATGCCCGGCGCGGTTGCGCTCGACTTCATAGCGCGCCACCTCGACAGCCTGGCGTTGCGAAGCCAGATTCGGGTTGTTGCTGATCGCCAGTTCATGCCAAGTGTCGAAGTTGGCCGGTTGCAGCGTGAAGGTCTGAAACTGCTGACCGAGCGGAGCCAGGTCGCCGATGTCCACCGCTGGCACGCCCACCAGCGCCCCCAGTTCGCGCAAGGCAGCATCCTGCTCGTTGCGCGCTTCGATCTCCTCGGCAGTCGCCAATTCATAACGCGACTCGGCTTCGAGAATATCGGTGCGCGTGCCCTCGCCTTGCTTGAACATGTGCTCGTTCTGCTGGAACTGTTGCTCGTAGGCCTTCTTCTTCGCCTGGGCGATGTCGATCTGATCCTGGGCAAACAAGGCTTTGGTGTAGTTATCCAGCACTCGCACCAGCAGCTCCTGACTCTTGCCGCGAAAGGCTTCGTCGGCGAACAGCGACTGCGCAACACCCTTGCGATACGCCGCGTAAGCCTCGTAATCGAGCAGCGGTTGCTGCACCGTCAGTGCCGAACCGTAACTGCTGTAATTACGCTCGTCGGTGCGGTTGCGCGCACGATCATCAAGGGACGTAGCCTTGGAAGAGTTGCGCCCCTTGTTATAGGTGTAGCCGATCCGCGGCAGCAGCCCGGCGCGACCGATGGCACGGTTTTCCAGGCCGGCGTCGCGTTCCTTGATCGCACCGAGGAATACCGGATCATTGCGCAACGCCTGTTCGTAAATCTCGAACGGCCCCATGGCCGCAACTGCCGAGTGACTGGCCAGCAGCATCATTGCGGCGCCCAGCATGGAAAGCTTATTCATACAGCCGAACATCCTTATTCCTCGGTCAACGCGGAACCGGCGCGATCGAGCAGCGGTTTGAACAGGTAGTTGAGGAGTGAACGCTCACCGGTGCGCACGAACATTTCCGCTGGCATGCCGGGTTTGATCACCAGGCCGTTGAGTTTTTCCATCGCCTGATCGCTAACGCTGCTGCGCAACACGTAATACGGCACGCCGGTTTTCTCATCGACCATCTGGTCGGCGGAGATCAGGCTGACCTCGCCGGGCACACGCGGAGTTTTGCTCTGATTGAAGGCGGTAAACAGAATGTCCACCGGCAGATGCGTGCCGACCTTGTCGATCAGGTTGATCGGCAAATGCCCTTCCACTTCCAGTGTGGTGCCTTGCGGAACGATCTCCAGCAGGGTTTCGCCCTGACGCACCACGGCGCCTTCAGTGTGCACGCCGAGATTGACCGCTACGCCATCGGCAGTCGCCAGGATTTCGCTGTGTTGCAGGTCAAAACCGGCGGAGGTCAATTGCTCGGACAGGGTCACGCTTTTCAACTGCGCGTCGGCCAGTTGCGTGCGGACTTCCTTCTGGTATTCCTCACCGTGCTGTTGCAATTTCAGGCGCGACTCAAGAATGCCCTGCTCGACGCGCCCGCTTTCGCCGGTGTTTTCCGCCAGCTGTTGCTGCACTTGCGACAGTTGCCGCTGGTAGTCCATCAAGCGGTTGCGCGGAATGTAGCCGTTGTCGGCCAGCGGTTGCAGGTTGCTCAGTTGTTGCTGCAAAGAGCTGGCCTGGGCATTGAGGTCGCTGCGCGCGCGGCGCATCCCGGCCAGTTGCGCAGTGGCGCCTTCGATATTGGCGCGCAGTGCCGCCTGCTCACGTGAGAACGCTTCGCGGCGGCTGCTGAACAGTTGCCGCTGGCCTTCCAGCACCAACGCCAGACGCGGGTCCGGGTCATTGCTCAGCTCAGGCGGAAAGGTCACTTGTTTGAGGTTGTCGCGCTCGGCCTGCCAGCGCGCAAGGCTGGCCCAGGCCATGCGGTACTGCGCCTGCAGCGATTGCACGTCGGCCGCCACCTGCGTCTGGTCGAGGCGGAACAGCGGCTGGCCCTGCTTCACGATTTCGCCTTCGCGCACCAGAATCCGGCTGACCACGCCGCTGCTCATCGACTGCACAGCCTTGCGTTTGCCCGAGACCACCACCGTGCCCTGCACCGGAATGCCCTGATCGAGCGGCGCCAGTGCCGCCCAGGTAAAGAAACTGCCAGCGCCGACGATGGCCAGGATCCAGCCCATGCGCGCGAAGAATTTCGCATCGCGTTCCGGGCGCTCGGTGATGTAGGCGTGTTCCATGTTCGCTTCGTTTTCAGTGTTCATGCTGGCGCTGCTCATACACCCGAATTCCTTGTCGTGGGCTGATACTGCCGGCTCATGCTGAGCCCGCCCGGTGCTTGTGCAGCTTTTTCTCGTTGCTGTTCCTGCTGGCCGGACAGTGCCTTGAGCACATCCTGACTTGGGCCGAACGCCTGCAAACGACCGTCGTTGAGCACTAACAGCTTGTCAGCCTGAGCCAGTACCGAAGAGCGGTGCGTAACCAGAATCACAGTGGTGCCCTGGGCCTTGAGTTGCGCAATAGCGCTGGCCAGTGCGGCTTCGCCAACGGTGTCGAGGTTGGAATTGGGCTCGTCGAGCACCACCAGACTTGGCGTGCCGTACAGCGCACGGGCCAGTGCCACGCGTTGCTTCTGGCCACCGGACAAGCCGCTGCCGTCCTCGCCCAGTTGCGTGTCGTAGCCCTGCGGCAGGCGCAGGATCATCTCGTGCACGCCGGCTTGTTGCGCAGCGGTGACGACTTTTTGCGGATCGGCTTCGCTGAATCGCGCAATGTTTTCGGCGATGGAGCCGCTGAACAGCTCGATGTCTTGCGGCAGATAACCGATGTAAGGGCCGAGCTGATCGCGGTTCCAACGATGAATATCCGCGCCATCCAGACGCACCGTACCGCCCAGCACCGGCCACACGCCGACCAGCACCCGGGCCAGCGTCGATTTGCCGGAACCGGACGCGCCGAGCACACCGAGTACTTCCCCGGCACCGAGGTTGAAATTGACCATGTGCAATGTCGCGGTGCGCTGCCCGGGTGGGCCGGCGCTGACTTGCTCGAAGGTGATCTGGCCTTTCGGCGCTGGGAGTGCCATGGACTCGTCGCTTGGCGGAAAGGCCTGCAACAGCGCATCCAGACGCCGGTAAGCCAGCTTCGCCCCGCTCCACTGCTTCCATACGGCGATCAACTGATCGATCGGGCTCAATACCCGGCCCATCAGGATCGAACCGGCGATCATCATGCCGGCAGTCATGTCGCCTTTGATCACCAGCAACGCGCCCAGGCCGAGCACCAAGGATTGCAGGCATAGACGCAGAGTCTTGCTCAACGAACTGATCACAGCGCCGGTGTCGCTGGCCTGATTCTGCAAGCCGAGAAACCGCGAGTGCACGCCAAACCAGCGTTTGCGCAGCGAACCGAGCATGCCCATGGCCTGAATGGTTTCGGCGTTATGCAAGTGGCTGGTGGCCAACTGGCTGGACTGCTGGGAGAAACCAGCGGCCTCGCCCAGCGGCTTCTTGGTCATGTATTCGTTGAGGCAGGCCAGTGCGATCAACAGCAACGCACCCGCCGTGGCCAATACACCGAGCCAGACGTTGAACAGGTAGATCACAAACAGATAGACCGGGAACCACGGCGCATCGAAGAAAGCGAACAGCGCCGGGCCGGTGACAAATTGGCGTATGTGGGTCAGGTCGCCCAGTGACTGCCCGGCATTGCCTTCGCCCTTGAACAGGTTGCGCTCGAACGCCGCCTGATAGACGCGCAGGTTGAAGCGGCGCTCCAACTGGCTGCCGATGCGGATAACAATAAAGCTGCGGATCACTTCCAGCAGGCCGATAAAGACGAAGAAACCAACGACCATCAGCGACAGCATCGCCAGCGTGGTCTCGTTCTGCGATGACAACACTCGGTCATAGACTTGCAGCATATAGATGGACGGCACCAGCATCAGCACGTTGATCAGCGCGGTGAAACAACCGACGCTGATCAAGATGCTCTTGTAGTCACCCAGTGCCTTGATTAACGGAGCGGTGGCTGGGGCCTTCGCCATCTTCATTGATTCTTCCTGAACAGTATTCATCGCCCCTGCGAGGCGACACTTCAATTAATTAAGCGAGCCATCCACTAATACACTTGAGTGGCGACCACTTACACTTTCATAACAACTAACGCCGATTAATGCGGTGCAGTTGCTTTTATTGACCTTGCTTATAACCGTGTGACGAATCGCTATACCCATATGGGTTTGTAAAAGGCCGATCAGTTATCGGACGCCGTACGTTCCAGCGTGACAATCAGTCCGGACTTCAAAGTTGCCAGATACAGCCCATCACGTTGTCGGCTGAAAAACTGGATTCTTGAGCCTTCCTTGCCGGTGATCGACAACCCATCAGGATCGGGAAACCAGCCGATCGGAGCCTGCTCGAGCCAGGCGCCAAGACAGTCTGCTCCCTGGCCAACGGTCTTGTTGGCGAGCAATTCGACGCTACAAGTATTCGAGGGCTTGTCCTGCAGCTTTTGCGCTTGTCGTTCATCACCCGTTGCCGACAGTGTTGCCTGCCACTTTCCGGCAAACACGGAGGGTTCTTCGAGTCTGAGGCTGCTTGCCATCGCTGTTGCTCCTGAAATCGTAACGAGCGCCACTGAAAGCCACGCCGATGCCTTGTAGGTAAAAGCTCTGTTGATCATGGGAAAATTCGCTCCAGCCCTTAGCGTTGCCTACAGCGCCTACCGATGCAAGTAAAGAAAGCGACGCTTGGGGCGCCGCTTTCCCTTCACATCACGCCACGATGTCGCTGGTCGCTGCCTGGCCAACGGTGCTGACGATGAAGTCCGCCACGCCATGCCCGGAGAAATCCACCGACAACAGACTGTTACCGCCCGACGAGGTCAACACCGCATCGCCAGCGGAGCCGGTGAAGCTGTTGACGAAGTGCAGGCCCGCGCCGTTGGTGATGCCGGTCAGGTCGATTTTGTCCAGACCGCTGACAAAATCGAGAATCTGATCGATCGCACCCGGCTTGGAATCCGAGCTGGCAGCGAACACGAAAGTGTCCGAACCAGAACCGCCCCACAGCTTGTCGGCACCGCCAGCGCCGTAGAGGATGTCGTTACCGGCACCGCCCTTCAGCTCGTTGGCCACGCTGTTACCGATCAGCAGATCACTGCCCGAACCGCCGATGGCGTTCTCGATGATCGCGCCCTTGGCAATCGAGACATTGCCGACCAGGCCGCCTACGTCGGAGAACGAAGCGTCATTGAGGTTGATCTTCTGGTTCTGAGTGAAGCCAGAGAAATCCAGGGTGTCCTTGCCGCCGGCGTCCCACACCGAGAACACCACTTTGTCACTCGACGACGAAGCGCTGAGGAAATCGCGGCCGGCGTTGGAATTGAAGCCGTAGGTGGTGTCACCGGTGCGGGTGCTGGTATTGGCGCCGTAGAGCTTCTGGATCGCAGCGATGTCATCCATCAGCGGGCCGGACGAATAGGCTTCGACGCCGCCCTTGCTGAAGTTCTGGTTGGTGTTGCTCTCGCTCCAGTAACTCATGACGCTGTAGCCACGGGTGTCCTGGCCGTAGGTCGCGTCGTTGTAGGTCGGGTTGCCATTGCCGGCGTTGTAGTCGCCCGGATGCGCAAGGCCCAGAGTGTGGCCGATTTCGTGGGTCAGGGTCTGACGACCGTAGTTGTTCAGGTCCGGGTTCTTGTTCTGCGTGTAACCGCTGTTGATCAAGTACCAGGACGTACCGTCATAACCGGCGCCGGTCCCCGGCAGGTAGGCGAACGCCGCCGCGCCGTCCTGGCCACCGCTGTAGTTACCGAAGGTCATGTGGCCGTCGCCGCCCGAGGCTCTCTCGGTGAAGGTGACATTGGCCACATCGGCCCAGGACTGCATGGCGAGCTTGGCCTGAGCCTGCTGTTGCGCGCTGAACTGACTGAACCCGCTGATCCCGTGCTTGTTCATCGTGCTGTTCGATGCCGATGTCAGGAACGTATAGGTGAGTTCGATCTTGCCGCTGCCGTCCTTGTCCTGGTAAGCAGCGCCATCACGCAGCAATTGTGTAGCCGCCTGATCGACGGTGTACGAGGGTTTGCCATTGACCGTGAGGTTGCCGCCACGATCGTACTGATGGCTGAAGCTATTGATCTGGTTATACGCCGAGCTGAAGGCAGCCAGTTGGAAAGCCTGTCCGGCGGAATCAACAGCATTGGTTTTAACTTTCGACATAAACACACTTCCTTGTTTAGCAATGGAACAGTTTTTGTCCGACAGGACGATCTTTGGCGAGATCGTCCTATCACTCGCCCAATGAAGGCGTAACGAACCTGACACAATTTGAAATCTGTCGTAAAGGGTTTTTTTGCGATCCAATCTCTCGATAACAGGAAACTGCCGTAAACAAAGCGTGCGGGGAAGACAGATTGTTTTTAGTTGGAGATATGGAGGGAATTGTCTGACGATTTTCTATTTAAATATTAAATATCGGTAAGTTTTGATTTGTTGGGCAAGTCACACTTTCAGCCAACGGTGCCAGTGCTTTGATATCAACTCTATGACGTTATTCGGACTGTAGGAGCTGACGAGTGCAACGAGGCTGCGATCTTTTGACTTTGACCTTTTGAAGATCAAGATCAAGAGATCGCAGCCTCGTTGCACTCGTCAGCTCCTACAGGGGACGGCGGCTCAGCTACCAGTGCGGATTTTGTTCCATACCCGCGTACGAATCCGGTCGATATTCAACGGCATCGCCTCCAACGCGAACAGCTTGCCCATCATTTCCGGGCTCGGGTACACCTTGGTGTCGTTCTTGATCGCCGGATCGATCAGGCCGTCCGCCTGTTCGTTGCCATTGGCGTAATGCACGTAGTTGGTAATCCCGGCCATGACGTCGGGGCGCAGGAGGTAGTTCATGAAGGCGTAGCCGGCCTTCTCGTCCGGGGCGTCGGCGGGCATGGCGACCATGTCGAACCAGATCGCCGCGCCTTCCTTGGGAATCGCATAACCGATCTCGACGCCGTTTTTCGCTTCCCTGGCGCGGTTCTCGGCTTGCAGGATGTCCCCGGAAAACCCTACCGCTACGCAAATATCACCGTTGGCCAGGTCACTGGTGTACTTCGAGGAATGGAAGTAGCTGACGTAGGGCCGGACTTTCATCAGTAGCGCTTCGGCTTTCTTGTAGTCCTCGGGGTTCTTGCTGTGGTGCGGCAGCCCGAGGTAGTTGAGCGCCGCCGGGAGCAATTCCGGGCCGTTGTCGAGGATCGCCACACCGCACTTCTGCAATTTTTCCATGTACTCGGGCTTGAAAATCAGGTCCCAGGAATCCACCGGCGCATTGTCGCCCAGCACCGCTTTGACCTTGGCGATGTTGTAGCCGATGCCGGTGCTGCCCCACAGGTATGGAAAGCCGTGCTCGTTGTTCGGGTCGTTGGTCTGCAAAGCCTTGAGCAGCGCTGGATTGAGGTTCTTCCAGTTCGGCAACTGACTCTTGTCGAGTTTCTTCAGCGCCCCACCCTGAATTTGCCGCGCCATGAAGTGGTTTGACGGAAAAACCACGTCGTAACCGGATTTGCCGGTCATCAACTTGCCGTCGAGGGTTTCGTTGCTGTCGTAGACGTCATAGGTAACGCCGATGCCCGTGTCTTTCTGGAAGTTCTTTGTGGTGTCCGGGGCGATGTAGTCGGACCAGTTGTAGACCTTGACCGTCTCGGCCGCGTGACTGACGGAAGCGGCCAGCAGCAACGGCGCCAATGCGAGGGTTTTCTGGATCATGGGGCGATTCCTGTATGGGCTTTTTTTGTTGGCAGGCAATCAAACGATCAAACAATCAGAAAATCAGCACGTAGCTCTTGCGCACGGTTTCCTGGATATCCCAGATCCCGAGCGTGTTGGCTGGCAACATCAGTGCGTCGCCGCCTTGTATATGCAGGGTTTCGCCGCCACCGTCGGGGGTGAAGGTGCAACGCCCGGAGATGAAATGGCAGAACTCCTGCGCGGTGATCTGCCGCCGCCAGCGCCCCGGGGTGCATTCCCAGACGCCGGTTTCAACGCCGTCGTCGCGCTCGACACTGGTGGTCGAGGCGATTGCAACGGGCTCGCCGAGGGGCACGGCGACCGGGCTGGATTCTTCTAGCGCCAGCGTGGCGGTGTTCTTGAATTGGGTGATGCTCATGGCGTGACCTGTTTATTGAGGGAAACGGCGTTTAGTGCATGAAACCTTCCATGAAACTGGCGACCCGGCTGGCCAGCTTGCGCCGCCAGGGTGCCGTGGCCGGGTTGGCCAAGGTCTGGTCTTCATGCACGAAACTTTTGATGATCGCGTTGTAGCCCAGCCAGCGGCACGGCTCCGGTTCCCAGGCGCGCAGCGCATGCATGCCGCCATCGGGCAGTACCCACGGTTGCCGGGTCAGTTCGCTGTCGCGCTCCAGAATCAGATCGGCCAGGGTGCGTCCGCCAAGGTTGCTGGCGCCGACGCCCTCACCGCCGTAACCGCCGGACAGCGCGATGCCATTGGCACGGTCGCAAAGCATGTGCGGCTTGAAATGCCGCGACATGCCGAGGTTGCCGCCCCAGGCATGGGTGATCTGTACGTTTTTCAGTTGCGGAAACAGTTCGCCGAGCAGATAGCGGCGCAACTCGACTTCGTCGCCGGTCAGGTTGAAGTCGTGGCGCAGCTTGCCGGCGAATTGATAACCGCCACGGGCGCCGAAAATCAGGCGGTTGTCGGCACTGCGCTGGCCGTAAGTGACCTGCCGGCTGAATTCACTGAAGGCCTGCCCGCGATTGAGGCCGATTTCATCCCAGGTCGCAGCGGACAGCGGTTCGGTGGCGACGATCAGGCTTTGCACCGGCAACTGATAGCGGCCCAGCGGCGGCAACGTCACCGAATAACCTTCCACGGCCGGGACGATCCAGCGGCCGCGCACGCTGGCCCTGGCGGTGCGCAAACTGCCGGACTGCCAGTGGGTCACCGGACTGTTTTCGTAGATTTTCACCCCCATGTTCTGCACGGTCCGCGCCAGACCTCGCACCAGTTTCGCCGGGTGAATGGTCGCAACGTGTGGCGCGAAAATGCCGCCATAGGGTTTTGCCACGCGAATCTGCTGGGCCAGTTGCTCGGGGCTGAGCCAGCGGTAATCGTCGTCTGTCAGGCCTTGAGCGTGCAGCTTGCTCAGGTAATCGCGCAGAACCGTCTCCTGTTCTGGATAGCGCGCAGCACAGTAAAGCACCCCGCCCTTGCGGTAATCGCAGTCGATGCCTTCGCGTTCGAGGACGATTTCTACCTCATCAGGGATGCTGTGCAGCAGATCGTATGAAGCCCGGCGTTGTTCTAGCGACAATCCTGCCAGCAAGCGGTCCTCGCCGAGCAGGTTGCCCATCAGCCAGCCGCCATTACGGCCGGACGCACCGAATCCGGCGGTTTGCGCCTCGATGATGGCGATATCCAGGCCAGGCGCGTGTTTCTTCAGGTAGTACGCCGTCCATAGTCCGGTGTAACCGGCGCCGATGATTGCCACGTCGACGTCCAGATCCCGCTCCAGCGCAGGCCGGGCCAGCAGCGGCTCTTCAAGCTGATCCATCCACAAACTGATCGTGCGCCACGCCGACATGCCAGACTCCGCCACTGAAAACCTTCGATGGCGTCGATCCTAGTGGTTGCCTTCAGTGGCTGTCTTGCGCGCGTGCCCGCAGAGAAATTTGCCTGGCGTAGGCCTTGGGTGACTGGCCGGTGTGTTCGCGGAAGCATTTATAGAATGCCGACAACGAGTTGAAGCCAGCGGCATAGGCCAACTCGTCGACGCGCAACGGTGGCGTGGCGCGGTCCAGTGCGCGCATCAGATGTTGCAGGCGCGCCTGATTGACGTAGCGATAGAAGCTCTGCCCCAGCACTTGGTTGAGCAGATAGGAAATCTGGTTGCGGCTGTACCCGCACTCCTTCGCCACCCGCTGCAGGTCAAGCTCAGGATCCAGGTAGGGTTGCTGCTTTTCGAAATACTGCTGCAAGTCTTCAGCCATGAAACTCAGTTGCCGCGGTGACAGACCGAGACGACTGACCGCAGGACGGCTCGGCGCTGAGCTGCCGTCGGTTTGGGTACGCACCAGCGAGGCGTACTCGTTGACGCGCCAGATCAAACCGTCCCTGACCGTGATCGCTTCGCTGGAACGGAACGACACCAAACCATCGCCGCCACGCAAGGTCACCTCGTACTGAATGAACGCGGTGTTGCCATCCACTCGAATGCGGTCGCAATGTTCGAGCAGTTCGTCGGATTCTCGCGGCATGCTCACGCGCACGTATTCGCGCAACTCGTCCAGAGCAAGCACGCGATTCTGAAAGAAATCGTTGTACTGGATATCGGCGTGATAAAGCGCCATGACGCTGTCCAGATCCCGGTGTTTCCAGCTCAGGTGATAGCGCATGACCGTGGCAGCCGTGGCCTGGGTCTGTTCTGGGCCGTCGTCATCGGCGTGCATAAGCGGCTCGGCGAAAAAGAACCGAGCTTGCCTAAGTTCCTCTGCCGCTTCAATGAAAAATCCATGGTGGCGTTTTGGCGATAATCGACGAGCCAGTGACTTACATCAAAAAATGCGAATCAATCGCTAAACGGACTGAAAAAACTCACAGTTTTTTCACACACGGATGCTACTTTTAAAGCTCAAGCACCGGTTGAGCCAATGACGGCTCTTCCCACCTAACATGAGCAAAAGGAAGCGCTCGATGAAGCAGGCGGGCAACACCATGAACAAAGGATTCAGCAAAGTCACCTTTCCCAACGCCTGCCAGCTGATGCGCTGGCATTTTCATCCCATGGGATTCGAGGCGACGATGGATGCGCCCGGCAGCCTGATCGCCCGGCTGTTCGATCGCGCAAGCGGCGAAACCATGATCGCCATCGCTGGCATTCCGTGTGCGACAGTGATGAACGCGGCGGATGTCGAGCGCATCATCGAAGCCATAGAGGATGAGCTGGAAGCTTTCACTCCTCCGGAATCTCTCAAGAATTACGCATAACCAGCTGATTTAAATCAAAAAGCCCGCAGCGATGCGGGCTTTTTATTGATCAGGCGCTGGCCTTTTCGCTTCGATGATCGACAAAGAATGGCCTGCCCTTGGCGACGCGATCCGAGGCTCTCGGCATGTTCACAGCTTGGGGTTCTTGCGGTTCGACGTACCAGTAGCAATGGCTGACCGCCCTGGTTATGCCCACGTAGGCCAGACGCAGGATTTCATCTTTTTGCGCACTGTCGTACGGCTCGCTGTCGCCGGTTTTGCCCAGTCCGGCCATGCGGTAGACCTGATTCTTGTAGGGCGAACTGGTCAAGTGCTGGCAATCGCCGAGCAGGAACACTGCATCAGCCTGCAAGCCCTTGGCACTGTGATAGGTCAGTTGTTTCAGCCGTCGCGCTTCGTAAGGCAAGCTCGAATCAACATTAACTACAGGCTGAATATGCTGCTCTATCAATAACTTATCGCTGCTTTTTCGATAGAGCATCAAGATCGAATCGCCCCGGCGGTAATGTTCGGCCAGTCTTTGACCCAGCGCCTCGTCATTCCGCTCGAGCACGTTGACCGGCTGCAATGGTTTGGGCTCACCACTGGCCCTGGCCTTCTTGCCTGGGATGGCCGGCGCTGCGCGGACAATGTGCTCGGCGGCATCGATGATGTGTTGATGACTGCGGTAGTTGTCACTGAGCATCACCCGCGTGGTGCTCGGCGAAGGAAACTCCTTGTTGAACTCCATGAAGTAGCTCGGCGAACTGCCCCGCCAGCCGTAAATGGACTGCCAGTCATCGCCGACGCACAACAGCGACGAACGCTGCGCACCGCGCCCGACGTGCATGGCCGGGCCACGGCTGCGGATTTCGTTGAGGCTGGCGCGTATCCACGAAACGATCTGCGGTGAAACGTCCTGAAACTCGTCGATCATCAAGTGCGACATCGGTCGCAGCAGCTCATCGCTGAGCAACTTGAGGTTTTCCGGTGAGTGCTCGCTGAACAGGGCGAACATGCGGTTGTAGGTCATCACGGGCGGTTTCTGGTCCAGCAGGTGATCTTCGAACGCGCGCCAGAACAGGCTCAGGGCCTCGAAGAAAAACCGGTCGGGGTCGTCCTTGGCAAAGCTCATGCGACTGACCACGTCCGGTACATCAAGGCCGAGGTTTTCGATAAAACCTGCCGCGCCGACGAAACAATCGAGCAATGGCGCCGATGCCAACTCGCCTTTGACCTTGTAGTCGAAGCCGGGACCGGCGCTGGCATCGCCAGCCAAGGTCGCCAGAACACGCTTCGAAGCTTCGTAACTATCCAGCCATATCAATGGCTTACGGCAGAAAGCTTGAAACAGGGTGCGCTTGACCGCCCATTCCGCACGGACACTCAGTTTGGCGTTTGGCCGACATAGCTGGGCGTTTTCCCTGGAGTCAAAGCCGAGCACCACCCAGGCATCGAGGCTCGGGATATAGCCGTGACAGTGGAACGTCGAGCCGTTGATCTCGAACTTTTGCCGACTGGGTTCGATCCCCTTGATGGGCCACGCACCCGCGCGAAACCATAGATCCTCAATGACATCGCACAGTTCTTCATCGCGCTTGGCCGCAAGCTCGGTGACCGCCATGCGCTTCTGCACATCGGGGTGATCGCGTTCCAGCTCCTTCAATTGCAGTCCGGCGCGGGACAGCGGCTGGATCAACTGGCGGAAACGCTCGTCTTCATTGAACAAGCGGTGATAACAGGCATTGAGTTGCTGTCGCTGCGCGTCATTGATGCGCAGGTCAAACGGGTTGCTGTCGATCTCCTCTGCGCCGCTTTGCGGGCGATCGCTGAGATTTTCGAAGGCCTGCAAACGCTCGAAACCCGGCAGGCTACGGATCATCGGCAGAATGCGCGAGTGGAACGTTCGCACCAGTTCGCGGGCCTGCTTGAGATTCAGCGGCTGGCCCCACAGCGTAAAGATTTCGATGAGTTTGTTGATGAAGTCCTTGCGCGACTCACGGGTGAAGGTCACCACCGTCATCGAGTCCAGCTCGAAACCCAAATAGTGGCTGAGCAAGAGAATGCGCAGCACCAAGGTGGTCGATTTACCTGCACCGGCCCCGGCCACCACCGAAGTTGACGGCGTATCGCTGAAGATCATTTTCCATTGCGCGGCGCTGGGCTGGGCGTGCGCCGGGAGCAAACGAGCGACATCCGTCTTGATGCGTTTTTTCAGCTCAGCCGTAAGCGGCAAGCGCCAGTCATCGAACAGGTTGTTATCGATGCTGGGCGGGCGATGCTCGGTGTTGCGACTGTCGCGAATCAACAGGACCTGACGGCCTTCTTCCAACCCCTCGAGCTTGCCTTCCCTGAAGCCGTATTCGACGCCAGCGGTGTGCCCGCTGCGAAAGCCGTCAGCCTGACCGTGCAGCCAGGAAGCGCGGTGCTGGGCACGTAATTTTGTCAGGCCGTGACCGAAGAAACGCGCGGCGAGGCGCTTGAACCAAGGCATCTCGGCCAGTGGTCGAAGTTCAGGAGGAAGATCGGGGATGTGTTGCGCCACGCTGACGGACTCCAGGGTGTGAGGCTGTGGCGGCTATGGTGTCTGGATTTGCCGCGCAGTTCTAGCGAAATGCTTACAGGTCATCGGTTTAGGCGACGAATTGAAAGTTGGATGAAATGATTTCGAGGCGCAATCCCATCTAATAACCTGATCATGATGCGGCAGTTTTTGCGCTTTTTATCGATGATTGCCTGATAGATGATCGTCATCATCAACCACGGGGCCCGCCCCCTGACGAACCTAATCAAGGAGACGATCATGCTTGAACTCAGACCCTTCAGCTCGCTGGGCGGCGCCCATCATGGCTGGCTGGACGCGCATCACCACTTTTCCTTTGCCGAGTACTATGACCCGCAGCGGATGAGCTGGGGCAATCTGCGTGTATGGAACGATGACATCATCGCCGCAGGCACCGGTTTCCCGCAGCATCCGCACCGCGACATGGAAATCATCACCTACGTGCGTGAAGGCGCGATCACTCACCAGGACAACCTGGGCAACAAGGGCCGTACCGAAGCCGGCGACGTACAAGTGATGAGCGCCGGTACCGGCATCGCCCATAGCGAATACAACCTGGAAGACAAGGAAACCAAAATCTTCCAGATCTGGATTCTGCCGACCGAGACCGGTGCACCGCCATCCTGGGGAGCCAAGCCGTTTCCCAAAGGTGAGCGCGAAGGTTTTGTCACACTGGCCAGCGGTAAGGCCGGCGACGATGAGAGTCTGCGCATTCGCGCCAATGCACGTCTGGTTGCAGCGAACATCAAGGCCGGTGAAACCGCTGAATACCGTTTGGACGAGGGACGTCGCGCCTATCTGGTGCCAGCCACCGGCGTGATCGAGGTCAACGGTTTGCGTGCTCAGGCGCGTGACGGTGTGGCAGTGGCTCACGAGCAAGTGCTGACGGTCACCGCGATTGAAGACAGCGAGATTGTACTGGTCGACCTGGCTTGATCTGCAGGCAATAAAAAAGGGCAACCAATCCGGTTGCCCTTTTTCATATGCGCATCATTTGCTGGAAATAGCGCCATCCACCAAAGTTTGCGCTTCGGCCACCAATTGCTTGAGGTGGTCGTCGCCGATAAAGCTTTCGGCGTAGATCTTGTAGATGTCTTCGGTGCCGGACGGACGTGCTGCGAACCAGCCGTTGTCGGTCATGACTTTCAGGCCGCCAATCGCCTGATCGTTGCCCGGCGCATGGCTGAGAATGCTCTGAATCTTCTCTCCCGCCAGCTCGGTCGAGGTGACCTGCTCCGGCGACAGCTTGCTCAGCAGTGCCTTCTGCTCAGGATTGGCCTTGGCGTCGACGCGCACCGAGAACGGTTCGCCCAGCTCATCGGTCAACGCGCGGTAGGCCTGGCTTGGATCGCGCCCGGTGCGCGCGGTCATTTCGGCGGCGAGCAAGGCGGGAATCAGACCGTCCTTGTCGGTGCTCCAAACGCCGCCATCCTTACGCAGGAACGAGGCGCCGGCGCTCTCTTCACCGCCAAAACCCAACGACCCGTCGAACAGGCCGTCTGCAAACCACTTGAAGCCCACTGGCACTTCGTACAGGCGACGACCCAGGCGCTTGGCCACGCGGTCAATGAGGCCACTGCTGACCACGGTTTTGCCCACGGCCGCATCGGCGCGCCATTGCGGACGGTTCTGGAACAGGTAATCGATTGACACCGCCAGATAATTGTTCGGTGCGAGCAAACCACCGGATGGCGTGACGATGCCGTGGCGGTCGTGATCAGGGTCACAGGCAAACGCCACGTCGAAACGTTCTTTCAGCCCGATCAGGCCCTGCATGGCGTGGCTGGACGATGGATCCATGCGGATCTGGCCATCCCAGTCGACGGTCATGAAACGGAAAGTCGAATCGACCTGTTTATTCACCACTTCCAGGTCGAGACGGTAGTGTTCGGCGATGGCCGACCAGTAGCGCACCCCTGCTCCGCCCAGCGGATCGACACCCAGACGCAGCTTGGCGTCGCGGATGGCATCGAAGTCGATGACGTTGATCAGGTCGGCGACATAGGTGTTGAGGTAATCGTGACGATGAGTCGTGCTGGCCTTGAGCGCTTGCTCGTAGCTGATGCGCTTGACCCCGGCCAGTTTGTTCGCCAGCAGTTCGTTGGCCTTGGCTTCGATCCACTTGGTGATGTGAGTATCGGCCGGACCACCGTTGGTTGGATTGTATTTGTAGCCACCGCTTTGTGGCGGGTTGTGCGACGGGGTGATAACGACGCCGTCAGCCAGACCGGAGGTACGGCCACGGTTGTAGCAGAGAATGGCATGGGAAATTGCCGGCGTCGGCGTGTACTCGTCGCCTTCGGCGATCATCACCGTGACACCGTTGGCGGCGAGCACTTCCAGTGCGCTGGCGCCGGCCGGGGTCGACAGTGCATGGGTGTCGATGCCGACAAACAGCGGGCCGGTGATGCCCTGGGCTTCGCGGTACAGGCAGATCGCCTGGCTGATGGCCAGAACGTGCCATTCGTTGAAACTCAAATCAAACGAACTGCCGCGGTGGCCGGAGGTGCCGAACGCCACTCGCTGAGTAGAAATCGATGCATCAGGCTGGCCGGTGTAATAGGCCGTAACCAGTCGCGGGATGTCGACCAACAGTTCTGCCGGTGCCGGTTTGCCCGCAAAAGGACTGAGTGTCATGCAAAAACCTCTGAAATCGGAGTGGTTCAGGAAATGCTGCGCAGTTTACTGGCAGTTTGACCACTGTGCGACGGGATGTATCCGAACCACGCCCGATGTTTTTTAACATTATCGGCCCGGGGATAAACGCAAGGCATCACCGAGAAGCCCGATAACACATGTCAAATCTCGCTCACCATGGTTCAGCGCGCTTAAGCGCAGATGGTCCGCATGCAGGCCTTGCAGACTGAACAACTCACCCGGCGCCACGATAATTTGTTGCTTGAGCAGCCGATGGAACACATTCGCCATGTCGACCGGCCGTATCGAACGCACCCAGACCGTCGCCCCGCTCTGCGGCTCGACAATCTGCAGCGCATCGCCCAAACGCTCGCGCAATACCTGGATTAACTGGGTACGGCGCTCATTGAGCATTCGCCGCAGCAAGGATAGATGCTGGTCAAGCCGCCCACCGCTGAGCAGTCTGGCGATCGCTTTCTGGCGGATTGGCGACAAGCGAAACGCGCGTAACAGGAAATGGCGCTGCAATTCCTGCCGCCAATGTCGCGACAGAACAAAGCCATATGGCGCCTCTGCGCCGATGAATTTCTCGAAGGTGGAAAACACCAGCAGACGATCAGGGTCGAGCCAGTTACGCAGACGTTGTGAATCAGCGCGCTCATCAAACTCACTGTAACAGTCGTTTTCCAATACCCAGACACCGTATCGATCGAGCATCTTCGCGATTGCCTGCTGTTGATCCTGGGTCAAACTGCTCCCCTGAGGCATGCTCAACACCGAAGACAGCAGGATCAAGCGTACCGGCTCGTTTTCGAGCAGTGACTGCAGTGCTGAAAGGTTGAGCGCGCCCTCAGCCAGCAACGGCCATTCGATCACACGCACACCGGACGATTCGAGCAGGCGCAATATCACCCAGTCACAGGGCGACTCGACAACGACGGCGGCCTGACGCAACTCAAGAACCGAAATCAGGATTTCCAGCACCCCGCGCAGATCAGCACCGATATAGACGTCATCAGCATGCCAGTAATTCGCCGTCGAACAGGTGTACCGGGCAGCCAGGGCAACCCGTAATTCCAGCTCACCACACGGCTGCACCAGCGTTTGAAGCTGGCGGGGGTATTGCCGCAAAAGTTCGCGCTCCAACGTCAACAACGGACTGTCCAACGGTTGTAGTGAAGCCGGTTCGTCGGCGCTCAATACACACATTCCGGGACGTCTCGCGTTGACGTAAACGGTTTCGAGCAGATCACTGCCGCTGCCGGGGGCGTCCATGCTGAAAAGCGCTTGCGCGTAATACCCTGACTTGGCTTTGGAATAGACCCGACCTTCTTTTTCCAGCAGTGAATACGCGTATTGCACCGTTGAAATGGATACGTTCAGTCGTTCGGACAGTTGTCGTAACGAGGGCATGCGTACTGCTGCGCTGCCGCCCGCATCGTCAATCAGCGTGGTCAGATACCGATAAACTGCCTGGTAAACAAAGTCATTGTCCCGCGCGCCCTTCACACCCTCATTTCCGTAGACATTGGTTCACAATCCAGGCTTTCGCTCACAATCAGCCTTCCGTCGATCGCTCGAACTGCGAGGCCGCATCTGCCTCACCCGAACCTGCATGCTCAGAGGCGTATTCTGCGGGGGCACAAATCTGGACAGGTCCCATTGCATAGAGACGGATCACCAGCCTGACTGGCAGACCGCTGACTTCCGTTATCCATTTCAACACCTGCTCCGGCGCGTGCAATCCCTGCATGGCGCGGTGCAGGTCAGGCATCGCGACCAGCATGCCGGGGTGACAGTTGCGCAGGAAGCGTTCGAGGCCTTTGCCACTGTCGATGAACGGTGCGAACAAAAGGCACGCCAATTGCGTTTCGTTCAGACCGAAACCGTCCAGAAGATAATCCTCTGCCATTATCCGCAGTTGCTCTGGCCCGCCGACATTCTCGTAGCTGGACAGCAAATGCGCGCAGATTGGCTCCGCAACCTGTTTTCGGCGCATGTCGGCAAGTGTGTGCTGCACGTAATCGTCTATACCCGCCTCATAGGCGCGACCCTCGATGAACCGTGCGTACAAACCCCTTATGTGCGCCGAGATCAGAGGATCGGCAAAAACCGCTTCGCCTTGATACAACGCCAGATCGTCACTCACATGACCGAGAAATTCGCCAAGCAGCGGCCAGCGATCCTCGGGTTTGCCGACCATCATGTCGTTGATGTCGATAAAACTGGTGCGCCGACAGGCTTCGAATTCGCCCTCCGGGCGCCAGGCCGTCCGCTCATCATCGGGGCGCAGCTCGCGATAGAAATCGTCACCGAGCCCGTCAAGCAGCGGAAAGAGCGCTTCGAATCCGGCGTGTACAACCCCGGGGCCGGCTATCGCCACTCTTTGCATCGCACGGTTCAGACCTTCGAGGAAATGCCGCTGACTGCCCTTGGTTTCCGCGCTGATCATGGCATCGACACCATTGTTCCAGCGGGCGATCTGGCTGTAGTACTCGGCCGTGGCCAGATAGGCGTCGTCCCATAATTCAGGCGTCTCGAGCCATGTGCGACAGTGTCCGACAAGAAGCAGATTGACCCGGCTGGCCTCACGCCCCTCATCGCTGACAGGCGTGCGATGGTCGAATGGCATCACCTCGCGGTTATCCACCATCAGCACTTCGACCCGCGGATCGTCGTAAAGAAACAGTGCGCTGTAGCTGCGATGCAGGTTCTGCAGGACGACAGGGCTGTCGCCATTCCAGCGCAGCGTGGCTACCCGCAACTGGAACGTCGCCGGGGCGCGGCCGGCAATGGTCAACTGCGCGGCCCTGAGCAGGGCCAGTGTGTAGCAGCTGTCACGCAAGCCGGACTGAGGGACCAGCACCTTGAAATGACCTATGTTTTCCATGCCGCCGGCAGCCACCACCAAGCGCTGGATCAACAGCTGCAAAGCCGTGCGCTCGGCTCGGGAAAAGAAACTCAGCAAACGCTGCAATACTTGCTGATAGACATAGTTCATTGCCTGATCATGGATCGTGCTCATCGGTATTTACCCGGTATCAAAAGTTTCATGCCACGCAATCAGGACACTGAGCGCGTGACAATTGGATCAATAAGTAATAGACGCTGAAATGCTAACACTTACAAAGTTGTAGTTATTTGAAACACTTGACCTGAAAAAAGCTCTCCACAGGCCGAGCCGAGCGCTCAACCGCCCGTATTCATTGAGATTTCCTCAGTAGAAAATAATCTGAGGAAACTTCCCACAGCGTCCCACGACAATTCATTACAGGAAAAAGAGAAGCAACTTCCGAATTGCCCTACAGCAATTAAACAGAAATTGACGAAGCCGGCAGAACCAGCTGTTTGATATAGCCCAGGACAAATTGAATGCACAGCCATAGCTCATTCCTTGAGATGAAAATAATCATTCAATTATCAGGGCTTATAGTGTGATTAGAAGATACAGATAGAGGGAAAAAACCAGTTCAGTTGCTGAAATGGCCACTGCTGCGCTATCAAGGAAGGTTTGTTGGCGCCGCAGGATATAAACAAAAAGAGTCCGTGGGGCCACGGACTCTGATGACCGGGTTTACGCCGGCTCGACTTGCAGTGCCACCCGCTCGCGGCATGGGCATTCGTCCATGTAGCGGTGCGCTTCGACAAACTCGTTGAACGGAAATACACGGGTCTTGAGCGGCAGCAGCACGCGGTCAGCGGTCAACTGGTTGATATCACGCAACGCACGCTGCAGAGCGACGTGGTCCTGGACGATTCCCAGCTCGGGCTTGCCGGTGAAATTGCCGATGCAGTGGACAAAGAACTGGATGTTCTTCTGGAACGCCGCACAAGCCGGAAACGGGGTCTGATTGCCACCCTGCAGACCATACAGCACCAGACTGCCGCGTGGCGCCAGCACATCGCCGAGCAATGACATCTGCGGGCCGCCGAGGCCGTCGAAAACCACATCGACGCCGCGGTTGTCGGTGATCTTGTTGATGCGCATCAACAGATCTTCCTCTTCGGTGACGATGACTTTCTCAGCCCCCAGAGACAACAGATACTCACGTTCCTCGGCCGATTTGGTCGCCGCGATCACTCGCACACCTAATGCTTTGCCCAATTGAACAAACGACGGACCGGCGCAGTGACTGGCATCGGTTACCAGGGCAAATTGCCCGGGCTTGACCCGCGCCAGATCGGCATAGGCAAAGTAGGCAATCAGCAGCGGCGTGTAATGCACGCTGGCTTCGATCGGGCTGAGCACATCCGGGTAACGGGTCAGCGCCGTACGCGGCAGGACGATGGACTCGCCGTACACCGGATAGTCGTTCGGGCTTTCCGCCGGGAAACTGGCCACTTTGTCGCCGACGGACAGGTCATCGACATCGGCGCCCACCGCAGTGACCACGCCAGCCATTTCATGACCCAGGCCCGATGGCAGACGTGCCTGCGACGACGCCAGATTCTGACGCCACAGGGTGTCGTACCAACTGATGCCGATCGCCTCGACACGCACCTGCACTTCGCCAGGACCTGGCTGAGCAGCCGCATGCTCTTCGCATTTGAGCACCTCGGCCGGACCAAACTTGTGAAAACGGATCGTGCGGGACATCGCAAACCTCGTCAAAGTAACCTCTAATGCCATGAACTCTATCTGGGCTTTTGACCCAAGACCATCAGTGGCTATTAATAGTCGACATGCCTGTCATTGATTCCGCATCACCGGCGGCATTGGCAAAATCCATGAAAAAAGGCCTGCCTCCGTCGCAGTAAAGCTTAATTTTCCGGTGCAGAGTACCAGCCTTTCCCCGTAAGATTCATGCCGGCCATTGTTCTCATATGGTCGCCCTCGTCAAGTTTGATGACTCTGCCAGGACTCCAGATGAATCGTAATGACCTGCGTCGTGTCGACCTGAACCTGCTGATCGTGTTCGAAACATTGATGCACGAACGCAGTGTGACTCGGGCCGCGGAAAAGCTTTTCCTCGGCCAACCGGCCATCAGTGCGGCGTTGTCGCGCCTGCGCAGCCTGTTTGACGATCCACTGTTTGTCCGCACCGGCCGCAGCATGGAACCGTCCGCGCGCGCGGTGGAAATCTTCGCCCTGCTCTCGCCTGCCCTCGATTCGATCTCGACCGCCGTCAGTCGTGCCGCCGATTTCGATCCGGCAACCAGCACGTCGGTATTTCGCATTGGTTTGTCGGACGACGTCGAATTCGCCCTGCTGCCGATGCTGCTCAAACGCTTGCGCGCCGAAGCACCGGGCATCGTCCTCGTGGTGCGGCGGGTCAATTACATATTGATGCCGGGCCTGCTGGCCTCCGGCGAGATTTCGATCGGCGTCAGCTACACCACCGATCTGCCGGCCAATGCCAAGCGTAAGGTCCTGCGCCGCAGCGCACCGAAGCTGCTGCGTGCTGACACCGTGCCGGGGCCGTTGAGCCTGGACGACTACTGCGCGCGACCGCACGCGCTGGTGTCGTTTGCTGGTGACTTGAGCGGCTTTGTCGACGAAGAACTGGAAAAACTCGGGCGCAAACGGCACGTGGTGCTGGCGGTGCCGCAGTTCAACGGATTGGGGACGCTGCTGGCGGGCACCGATATCGTCGCGACCGTACCGGATTACACGGCGGACGCACTGACAGCGGCCGGTGGTCTGCGCGCCGAGGATCCACCGCTGCCGACGCGTACGTTTGAACTGCATATGGCCTGGCGTGGGTCGCAGGATAACGACCCGGGAGAGCGGTGGTTACGGTCGCGGATTCAGATGTTTTTTGGCGACCCGGATAGCCTGTAGCAGGACCTACTTGCCACCAGTCACATCCAGAAAAGTCCCGGTGACAAACGAGGCCTCCGCGCTGGCCAGCCACAAGATGGCCCGCGCCACCTCTTCCGGCTGCCCGCCCCTTCCCATCGGGATCGAGTCCTTCACGCGATCAACCCGTCCCGGCTCGCCGCCGCTGGCGTGCATGTCGGTATAAATGTGCCCCGGGCGAATGCAGTTGACCCGAATTCCTTCCCGCGCCACTTCCTTTGCAAAGCCGATGGTGAACGTTTCCAGCGCGCCTTTGGATGCGGCGTAGTCGACGTATTCATTCGGACTGCCCAAACGCGCCGAGGCAGACGAAACATTGATCACCACACCGCCCGTACCGCCGTGGCGCAGCGACATGCGCTTCACTGCCTGCTGGGCACACAGTATCGGCCCCAGGGAATTGACTGCGAAGATGCGCTGCATGCGCTCGAAGCCGAGGTCTTCCAGACGTGACTGTTTCGCCAGCACACCAGCATTGTTGACCAGCACATCGATACGCCCGAACGTACGATCGATGGCTGAGAACAGTTCAGCAATCTGCTCGGGGTCGGCGCTGTCGGCGCGTATCGCCAGCGCCTTGCGTCCGACAGCTTCGACATCGGCCGCTACCGCCAGCGCGGCGGATTCATTGGCAACGTAGCTGATGGCGACATCGTAGCCTTGTGCTGCGGCGAGCCTGGCGGTGGCAGCGCCCACTCCGCGACTGCCACCGGTAATCAGAATCAGCGGTGCTGACGAAACGTTGTCCATGAGCCGTTCTCCTGAGAGGTTGAGCTGTATCAGCCGATGATGATGGCGCCGCTGGCGATCACCACGCACGCCAGCATCCGGCGAACGGTGAGTTTTTCCCCGAGGAACAGATAGCCGAGCAGCGCCGCGAACAGCACGCTGGTTTCACGCAGTGCCGAGACCGCACCCAGTGGCGCTTCATTCATTGCGTAGATAACGATTGCGTAAGCGAGCAAAGAAACCAGTCCGCCGACTACAGCGGCCAGCATTCCGGGCCGAACGGAAAACAGACTGCGGGCGTCGCGCAGGCCGATATAAACCGCTGGCATCAACACACCCCAAAGCGCACTCATCCACACCGTGTAAGCGAGCGGCGCGCCGGAAAGCCTGGCGCCAATGCCATCGACGACGCTGTAGGCTGCGATGAAGCAGCCCGTTCCCAGCGCATAAGGAAGGCTTGGCACGGACAGGCTGCGCCCCCGGAAAGCCAGGGAAATAATCCCGCCAGACACCAGCCCGATCCCGAGCAGCTCGCCGGCGGTGAGGGCTTCGCCGGCAAACAGCGCGGCGCCCAGAGCGATCAGCGCGGGCGATGAGCCGCGCGAAATCGGATAAATCTGCCCAAGATCGCCGACCCGATAGCTACGCACCAGAAACAGGTTATAGCCGACATGCAGCAGCGCCGACAGCAGCGCATAACCCCAGCTCTGCGTTGCGGGCGGCGCCATGAACATGGCGGCGATTGCGCAGACCAGGGCGATGGCAACGCACATCACTGTCATCGACCACAACCGATCGGCGCCGCCACGCAGCAGCGCGTTCCAGCTGGCGTGCAGCAGCGCGGCGAACAGGACAAGGAGAACCAGATGAGTAGACATTGGCGATTTTAGGCAGCCCGAGCGATAGGATTACAGAGAAGTATCCTCATCGCACCATGAGCGATTGCTCATACCTTAAGCATGTCCGCTGCGCACTTTAAGCGCCTCGCTCAGCAACCATTCACGAAAGCTGACGATGTGGGGCTGCGCCTCAATACCCTTGGGGCAAACGAAGTAGTAGGCAAGCGGTGACTGGAACGGTACATCGAACAGCCGCACCAGACGGCCATCGCCGATTTCCTTCTCGACATGCCCGCTGCGTACCAGCGCCACCCCTTGGCCGAGCAAGGCCGCCTCGACCGTCATGTTGGTATCGCCAAACCTGACGCCTTCGCGCAGCGGCGTAAACGCCAGCCCAACGGCCTGGAACCACACTTCCCATTTCGGCGCCAGTTCAGCGCCGTCGCGAGCCAGCAATGGCAACTGTAACAATTCGGCGGGGCTGCTCGGCATCCCGACGCGCTGCAGCAGTTCGGGACTGGCCACCGGAAAGACCTGCTCGCCGAACAGGAACTCCGAATACAGACCGGGATAATTGCCCTTGCCCAAGCGGATCGCGACATCGGCTTCGTCCCTGGCGAAATGGATAATGTTGTCCGTGGTGTCCAGCGACACCAGCAGCTCCGGGTGCTGGCGTGACAGGCTCGGCAAGCGTGGCAGCAGCCATTTCAATGCAAAGGAATAGGTGGTGCTGACGCTCAGCCTGACCCTGCCCTTTTGCTCACGCAGATCAGCCAGCGTCGCCTCCAGACTCATAAAGAATTCACGCACAATCGGTGCCAGCGTAGCGCCCGCCGGCGTAAGTCGTAACGACTTGCCGCGTTCAAACAACTGCAAGCCCCAAAGATCTTCCAGGTGCCGGAGTTGATGGCTGACCGCGCTCTGGGTCACATGCAATTCCTCTGCGGCAGCGGTGAAAGTCGGGTGCCGGGTGGATACTTCGAAGGCACGCAAGGTTGCGGTCGGCGGCAGATCTCTCATGGATTAAGGGTCCGACGGTGGGCAGGAACATCAAGGTATGAGTAAGACGTCATGTTAGTGCGAAACCCATTGGATTGCCTTCTTCCGTTTAAACGGATCCGCACTGTTCGCGTACTGCTCCGGCATCCAGCTCAACGCAATGATGGCAAAGAGCCGTGACAAATCCTGTGATTGAGATTAGATTACTGCCGCCCCGCCGATGGAGGGTCGGGCATTCGCACTCAGTTAAGGAAAACGATGGCAATGGTCTATTGTCGTGCTTGCGCCAAGGAGCTCCATGAAACGGCGCTCACCTGCCCCCAATGCGGGGCGAGCCAACAGGCCTTTGTGCCATCTTCGCAAGCCAGGATTCCCTGGCTGGCCATCGTTTCGCTGATCTTCGGAATTATCTGCGCTCTCACTCTGTTTGATGATTCCGATTGGGACTTCGAAACGATCCTCGGCGTCGGACTGTTCAGCGTCGCAGGTCTGGCTTGCGGCATCATCTGCGTCAACGAAAAACACCCCGGAAGAAACCTCGCGATCGCCGGCATCATATTGTCAGGCTTAACCGCGCTGGTTCTTTCCTGTCTAGCGATCCAATAATTTTAGGGAAAAAATATGAGCATGGTTTTCTGCCGCGGTTGCGCCAAGGAAATAAGTACACTGGCGCTGGCGTGCCCCCAGTGCGGCGCGCCTCAGGCAGCTCCGCAGGCCTACCCAAGCGGTCCTGCCATCACGACTGGCAACCCTTACCTTGAGGCGTTGAAGAATTACGCTGTGTTCAACGGTCGCGCCACGCGTCGTGAATACTGGCTGTTCTTCCTGATCAACATGGGCGTCGCGTTCGTCGTGGGTTTCATTGACGGCTTCGCCAACACCGGCGGTGTTCTCCAAGGCCTTTACAATCTCGCGTTGCTGATCCCGAGCATTGCCGTCGGCGTGCGCCGTATGCATGACACCGATCGCAGCGGCTGGTGGTTGCTGCTGCCGATCGTCAATATCGTTTTTCTGGCGCAGGACAGCCAGCCTGGGCCGAATCGTTTCGGTGCCAATCGCAAAGGCGTCAACTGACAACAACGGCAACACGCTGATCGAAACGGCCTTCATGGCCGTTTCTTCATTTCTGACTCAAATAATTACAACTGCGCTGGATCGTTGCGGCTCTCGCAACAAACTTTTGCTGATGGACCAATTGATAGCCACCTAACGAAAGGTGCATGCTAGAGGGCTGCTTTGGCTCTTATATCATTCCGAATGATAGTTACCTTCGCTTCATTCGATTCGTGCCATCACCCCCCCGCCGAGCATCATCCGCCCATCTTCAATACTTTGGCGGATTGCATCCATGGAACAGTCACTCAAACATTTGCGCTTCCCGTTGGCCATGCTGGCCGTACTGGTGATGAGCGCCTGCGGCAAAACTCCGGAGACTGCCGGCGCCCCGCCAGCGGCCAAAGTCAGCGTGGCCAAGGTGCTGGAACAACCGGTCAATGAGTGGGACGAATTCACCGGGCGCCTCGAAGCACCGGAAACCGTTGAAATCCGGCCACGGGTTTCGGGCCAGATCGATCAGGTCGCCTTCACCGAGGGCGCGCTGGTCAAGAAAGGTGACCTGCTGTTCCAGATCGACCCGCGCCCGTTCCAGGCCGAGGTCCGCCGCCTCGAAGCCCTGGTCGCCCAGGCCCGCGCCACCGCAACCCGCAGTGAAAATGAAGCGGCTCGCGGCGAACGTTTGCGCACCAGCAATGCCATTTCCGCTGAACTGGCCGACTCGCGCACCAGCGCTGCCCAAGAGGCCCGCGCCGCCGTCGGTGCTCTGCAGGCACAACTGGACCTGGCCAAGCTGAACCTGAGTTTCACCCGTGTTACCGCTCCGATCAGTGGCCGCGTCAGTCGCGCCGAGATCACCGCCGGCAACCTGGTGACCGCCGACACCACCGCGCTGACCAGCGTCGTCTCCACCGACAAGGTCTACGCCTATTTCGACGCCGACGAACGCGTGTTCCTCAAATACACCCAACTGGCCCGCAACGGCCAGCGCGGCGCAACTACGCCGGTGTATATGGGCCTGTCTAATGAAGACGGCAACCCGCACCTCGGCCAGATGAATTTCGTCGACAACCAGGTCAATCCGAAAACCGGCACCATCCGTGGTCGCGCTGTGTTCGACAACGCCGACGGCACCTACACCCCGGGCCTGTATGCACGACTGAAACTGGTCGGCAGCGGCACCTACAACGCCATGTTGATCAACGACGAAGCCGTGGGCACTGACCTGGGCAAGAAGTTCGTGCTGGTGATGGATGGCGACAACAAGACCGCCTACCGCGCCGTCGAACTCGGTCCGAAGATCGAAGGCCTGCGCATCGTTCGCAACGGTCTGAACAAGGACGACACGATCATCGTCAAGGGCCTGCAGCGGGTTCGTCCCGGTTCACCGGTTACCCCTGAAGTGATTCCGATGGCCAGCGAGCAGACCCTCGCCGCCCTTGCTCAACAACGTCAAGCGCTGGAAGCCAGCAACCTGCCCAAAGTTGCCCCTGTCAAGGGCGCATCGGGTTCGGCTGCGAAGCTGGCTGCTACGACCCCACGCGGTTAAGGGACGACAACTCCGATGAATTTTTCCCAATTCTTCATTTCCCGGCCGATCTTCGCAGCGGTGCTGTCGCTGTTGATCCTGATCGCCGGTGCGATCTCGCTGTTCCAGTTGCCGATCAGCGAATACCCGGAAGTCGTGCCGCCGACCGTGGTCGTGCGCGCCAACTTCCCGGGCGCCAACCCCAAGGTCATCGGTGAAACCGTGGCCGCTCCGCTGGAGCAGGCGATCACCGGCGTCGAGAACATGCTGTACATGTCCTCGCAATCGACCGCTGACGGCAAGATCACCCTGACCATCACCTTCGCCCTGGGCACTGACCTGGACAACGCGCAGGTGCAGGTGCAGAACCGGGTGACCCGAACCGAACCGAAGCTTCCCGAGGAAGTGACGCGCATCGGTATCACCGTCGACAAGGCTTCGCCCGACCTGACCATGGTTGTGCACTTAACCTCACCGGACAAGCGCTACGACATGCTCTATCTGTCCAACTACGCGATCCTCAACATCAAGGACGAGCTCGCTCGCCTCGGTGGCGTCGGTGACGTGCAGCTGTTCGGTATGGGTGACTACTCGCTGCGGGTCTGGCTCGACCCGAACAAGACCGCGTCGCGCAATCTGACCGCGACCGATGTGGTGACCGCCATTCGCGAGCAAAACCGTCAGGTCGCCGCCGGTCAACTGGGCGCGCCCCCTGCGCCGACCGCGCAAAGCTTCCAGCTGTCGGTCAACACTCAGGGCCGCCTGGTCTCCGAGGAAGAGTTCGAGAACATCGTCATTCGTTCCGGCGACGATGGTGAAATCACTCGCCTCAAAGACATCGCGCGCATTGAACTTGGTTCCAGCCAGTACGCCTTGCGCTCGCTGCTGAACAACCAGCCAGCCGTAGCGATTCCGATCTTCCAGCGCCCCGGTTCCAACGCCATCGACATTTCCAACGAAGTGCGCGGCAAGATGGAAGAGCTGAAGAAAGGCTTCCCGCAGGGCATGGACTACAGCATCGTTTATGACCCGACGATCTTCGTCCGCGGTTCGATCGAAGCAGTGGTTCACACCCTGTTCGAAGCGCTGATCCTCGTGGTGCTGGTGGTGATTCTGTTCCTGCAAACCTGGCGCGCCTCGATCATTCCGTTGGTGGCGGTGCCGGTATCGTTGATCGGTACGTTTGCGGTGATGCACCTGTTCGGTTTCTCGCTCAACGCCCTGTCGCTGTTTGGCCTGGTACTGGCCATCGGTATCGTGGTCGACGACGCCATCGTGGTGGTGGAGAACGTCGAACGGAACATCGAACTCGGACTTACGCCCGTCGAAGCTACCAAGCGCGCCATGCGTGAAGTGACCGGCCCGATCATTGCCACGGCGCTGGTGCTGTGTGCGGTGTTTGTTCCTGCGGCGTTCATTTCCGGCCTCACCGGGCAGTTCTATAAACAGTTCGCACTGACCATCGCCATCTCGACCGTGATCTCGGCGTTCAACTCGCTGACCCTGTCGCCAGCGCTGGCCGCTGTGTTGCTGAAAAGCCACGACGCACCAAAAGACCGCTTTTCGAAAGTGCTCGACAAGATCTTCGGTGGCTGGCTGTTCCGTCCGTTCAACCGCTTCTTCGACCGCGCCAGCCATGGCTACGTCGGCACTGTGCGCCGGGTCATCCGTGGCAGCGGCATCGCCCTGCTCCTGTATGCAGGCCTGATGGTGCTGACTTTCTTCGGTTTCTCCAGCACGCCGACCGGTTTCGTACCGGGCCAGGACAAGCAATATCTGGTGGCTTTCGCGCAATTGCCGGACGCCGCGAGCCTGGATCGCACCGAAGACGTGATCAAGCGCATGTCCGACCTCGCGCTGAAACAGCCAGGTGTGGAAAGCGCCGTAGCGTTCCCGGGCCTGTCGATCAACGGCTTCACCAACAGTCCGAACGCCGGCATCGTCTTCGTCACCCTGAAACCGTTCGACGAACGTAAAGACCCGAGCATGTCCGCCGGCGCGATTGCCGGTGCCTTGAACGGCCAGTACGCGAACATTCAGGAAGCGTACATGGCGATCTTCCCGCCACCGCCGGTACAGGGCCTGGGCACCATTGGTGGTTTCCGCCTGCAGATCGAAGACCGGGGCAACCTGGGCTACGACGAGCTGTACAAAGAAACCATGAACATCATCAACAAGAGCCACAACGTGCCGGAACTGGCCGGTCTGTTCACCAGCTACACGGTGAACGTGCCGCAGGTCGATGCCGCCATCGACCGGGAAAAAGCCAAGACCCACGGCGTGGCTGTCAGCGACATCTTCGATACCCTGCAAATCTATCTGGGTTCGCTGTATGCCAACGACTTCAACCGCTTCGGGCGTACCTATCAGGTCAACGTTCAGGCCGAACAACAGTTCCGCCTTGAATCCGATCAGATCGGTCAGCTGAAAGTACGCAACAACAAAGGCGAAATGATCCCGCTGGCGACCTTCATCAAGGTCAGCGACACCTCCGGCCCGGATCGCGTGATGCACTACAACGGCTTCATCACCGCGGAAATCAACGGTGCCGCAGCCCCCGGCTACAGCTCGGGCCAGGCGGAAAAAGCCATCGAGAAACTGCTCAAGGAAGAACTTCCGAACGGCATGACCTACGAATGGACCGACCTGACGTACCAGCAGATTCTGTCCGGCAATACCGCGCTGTTCGTATTCCCGCTCTGCGTACTGCTGGCGTTCCTGGTACTCGCCGCGCAATACGAAAGCTGGAGCCTGCCACTGGCGGTAATCCTGATCGTACCGATGACCCTGCTGTCGGCCATCACCGGCGTGATCATCTCCGGCGGTGACAACAACATCTTCACCCAGATTGGCTTGATCGTACTGGTGGGACTTGCCTGCAAGAACGCGATTCTGATCGTCGAGTTCGCCAAGGACAAACAGGAAGAAGGCCTCGACCCGCTCGCTGCGGTACTGGAAGCCTGCCGCCTGCGTTTGCGGCCGATCCTGATGACCTCCTTCGCGTTCATCATGGGCGTGGTGCCACTGGTGTTCTCCAGCGGTGCCGGTGCCGAGATGCGTCACGCCATGGGTGTGGCGGTGTTCTCCGGGATGCTCGGGGTGACCTTCTTCGGTCTGTTGCTGACGCCAGTGTTCTACGTGCTGATCCGTAACTTCGTTGAACGCAGTGAGCAGCGCAAAGCGGCCAAGGCACACACTCTTCAAAAGCCACTGGAGGCGCAACAATGAGTCTGAAAGTCTTCCTGCCGAGTCTGCTGGTGCTGGCCCTCAGCGCCTGCGCCGTCGGCCCCGACTACAAGACCCCAGCTACGGAGGCGGCCAACATCACGACCGCCACCGACGGCGCCGCCGGGCAAAAGAACTTCGACCGTTCGAAATTCGAAGGCATCTGGTGGCAGCAATTCGACGATCCGACCCTCAACCAGTTGGTGAGCCAGTCGCTGCAAGGCAACCGTGAACTGCGCGTGGCGTTCGCCCGTTGGAAAGCCGCCCGGGCGATCCGCGACGATGCCAGCAACGATGCGATGCCGACCATCACCAGCCGCGCCAGCAGTGACCTGGGCAAAGGCCAGATTCCCGGCCAGACCACCGACCGGGTCAATAGCGAACGCTATGACCTGGGTCTGGACATGGCCTGGGAGCTCGATCTGTTCGGGCGCATCCAGCGCAATCTGGAAGCCAGCGACGCCGACCAGCAGGCTGCCGAAGCCGATCTGTATCAGCTGCAAGTCACCATGATTGCCGAACTGGTCGACGCCTACGGTCAACTGCGCGGCGCCCAACTGCGGGAAAAAATCGCCGTGGCCAACCTCAACAACCAGGAGGAGTCGCGCAAGATCACCATCAGCCTGCGTGACGCCGGTGTCGGTGATCAGCTCGATGTCGAGCGCGCCGATGCGCGTCTGGCCAACGTCGAAGCCAGCGTGCCGCAGTTGCAGGCGGAACAGGTGCGGCAGAAGAACCGTATCGCCACCCTGCTTGGTGAGCGCCCGGACAAACTGACCGTCGACCTCAGCCCGAAAGACCTGCCGGCCATCGCCAAGGCGCTGCCGATCGGTGATCCGGGCGAACTGCTGCAACGTCGTCCCGACATCCTTAGCGCGGAGCGGCAACTGGCTTCGGCCACTGCGCGAATCGGCGTGGCGAAGGCCGACCTGTTTCCGCGTGTCAGCCTTAGCGGCTTTCTCGGCTGGACGGCCGGGCGTGGCTCGCAGATCGGTTCCTCGGCGGCCAATGCCTGGGCACTCGGCCCGAGCATCACCTGGGCTGCGTTTGACCTCGGCAGCGTCCGCGCCCGTTTGCGTGGCGCCGACGCCGATGCCGAAGGCGCACTGGCCAACTACGAGCAGCAAGTGCTGCTGGCTTTGGAAGAATCGGAAAATGCTTTCAGTGATTACGGCAAACGTCAGCAACGCCTGATCTCGCTGATCCGTCAGAGTGAATCGAGCCGCAAGGCTGCCGATCTGGCAGAAATCCGCTACCGCGAAGGCACCACCGACTTCCTCGTCCTGCTCGACGCCCAGCGTGAACGCCTGAACGCCGAGGACACGCAGGCCCAGGCCGAAGTCGATCTGTATCGCGGCATCGTCGCCATTTACAAGGCCCTCGGCGGTGGCTGGCAACCGGAGACGGTCGCCAGCAAGTAAAGGTTGTTAAAGAGCTCCTTTGGTTGGCCGCAACCAACCAATTTTTTTGCCCCGCGTATCATTCGGTCGCGGGGTTTTTTTATGCCACTGAATCACCAATCCCGTGTAGGAGCTGTCGAGTGCAACGAGGCTGCGATTCTTGATGGGAATGTAGCCGGGGACGCTCTGCGTCCCAAGATCAAAAGATCGCAGCCTCGTTGCACTCGACAGCTCCTACAGGGGGATCAGGGTTCCAGGACGGTGACGGTGGCTGTGGTGCCCGCGCGCAAGCGATTCTTGCCGGCAAAATCACCATCAATGCCGATGCGAACCGGCACCCGCTGCGCCAGTTTGACCCAGGTGTAACTTGGATTGATGTTTGCCAGCAGTCGGCTGCCCGGCGCGTTTTCGCGGTCGGCAATCGCGAAGGCGATGCTTTCGACCGTGCCGCCGAAACTCTCACCGCTCATCAACTGAACGCGCACCCGGTCGCCCTCTTCGATTCGCGGCAGTTTGGTTTCTTCGAAGTAACCGCTGACGTAGAACGAATTGCTGTCAACCAATGCCAGCAATGCCCCACCCGCCTGCGCGTAATCGCCTTGACGGGTCAGCAGGTTGGTCACGTAACCGCTGACTGGCGACTCGACACGGGTACGCTGCAAGTCCAGCTCAGCCTGGGTCAGCGCGGCAATCGCCAACTGCACGTTGGCTTCGGCCAGCCCGAGGTTGGCCTGATTGCGCAACAGATCCGCCTGGGCAACCGCCACGTCGGTACTGGCCTTCTCCCATTCCTCACCGGAGATGGCAAAGCCCTGCTTCAGCGTGCGGCGCCGGCGCTCCTCGCTCTGGCGCTGTTTGAGCAACGCTTCACTGGCAACAATTGCCGCCTGCGATTGCCCCAGCGACGCCTTGGACACTTCCACCGAACGCCGGGCATGTTCGACTGCCAATTGATAGCGCGCCGGATCGATCTCCAACAGCAATTGGCCCTTGTCGACATGCTGGTTGTCCTGAACCGCCAGTTTGACGATACGCCCCGAAACATCCGCCGACAGCGTCACCACATCCGCCCTTACCCGGGCGTCCCGCGTCCAGGGCGCGCGGGTGTAATACTCCCAGGCGAACCAGCCGAGGACGATCGCCAGGATCACCACTGCCACGGTCATCATTCGTGCTACTAGTGCTTTCAAGACATCAGGCTCCCATCAATAGAATCAGCGTGGCACAGACACAGGCGTAAAGAGCGCCTTCGAACAGCGCTTCATGCCAGACCAGGCGGAGCACACCCAGGCGTCGCAGGCACCAGTCCAGCAACATGAAAATCGGGATTGCCAGCAATAGCGCCTGAGCAATGGGCGGCAGATAGACGCCGCCAATCTCGAAATCAATGGGCAAGTTGCGGTTCTCCTTGCAGAACTTGAGGTTGCAGATGCGCGCCGTGGCGCTCGAGAAACGAAACGACAATCAGCAGCGCCACGCGCATACGGAACACCGACCATAGATGTTCGTGACTGGCGGCGTGCAGCTCGTCCAGCTCATCTCCGAGTTGGTGCAGCGTGGCAAGCAGTGCGGCAAGTTGCACCTCATCGCGTCCGGCAACCAACCGACCGGTTTTGCGTAACGCCGACGCCAGGCGCTGGCTGAATGCATCGGTGAGTAGCGCGTTGTTCTGCGCCTGCTGCCGCAGCTGGTGCATAGCGACGCCTAAAGCCACGCAAGCCAGGCTGATTTCATACAGGCGCTGCATGGCAAGATCGTTCGCCGCTGGCAGCAGGCCGAGCATGCTGGTCAGGCGATCGGTCATCCGACTCTCGAAGGCGAATTGTTGTTCATCGTTTGCCGGCATTTTGCTCAGTTGGTACACCTGCTCCCGCGCTTCGCCGTACAAACGGCGAATGCGCAAGTCCGGGCGGAAGGGAAAGATCAGCGCATAGACGATCAACGCCAGCATCGCTGCACTGACATAAGCGCCGGCAAATTCGAACCATTGAATCGCTGTGTTCTGCCCAGTGCCGGTATTTTGCGGTCCGAGCATGAGAAAACTCGACAGGCCAAGACCCATGCCGATCCCGGCGGTGGCCGGACTGGAAATTCCCACCGCAATGGCATACAGCAACGGCGCGAGCAGCAAGGCCAATAACTCGAAATCACTGATCGCCGGCACCAGCATGAATTGATAGAACGCCGACACCACCAGCGCCAGGCCCAAGCCACGGGCATAGCTTTGCGCGGCCATCAACGGACGCGGGAAGGTCGCCATCAGCGAGCAGAGAATCCCCACCAGAATCATCCCGCCGCGGGCGCCATCCCATGCCGTCTCGATCCAGATCAAGCCGGAGACCAGCAGCGCGGTAAAGGCGCGAATCGCATTCATCGAGGCCAAAGTGAAATCCAGATGCAACGGACTGCTCTGCCCGCGATACAGACAACTGGCCGGGCGCCCTTCCTGGATGGCGTCGCTCAGCTCGAGAATCTGATCCAGTTGCTGCAGCAGTCGCGCCTGCTCCCAACGCAACGCCCAGGCCAGTGAGCGCAGGGTCGCGCTCATGTTCTCGGTCTGTTGCTCGGCCTTGTAGGCCAAGGCTTCGAACTGTTGCTGCAAAGTGACAAAGCGCTGCCGATCCGCTCCAGACAGCGCGCGCCCCTGTTGCGCCAACTGCTCCAGCAATACCAGTTCCTCGGCCCGCAGCTGCTGCACCTCCAGCGGCAGATCGCCCTCCCAGCGTTCCATGAGCAATTCACGTTGATGACGCAGCGCGGTCAGGCGCGATGTCAGCAGCATCAGTTGATTGCCGAGCAGCAACACCAGGTTGTCGGCACTGCGCAAACGTGGCGCATCGAAATACAAATGGCGCCGCAACCCTTCCAGCGCGCTGATCTCGCCGAGCAGTTGCATTTGCCGCCGCTGGAAATCCGCTTCGCTTTCTTCCGTGCGAAGCACTTCGGCGGCGTGGCTGGCGGCCAGTTTGATCACTTGATCGACCTTGGCGAAATAACCCTTGGCGACGGCTTCAGGCCGGGCCGTCAGCAAACTGACCACGCAGACGCAGGCCACCGCCAGCAGGGTTTCGGTGACTCGGGTGACGGCGAGCAAAAAGGTGCCGTCCTGATCCGGAATCGCCAGCAACGCCACGACCACAGCGGTGTAACCACTGAGCACGAACGCCTGAGAGCTGGTGTAACGCAACAATGTGCCACCGGCGGTGCACAGCGCCAGCCACAAAGCCAATGTAGTAATGAACGGCAGCGGCGCCTGAGGAAAGATCGCCATGATCAGCACTGCCACCGCCGCACCCACGGTGGTACCGATGACCTGGCCAAAACTGCGCGCCAGCGCCATCCCCGCCAACGGCTGGCTGACAATCACCACGGCCATGATCGACCATTTAGGCTGTTCGAGATCGAAGATGAACGCCAGATAAAGGGTCAACAGCCCAGCGGCGATGGTCCGCAGGGCAAACAGCAAAACAGCCTGACCGGGATGGATCAAAGCCTTGAAATAGGTGAACAGCGCAGACATGGGCACACTCTTTAAAACGACTTCTGCAAGCGTAGACACTGCCACAAAAGCCTGACGGATTTCACAGTCGACACGTGTCGTAGGACGATTCGCTGGCAAGGGTTTGACTCACGCGCCAAGCTGACCGAAGCTTGCCGCTCTGCTCAAGTTCGAAGCTTTCGGAAACCCGCATGACTCAGTCCCGCCGCAACCTGCTGATCGGCCTTGGCCTCGTACTGATCCTCGGCGTCGTCTGGCTGTCTTTGCGCAGCAGCACACCGACCATCCCCGATGCTATCAAACACGGCTACAGCGAAGCGCTGAACGCCGCGCGCACCGGTGAACCCGGAGCGGCGCGCCAGTTGTACCAGCAATTGGGCCGTCCGGACATATCGGTCAAGCGCCGCGTCTGGCTGCATGGCGAGCTGCCCAATTACCCAAGCCCCCAAGCGCTTAAACTGGCTGACATCGACCTGCATCACGATGCGCCGCAAGTGCGCGTCGCGGCGATCAAAAGCATCGTCGGTCTGGTGCCCGGCGGACAGCGCAGCCTGTTGCTCGGACCGTTGCTGGAAGATGAGGAGCAAGCTGTCCGTTTCGCCGCGATCAATGCCTTGCTCGGCCTGACGCCTGACGAGCTGGGCCTGTATTTCGCGCCGCTGCAGCAGGCCATCGATGGCTGGCAGCAGACCCTCGAAAGCCAGCCGGAAAGCGCCGCCAACTACGCTCAACTGGCGCGCCTCTATATTCACAACGCTGAATACAAACAGGCGCGGCAAGCGCTGGATAATACCTTGCGTATGGAGCCCGGCAACTTGCCGGCGCTGGTGATGCAAATCGATGTGCTCGACCGCCAGGGCCAGAGCGATGCCGCTCGCCAGTTGCTCGCCCGCCAACTCAAGGCGCAGCCTGATTCGGCCTATCTGCAACATGCCCTCGGCCTGTGGCTGTTGCACCACGGCCAGCGCGAGTATGCCCTGCTCGGCCTGTCCAAAGCCGTCGAGCTGGAACCTGACAACAAGGATTATCGCTACGACCTCGCGACCACCCTGCACAGCGCAGAAGAACTGGAAGCGGCGCAGAAACAGCTGCAGGAAATCGTCCAGCGCCACCCGGCCGACCGCAAGGCGCGGGTATTACTGATCAACTATTGGAAGGAAACCGGCCAGTTGCAGAATGTGCAGATTCTGCTGGCGCAACTCGAACAACTGAATCCGGATGATCCGGCCCTGCAACAAGGTCTTTAATCAAAGTACAGCAGGTGAAACTCGCCGGCTTTCGAAAGATAAAGCGGAACCGTGAACACGCCCTGAGGTCAAGTCATTCAGGCGGCTCACTTAAGCCAGCCGCCGGTTACCCTAGTCATAAGAGGGCATTTTTTGACTACATCAAACGAGTTGATCAGTGCGAAAGCTGCCGTTGGCATCGCAGGTCTGGATGACATCCTCGCCGGTGGCCTGTCTCGCGGCCATGTGTTTTTGCTTGAGGGTGAACCCGGAACCGGCAAAACCACGGTGGCACTGCATTTCCTCCGCGCCGGTGCGCTGGCCGGGGAACGCTGCCTGTACATCACTCTCTCGGAAACCGAGAAAGAACTGCGTCAAGGTGCACTCTCCCACGGCTGGGAGCTGAACGAGAACATCCAGATCTTCGAACTGACGCCGCCGGAAAGCCTGCTTAATGCCGAGCATCAGCAAAGCCTGTTGTATTCCTCGGACCTTGAGCTGGGTGAGGCGACCAAGCAGATTTTCGAAGTGGTCGAACGCTTCAAACCGACCCGCGTAGTGCTCGACAGCCTCTCGGAAATCCGTCTGCTGGCGCAAAGCTCGCTGCGTTACCGTCGGCAGATTCTGGCGATCAAGCACTATTTCGTGCGCTACGACGCCACCGTCCTGCTGCTTGATGACCTGACCACCGAGTCCCTCGACAAAACGGTGCACAGTGTCGCCCACGGCGTGATCCGCCTTGAAGAGCTGACACCGAGCTACGGTGCCGAGCGGCGTCGCGTTCGGGTGGTCAAGTATCGCGGACAGAAATACCGGGGCGGTTTCCACGATTTCACCATCATGGGTGACGGCGTCCACGTGTTCCCACGTTTGGTAGCGGCCGAACATCGCGGCGACTATGCACGATTGCAGTTGTCCAGCGGTATCGCGCAAATGGACGCCCTGCTCGGCGGCGGTATCGAGACCGGCTCCAGCACGCTTATTCTCGGCCCGGCCGGTACCGGCAAATCGTTGATTTCGATGATCTTCGCCGCCGCTGCGGTGGCCCGGGGCGAGAAAGCCGCGCTGTTCATTTTCGATGAAGAGCTGGGTTTGCTGTTCGAGCGTATGCGCCACATCGGTATCGATCTGAAAGCTTTGCAGGCGACGGGCAATCTGCTGATCGAGCAGGTCGACGCCGCTGAGCTGTCTCCCGGCGAGTTGTCCCACCGCGTGCGCCGTTGCGTTGATGAGCGCGACATCAAGACCGTCGTCATCGACAGTATCAACGGCTATCAAGCGGCGATGCCGGAAGAAAACGCGCTGGTGCTGCACATGCACGAGCTGCTGCTGTACCTCAACCGTAAAGGCGCGGCGACCTTCATGACTGTTGCCCAGCACGGTCTGGTCGGTGACATGCAGGCGCCGGTCGATATCACTTACCTGGCCGACACGGTGATTCTGTTGCGTTACTTCGAAGCCCTGGGCAAGGTCCGTCGGGCAATTTCGATTATCAAGAAACGCACCGGCAATCACGAATCGACCATTCGTGAATATCGGATCTCCTCGCGCGGCATAACCATCGGCCAACCGCTGGAATCGTTCCAGGGCGTGTTGCGTGGCGTGCCGACTTATATGGGAGCGAGCAATCCATTGCTCGAGGATGAAAGCTTGTGACGGTGAACACGCCGTTGGCTGAACGGGTGCTGATTCTGGCGCCCATGGGTCGCGACAGTCAGGTCGCGCTGATGATTCTCAACGAAGCCGGTTATGGCGGCATGGTGGCGCCAAATCTCGGCGCTCTGTGCACCGAGCTGGAGGTCGGTGCCGGGCTGCTGCTGATTGCTGCTGAGGCGTTGCGCGGACCGGAACTGGAAGCGCTTATCGCCTATCTTGACCACCAGCCCGCCTGGTCGGACATGCCAATTGTCCTGCTGACTCATCACGGCGGCGAAGAACAAGGGCCGCCGTCGCGCCTCAGTACACTGTTAGGCAACGTGACTTTTCTCGAGCGCCCTTTCCATCCCGCGACATTGGTCAGTCTGGTCTCTGCCGCCCTGCGTGGGCGGCGACGACAATACGAAGCCCGCGATCGCCTGATCGACCTGAGTGACAGCGAACGGCGTTTGCAATCGACTCTCGAGACACTTGAGCAACAGGTCGAAGAGCGGACAACGCAACTTCGCCACAACGAAGAAGCCCTGCGTCAATCGCAGAAAATGGAAGCCGTCGGCCAGCTCACCGGCGGCATCGCTCACGACTTCAACAATATGCTCACCGGGATCATCGGCAGCCTCGAACTGCTGCGCCGACGTTTGGCCAGAGGCCGCACTGAAGATCTCGACAGCCTGATCGATCTCGGCGTGACCTCCGCCAACCGCGCCGCCGGCTTGACCCATCGTTTGCTGGCATTTTCGCGCCGTCAGTCACTCGACCCGAAAGCCGTGCAAATGAATACGCTGGTGCTGTCGATGGGCGAGTTGCTGCAACGCAGCCTCAATGAAAGCATTCATCTGGAGATGCGCCTGGACGACAACCTCTGGGTGGCCGAAGCCGATCCGAATCAACTGGAGAGCGCCCTGCTCAACCTGGTGATCAACGCCCGCGATGCCATGCCCGATGGCGGCAAGTTGGTCGTGGAAACCAGCAATCAAGTGCTGCACCGCGATTTCACCGAGGCCTACAGCAACCTGGAGCCGGGCGATTACGTGATGCTCAGCGTCACCGACAACGGCAGCGGCATGCCGCAGAGTGTGGTCAGCCGTGCGTTCGATCCGTTCTTCACCACCAAGCCCATCGGTCAGGGCACCGGACTGGGCCTGTCGATGATTTACGGCTTCAGTAAACAGTCACGTGGGCATGTGTCGATCGACAGTGAAGTCGATCAAGGCACCACGGTAAAACTCTACCTGCCGCGTTTCCGTGGTGAGGAAGTGGAAATTCCCGTCTCGGACTCGCAGCAGGCTCCGTATGCGATGGATGGCGAGACCGTACTCATCGTCGAAGACGATCCGGCAGTGCGTGTGTTGGTCAGCGCCGTGCTCAGCGAGTTGGGTTACGCGTTCGTCGAGGCCGGTGATGCCGACGGCGCCATGCCGATTCTCAACTCGACGCAACGCATCGATCTGCTGATCAGCGACGTTGGCCTGCCGGGGATGAACGGTCGGCAACTGGCGGAAGTCGGTCGGCAATACCGGCCAGGTCTGAAGGTGCTGTTCATCACCGGTTATGCCGAGCACGCGGCGGTGCGCGGTGGCTTCCTCGACTCGGGGATGCAGATGATCACCAAGCCGTTCACTTTTGATCTGCTCACTGCCAAGGTGCGGGAGATGATCAACAGTTGAACCTGTAGATCTTTTGACCTTGATCTATAAAAAGCAAAATCAAAAGATCGCAGCCTTCGGCAGCTCCAACATATCAGGCCAGCAATTTCTGAATCTGTTCCTGCAACACATCCAGATCGAAAGGTTTTTCGAGGATCGGTGCCTTGTTGGTGATCGGGCTGCCGGTCTCACGGATTTCCTGCGGGTAGCCGCTGATGAAAATCACTTTGAGGTCCGGTCGCAATTTCACCGCCGGCTCGGCAATCTGCACGCCTGAAATCCCGCCCGGCAGGCGGAAGTCGGTAATCAGCATGTCCAGGTGAGGTTTGCTGGCGAGGATCTCGAAAGCCTGCTCGCCATTTTCCGCTTGCAACACGCGATAGCCCTGCCCTGACAGGTAATCCGTCAGGACCATCAAGATAACCGGTTCGTCTTCGACGACGAGTACTACATCTTGCGCATCTACGCTCATGGGAAGCCTTTGTTCGGTCAATAGCTGCTGATACGACCGTGTGGTCACTCAGAGGTTGCGTCGGATATGCCGTTTTCCTGGATCGGCAGACAAACGCGAAACAGGGCGCCCTCGTTGATTTCACTCTCGACGACGATGGAGCCGCCATGGGCGGCGACGATCTGCTCGGAAATGAACAGACCCAGCCCGAGCCCGGCCACCACCGTCTTGGCGGACACCCGTTCGAACTGCTGAAAAATACGCTTCTGGTTCTCGGCGCTGATGCCGATGCCATGGTCCTGGACCTCGACGCGAGCCTCGTCCCCTTCGCGATAGACGCGCACCTGGATCGGGCTGCGACCACCGTAACGCAAGGCGTTGGTCAGCAGATTGGACACCACTTGCTCGATGCGGAACTCGTCCCAGCAACCTTCGACCGGCGCGGCCGCCTCAAAGGAAACACTGGTTTCCGCCGCTTCCATTTGCGGGGCAAAGTTGTGCAGCAGATTGCTCACCAGTTGCACCAGATCGAAACGACTCGGGCGGATCGAGAGTTTGCCGGTGCGGATCCGCGACACGTCGAGCATGTCCTCGATCAGACGAATCAGGCTTTTGATCTGTCGCTCATCGCGATCGACCATCGCCTGCATCTTGTCGAGGGTGAACGCCGAAGCGTTGTCCCGGGCCAGGTGCATCTTGCGCAACTGGGTTTCAAGAATCAGGCCATTGAGCGGTGTGCGCACTTCGTGGGCAACGATGGACATGAAGTCATCGCGCATGCGCACCGCTTGCTCGAGCTCAAGCTGGGTGCTTTGCAGTTGCTGCAGCAGCGCTTCCTGCTCGCGGCGGGCCTGCTCCAGCGCCTCGACCTGCTGCTTCATGGCTTTGCTCTGGCGATACAGATCGACGAAAACGTTGACCTTGCTCTTCACCGCGTGGATATCCAGCGGCTTGTGCAGGAAATCCACCGCACCGCTTTCGTAGCCTTTGAACGCGTAGTTCAACTCACGGCCGGCGGCGCTGACGAAGATGATCGGGATGTTCTTGGTCTTTTCGGTGCCGCGCATCAACTCGGCCAGCTCAAAACCGTTCATGCCGGGCATCTGCACATCGAGAATGGCCATGGCGAATTCGTGTTGCAGCAGCAGCGACAGTGCTTCGTCCGCCGACAAAGCCTTGTAGACCGTGCGATCCTCGCGCTTGATCAGCGCTTCCAGCGCCAGCAGGTTTTCTGGCAGATCGTCGACGATCAACAGTTTGGCTTGGATATTACTCAGCATGCGATTCGTTCCAGCTCGACTAGCAGACGGCCGATGCCGTGAATGGGTAGGACATGATCCGGCTGCAGAACGTTCAGTGCAGCCTGGGGCATGGTGGCGACTTGTGCATCCTCGGGATCTTGAACAATGGTCAGGCCGCCGCAACGCTTGACGTAAGCCAGCCCGCGCGCGCCATCGTGATTGGCGCCAGTCAGCAGCACGGCAGCGAGCGTCGGGCCGTAAACGTCGGCGGCGGACTCAAAGAGGTAATCGATTGACGGCCGCGAATGATGCACGCGGTCCTCGAGACTCAGCGACAGGCTGCGATCCGCTTCTACCGACAAGTGATAACCGGGCGTAGCGAAATACACTGTGCCGGCTTCGATATCCTGTTTGTCTTCGGCCTCTCTTACCGACATCGCCAGACGCCGGGAAAACACTTCGGCCAGATGACTGCGGCGCTCTTCGGGCAAATGCAGGACGATGATGATCGGCAACACATAGCCTTTGCGCAACGGCCCGAGCAGGGTCAGCAACGCCTCGACGCCGCCTGCAGAGGCGCCGATCACGACAGCCTCGATGCGAGGCAGGCTCGGAGTGTCGTTCATGATTTGCGGTAGATCCGTTCTTGTTTGACCAACGGCTCGAACTGGCTCGAGTAGTTGGAAAAATCCAGGGTTTCCTTGCTGCCCAGCACCAGAAAGCCGCGATGGGAAAGGGATTCATGGAACAGCCCGAACGCCCGGTCCTGAAGCTTCTTGTTGAAATAGATCAGCACGTTGCGGCAGGAGATCAACTGGGTCTCGGAGAACACGCTGTCGGTGGCCAGGCTGTGGTCGGCGAACGTCACGTTCTCGCACAGGCTCTTGTCGAAAATAGCGTAGCCATAGGCTGCGGTGTAGTAATCGGCAAACGATCGCTGTCCTCCGGCCTGCTGGTAGTTGGCGGTGTAGGCACGGACGTTTTCCATGGAAAAAATCCCTTGCTTGGCCTTCTCCAGCGAGCGCGGATTGATGTCGGTGGCATAGATGATCGTGCGGTCGAGCAGG
This sequence comes from Pseudomonas koreensis, assembly GCF_024169245.1. Taxonomy (NCBI): domain Bacteria; kingdom Pseudomonadati; phylum Pseudomonadota; class Gammaproteobacteria; order Pseudomonadales; family Pseudomonadaceae; genus Pseudomonas; species Pseudomonas koreensis. The sequence continues at coordinate 4,506,398 of NZ_JALJWP010000001.1, forward strand.
CCTTCTTCACGCAGCAGAATCGCCATCGAGTAGACCTCCTCGCCCGTGCTGCACCCGGCAATCCAGATTTTCAGCGACGGATAGGTGCGCAGCAGCGGCACCACTTCGTTGCGGATCGCCAGAAAGTGCGACGGATCGCGGAACATCTCGCTGACCGGGATCGTCAGCAGTTGCAGCAGTTGCATGAACGCCGTCGGGTCGTGCAGGACCTTTTCCTGCAGGGCCGAGATGGTCGCGCATTCGAACTGACTCAGCGCGTGCTGCACCCGACGCTTGATCGAAGCGCCGGAGTAGTCGCGAAAGTCATAGCTGTATTTCAGGTAAATCGCCTCGATCAACAAGCGTAATTCGATTTCGCTGTTACGTTCGGCCGGACTGCTGCGTTCCACTAGATGCGTTCCATTTTCGGTAACCACACACGTATCAGCGAGAACAGACGATCCAGGTCGATGGGCTTGGCCAGGTAATCGTTGGCGCCGGCCTGCAGGCAGCGCTCCTGATCGTCCTTCATGGCCTTGGCCGTCACCGCGATGATCGGCAGCTTGCGCCAGCGCGGATCCTTGCGGATTTCCATGGTGGCTTCGAAGCCATCCATTTCCGGCATCATCACGTCCATCAGCACCAGATCGATGTCTTCCACTTCGTGCAGTTTCTCAATCGCTTCGCGGCCATTACGGCCGATCACCACGACTGCGCCTTTGTGTTCCAGCGCGCTGGTCAGGGCGAAGATATTGCGTACATCGTCGTCCACCAGCAGCACTTTGCGACCCTCGAAGACCTTGTCGCGGCTGCGCGCGGTCTTGAGCATCTTCTGCCGTTCATGGGACAGCTGCGATTCGACTTTGTGCAGAAAGAGTGTGACCTCGTCCAGCAGTCGCTCCGGCGAGCGCGCGCCCTTGATGATGATCGAGCGCGAATACTTGCGCAGCTCGGCCTCTTCGTCGCGGGTCAGGTTGCGGCCGGTATAGACGATGACCGGCGGGAACGAGCAGATGTCCTCGGTGGACATGCGCTTGAGCAGATCGTTGCCGAGCATGTCTGGCAGCTTGAGGTCGATGACCATGCAGTCGTAGATCGTTGTACGCAACAGTTCCAGTGCGTCCTGCGCCAGACCAACGGCGGTGATTTCGATGTCCTCGTCGCCGATCAGCCGCGCGATGCTTTCGCGTTGCAGATCGTCGTCCTCGACCAGCAGCACGCGTTTGACCTTTTGTGTCAGCTTGGCTTCCAGACGGGCGAACACGTCCTTGAGCTCTTCGCGGGTGGTCGGTTTCACTGCGTAGCCGATGGCGCCCATGTGCATGGCCGCTTCGACACGGTCCTCGACGGAAATCACGTGCACCGGGATGTGCCGGGTTTCGGCACGCTCTTTGAGGCGTTGCAGCACGGTCAGACCGGAGTGATCCGGCAGGCGCATGTCGAGCAGGATCGCGTCCGGCAGGAACTCACGGGCAAGGTCATAACCTTCGTCGGCGCCGTGGGCAACCAGACACATGTAACCCAACTCATGGGCCAGGTCATACAGGATGCGGGCGAAGTTCGGCTCGTCCTCCACTACCAGAATGCAGCGAGTAGCGAATGGCGCTTTATCGCGGTCATCGGCAAAGCGCGGGATGACCGCCGGAATCGCTGATGCCACCGGTGCCGCAACGGCGACTGGCGCAGGCGCGGAAGGTGCCGGGTGAAAGGTCAGTGGCGCAGCAGGCGTATCACCGAACTCGTGATACTGGCGCGGCAACACCAACGTGAACGTACTGCCCTGCCCCGGTACGCTGTCGACACTGATCGATCCGCCCAACAGCGTCGCCAGATCTCGCGAGATCGACAGGCCAAGGCCGGTGCCGCCGTATTTGCGGTTGGTGGTGCCATCCGCCTGGCGAAACGCCTCGAAAATACTTTCCTGCTGGTCGGCGGCGATGCCGATCCCGGAATCCTTGACGATGAAGGCGATGTGATCGTCCGGCTGCGCGGTGATGGTCAGGCTGACGGCGCCGTGCTCGGTAAACTTGATCGCGTTGGAAAGCAGGTTTTTGATGACCTGCTCAAGACGCTGGCGATCGGTGAAGAGCACGCCGGGGGCGTCCGGCTGCACCTCAACGCTGAACGCCAGATGCTTGTCCGCCGCCAGCGGTTCGAACATTGAACGCAACCCGTCGACCAGCCGCTCGACGCGGGTGTTTTCCGCGATCACTTCGAGCTTGCCGGCTTCGACCTTGGAAATGTCGAGAATATCGTTGATGAGATTCAACAGATCGTTACCCGCCGAGTAGATCGACTCGGCGAATTTGACCTGTTCCGTCGACAGATTCTGCTGCGGGTTTTCCGCCAGCAGTTTGGCCAGAATCAGTGAACTGTTCAGCGGCGTGCGCAGTTCATGTGACATGTTGGCAAGGAACTCGGACTTGTACTTGCTCGAGCGCTGCAATTCCTCTGCGCGCTCTTCGAGCTGAATCTGCGCCTGATTCAGCTCGGTATTTTTCCTGTCCATCGCATCGCGCTGTTCGGCCAGCTGCTCATTGGTCTGCTCCAGCTCCACCTGCTGGGTTTCCAGATGCGCCTGAGATTCCTTGAGAATCCGCGACTGCTCCTCCAGCTCTTCGTTGGCGGTTTTCAGCTCTTCCTGCTGCACTTGCAGTTCTTCGTTGAGCTGCTGGGTTTCGGCGAGCACTTCCTGCAAACGCTGGCGATAACGCGCCGCTTCGATGGACGTGCCAATGTTGCCGGCGATCAACTCCAACAACTCGATGTCGCGCTCGGACAGGGGCCGCAGGAAACCCAGTTCAATCACGCCATTGACCCGGTCATCATCACTGGTCGGTACCACCAGCACACTGTGCGGCAGGCCTGCGCCGAGACCGGAGCTGACTTTGAAGTAATCGGCCGGAACCGAATCGAGACGAATCAGCCGCGCCTGCTCTGCGACTTGGCCGACGATGCCTTCGCCGCTGTAAATCGTCTGATTCAGCTCTTCCTGCTCGCGTGAAAAGCCATAAGTCGCCACGCGCTTGAGACCACCATGTTCCTCGCGCACATAAAGCGCAGCGACGGCAGTGCCCAGGTATTGCGCGCAGAACTGCAGAATGTTGCGCCCCAGCAGGTTCAGCGTCAGTTGCCCCAGAACCTGCTCGGCCAGTTGTGTCTGACCGTTGCGCAGCCAGGCCTGCTTCTCCAGACGCTCGGCGCTGGCCTGTTGCGCGGCCAGATTGGCGCTGTAATTGGTTGACAGATTGAGCAGATCACGCCGACCGATATACGCCAGCAAACCGCTGATACCAACGATGAAGATCAGGTACAGCGTGATGCTCCAGATCGTGGTGCGGCGTACGTCTTCGTTGCGCGTGGCGCGCAGCACTTGCTCGGTCTCGATGACGTCTTCGAACTGCTTGCGGATTTCATCGGTCAGGCGCTTGCCCCGCCCGGCCTTGACCGCGCCGCGATAATCGCCGCTGCTGCGCTGCAGATCGATCATCGACTGCGCGTAGTTGGCCCACTCCACCTGCAACGCCTGCAAACGACGCAGGCGATCGGTCTGCACCGGGTTGTCGGCGGTCAGCTCCAGCAATGTATTCAATGCCACAGCGATGCGCGGCTTGGCGGTTTCATACGGGTCGAGAAAATGCTCGTCACCGCTGAGCAGATAACCGCGCATGCCGGTTTCCAGGTCGACGGTGAGTTTCACCGCCTCATTGGCGTTATTGATCACCCGGTCGGTGTGCTCGACCCATTGGATGACCGACAGCAAATAAGTGATCAGCGAGACGAAGAACACGGCGCTGAGCACGCCGACGCCCAGCGGCAGACTGACGTTGCGACTCAGGAGTTTACGAAACCGTTGTTCATCAACCGAGGACGGAGAGGACATGGGGCAGCCTTGTCGAACTGTTGAAAACCCGAGAGTTTGCCCCAAAACCCCGGCATGGATCCATTTTTCTCACACAAATGATGGCATTTTCCTACGCACGCCTGCGCATCGGACGACGCCAACGGTTATCCTTGCGCACCGCATCGGCCTGTTCTTTTTTGTGTCAGGCCGGGAACTTGTGGCTGTGCGCCACTTACTCATGCAAGAGTCCGGTAATTTCTATCGTCCGGTATCCCCCCGATTTCATTTTTTGAGAGTCCCGCCATGTCTGCCAATGCCTCCACTATCCTTGTCGTAGAAGATGACGCCATCGTGCGCATGCTTATTGTGGATGTGCTGGAGGAGCTGGAATACGCTGTGTTGGAGGCTGAAGACGGCGACAAGGCCCTTGAGATTCTCGCAGCCCCTGATCAGCCGATCGATTTGATGATGACCGACCACGGCCTGCCTGGCATGGATGGTCGCGAACTCGCTAATCGGGCCCGTGAGCTACGCCCTTCTTTACCCATCCTTTTTGCCAGCGGTTATGCCGAGAATATTGACGTGCCCGCCGACATGCATGTCATCGGCAAGCCATTTTCTATCGATCAACTTCGCGACAAAGTAAAAGCCATAATTGCTAACAATCCATCACCCATAAAAAGTTAAAGACCCTCTTCCAGCCTCGATACAAAAATAATAACTTTCGAGCAATTGAAAAACTCACTCACACATACCCTGTTGATCACCGCCCATTTAGAAAAGAGGATAAGCCTAACTTACAAACCAACAGCAAGTGAACACATGAACATCGAACGCTCAAACTCTTCGACCCAACGCAACTTATCCAAACTCCCATATGCCCTCGGCCTCCAGCACGATCACACCCCGAGTGATAATCGCGAGCGAGAAGAAGCCATTTATAAACTCAGACAGCTCGCAAAGGATTACGCCCCTTCGCAAACCATTACTTTGGTCGGTGCGAAACTTTCTCTGGAGCCGGGATCGTCCTTGGAAGATGCCCTGCTCCCAGGCATGCAACTACTGCAAAAGATGTCCGAACAGGCCTCCTTCAGAAAGATGCTGGGCGCATTACAATTGTCCGAACGCTCTGTCTTCGAGGTAACGGCTGAAGGGGAAATGAATGCAGTAAGCTGGAACAACAGCATTGGCCTGGCAAACGCTTTCGTTCTTGCGCCGGATTTGAAAGAAGACCTGCAGACACTGATTGAAATGGCCGAGTTGACCGGTGGCAAGATTTCCAACACCGATCAGATTGATTTAGCGCAATGGCTGAAATTCCATGGCTATTTGATTCCGCGCAACGCCGCAGAAACTTCCCGCCTGGTGGCATTCATGGCTGCCACGCCCGATCCGGGTCCGGTGTTTGGTAACTACCGGGAAATGATCAAGGCCGGCGAAGGCAACACAGCCACGCTGTCCGCCGCTCAACGCGGTGAGCTTCGCAAACTGATTGTCAGCTACCTGAAAGGTCAGTCCTTACTGGAACATTTGTCGGAACGTATCAAGGGCGAAGGGTCAGTACCGTTCAAACGCTCCGAAGCCGAGAGCGTCATTGACCAACTGGTCTCCAGCCCGATCGCCGCTCATTGGGCGGACGCTTTCGTTCGAGATCTGGGATGGTATGGTGCGCAGCCGGATCAGTCCCTGTCGGCAACGGCACGCAAACAGATAATCCTGACCTCCCTGTTGCTCGATCTTCATCCGCAAGTCGGTGACCACGAGCCACGCAATCACGTGGCCGGCTTCGATTTATATGCGGCCGAGCATCTGGAAAAATCCTTCGCAGAGATTCAAACCAGGTTCGAAAGTCACCTCATCGCACATCATCGTGTGAGCCAACGCAATGTCGCACTGGCCGCTCATCTGTTACTGGCAGAGCCCGCGCCAGAGTTTCTGGTCAAAGATCTGCCTGCCACGCTGTTACTGGGCACGCCGCAGTGCGTCGAACACTGCAGAGTTGTGACGGTGCATGAAATCATCGCGCCAGGTTCGACCCGCTCGATGACTTATGTGCAACTGCAACAACTTTCGACACTGCAACCGGCAACTGAATCGCGCAAGAAACTCGACGCGCTGGCAGCAGTAGATCCTGTAATCGATTGGGCAGTGCTGAATAAAATCGTCTCGCCTGCAGATGTCGAGAAGTCAGTCCCTGAGGCACTGAAAGTCGCCACGCAAGCCTATGTGCAGCATGCCAGAACCCTTGCCGCCAACGCTGAAACGTTGACGCGCCCATTGCCGACGCGCAAAAGCGTTGCACTGGAGATTCTCAAGCAGGTGGCGAAGGGTTGCACTTATCTTGAAAAAGACGTACTGCGACAAGTACGCAATACTCCGCTGGAGGATGCTTATGGTTCGCTGCGTCTATCACCCGTTGAACTGCACATGTCCAACGATCTTGCGACCGGCGACTGGGACCTGAAAAAAGGAGAAAGTATTTATCAAGCCTTTCCCGGCCTGCTGCGTAAGCTGGTTTCTCCAGACGCTGAATTTCATCGTCAATTCAATCAGGCCTATGTCGTGCACATGCAGGCCATGCATACGCATCTGAAACAGGCCTTCTCTTTCCTGCCACTGCCTGACCGCTCTCGTTTGCTCAAAGGCAAGGTGACGATGTTCACCGTGAGACCTTCGGTCGCGAAACTCCAGACGATCACGAACTTGCCCGCGAATCCCATCGCCTCGGTAATTGACTCGATCGTCAAGACGAATGGGCGCAAACCCACCGAAAGTCACAAAGAAATAGACCAAGCCAAGGGCCGCTACGGAGTGGTGATCTATTGCGAGTTTGAAGGCCGGGGTTCGTGTTACGAGTTATTCACTTTGCAGGGCGTCTGTCGTGAAAACACTGAACTGGCAGCGCTTATCCAGCATAACAAGCTATCCGAGACCGTGGTTCGTCCGGCTGGGGTGAACTACTCTGCGCCTGCTCCAGTACATCAATTACCTACCGATATCGAATGCTACACCCATGGTGTAACGCCCGGCCTCTCCAATGTCAGCGCGGGTGTAATCGACAAAATCGGTGAGTTGTCCGCTGCCCCGCCGGCGCAGGTCAATGGGTATTATCAAAGTTTCTACTCGACGGAGTTCGATCGCCTGGTGGACTTCGTACTCAAGCACCGGCCTGTAGCGACTTACGATGAGTTGGTCAAAGAGTGCTGGGGCCAGACCCGGCTTGAAGCCCTGCGGATCAAACGGGACCAGGATCTGGACACCTTCCTCAACGTTGTCGTGCCGTTCAAATCCTGCATCGAAGATCTGACTTCCGATGATGTAGAACGACAAATACAGGGAGGTGCGGCGTGCACCCTGGAAGCGGCAATGACCGTTCTGTTAGTGGTCGGTGCGATTGCGAAAGTTGCCAGCCTGGTTGCCTCGAGCATGAGTGCTGCCACGAAGGCCGGCAAAATCGCTTCGACAGGCATTGGACTGGTCAGCAGCCTGTTCAACCCCCTGGATGGGGCAACCGATGTGCTGATCAAAGGTGCGAAATTTGCGCGTAAAGGCTGGCACAGCGGTGTGGCTGCACTTGAAGGCGCCCTTCACGGTGCCCGCAAATGGACTGCAAAACCGTCCTACCACGTACTCTCCGCGGCGATCGATACAGACCCCATCCGCTTGGGCTCCCGGCAATATGCGCAAAACGCCACCGACCTGTTCCAGGTATGGGGCATACGCCGCACTGATGAGTGGTACGCGGTGAATCGGTTGGGTGAACCGTGGGGACCCCGGTTGAAAAACCTGAAACTGGTCAACTTTTTTCGCAATCCTCTCAAGCGAGCAAAGCCGTTCAGTTATACCCGGGGATATCTGAAAAAAGCGATTCCGCACGCCAAAAGAAAAATCGACAACACCATCCAGCTCATCTCGGAGGCTCAGAACGACGACGTCAGATCCGTCATCAAACATGTATTCGGTAGCAATTCGAATGAGGCGATCGAGCACATCACCAAAAATTTGCGGAGCATGCGCAAAGATCTCGACTCGGTCACACTGGATAACATGATCTTTCGGCCACCGGGTACCGATGCCCTCGCCGCTTTACAGCCTGAAGCCTATAAACGCTGGCAAACAGCTGTGCGATCAAATACAAAACTGGACGTCAACAACAGAACTTTCCTGGTTATGTACCCTGACAACCTGGATGAATACTACGAGGTAGTAAAGTATGACGATGCGCGGATGGGCGATGTTATCGTACATGAAATATCCCATGGTGCACCCGACACACTTGACTTCTACTACGGTGAAACATTCAAACAAGCCGCTCCGGCGGAATACAACGCTGTCGGATTGCTGGAGTTCGCCAGAAATCCACGCAAGGCACATCCCAAGAATCTGGCAAATCCACACTACCAACAAGCCATCCCGAAATATTTCGAGGAGTTTGAGTCAACATTTGCGAGCCATCAAAAAATAGTGCAAGAACACCCGGCACTGTTAAACGCCGACTCCTATGCACTGGCGGTCTCTCTGGTAGATCAATACCAGACCAGTCCCAACACTTTTAAATTCAACCTTTCGGTTATCGACAACTCGATCAAGAACACCGCTGCCGGTGAGTTTCTTGCAGGCCCGCTTCTGCTCAATCTGGCTAAACCGGCTTTTGGATGAAGGTTTGAGGCTGCACTGTTGACGAGAGGGGCGCAGACAACCATCACTGTGGTTTAATTGCGCCCTTTTTTTGTGCCCGCTCACTGCTCAGGATCGCCGTTCATGACTCAGTCTCCAGCCACCAAAGTCCTGGTCATCGGTTACGTCTGGCCCGAGCCGCGCTCCTCGGCGGCGAGCGGGCATGTCATGCAGATCCTCGACGCGTTCCTGACGCAAGGCTGGGACATCACCTTCAGCAGCCCGGCGAGCCCGGGCGAACACATGGCTGATCTCAGCGCGCTGGGCATTCGCCAGGTCCCGATTGAACTCAACAACAGCAGTTTTGACACCTTCATCCGCGCACTGGCGCCGGATATCGTGCTGTTTGACCAGTTCATGATGGAAGAGCAGTTTGGCTGGCGTGTGGAAAAACACTGCCCAAACGCACTGCGCATGCTGGAAACCTCCGATCTGCAGAGCCTGCGCCATGCCCGTCATCAACGGCTCAAGGACCGCCTTAAGGTCAATGAAGATCAGAACGATTTCAGTGATCTGTTCCCCACGTCGGCCTTGCGCGATGAATTCGAGAGAATGGCAGACACCGACCTGGCCAAACGGGAAATCGCGGCGCTCTACCGCTGCGATCTCAACCTGATCATCTCCGACGAGGAAATCGATTTGCTGGTCGAGCAGTTCGGCCTGCCGGATGCTTTACTGCACTGGTGCCCGCTGATGGTTGATCAGCCAACCGCCGCGCCGCCCGGCTACGCCGAGCGGGCGCACTTTCTCAGCATTGGCAACTTCCGTCATGCGCCCAACTGGGACGCTGTGTTATGGCTGAAAACAACGATATGGCCGTTGATCAGGGCGCAACTGCCAACGGCTCAATTACACCTCTATGGCGCTTACACCCCACCCAAAGCCACGGCATTGCATAACGCAGCGCAAGGCTTTCATATCATGAACCGGGCTGAAGACGCGCTGCAGGTGATGTCAGCGGCTCGCGTCTGTCTCGCCCCTCTGCGTTTCGGTGCCGGCATCAAAGGAAAACTGGTCGACGCCATGCTGTCCGGCACGCCCAGCGTGACAACGCCTGTCGGCGCCGAAGGGATGCAGGGCGACCATCCGTGGCCGGGGGCGGTGGTCAATAGCGCTCATGATTTCGCCTCGCATGCGGTCGACCTGTACAACGATCAGGCGCGGTGGCAACAAGCACAATACTTGGGTTGCGAATTGCTCGGGCAGCGCTATAAGCGTGCTGATCACGCTGCCGCTCTCATCGAGCGAATCAACGCTTGTCGACAACAATTGCCACAACTTAGAAGAAATAACTTTACCGGCAGCATGTTGCGCCATCACACACTAAAAAGCACACAATACATGGCACAGTGGATTGAAGAGAAAAACCGCACCAAATAACAACCCCGCTATAACGACCACTAACAACTTGCATTACTCTTGATATTGGCAACCCGAAAACTTCACTCTATAAACAACCTGCAGCGCCAATATATATATTGGCGTACACCAACTTAATTAACGCAGGTTACTTTCATGAACACTCAATTTAGTACATCTCAATGGATGACCGCGACGCCAGGCATCGACGTTTTGTCTCTGATGGAACTGTCCCTGCCGGGCACGCATAATGCCGGGAGCGACTGGAAAGCCTCTTATCCTCTATTCGGCGCGCCGCGTCATTGGATCGCATGCCAACACGATTCGTTTTATCACCAGCTCCACCATGGCGCCAGAGCGCTGGACATTCGCTTCATTTACGAGCCAGAGGCGGAGGGGCTGGGCAAGTTCCGAGTGCACCATGGCGGCTCTCGTAATTCTCGAACACTTGGCCATCTGGTGACGGACGTGAATGACTTCCTCCGTAAAAATCCTGATGAGTTCATTGTGCTCGACTTTCACTCGCTCGACGGGACGGACTTCGATTTTGCCTATTTCAACCAAATGATCATTCACTTCCTGGGTGAGCGCATTATTCCCCGCCAGAACCGGTACATGACTCTGGCGCAATTGAAAAATATCAGCCCGAAACAGAGGATACTGGTTGCGGCAGAGTCCAGAGCTCTTGACGGCAACGTGTTCATTGACCGGGTCGTGCACAAATGGAGTGGCCAAACCTTCATCGACACTACGGAGTTGGGCCAATTCATCGGAGAGGTAATGGAAAATCCACCGTCCAAGTGGGGACTATGGTCATTGTCTGCAACCAGTTACACCGCATTGATAGGACCTAAAGATATTCACACCGAACTTGATAAGTGGTTCGACCCAAATACAAGTGATTGGGCGCAGCGGTGCAACATCATTAATGTGGATTTCATTGAAGAATCGCGAATTGTTGATTTTTGCCACACGGCCAATTTGAACAAGGCGCGCCAGCGCTCTGCTTGATCCAAAGGTGTGCTGGTGTGCTGGCGCAGAACACGGCAAACGGGGCATGATCTTGTGCAGCGAACAGGAAAAGCGCCCAGTCATGACCCGAGCCGCCCGCGTGACCGACCCTTCATACGAATTGATGGATGACCATAACGGGTTATCCATCATCTACCGGCAGCACGGCTTCCCCTGCCCGCTGGTACGTTGGCATTTCCATAAGGAATACGAACTGCACCTGATCGTGGCCAGTTCCGGCAAAGTATTCATCGGCGACTACATTGGCAACTTCTATCCGGAAACCCTGTTTCTGACCGGGCCGAACCTGCCGCACAACTGGATCAGCCAGGTGGCCGAAGATGAAGTGGTCGAAAAACGCGACATGCTGGTCAACTTCACCGACGAATTGTTCGAGAGCGGGCACCAGGTTTTCGCTGAACTCAAATCCCTGGCGCCACTGCTTGAGCGCGCGCAGTACGGCATCGAGTTCCGCTGCAAACGTACAATCCGTCAGGCGATGACGCTGATGCAGCGCATCGCCGACAGCAAGGGCATCACGCGCCTGGGGCACTTTTTCATTCTGATGGAGTTACTGGCCGCCAGCGATGATTTCCAATTGTTGTCCGGCGCCACCACTCCACAGCTGGCCGACGAGCACAATATCGATCGCACCAACCGCGCTGTCGATTACATCTTCGCCCACTACGCTCGCGACATTTCGCTGGAGGAAGTGGCAGAGCATCTGGGAATGACGCCGACCTATTTCAGTCGGGTGTTCAAACAGGCCACCGGGCGCAACTTCATCGAGTTCGTCAATCGTCTGCGCATCAGCAAATCCTGTGAGTTGCTGGCCGATGGCGATAAACCGGTAACCGAGGTGTGTTTCGAATCCGGCTTCAACAATATTTCCAATTTCAATCGGCGCTTTCAGCAGCTCAAGGGCATGACGCCGTCGCACTATCGGCGGCTCGCGGTGCAGCGCCTGACTGAACAAAATCTCGGCTGATACGCAATTCCCTGTAGGAATGAGCCTGCTCGCGATAGCGGTGTGTCAGCCACCAGATTTGCAAAATGAAAAACCGCTATCGCGAGCAGGCTCACTCCTACAGAGGGCTGTGTTGGCATCAGAAATCTGTACGCATTCGCTAACGGCTCCTCGCCCAGAACCCCTTCCCTGCGTTCCCCCGCCCAAACCCCAGTGCAAAAAAGTATCAACACAAGTGCTAGGGATGATTTGTCAGCCCCGCCGTGGAAGGCTGTAATCAGCGCAGCTTCTTCCTGCATTCGGAAGACACAAAAACAATAACTGTCCTTCTGCCCCGACGGGTGCCAGAAAAGGAGTGCACGATGCAACCCACTGCAAAAGCTCTGCTCGCTCTCACCTGCATGACCCTCAGCAGCGTCAGCCTTGGCGCCCAGACCCTGACCATCGCCACCGTCAACAACAGCGACATGATTCGCATGCAGAAACTCTCGAAAACCTTCGAGAGCGAGCATCCGGACATCAAGCTCAATTGGGTGGTGCTGGAAGAAAACGTCCTGCGTCAGCGCCTGACCACCGACATCGCCACACAGGGCGGCCAGTTCGACGTGTTGACCATCGGCATGTACGAAGCGGCACTCTGGGGCGGCAAGGGTTGGCTGGAGCCAATGAAAGACCTGCCGGCCAATTATGCCCTCGACGATGTGTTCCCATCGGTGCGCGAAGGTCTGTCGGTGAGGGGTTCGCTGTACGCGCTGCCGTTTTATGCAGAGAGTTCGATCACCTATTACCGTACCGACCTGTTCAAGGAAGCCGGGCTGACCATGCCGGAGCGGCCGACCTGGGAAGAGATCGCCGGTTTCGCGGAAAAACTCACCCACAAAGACAAAGAACAGTACGGCATCTGCCTGCGCGGCAAGGCCGGTTGGGGCGAGAACATGGCGCTGGTCACCACGGTCGCCAACGCTTACGGCGCGCGCTGGTTCGATGAGCAGTGGCAACCGGAATTCAGCAGACCGGAATGGAAAAACGCGCTGAATTTCTATGTCAACACCATGAAGAAATCCGGGCCGCCGGGCGCGTCGAGCAACGGCTTCAACGAGAACCTGGCCCTGTTCAACAGTGGCAAATGCGCGATCTGGGTCGATGCCAGCGTCGCCGGCTCGTTCGTCACCGACAAGACTCAGAGCAAGGTCGCCGATCACGTCGGCTTCACCTTCGCCCCGCATCAGGTCACTGATAAAGGCTCGGCGTGGCTGTATTCGTGGGCGCTGGCGATTCCAACCAGTTCCAAGGCCAAAGATGCGGCGAAAACCTTCAGCGCCTGGGCCACGTCCAAAGAGTACGGTGAACTGGTTGCCAAGACCGATGGCATCGCCAACGTGCCACCGGGCACCCGCGCTTCGACCTACAGCGACGCGTACATGAGCGCCGCGCCGTTTGCCAAGGTGACGCTGGAATCGCTGAAGGCCGCCGACCCGAGTAAACCGACGCTCAAACCGGTGCCGTACATTGGCATTCAATTGGTGACCATTCCTGAATTCCAGGCCGTGGGCACCCAGGTCGGCAAGCTGTTCTCGGCCGCGCTGATCGGCCAGACCACGGTGGATCAGGCGCTGGCAGCGGCGCAGCAGACCACGGAACGTGAGATGAAGCGCGCGGGTTATCCCAAGTAGTTTGCACCGCTCGCTCTTGCTTTTGTAGGAGTGAGCCTGCTCGCGATTGCGGTGTGTCCGTCACCGCTTGGCTGGATGGAAAACCGCCATCGCGAGCAGGCTCACTCCTACAGGGGATCTTCATTCGCCTGTCGAATCGGTTACTGCCATGAATACTTCAACTGCCAAAGCCCACATCGACCTGTCGCCACCGCAGCGCAAGCTGCGCGTGCGCAATCCCGGCTGGTTTCTAGTCAGCCCCTCGGTGGGGCTGTTGCTGCTGTGGATGATCGTGCCGCTGGGCATGACCATTTATTTTTCGATGATCCGCTACAACCTGCTCTATCCCGGCGAAAACGAATTCGTCGGGCTTGAGAACTTCACCTATTTCCTCACTGATTCGGGTTTCATGCCCGGTGCGACCAATACCTTGTTGCTCGTTGGCAGTGTGCTGCTGATCAGCGTGGTCTTCGGCGTATTGATCAGCGCGTTGCTGGAGGCCAGCGAATTCCTTGGGCGCGGCCTGGTGCGGGTCATGCTGATCTCGCCGTTCTTCATCATGCCCACCGTCGGTGCGCTGATCTGGAAAAACCTGATCTTCCACCCGGTCTCGGGAATTCTCGCCTACATCTGGAAGCTGTTCGGTGCGCAACCGGTGGACTGGCTGGCGCACTACCCGCTGCTGTCGATCATCATCATTGTCTCGTGGCAATGGCTGCCCTTCGCGATCCTGATTCTGATGACCGCGATGCAATCGCTGGATCAGGAACAGAAAGAAGCTGCACGCCTGGACGGTGCCGGCCCGATCGCGATTTTCTGGCACTTGACCCTGCCGCACCTCGCGCGGCCGATGGCCGTGGTGGTGATGATCGAAACCATCTTCCTGCTCTCGGTGTTCGCTGAAATCTTCACCACCACCAATGGCGGCCCCGGCTACGCCTCGACCAACCTCGCCTACCTGATCTACAACCAGGCGCTGGTGCAGTTCGACGTCGGCATGGCTTCGGCGGGCGGTTTGATTGCCGTGGTCATCGCCAACATCGCCGCGATCATTCTGGTGCGGATGATCGGCAAAAACCTGACTGACAAAGCGTGAGGCCTGCCATGACGCTCCAACAATCCCGCCGCCTGCAAAGCCTGCTGCTCGGTACGCTGGCCTGGGCCATCGCGATCGTGATTTTCTTCCCGATCTTCTGGATGGTGATGACCAGTTTCAAGAGCGAAATCGACGCTTTCGCCACGCCGCCGCAGTTCATCTTCACACCGACGCTGGAGAACTACCTGCACATCAACGAGCGCAGCGACTATTTCAGTTTTGCCTGGAATTCGGTGGTGATCTCCTTCAGCGCTACCGCCCTGTGCCTGTTGATCGCAGTGCCGGCGGCCTACTCGATGGCGTTCTACGAAACCCAACGCACCAAAGGCACGCTGCTGTGGATGCTCTCGACCAAGATGCTGCCGCCGGTGGGCGTGCTGATGCCGATCTACCTGCTGGCCAAGAGTTTCGGCCTGCTCGACACGCGCATCGCGCTGATCGTGATCTACACGCTGATCAACCTGCCGATCGTGGTCTGGATGGTTTACACCTACTTCAAGGACATCCCCAAAGACATCCTCGAAGCCGCCCGCCTCGATGGCGCGACGCTGTGGCAGGAAATGGTCCGCGTGCTGCTGCCGATCGCCAAGGGCGGCCTCGCCTCGACCGTGCTGCTGTCGCTGATCCTGTGCTGGAACGAGGCGTTCTGGTCGCTGAACCTGACCTCATCGAATGCCGCACCGCTGACCGCGCTGATCGCCTCGTATTCAAGTCCCGAAGGGCTGTTCTGGGCCAAGTTGTCGGCCGTATCGACCCTGGCCTGTGCGCCGATTCTGATCTTTGGCTGGATCAGCCAGAAGCAACTGGTACGCGGCCTCTCGTTCGGTGCCGTGAAATGAATTGAAAAGCAAAAGATCGCAGCCTTCGGCAGCTCCTACAGGGAATGTCGAATCGGCATGAATCTCCTGTAGGAGCTGCCGAAGGCTGCGATCTTTTGATCTTGAAAAACAACAATGCGGAGGCCCATCTCATGGCCAACCTGAAAATCAAGAATCTGCAAAAAGGCTTCGAAGGCTTTTCCATCATCAAGGGCATCGACCTGGAAGTGAACGACAAGGAATTCGTGGTCTTCGTCGGCCCGTCGGGCTGCGGCAAATCCACTCTGTTGCGCCTGATCGCGGGCCTGGAAGAAGTCAGCGACGGCACCATCGAACTGGATGGCCGTGACATCACCGAAGTCAGCCCGGCCAAGCGTGATCTGGCGATGGTGTTCCAGACCTATGCGCTGTATCCGCACATGACCGTGAAGAAGAACATGTCGTTCGCCCTCGATCTGGCCGGCGTGCCGAAAGCCGAGGTCGAGCGCAAGGTTGGCGAAGCGGCGCGCATTCTCGAACTCGGGCCAATGCTCGAGCGCAAACCGAAACAGCTATCCGGCGGCCAGCGTCAGCGCGTGGCGATCGGCCGCGCCATCGTGCGCAACCCGAAGATTTTTCTCTTCGATGAGCCGCTGTCCAACCTCGACGCCGCGTTGCGCGTGCAGATGCGTCTGGAACTGCTACGCCTGCACAAAGACCTGCAAGCGACGATGATCTACGTGACCCACGATCAGGTCGAAGCGATGACCATGGCCGACAAAGTCGTGGTGCTCAATGGCGGCAGGATCGAGCAGGTCGGCTCGCCGCTGGACCTGTATCACAACCCGGCCAACCTGTTTGTCGCAGGCTTCCTCGGCACGCCGAAAATGGGTTTCCTCAACGGCAAGATTGCCCGCATCGACGGCGCCAGTTGCGAAGTTGCGCTGGACGCCGGCACGCGCATCACCCTGCCGTTCAACGCCGCCAACCTCAGTGTCGGCAGCGCAGTCACGTTGGGCATTCGCCCCGAACACCTGGAGCTGGCGCAACCCGGCGACTGCACGTTGCAAGTCACTGCCGACGTCAGCGAACGCCTTGGCAGCGACACCTTCTGCCATGTCACCACAAGCGTCGGTGAAGCCCTGACCATGCGCGTGCGCGGCGATCTGGCCAGCCGTTACGGCGAGCAATTGAGCCTGCGCCTGGACCCGACTCACTGCCATCTGTTCGACGCCGAAGGTGTGGCGCTTACCCGCCCACTGCGCGCTGCCGCCTGATTTCGAGACTATCCGATGAAACTCAACCAACAGAACCTCAATCGCCTCGCCGCCGAAGTGCAACTGCCGGGCTACGACCTCGGCGACACACGCCAGGGCATCGCCCACATCGGCGTCGGTGGCTTCCACCGCGCGCATCAGGCCTATTACACCGATGCCTTGATGAACACTGGCGAAGCGTTGGACTGGGCGATCTGTGGCGTCGGCCTGCGCCCGGAAGATCGCCGCGCTCGCGATGACCTGCGCGAGCAGGATTACCTGTTCACCCTGTTCGAACTGGGCGACAGCGACGACACCGAAGTGCGCGTCATCGGCGCGATCCGCGACATGCTGCTCGCCGAAGAAGGCGCACAGGCACTGATCGACAAACTCGCCGAACCGCAGATCCGCATCGTCTCGCTGACCATCACCGAGGGCGGTTACTGCATCGACGACAGCAACGGCGAGTTCATGGCGCATCTGCCGCAGATTCAACACGACCTGGCCTATCCCGAAGCGCCGGGCACCGTGTTCGGTTTCCTCTGCGCCGCGTTGGCCAAACGCCGAGCGGCGGGCGTTCCGGCATTCACCCTGATGTCCTGCGATAACCTGCCGCACAATGGCGCGGTCGCTCGCAAGGCGCTGCTGGCCTTCGCTGCGCTGCGTGATCCGCAACTGCGCGAGTGGATCGAGCAGAACGTCAGTTTCCCCAACGCCATGGTCGACCGCATCACGCCGATGACCAGCACCGCGCATCGCCTGCAACTGGCCGACAAACACGGCGTCGACGATGCCTGGCCGGTGGTCTGCGAGCCGTTTGTGCAGTGGGTGCTGGAAGACAAATTCGTCAGCGGCCGCCCGGCTTGGGAAAAGGTCGGCGTGCAGTTCACCGACGATGTCTCCCCGTACGAAGAAATGAAAATCAAACTGCTCAACGGCAGCCACTTGGCGCTCACCTATCTGGGCTTTCTCAAGGGTTATCGCTTCGTCCACGAAACCATGAACGACCCGCTGTTCGTGCGTTACATGCGCGCTTATATGGATCTGGATGTCACGCCGCAATTGGCGCCGGTGCCGGGCATTGACCTGAGCGAATACAAGGACACGCTGGTGGCGCGGTTTTCCAATCAGGCGATCGCCGATCAGCTTGAGCGGGTGTGTTCGGATGGCTCGTCGAAGTTTCCCAAGTTCACCGTGCCGACGATCAATCGGTTGATTGCCGATGGCAAAGAGACCAAACGCGCAGCACTGGTCGTGGCGGCGTGGGCGTTGTATTTGAAGGGCGTGGACGAGAATGGCGATACGTATTCGATTCCGGATCCGCGGGCGGCTTTCGTTCAGGGACTGGTGGCGGACGATGAGCTGATCACCGAACGGCTGCTGGGCGTGGAAGAGATTTTCGGCACGGCGATACCGAAGTCGGCAGAGTTTGTTGCGGCGTTCGAGTGGTGCTGCCAGAGTTTGCGCGAGGTTGGGGTTTCGCGGACTCTGGAACGAGTTCTCGCGACCTGATCGTTCCCACGCTCTGCGTGGGAATGCAGCCCGGGACGCTCCGCGTCCCATCAAAAGCGGACGCAGAGCGTCCATTGAGGCGTTCCCACGCAGAGCATGGGAACGAGCAGCCGTGGAGTGTTCATGACAACAACAAAGCTCTTCCTGGGTATCGACTGCGGCACCCAAGGCACCAAAGCGATCATCCTCGATGCCGACAGCGGTCAGGTGCTCGGTCTGGGCGCGGCGCCGCATACGATGATCAGCGGCGCCAATGGCCGCCGCGAACAAGACGTCCAGCAGTGGCTCGACGCGTTCGTCAGCGCCACCCGCCAGGCCTTGCAAGCGGCCAATGTCGACGGTCAGGCGATTCTCGGCGTCGGCGTCTCCGGCCAGCAACACGGCCTGGTGCTGCTCGATGAGCGAGGCGCAGTGCTGCGTCCGGCCAAACTCTGGTGCGACACCGAAACCACACCTGAAAACGACCGTTTGCTCGCGCAACTGGGCGGCGAGGAAGGTTCGCTGGAACGCCTCGGCGTGGTCATTGCGCCGGGCTACACGGTATCGAAACTGCTCTGGACCAAAGAGCAGCATCCGGATGTCTTCTCACGTATCGCGCGCATTCTGTTGCCCCACGACTACCTCAACTACTGGCTCACCGGCCGCGCCTGCAGCGAATACGGCGACGCGTCCGGCACCGGTTATTTCAACGTGCGCACGCGGCAGTGGGATTTGCAGATCCTGCGCGACATCGACGCCAGCGGACGTTTGCAAACCGCGCTGCCAGAGCTGATCGACGCTCACGCCGCAGTCGGCACCCTCCTGCCGGCGATTGCCGAACAACTCGGCATCAACCCCAACGCCGTGGTCTCCAGCGGCGGTGGCGACAACATGATGGGCGCCATCGGTACAGGCAATATCCAGCCCGGCGCGATCACCATGAGCCTCGGATCGTCCGGCACGGTCTACGCCTTTTCGGACGCGCCGAAGGTCAGCGTCGATGCCTCGGTGGCCACGTTCTGCTCGTCCAGCGGTGGCTGGCTGCCGCTGATCTGCACCATGAACCTGACCAACGCCACCGGCGCGATTCGCGAGCTGTTCAAGCTTGATCTGCCGACCTTCAACGAACTGGTCGCGCAGTCGCCGATCGGCGCCGAAGGCGTGAGCATGCTGCCGTTTCTCAACGGCGAACGCGTCCCCGCCCTGCCCCACGCGGCCGGCAGCCTGCACGGGCTGACCATGGACAATCTGACCCAGGCCAATCTGTGCCGCGCCGCCGTCGAAGGCACCACCTTCGGTTTGCGCTACGGGCTGGATTTGCTCCGTCAGAATGGTTTACAAAGCCTGCGCATCTGCCTGATCGGCGGCGGCTCGAAGAGCGCAGTGTGGCGGCAGATCGTCGCCGACATCATGAACGCCCCGGTGATCTGCACCGAACAAAGCGAAGCCGCCGCACTGGGCGCAGCGATTCAAGCAGCGTGGTGCGCGTTGCGTTTGAACGGTGCCGATGTCTCCCTGGCCGCTCTGTGCGAACGCTGCGTGAAACTTGACGCGCACAGTGAAACCCTGCCGATCGCCGCCAATGTCGCGGCGTTCCAGCAGGCCTACGAACGCTATCAACAGCATGTCGCAACCCTATAACGAGCAAACAACTATGTACCTGGTGTGTGGCGAAGCCCTGTTTGATTTCTTCAGCGAAAACGATGCCAGCGGTCTGGCCTCGAAAGTCAATTTCAAAGCGATTGCCGGCGGCTCGCCGTTTAACGTCGCCGTGGGTTTGCGCCGTTTGGGCGTGGACTCGGCGTTGTTCGGCGGCCTGTCCACCGACTACCTCGGCCGCCGCTTGCAGCAAGTGCTGCAGGACGAAGGCGTGCGCCCGGATTATCTGGTGGATTTCGCCGCGCCGACCACCCTGGCGATGGTTGCCGTGGGCGCCAATGGCTCGCCGCATTACAGCTTTCGCGGCGAAGGCTGTGCCGATCGGCAACTGAGCGAGGCGCACCTACCCGCGCTCGGCGACGAGGTTCGTGGCCTGCACATCGGCTCGTTTTCGCTGGTGGTGCAGCCGATTGGCGACACCTTGCTTAAGCTGGTTCAGCGCGAAAGCGGCAAACGCCTGATCAGCCTCGATCCCAACGTGCGCCTCAACCCCGAGCCGAACATCGAGCTATGGCGCGAGCGCATCGCCACGCTGGTGCGGCTGGCCGATCTGATCAAAGTCAGCGACGAAGACCTGAGCCTGCTTTATCCCGAGCAGGATCCGCAGCAGGTGATTGAAGGCTGGCTCGAACATCGCTGCCAGATCGTCTTTCTGACTCGCGGTGGCGATGGCGCGACGGTGTTCAGTCGCGCCCACGGCTCATGGTCGGTGCCGGCCAAACCTGTGCAAATCGCCGATACGGTCGGCGCTGGCGATACCTTTCAGGCGGCGCTGATTACCTGGTTGACCGAGCACTCGCTGGATTCGGTCGCAGGCGTGCAGCAGCTCAGTCGCGCGCAAATTGACGCCATGCTCGGATTCGCCGTGCAAGCCGCCGCGCTGACCTGCAGCAAAACCGGCCCGGATCTGCCCTATCGTCATCAATTGAGCTGAGCGCGTAGACTGTCGGCCTTTTTGCGCACGACGGAAATCAGCTTTTGAATCACAGGCACATCTTCGCCCTCCTGACCCTGGCCACTCTGCTGAGCGGTTGCGGCACCTCGCCGCCCCGCTCGCCGGAAGACATCTGCGCAATCTTCCGCGAGAAAAGCGACTGGTACGACGCCGCGCAAGTGACCCAGAAACGTTGGGGCGTGCCGATCCAGGTGCCGTTCGCGATCATGTATCAGGAATCGGGCTATCGCTACGACGCCAAGACGCCGCGCAAATACCTGCTCTGGGTGATTCCGTGGGGCCGCGTCTCCACCGCTTCCGGCTACGCGCAAGCCAAGGACGAGGTCTGGGCCGACTACCAGAAAAGCACCGGCCGCAACTGGGCCGATCGCGAAGACTTCGACGACGCGATCGACTTCGTCGGCTGGTACATGGACAAGACCACCTCGATCAACGGCGTGTACAAATACGACGCCTATAATCAGTACCTGAACTACAACGAAGGCTGGGGCGGCTTCCGCAACAAGACCTACGCGAGCAAAGCCTGGCTACTGCCGACCGCACGCAAGGTGCAAAACCGGTCGGATATGTATGCGCAGCAGTATGCCGGCTGCAAGGAAGACCTCAATCGCGGGTTCTGGAGCCGGTTCTGGCATTGGTTGTAGGGTGATCCGAAGGCCTCATCGCGAGCAGGCTCACTCCTACAAAAGATCTTCGGTGGACGCGGTAATCATGCCCGCCACCCATCCAGTGTAGGAGTGAGCCTGCTCGCGATAGCGCCCGATCAGACACTAAAAATCCATTCACTGCCCGGTTTTACTGGCCAAAACCGCCCTCCTAAGGGTTTTCCCTATGGCACGGACGCCCGACACCTACGCCATTTGCGCCTTGAATGAGGCCGTCTAATCCTGCAACATCCATCACCTGCTTATTCAACGGACGGAATTCAAGGCATGCTGGACGCCAATGCAACCCACATCACCCTCTCGATCGAAGACGCCAACGCCGACCTGCAAGTCCTCAGTTTCACCGGTCGCGAAGCCCTCAACGAACCGTTCCGTTTCGACCTCGAACTGGTCAGCGCCCGCCCCGATCTGAAGCTCGAAGAGCTGCTGCACAAGCGTGCTTGTCTGACCTTCGGCGCCACCGGCGAAGGCAAGATTCACGGCCAGGTCTATCGCATCGAGCAGGGCGACTCCGGCAAGACCCTGACCCGCTACAGCATCAGCCTGATACCACAATTGGCCTATCTGCAGCACAACCATGATCAGCAGATCTTCCAGCAACTGACGGTGCCGAAAATCATCGCCCAGGTGCTGGAAGATCGCGGCATTCTCTCTGACGCCTACAGCTTCCAGCTCGGCGCCGAGTACCCGGAACGTGAGTATTGCGTGCAATACGACGAGTCCGACCTGCATTTCATCCAGCGTCTGTGCGAAGAGGAAGGCATTCACTTCCACTTCCAGCACAGCAGCAGCGGCCACAAACTGGTGTTCGGCGACGACCAGACTGTATTCCGCAAACTGAAACCGGTCAGCTACCAGCAGGACTCGGGCATGGCCGCCGAGAAGCCGGTGATCAAGCGCTTCAACCTGCGCCTGGAAACCCGCACCACCCGCGTCAGCCGCCGCGACTACGATTTCGAAAAACCCAAGTTGCTCCCGGAAGGCGCGGTCAAATCCGAATTCGCCCCGGATCTGGAAGACTACGATTACCCCGGCCGCTTCACGACTCGCGAGCGCGGCAAGTTCCTCTCGACCCGCGCCCTGGAGCGCCATCGCAGCGACTACAAACTCGCCGAAGGCAAAGGTGACGAACCGACCCTCACCAGCGGCCATTTCCTCACCCTCGCCGAACACCCGCGCGCCGAGTGGAACGACCTGTGGCTGCTGCTGGAAGTCTTCCACGAAGGCAAACAGCCGCAGGTGCTCGGCGAAAACGTCACCAGCGACGTCACCGACAACAAAAGCGATTTCCACCAGGGCTACCGCAACAGCTTCCTTGCCACCCCGTGGGACGCCCACTACCGCCCTGCCCTCGAACACCCGAAACCGAAAGTCCTCGGCAGCCAGACCGCCGTCGTCACCGGTCCGCCCGGTGAAGAAATCCACTGCGATCAGTACGGCCGCATCAAAGTGCAATTCCACTGGGACCGCGACGGCCAGTCCGACGACAAAACCACCTGCTGGATGCGCGTCGCCAGCGGCTGGGCCGGCGCAGCGTACGGCGGCATCGCCATCCCGCGCATCGGCATGGAAGTGCTCGTCACCTTCCTCGAAGGCGACCCCGACCAGCCCCTCGTCACCGGCTGCCTGTACCACAAGGAAAACGTCGTCCCCTACGACCTGCCCGCCAACAAGACCCGCAGCACCTTCAAAACCCTCAGCTCCCCGGGCGGCAAGGGCTACAACGAATTCCGCATCGAAGACAAAAAAGGCGCCGAACAGATCTACATCCACGCCCAGCGCGACTGGGACGAAAACATCGAACACGACCAGAAAATCCGCGTCGGCAACGAACGCCACGACACCGTTGAAGCCAATGTGTTGAGCGAGTTCAAGGTCGAAGAACACCGGATCACCCATCTGGACCGCATCAGTGAGATGCGCGCGGATGATCACCTGACGGTGGGTGTGACGCAGCATGTGAAGGTTGGGACTGGGCAGTTTGTGGAGGCCGGGACGGAGATTCACTATCACGCTGGTGAGAAGGTAGTGATTGAGGGTGGCATGGAGCTCACGGCTAAAGCTGGCGGGAGTTTTGTGAAAGTTGATGCGGGTGGTGTGACGATTAGTGGGGCTGAGGTGAAGGTTAATACCGGTGGTGCGCCGGGGGTGGGGAGCGGGATCGGGATTCTCGAACCCGTCATTCCATGGGCCGCTGCGAAAGACAAGGCAGGTGCCCTGCTCGTTCCGGCAGCTGCGCAAATGGCCTTGGCCAAAGCTGCTCGTAAAGCAGGTGACATTCGTTGCCCGATCTGTGAGGCCTGCCGAGAAGGCGCATGTGATCTGGGAGCTACAGCATGAGTGACGTGCTTAATAACTGGATGAGCGAACAATTCCGTCTCAACCGAGTGCTGATCCTCGTACTCGACAGCCTCGCGGAACCAAGCCCGGTGACACCGCTGTATAGCGCTGGGGTCATGCAGCGCTCAGTGCAATTGTACCGACGCACCGAGTTCTCAAAATTCGCCGCTATCAGTCCGTGGCTGACCGAACTGCACAACCCGGGCAACGATGCCTTTCGCAAACTGCTCGATGACCCACAGCGCAACTGGGGCTGGATCGGCAGCATGGACACGGCTGATCTAGACAGCCAGACCCAGCACTGGATTGCCCGGATGGTCATTGATGAAGACGGCGAGCGCTCGCTGTTTCGTTTCCAGGATAACCGCGTTATGGCCCGTTGCCTGGCCAATCTTAAAGAAACCGAATGGCCGCTATTGCTTGGCCCAACCAGCAGCGTGCTGTATTGGGATGAGTATCAGTGGAAAAGCGCAGATAACGGGAAACCGGGAATGTATCCGGTACCGAATCCGGCGCCGTGGTTGCAAATTCCCGCCCCACCGGAACGCACCCGCGAAATCTTGAGTGCCAACTTAAAACGCTGGTTGCTGGTCCAACACGCGGAAGCCGCCGCGAAGCTCTCGGAAACCCGCAGCATTCTGGAATGGTTGGAACAACAGATCGACCTGCTCGAAGTCTGGCAATGGAATACGCCCGAACAGCGGGAGTTCATGTTGACTCTGCGCCTTCAGCCTAAATGTGCTGAAGATCTGGCTTGGCAGCCATTGCCGGGGGAAACATCGGAAAAGCATTTTGCGCGATGTGAACGTTTTTTCGCTAAGCAAAGCGAAGACTCCGCACTGAGTTGAATTTAGGCACTGGGCATCACACGCTCGAAATGGCCACACCTAGACTGAGGAAAATCAAATGCGTCACCGCAATGTTTTCAATGGATTTGTTCGCAGTTTGATGGTTGGGCTAGGTGCGATTGGAATCACAGGTTGTTCAGCTGCTCAGCAGGACAATTTCACTTTGGTAACAGAGCTCCCGCCGGGGTTTGAAGTGAAGGGTGAGGCCGTCTATACCCCTCGCACCGGAGAGAAGTGCAAATTACCGCCGAAAGATGGCAAAAACCATCCTGGCCTAAAACTATTCAAAACTAAATTAAATGAACACGCTCAGACAGCGAAATTTACGATCCCGCTGACAAGCGTCGAAGACGGTTGCCCGTTAGTTCTAGAAAGGTTTGACTACGAAATTGATGCAAAGTATGGTCCTGCGAGACTTAACTTGGGCCGAGATCACACAAGCATCGCATTCGAGGATGGAGCTGCTAGCGACCCAAATCTGCCGCCATCTACTTTATTGGAAAGAGAGTGTGAATGGTTATTTCGAACTATCGGCTCGAATCGTTATATAACAAAGATATTGAAGTGCAAAGCAATAAATGAACCACAGAAAAACCAATCTACCACTAGCTCTTTACAACGGGCTCAACTGGCAGGAAAAACGCTGACCGTTAGATTCTCCCTATCCAAAGAAGAACGTCCCTACATGGGGGATACCTGGGTGAAATCACCCAAAGGCTGGAAACGTTGCATGGGAGAAAACATAGATGACCAATACGGTTTCTGTCGCGGCAACACGAAAGATTTTAAGTCTTTTAAAATGCCAGACGGTCGCGAGTGCACTGTGTATCCAAACTGTACTGAATAGGGATATTTTTTATGGCGTCACAAAAACCTTGCGATCCACTGTTAAGCGGAAAGTCTGAAGCATGTCCATTGCGTGGCGACTGGATCAGCTTTCAGCTAGTAGATGAAAATGGCGACGGCAAGCCGTATGCAGACCTTGCCTACATCTTACAAGATAGCGCGCATCAGCAATATATTGGCGTATTGGATGCAAACGGCTCGGCCAAGGTAATGAACCACTACCAAGGGCCTGTTGTACTCATGGTTGACAGCCCTTACAAGGGCTCAGAAAACCTCTACAACGCTCTTTTACAGCGAGGAAGCTACCCTCTTCCAATTACCGAACTTCAAGTGAGGGCCGAGAAAACCCGTTTTGTGCGCAAGGATGGACAGCGCGTCGAAAAGAATCCAGCAAAAGAAAGAGCTCAGCAGTTTTTCCATGTCGAAGTTAAAGACCTTGTAAAAAAGTCCGCCCACTTGCCACCCTATTCAACTAGAAAATACCCACCAAATTTCAGCTTACTTAAAATCATGGGGGATTTAGGATTTGGCCCGGAAGAGCCGGAGCTGCGCGGAATTGCATTATTACCGAACAAGCACACCGTGCTGGAAGTAAGACCATTACGTGCCTTCCGACCAATGCTTTCGAAAGATAACAAATTTAGCGCTTTAAATCTTTACCAACTTTCTCTATTTGCTGCTTTAAGCTATTGCAACTTCGGCCAGTCACCGGATGAAAATCCGAAAGATACAGTTAGCTTTCCTCTTGACCCCAGTGTCGGAAACATGTTTTCTGAGGGGATGGCTTGCTACAAGGAGCCTTGGAAAGTAAACGCAGAGCAAGCGAAAGCGTACTATCCATTATACGAAGACGTACCGTATTCGAAGCGATTTGAGATCCTGCCTTTTGACCCAACACTATATGAGCAGAACAAACCTGATCTAAAGGAAAAACAAGAACACCCCGCAAAGCTGCATTTTTTTGACGACAGTAAAGAAAAAAATGGAACGAACACTCAAGCTTTCATAACTCATCATGACGAATTCATTCTGATTGCCATTCGGGGCACATTGGAGCTCGTCGATTTTTTGCGTGATACCGATGCTGAGCAAGTCGCTTTTGCGGCGGGCGTAGGTAAATCTCACCAAGGCTTTTACGATGCCTACGATGCCTTGAGCAAATTTGTCGAAATTTATCTTGGCCAGTTCCACGTTGGGCAAAAGATAATTATTTGCGGACACAGTTTGGGCGGCGCAATCGCCACATTGCTTGCCGAGTCCCTAAGACGACACGCAAATGGTTATGACGTTTTGCTTTACACCTACGGCTCGCCAAGAGCAGGCGATGCCGACTTCGTACAGGGCGCAGGAGCCCTCGCGCATCACCGCATGGTCAACGATAACGACCCGATCCCAAGCGTTCCCGCACCTTGGATGAACACCAGAAAAAGTGTTTGGATACCTGGTGCAGTAATCAGCTTCATCACTGCGCCTTTGGGTGCCCTGATTTTTGCTCTGGGTCTGACGCGAATCGGTGGCGCGCCTTATGAGCACCAAGGTGAATTGCGGCACTTTATGCCGGTGCATTTCAAGGGACGCGAACAATCCGCGGTGCTCTGGAACCCAGGATGCGAGTCCATCGAAGAGGCCGCATGTACACGGGCGGTGAAGAAGTTCGGCGATTTACCCGATCGCGCCATGTTTATCCAGCAATTGTTCCAGATGTCTGACCACTACATGGTTCCATCCTACATTCCCAATGCATGGGCGACACTTCGCCGCTGGCAGCAAACCCAGGAAGCCGGTCGTACGGTGGTGACCAAGACTGAATACGATCAGATTTACTATCAACTGCAGGAAATGCAGGAACGATTGAAGGCCAAGGAGGCCGAACTTAGTCACTCCTTCCAGCCTGATCGCCGAACCGTTCTGCAACAAATCAACTCGCTACGAGCCGAGATGGGGCGCATCGATACGTCAAGACAACGACTGCACACCCTCAGCTTCCAGAAACTCACGCCTGAAGATATTTATGGCTCTGCAACTCAAGGGCCAGAACATAACCTCAGCGTTGAGCGTTGGCTAGCGAAGAAAGAGAACAATGTCGAGGTCCAGCTCGCAATGATTCCCCAAGCGGGTAGCGCTGAGCTAAGAACTGCATGACTTCTGCATGAACATCAATCTAAAGTAAAGCTGTCTGGCTACGACGGCCCACGCATTCGCTATCGGTGTTGTCACGTCAGTGATTGATGTGATGACACCGCAAAGTGCGCTTGGCAAGGCCGTTAATTATCTGGCCAGCAACAGAGTCGTATGGAGCGCTAGTTGAGGCGGGTTTTACCGATCGACGACAGTTCGACGGAGCGTGGAATCAAGGCGTTTTTACTCGGGCACAAGGCTTCGCTGTTCAGTGATACTCCCAAAGGCGCCACCTCCAGTGCACAGATCTACAGCTTGGTCGGGACTGCCAAGGTCAGCGGCTATGAAGTGTTGTTACCGTATAACTGCTCGCCAGAGATGTCATAGTCAACGACTGGTCAGCGCTCGCCCCGACCTGAAGCTCGAAGAGCTGCTGCACAAGCGCGCCTGCCTGACCTTCGGCGCCACCGGCGAAGGCAAGATTCACGGCCAGGTCTATCGCATCGAGCAGGGGGACTCCGGCAAGACCCTGACCCGCTACAGCATCAGCCTGATGCCACAACTGGCCTATCTGCAGCACAACCATGATCAGCAGATCTTTCAACAACTGACGGTGCCGAAAATCATCGCCCAGGTGCTGGAAGATCGCGGCATTCTCTCCGACGCCTATAGCTTCCAGCTTGGCGCCGAGTACCCGGAACGTGAGTATTGCGTGCAATACGACGAGTCCGACCTGCATTTCATCCAGCGTCTGTGCGAAGAGGAAGGCATTCACTTCCACTTCCAGCACAGCAGCAGCGGCCACAAACTGGTGTTCGGCGACGACCAGACCGTATTCCGCAAACTGAAACCGGTCAGCTACCAGCAGGACTCCGGCATGGCCGCCGAGAAGCCGGTGATCAAGCGCTTCAACCTGCGCCTGGAAACCCGCACCACCCGCGTCAGCCGCCGCGACTACGATTTCGAAAAACCCAAGTTGCTGCCGGAAGGCGCGGTCAAATCCGAATTCGCCCCGGATCTGGAAGACTACGATTACCCCGGCCGCTTCACCACGCGCGAGCGCGGCAAGTTCCTCTCGACCCGCGCCCTCGAACGCCATCGCAGCGACTACAAACTCGCCGAAGGCAAAGGTGACGAACCGACCCTCACCAGCGGCCATTTCCTCACCCTCGCCGAACACCCGCGCGCCGAGTGGAACGACCTGTGGCTGCTGCTGGAAGTCTTCCACGAAGGCAAACAACCGCAGGTGCTCGGCGAAAACGTCACCAGCGACGTCACCGACAACAAAAGCGATTTCCACCAGGGCTACCGCAACAGCTTCCTCGCCACCCCGTGGGACGCCCACTACCGCCCTGCCCTCGAACACCCGAAACCGAAAGTCCTCGGCAGCCAGACCGCCGTCGTCACCGGCCCTGCCGGTGAAGAAATCCACTGCGACCAATACGGCCGCATCAAAGTCCAATTCCACTGGGACCGCGACGGCCAGTCCGACGACAAAACCACCTGCTGGATGCGCGTCGCCAGCGGCTGGGCCGGCGCAGCCTACGGCGGCATCGCCATCCCGCGCATCGGCATGGAAGTGCTCGTCACCTTCCTCGAAGGCGACCCCGACCAGCCCCTCGTCACCGGCTGCCTGTACCACAAGGAAAACGTCGTCCCCTACGACCTGCCGGCCAACAAGACCCGCAGCACCTTCAAAACCCTCAGCTCCCCGGGCGGCAAGGGCTACAACGAATTCCGCATCGAAGACAAAAAGGCGCCGAACAGATCTACATCCACGCCCAGCGCGACTGGGACGAAAACATCGAACACGACCAGAAAATCCGCGTCGGCAACGAACGGCATGACACCGTTGAAGCTAATGTGTTGAGCGAATTCAAGGTTGAAGAACACCGGATTACCCATCTGGATCGCATCAGTGAGATGCGCGCGGATGATCACCTGACGGTCGGTGTGACGCAGCATGTGAAGGTGGGGACTGGGCAGTTTGTTGAGGCCGGAAACGAAATCCATTACTACGCCGGCCAGAGAGTCGTGGTCGAAGGCGCCATGGAACTGACCGCCAAGGCTGGCGGGAGTTTTGTGAAGGTTGATGCGGGTGGAGTGACCATCAGCGGTGCTGAGGTGAAGGTCAACACTGGCGGCTCGCCTGGGGTGGGCACGCCGGCGGCGCCGTTGTTGCCGGGGCCGATGAAGGTTGTGGATGCGGATAAGGCGGGGACAGTCCCTGCCCCGCTGCCTAAACGTCTGAACGAGTCCGGGATAACGCCGTTGTGCGGCAAGCAAAGCAACGGCGCCTGCAGCCGTAAGGATTGCACATGCATGTAAAAGCGCTCAGCGCCCTTCTTGAGGCCCCACGCCATGGGTTCGTTGATCTACCGAAAGACAGTTCTGAATTGACGCTGTGTTTCATTATTGACCCGGTTCGACAGCCTGACGCGATGAGCCGTCTTTATCGTGTCGGTGAACCCGTGGTAGATGCACAGAGCCTGTTCCTCAAAACCGCCTTCGCTGAGATTGCCGCGGATGGGCCGCTCTGGGTGACCGCACCGTGGGGCAGTCGCCTCGCGGCCGAGGCAGCAAAACTGTGCGAGGAAAACTTCTCCGGCATTGCCCTTACCACAGCTGATCCTGACAAAGCGCTGGCCCACGCGCGCTGGCTCCTGCGCGCCAATGATGGTTCAGGCGGACAGAGCCTGCTGAGCTACCACAAGCCAAGCCTGTGGGCCGCGCTGGCCTATACCGCTGGCGACAACTCCCATCAGCTATTCGGCCCCTGGCAGCACGTATACACCCCAGCGCCGGTTCATTTTGGGCGCAATAAAGGTCCATGGCTCAGTTGGCGCGCCGTCTCGGAAGTCGAATGGCTGGGCGATACTTCGGTGTTCAGCCTGCCGCCACCAGCGGCAAAGGTTCAAGAGCATTTGGGTTGGGTTTATTGGGCAGATGAACATCACGCAGATTACGGCGAGCCGAGCGATGAGCATCTGCCCAACCTTGTGGCAAACCTCAATGTGCTGGTCGCCCACAATATTTACGAAGGCCGTCACTTGCTGAAACTGGGGCCAATCACCAACGGCCCGCTGCTGGAAACACAGCCACAGGCAATGGCCATCCTGCAATCCAGGGAAGAGTCGTTCATCAAAGTACAGCAGCTGCAGCAACTCACCACCAGCGTTGCTTGATGAACCCGTCCGTTAAGAATGAATGGAAGCGAAATGGATACTGAAATCTCAGAAGCGACAAAGACAGATAGCGACAGCTCTGCGGCAGGTGCCTCCTCCCCGGCGGTACAGGTTGAAACGAAACCTGCCTTGGAGCTTGATCCTCAGCCTGTAATGCCTGCCAGTTGCCCCAACGCGTTCGACAAAGTGGAAACGGCTTGCTCGACAAGTTATGGCGAGGTGATCTACGCCACCAAGGAAAGAATGTTCTATCTGCTGCCTGAACGCGCTGCGAGCTCGATCAAAGAGGCAATGAATGAACTTGAGCAACATATCAGCGCAAGCAAGTCTCCTGAGGAACGTTTGAAGGGGATGAACACCGCAGGGTTGCTTGAGTATTTTCTCGAACCCAAGTTGTCTAACTTCCTGCAAGGTGAACAGAAAAGTCGAATGCTGGAAATCGAAGCTCAGGAGCCGGATATTGCGCAGCCAACCATGGCCATGCGCTTGAAAGCAGTGAGCCGTGAAGCCCGAAATTCAGCTGCGCTGGACAAGTTGCCGGATCAGAGTGAGTACGCACGGAACCGGGCACTGGCCGGTCAGCAACAGGCTAGCCTGCTTGAGGCCAACTCCGAGGGGCAAAAGCTGCAACGACTCTACAACGAGTGGAAGAAGCTGAAGGCTGTAGCAATCGAGCAAGCCAGGATAGCTGGCTACACCTATGAAAGCGGCAACCTGTTTTCGCCCGGTGCTCTTGAGGCTAGAACTCGTGTTCAGACCTATCTGAAAGCCCGTGCAGCGCTCACAACCAGCGGCAAGCTGACTACTCTTAAAGAAGAAGATTTCAAGAAGAACAAGAAGGCGTATCTGGACGCCACAAACTGTGTGATTGATGGCAAGGCCCGGATGTGCGGTTATTTGAACGATGTGGCTAACGAACGCAAAAAAATCGAAAAAGACTTTTCTGCCTATATCGATTCGATTTTGAAAGTCGCTGACTATGGCCTGGCACTTCCTGAGTTTGCCCTCATTCCTGACACAGGCGAAATCAGCGCAGGTATCGAGAAATTCAAGTCATATATCGAGATGGAACAGCGGCAGGTCAAACTGGCTGAACAAATCCGCACCAAATACAAAGCCTGGATTGACGCCAGCGGCCAAAACGTAGCGGCACCAGCGGGCATCGTGGAGGCGGAACGAGCCGAGTGGCAACGCATTCAACAAGATCGCATGAAGCTTCGCGATGATGCAGAAGCCGCTGTAGCCGCAGCCCTGCCACTTCGCCATCTGTTGTGGGAGCCTGAGCAGTTTCAGCCGAAACCGGAAGAGCGCCTGGTCAAGGCCGGCTTTCCGTTGCGCGAAGTAGCGCTTTTCAATAGCCCCAACAGTCCGGTCAAGCATTTGAGTCTGCTTAATCTGGAAGGCATTGAAAAAGCCTTGAAAAAAGACGTAAGCGCGCTCGGTGCTACTGCAAGCAAAGACCTGCAGAAACTTCCCGGCAACAGCAATGGAAAAGCGCAATCTGACACAGACGATAACCCTTTCCATGAATGGCTACGCCTCGAAGGCGCGATGGCCATCAAGGATCAGGAAAGCAACTGGTTCGATGAAAAAGGCTGGTTCGATGTAGAAGCCTTTTATTCCTATCTCAAGTCGAAAAAGCTCAAGGTGGACACTCTCGAGGACACTGGCGCCCGCAAAGACTGGGGGCTTCGCCTTCGGCAGCTGCTGTTCAAAGAAGAAGTTCGAAGTTCGTTGCGTCTGTTCGATAACAGTCCTCAAGCACAATTAGTTCGTTGCCTCACGCCACCACAGTCCTCCATCCACACTGGAACAAAGGTCACTGGTCCGAGCTTCAGCGTAACCGATAACTTCAAGGCCTCCGCCAAAGCCGAAGCCAGCCTTGGGATTGACTTGGCACGCGGCGAAGTTGAGTTGATGAAGATGGATCTGCCGGGTAAAGATCAAGCAAAAGACATCCTGATCCCGTACCTGGATTACGAGAAAAATCGTAAAAACCTGAATCTCGGCAGGTTTTCGATCCATTTGGGCGCTAGAGCGTGGGGCTACACAGGCGCTACCCTCCTCCTCTCCTCCAGCGTGCAGTTGGGGCGTGCAAACGTACAAGGCGGCCTCAATCTTCCGGAAATCACCGATGCAAAACGTCCGGAGACCACCAATGCCGTAGCAGCTACAACTAGAAGCGAACCTGTTCTGACGGGCGACGCCGCGAAAGTACGGATTGAAGATGGGGCTAAAGCCCAGTTCAACCTCTTTGCCGGAGTACAGGCTGGAATTCTGCTTACAGGCGCCTTGAACTGGGCTCCGCCGAAAGACATCGCTGCGTTGCGCACTGCCCCTTCGCCCGGCATGGCGAATACCGTCAACAGCACGAAAGCTAGCCAATGGTCGAGCCTGGCCAGACTCACAGCGGGCTTTACTGCCGCGTACGGGCTGGGTACTGCGGCAGACATTGGGATCTCCTTGCATGAAGGCCGCTTCATCATGCGATTCAAGGCTTCCGTCATCGTCGGCGCTGGCGTCGGCGGCGAATTTCAATTTGAAGTAGGCTATGACGGTGTTACTGACTTGATTAACTTGCTGCGACGGGAAATGCATAAAAATCAGGATAAATCGCTAATTTTTGTGACGGACGAAGCCGCTGATTACATCGACAAACTAAACTTTCTTGGCGCTGCCGGGATGGAAGTCGCGATGACTTACATGCAAGGCGTTGATATGGTGATGTCGTTATATGAGGCGTTAACTGGGGGCGGCAGAGGAGCAATTATCGCTCATACGATTATGAATTATCATAATCAAGTTGAGTTAGACCAATGGATCTTGGCAGCGACTCCAGGTGCGCTTGGCCCAATGTTGATGACATTGATTTCTGCGCCGGAGAAATTCAAGATTTCGGAATATGGAGCGCCTAGTGCAAGCTCTAAAGCCACAGAAAAGTCTTATACAAAGGACCAGTGTCAACTGCTTCAGCAGCAGGCTGTTGAGCGCATACTAGGATTGATTGTCCGCCAAGCGGAAAAGCAAGGAACAATAACCCTTGCCCAAGCACAATTTGAAGAAGCATGCATGAGCATGAATCGGTTCGGAACCAAAGCCGCAGACGAAGCAGAACAGCTATATTGCGAGAATCGGCTGCATATGGACAATTTCATGTCAGAAGCAATTCTGCGACTGCACGACGATGCGAACGACGAAATGCGTGCCCGGTATAAAGCGCACGTGAACCTTTTAGGCGCGAACCTAGATGGCTTTTGTCACAGAACCCGATACTACGGACAAACTTTTGTTCCTGGCGGAAAAGCAAAATATGTCTCTCCAGCTAAATACATCAAGGGATAAAAAAATGTCGCGCACACTTATATATATAGCAACCGCAATTGCAACCCTTTTATCAAACAATGTACTTGCCGAGCTTACACCAACTCAGCAGGCCGCAAAAACTCGTGGGATAATGCTTTTTAATCAATACAAACCAGCAGAACTGGAACTTCGCATAGCAGCCGAAGCGGGCGATGCGGAAGCACAATTCTATTTAGCTGACGAGCTTCGTCAAAAAAAACAAGGAATGACTGTCGAAGCGCAAAAATGGTACGAGGCATCAGCATCACAGGGTGATTATTATGCGATGTTTAAACTCGCCACCGTATCGGGAGACCTGTGCTCGGTTGTCAACCAATGTCCTGCTAGTAGTAAAAAACCAAGTGACTGGCGAGATTTATTGATAAAAACTGCTACGCCTCGCGCTTTGGGTGGCGACGGCGAAGCGATGGCTGTGCTTTACAACGCGACTGCAGAGTTGGATTGGTTGCAGAAATCAGCAGCGGCTGGATATGCGCCGTCACAGTGGTTGCTCGCTAATCGTTACGCCGAGGGGGAAGGCACATTTTTGCTACCTTGGAAAAGAAAGAGTGCCGAGGAGGAGTTGCTAAAGGCTGCTTCGGAAGGAGGTTACCCTCCTGCAATGATCGAATATATTTCAATTCTTTCCCAGCGAAATGATCTGGCAGGTGTTCGGCATTGGTGGGAAGAAGCGGCGAAAACCGGTTATCAAAATGCCGTCGCAACCTATGGTGCATATCTTTCCCACACGCCCGACAAAGTTGGCTACCCCGTCGATTTGATCAAGGGCTACGCACTGGTCTCTTTGCTTAAAGAATTGGATGGCGGTGGAAACGTTCAAGTCTATGTGGAAGGGAAGCTTCCTAAAATTGCTGCAAAAATGACATCGAACCAGATTGAGGAAGCGGAAAAATATGCAATTGAGTGGAAGGCCACCCACCCGCCCCTTTCTTTCTTTCCAAGGAAATTAGGTTTTTAATTAGTAATGAAGCAGAATGCAAGAAATAACCGGTACGAGGCTAATCTTCCCGAATTAGAACAATCGACAGCCTTGTCGTTCGCGCTCTGCCGTATCGTTTTCAAAAGTTTTGCAAAGACCGATATACCAGCTAAACAACTGCAATCGAGAAACAACTTAGCACTTACACTACCAAAAGTGATTACCACTACGCTTATTTTATTAACGTTAGCGTCGCCCCAGTCATTGGCGCTTACGAACGAACAATCTCAGGCAAAAATCAAGGGCATTGAACTATACACTCAACACAAAGCCATCTCCGCAATTGAACCATTACAAATAGCAGCCGAAGGCGGTGATGATGAAGCACTTTACTATCTAGGAGAATCAATAAGAAAAAACAACAGATACATGACTCAAGAAGCGCAAAGGGCTTACGAGGAGTCAGCAAAAAAAGGCAATATTTACTCTATGATTCGACTCGGCGGAGCAGATCAAGACCTGTGCGTAACTATGAAGAATTGTTCTCCCTCTGAGCAATCTCCTGAAGATTGGATGAACAACGCCAAAAAGCTTGCTACTGATCAGGCATCTCATGGTGATGCTGAGTCGATGTACCTACTATGGGAGATAACAGGAAACGATGAATGGCTGGAAAAATCTGCAGAAAAAGGTTTTGCGTTGGCGCAATTCCGTTTAGCGACGAAGTATAAAGAGGGGGGAGGGATATTCTTACTACCCTCCAGCAGGTCAGATGAAATCGAAAAATGGATGAAAGCCGCTGCAGAAAATGGTTATCCTCCAGCTATGATGGGTTTCGCCGCTTCTAGAATTGAAAAAGCCGATTTGTCATCATTTAGAAAATGGAATGAAAAAGCTGCAGCCTCAGGCTATGTATCTGCGGTTTTTGGTTATGCATCATATATTGGCGAAGCTGAACCAAAATACGGATTCGAATCAGACCCAGTGAAGTCATACGCGCTATTGTCGAATCTACTAGAGCTTGATGGTGGTGGAAACGTAATAAATAATGTTAACGACGTATTGCCGGGAGTGGCAAAAAACCTGTCAAAAGAGCAATTAGAAAAAGCAAAAGAACTTGCAAAAACGTGGAAGACCACCCACCCGCCACTCTCGTTTTTTCCAGATAAGTTAGGGTACTGAGAATTTACACCACAACCTTATTATTGATCTTCTCTTGAGTATGCCAAAGCTTGCCCCCTAATAATTCAAATCGCAAACGACAAAGTGCCCAAGATAAGGTAAAAGCAACAGTGAATAACTCAGCCTACATTTACCTCGGGCAACTCAGCCTTAACGCCGCAGTCATAGACTTCACAGCACCGCACACCCTCAGCTCTCCCCGCTGACACCCAGTGCTACAGGCTCGCCCGGCTTCACGCCGGGCGCCTATCAGCAACGCTGGAGTCCCCTCATGAACATTCGTCCCTTCCTGCTCACCGCCACCCTCGCCTGCAGCTCATTCGTCGGGATGGCCCAGGCCAATCATCAGCCAAATCCGATCCAGTGCCCTACCGATACGACATACCGCTCCACGTAGCAGAGGTACTTTCGCTAACCGAGCCGCCGACCCTGAAATGCAAAATCATCACCGCCGACATGGAATACATCGACAGCACCGGCAAGCCCGCACAAATCAGTTACAGGAAATTATCTGACGCGTGCAGTCAGCAGAACTGACAGACGATTCTGATTTTCCGCTTGGCCATAGGCGTGCGGTGGTTTCGGCGGGTATGCTCGGAGCCTTCCCTACTGCCGCAAGGATTGGCCATGCAGTTGTCGTTCTGCACGTTGTCGAGCTTCACTTCAATCCTGTGTTTTCTGCTGGCGCTGGTCTGGGGATTTTTTCCGGAGGTGTTGCTGGCGATCTGGAGCATTGGCTATTCGGAAGGCACTGGCGTAGTCGCAAGGCGCAGCGCGGTGCTGTTTGCGGCGTTGGGGGTGATGTTTTATTTGCTGCGCAATGCTCCGCCGTCAGCGGCACGCAGTGCACTGAGCAATGGTTTCATCGTCGGCTGTTTCGGTTTGGCGGCGTTGGGTTTTGGCGAATGGCTCAACGGCCACGCCGGCCCCGGGATTTTGCTCGCGGTGCTGGTCGAGTTCGCGCTGGGCCTTGGTTTTGTGCAGGCCCGGCGCGTGACGGTCGAACTGGGTGAAACGGTGGGTTAAACGGCTCGAGAACGAGCGCTGGTTTGATGTGTCGTGGTTTGAAGCGCGAGATCGGAACGCAGGCCCGCGACCAGGTTGTTGATTTCACGGCAGCTGTTCAGGCGGCTGGCATCGATGCCGCTGACGTAGAGCTCGGCCTGATCGGTTCGATGATCGCCAAATACTTTGACGGACATCGACAAGTCTGGTGACAGCGTGCACTGGCAGCGTTTCGGCAGGAAGCTGCTTTCAATGATATTGCGTAATTCCAAGGCAGATAAAAACATGGCGAACCCTCTCCTTTCTGTGCGATTGCCAATCAAGTATTCACGCTGACCCTTTGCTGCGCCTTCACGGGTGTGCCCCCGCTGTTTCCCTGGTGCGGCAAGTGGTGGTACTGCGAAATGCCCATTGGAGTGTAGGCGCCCAGATCCGGTGCGCCGCACTTACATAACGCATAAAACGTGCCTTTGGTCGGCTAGTTTCGACTCCCGCAGAATCAAGCACTTGGAAACGTCGCCAGCATTTTGCTATTTGCAAAATGCATGAATCGACCACCCATCCCCTGCAATATGCAATCCCGGGTGGGTTTGCTTTCGAAGACCATGACGGCAAGAATGTCTACCATTCCAGTTCAACCCGCACGGAGGCCTCCATGAATTCCTTACGCATTTGCGCGATCACTGGGCTGTGTATCGCCAGCCTGTCCACCCTCGCCAACGCCGCCAAGCTCGAAGATGTCGCGCCGTATCCCAAAGCCGAAGCCGGGTTCACCCGCCAGGTCATTCATCTGCCCAAGCAAGAGCACGAAGAGAATTTCCAGGTTGAAATCCTCGCCGGCAAAACGCTGGAAGTGGATTGCAACCGCCAGCGTCTGGGTGGTGTGCTCGATGAAAAGAATCTGCAAGGCTGGGGCTATCCGTTCTATCGCCTGGAAAAGGTCATCGGCCCGATGAGCACGATGATGGCCTGCCCGCCTGGCAGCAAGAAAAAGCGCGCTTTCGTTC
This sequence comes from Pseudomonas koreensis, assembly GCF_024169245.1. Classification (NCBI taxonomy): domain Bacteria; kingdom Pseudomonadati; phylum Pseudomonadota; class Gammaproteobacteria; order Pseudomonadales; family Pseudomonadaceae; genus Pseudomonas; species Pseudomonas koreensis. The sequence goes on from NZ_JALJWP010000001.1 coordinate 4,544,619, forward strand.
CGGTCGTCGGTGATGGCTTCATGTTGCGCTACAACAGCAAGCTGCCAGTCGTGGTGTACGCGCCTTCGGACGTCGAAGTGCGCTATCGCATCTGGTCGGCGTCGGACAAAGTCGGCACCGCCCTGCAGGAATGACCGGAGCCCAGCCCTTGATTACTTGCCACGTCAGATATGTGATCGATCCTTACCAGTTACCCGCTTTCGAAGGCTATGCCAAAGCGTGGCTCGACATCGTTGAGCGCTTGGGCGGCACCCATCACGGCTACTTCCTCCCCTCGGAGGGCGCGAGCAACATTGCTTATTGCCTGTTCAGTTTCCCGTCGCTGGCCGATTACGAGAGCTATCGACATATTGCAATGACCGACCCGGAAAGCACCGCACTGGTGGCCGACCTGGTAGAGAAAAAATTCATTGTCAGTTACGAGCGCACGTTTCTGCGCCCGTTGCTGCCCTGATCGCCATCACGCCGGCACGCCGCAAGCAGCGGCGCGCTCGACGACATGACGCAGACTGTCAAAGTTGATGTTGGCCCCTGAATCAATGGCAACAAAGGTCTGGCCACTGACGCCATTGCGCGCTACGTACTGCTTGATCCCCGCAACAGCCAGCGCCCCTGACGGTTCAGTAATCGAACGCGTATCGTCATAAATGTTCTTGATCGCGGCGCAGAGTTCGTCATTGCTGACCGTGATCACTTCATCTACGCAGAAGCGGCAAACCTCGAAGCCATATGCACCGATCTGCGCCACCGCCACGCCATCGGCGAAGGTGCCGACGCTCGGTAGAACCACCCGCTCGTCCGCGCTCATAGCCGCTTGCAGGCACGCTGAATGTTCCGATTCGACGCCGATGATCCGCACTTCCGGGCGCAAGTATTTGACGTAGGCCGCGATACCGGCGATCAAACCTCCGCCACCGACCGGGATAAAGATCGCGTCCAGCGTGCCTTGATGCTGGCGCAGGATTTCCATGGCCACGGTGCCTTGGCCGGCGATCACGTCAGGATCATCGAAGGGTGAAACGAACGTGCATCCGGTCTGCTCGGCCAATTGAAGCGCATGTGCCAAAGCAAAGGGGAAACTATCACCGTGCAGCAATGCGTCGGCACCGCGACTGCGCACGCCGAGCACCTTGAGCTCAGGGGTGGTGGAAGGCATGACGATCGTCGCGGCAATGCCCAATTCCCGTGCCGCCAGCGCTACACCCTGCGCGTGATTACCCGCCGATGCCGTAATCACCCCCCGTGCTCTCTGCTCATCGCTCAGTTGCACAAGTTTGTTGTAAGCACCACGGATCTTGAAAGAGAACGTTGGTTGCAGATCTTCGCGCTTGAGCAGGATCCGGTTGCCCAATACTTCCGACAACGCTGGCGCAAGCTGCAACGGCGTGCGCACCGCAATGTCGTACACCGGCGCGGCCAGGATCTTTTTCACGTAGTGCTCGAGCAGGGCTTGTTGGTCGGGGCTGTGCGGCATGATCGTCTCCTGACATTTATCAGAACCCCGGAGACAGAAAGTAAAAACCCGCCTCTAGGGCGGGTTGGGTGCTGCAGTCGTGAGCTAGCCCGCCAAATAAGGAATGGCGGTAATAATGCTTGGCTGGCAGCGCGATACGGTGAAAGTCATGGGCTGGAAATTAGCCTGCCGGCAGATGGCAAGTCAATGGTCATTTGCGCGCCGCACCGGTAGGCTGGCGATTCTGCTCATCACACCAAGGAAGGAAAGCATGATGTCCATCGCCCTGCCCCTCACCGCTTTGCTCGCGTTCAGCGGTTACACCATTTCGGTAATGCTCCAGGCTGAACAATCCCTGATCGACTTCGGCATCAGCCTGATGTCACGGCCGGACACTGCGCAGGTAGTGATCGATTTGTACCTGTTGGCGACACTGGCCGGGGTATGGATGGTCAAGGACGCCCAGGCTCGCGGGCAGTCGGTCTGGTCTGTGCTGCCTTATTTGTTGCTGACGGCGGTTTTTGTCTCGGTTGGGCCATTGTTGTATCTAGTGGTACGCGGGATTCGTGAGCGCAACAAGAAGGCGGTGGATCTGGCTCGGGTGGTTTGATCCGGATTATTCCGCGTCGGCCGGATTGCCTTCGCGGGCAAGCCCGCTTCCACAGGGGAATTGTCAGGATAAAAGACGAGGTCTCCAGAACCTGAATATCGCGGCTGTCAACTGTAAAGTCTGACAGTTATGCCACCAACCCTGATGCGGTAACTTGAGCCTTCACCGGGAGCTTGCCCCCATTAACGTCCTGCGTCAGGAGCATGAGCGATGAGTGATTCAGCGTCCACATCTACAGGAGAGTTTTCTGCCGAGACGGAAGGTGGTGACGCTTGTTGTTTTATACGACGTTAGTGAATCTTGCGATCAGCTCTCGCCCGGTGCCTGTCCCCTTTTGGCAAGCTATTGGTGATCAGGAATTCGACGAACCGCTTCCGCGGCGACACGCCTATCTGAGTGTCTATTTCCCTGTGGGGGTAACGGCAGGCACCTATCCGCTGACCAGGGACGGCGACTATCGAGGGAGCTATGCGGTCGGCACTCTCGGTGATGCGCAGTCGTACTATTCAACATCAGGAGAAATAACGCTGACTATCGTGCCGTCATCGGAAGGCGGACAAGTTGAGGGCACAGTGTTCTTTACAGCGCTAAATGATAAAAACGGGAAGACAGTCACTATCAAAGATGGCAAGTTCAACATGAAAAACCAGGCCTTACCTCGGCAGCGACCATGAGCGGGGGTAAGCTTTTGAATGGTCAGCCCGGCGTTCTCGCGGCCCCGCTGCCTCAGCCCCGCCTCACCGCAACAAACGCCGCCGTTTCATACGGCACCGTCACCACATCCCTGCCGAGCAGCTCAGGCTCTGCGGCAATCAACGCACGAATCTGCCCATCGACCTGCGCTCGCTGCGCATCCGGCAGCGCGGCGATGAAACTGGTCGAGCGCACGCGGTTGAAGATCACGTCTTCCGGCGATCCGGTATGGTCATGGTGAAAACGCTCAACCTGCAATGGCGCAAATGCCGGGTGCGGAAACGCTGCGCGCCAGGCGCCGGTGTAATAGCGCGGCGTGTCACCTTCGAGCGCGTTGACGATGGCGTCCAGTTTCCGCACCCAACTGACACGGGTGTCGCGCAGGTTCCAGATCAACCCCAACTGGCCACCGGGCTTAATTACCCGGGCGATTTCCGTCAGCGCTTCGGTGCTGGCGAACCAGTGAAACGCTTGCGCGCAAATCACCACATCCACAGAAGCATCCGGCAGCGGCAGATCAGTCGCCGTGCCACTCACCGCCAAGACTTGCGGCCATGCGTCAGAGAGCTTCTCCAACATCTGCGCCACCGGTTCCACGGCAATCACCTGGGCGCCGGTCGCCACAAGCCGCCCGGTGAACTTGCCGGTGCCGGCGCCCAGATCGAGCACGGTTTTATGCCCATCCAGACCCAGCGTCGCGGTCAACCATTGACTGACTTGCGGCGGATAGTCCGGCCGCCCTTTGACGTAGGTGTCGGCAGCGCTTTTGTAGCCGGCAGCGGCTGAGTGATGGACCTGATCGTTCATGACAATGCTCCTTTAGGCAAAACATCGGATCAACGGCAGACGCTCCCGAGCATAGCGCTTGAATTTACGCTGAACTTGAACAGTCACTGATAAAGCAATGAATAAAGTTTCACCCTGTGGTGTTCAAAGTGAAACATAACCCCTGTGGAGCCTTGTCCATGACTATTCGTTCCGTTATGTTCGCCGCCCCGTTGCTGCTGGTCGCGGCGATGGCCAGCCATTTGGCCTTGGCCAATAATGAACAAGAGGTGCAAAAACCCGAATGCCCGAAAGGCCAGGTTTGGGACAGCAAAACGCAAAAGTGCGTAATGCAAACAAGCAGCCTGTTGCCGGACGCTGACCGTACCGACTACGTCTGGCGCCTCGCCAGGGTTGGTCGCTGTGAAGAAGCTCTGGCGCAGCTCGATACGCCCAGGCAACCGACCACCGCCTAGCCCTTGACTAGCGCGGTTACGCCACACGCAAACTGGGGCGCACCGACGAGGGCGTCGGTTATTGTCTGCAATCGGCGAGGCTCGATCCGCAGTACGCGCAAGTGCGCGAATACTTTGGCGACGCCGCCGGTTTATCGGTGGCGCTGCTGCTGCTGCGCGGTTGGCCGGTGGCGTGTTGGTCGACCGCTTGTTCCTCGGCCTGAATCTTTCTCCAGTCACATTGAAGTTGCCGGGCGCGGAATTCAAACGTGCACAAATGCTTGAGTACGACGGCGTGCCGATTGCGCAGATTGTTTATCTGGATGGGAAACACGTGCCACCGGCGCGGTGTGTGACCCTGCACTATCCCAAGTGAGAGAATTTCCAAGGACTCCACGATGTCTGATACATCCCGCTCTGCCTTACTGGTAATCGACGTTCAAAACGACTTCACCCCCGGCGGCCAATTAGCGGTACCGGAAGGTGACCTGATTGTGCCGCTGATCAACCAGCTCGCCCGCCAGTTCACGCAGGTCGTCATTACACAGGATTGGCACCCTGCTGGTCATGCTTCATTCGCGTCGAGTCATCCAGGTCACCAGCCCTACGATGTCATCCATCTGCCTTATGGCGAGCAGACACTCTGGCCCGATCACTGTGTGCAATCGACAGCGGGGGCGGATTTGCGCCGAGAACTCGACTTGCCTCATGCCCAACTGATTATTCGCAAGGGCTGCAATCCTGATATCGACAGCTATTCGGCCTTTCTGGAAGCCGATCGCCGCAGCACCACGGGCCTGACCGGCTACCTGAAAGAGCGCGGGATCGATACCGTCTACATGGTGGGGCTGGCACTGGATTTCTGCGTGATGTTTTCGGCGCTGGATGCTCGGGCAGCGGGGTTCAATGCTTACGTGGTACTGGACGCCTGTCGGGCCATCGATCTGAATGGATCAGAGGCGGCAGCGATCGAGCGGATGCAAAGTGCCGGGGTCGGGTTGATTCAATCCACAAAACTGGTTTGAACAACCACAGCCATCTGTGGGAGCGAGCCTGCTCGCGAAAGCGTTGGGTCAGTCAACGCAAACTTGGCTGACAGACCGCCTTCGCGAGCAAGCTCGCTCCCACAAGCATATTTTCAACGTCACGAGCCTCAGGTGTCAGTGGGCAACCACAGTCTGAATCGCGCCCCACCCAACGGCGAACTCTCAACCGTCAATGTGCCGCCCTGCGCCTCGAGGGCGCGGCGGCTGATCGCCAGACCGAGTCCGAACCCACCCGTCGCACGATCGCGACTCCGGTCAAGTCGGTAAAACGGTTCGAAAATCCGCTCACGCTCGTCGTCGGGAATGCCAATGCCATCATCGTCGACCCAGATCTCACACCCGCCAGCGCTGACCTGCACACCAATCTGAATGCGTTTTTCGCAATAGCGCATGGCGTTGCGCAACAGATTCTGAATAGCCCGCGCGGTCAAGCGCGGGTCCAGTGCGAAGCGTTCGAGCTGACCGTGCAGCAGAACATCGATCACGATGTCCGGCGATTCCAGCTCCTCATCGACACTGCCGAGAATGCTGTCGATGAACTCGTCCAGCGACACCTCAATGCACTCGGGCGATTGCGCCGGATTCTGCAAGCGGCTGTAGGAGAGCAGCTCCAGTACCAGTTCATCCAGTTCACGGATGTGTGCGACCAGGCTCTGCAAGCGCTCGCGACTGGCGGCTGGCAAGTCTTCGGACAACGCCAGCGCCAGGCCGAAATCCAGACGCGTCAGCGGCGTGCGCAGTTCGTGGGACACGGCGTTGAGCAGATCGCGTTGCTGGTTGAGCAGGTTTTCAATATCGCCAGCCATGGTGTCGAAGACATTGGCAAGGCTGCCGATGTTGGAACTGGGTGCGATTCTGGTTCGCTCGCTCAAGTGGCCTTTACCGAAGCGTTCGGCGGTACCTTTCAGGCGTTCCAGATCGCGCCAGTGCGGACGTAGCCAAAGCAGCAGGCAGCCGAGCAACATGGCACCGATCAGGACGTTGATGCTCCAGTACAGCAGATCAACGTCGACCGGATCGGGCGGCACGACCATGCGCACAGCCATTTCCGCATTCAGCGGAGTCACCGCCAGCGTTCGCCAGCCCCAGTCGCCGATGCGCACAACGTTTTCGCCACGGTGCAGACGTTCCTGCTCAATGGGCGTGAACACCGGGTCGTTGATCGGCGTGAGGACGATGTGCAGCGGCTGGAATTCCTTGTCCATCGCCGCCGCAATCGCCGGCCACTGCTCTTGCGGCGCAGCATGAAACTGCTTGGTGATCAGCGATTGCAGACCTCGGGAAAAGTCCAGGTTGTAGGTGACGAAGCGATCGCGGAAAGCCATGACTACCAGGTCCGGCACCAGATAGATCGCCGCACTATAGGAGACGATCGTCACCAGATACAGGCGAAACAGGATGCGAAACATCAGCTCAGCATTCCCATTCGGAGCGGCTGAACAGATAGCCCTTGCCCCACACGGTCTTGATCTTGCGCGCTTCGCCGGCGTGATCATCGAACTTGCGCCGCAGCTTGGAAATCGCCACGTCCACCGAGCGGTCGGTGCCGTTGAATTCGATACCGCGCAGTCGCTGCAGAATCTGATCGCGACTCAGCACTTCGCCGGCGTGCCGCGCCAGCACCACCAGCAAATTGTATTCGCCGCTTGACAGTTCAACCGCTTGGTCGCGCCAGGTCACGGTGCGTTCGGACAGATCAATGCACAGATTGCCCATGACAATGCGGTCATTGACCGTCAGCGGTTCGCCGAGGCTGCTGCGTCGCAGCAACGTGCGCACCCGCGCCAGCAGCACCCGTGGCTCGCAAGGCTTGGTGACGTAATCGTCAGCGCCCATTTCCAGGCCCAGCACCTGATCATGACTGTCGTCGCGGGCCGTGAGCATGAGGATCGGCAGTGTCGCCGAATCAGCGCGCAGCAGGCGGCAAACCTGCAGGCCGTCGAGGCCCGGGAGCATGAGGTCGAGGATCACCAGATCCGGCGGACTGATCCGCGCCCGCTCGCGCACATGGTCGCCACGGCCAATGACGCTGACGGTATAACCGTTGCGCTCCAGGTAGCTGGAGATCAGTTCGGCGAGGGCGGTGTCGTCTTCGACCAGGAGGATGTTGGGCATGGGTGTTCCAGAAAATGCTGTGGCGACAGTTCGGGCCTGATCGCGAGCAGGCTCACTCCTACAGATGGAATGTAATCCTCTGTGGGAGCGAGCCTGCTCGCGAAAGCGATCGAACTGTCGCAATAAATTTCAAGGCCTGCAGGATATACGCCCTCACCCGCCACTGAGCAAAACCCTTACACAATTTCACACAGCAACTACAAAGCTTCACCGCTAACCTCCCCGTCTGGCCGTAGGATGCGGCCTTCAATATTGGGGGTTGTACATGTCTGGAAAACTGCTGGCCGCGCTCGGCCTGATCGCATTGGCGCTGACGCTGAGCGCTTGTGATTCGTCCTCGAATGCCGAAGTGCAAGCGCCACCAGCCACGGTACGCATCGAGACCATCAAAACCCAGCCACTATCGATCAGCAGCGAATTGAGCGGCCGCATCGCCGCGCCACGGATTGCCGAAGTGCGTGCGCGCGTGGCCGGCGTGGTGTTGCAGCGCACCTATCGCGAAGGTAGCGACGTGAAAAAAGGCGATGTGCTGTTCCGCATCGACCCGGCACCGTTCAAGGCCGATCTGGACAGTGCCGAAGCCGCGCTGCGCAAAGCCGAGGCCAATGCCTTTCAGGCCAGACTGCAAGAACAACGCTACGCACAGTTGATCGAAGACAAGGCCATCAGCGGTCAGGACTACGACAACGCCCGCGCCGCTGCCCGGCAGACGGCGGCCGATGTCGCCGCCAGCAAGGCAGCGCTTGAACGGGCGAAACTGAACCTCGGTTATGCTACCGTCACCGCGCCGATTTCCGGCCGCATCGGCCGCGCGCTGGTCACCGAAGGTGCACTGGTCGGGCAGAACGAGACCACGCCGCTGGCGTTGATTCAGCAACTCAACCCGATTCATGCGGACCTGACCCAGTCGACCCGCGAGCTCAACGAACTGCGTCGCGCATTTCGTTCCGGGCAGTTGCAGGAAGTCGGTCAGGATCAGGTCAAGGCCACGCTGATTCAGGATGACGGCAGCCTGTATCCGTTACCCGGTAAGCTGCTGTTCAGCGATATAACCGTTGACCCGGGCACTGGTCAGATCATCCTGCGCAGCGAATTCCCCAACCCCGATCTCGACCTGCTGCCGGGCAGCTTCATCCGCGTACGCCTTGAACAGGCGACCATCCAGAACGGCATCACCGTGCCGCAACGCGCGGTGCAGCGTGACAGTGCCGGCATTGCCCAGGTGCTGACCGTCGATGAACAGATGCGCGTGGCACAGCAACCGGTGCAACTGGGTGCGGTGCAGAACAATCGCTGGATCGTCACCGGCGGCCTGAAGCCCGGCGACCGTGTTGTCATCGAAGGCCTGCAACATGCCCGTCCCGGGGAAAAGGTGCAGATCGACGAAACCCCACTTCCACTTGCCCAGACCGCTGGTCAGTAAGCAGGACGCTCTTATATGCCGCAGTTCTTTATCGACCGCCCGGTGTTCGCCTGGGTGGTCGCCCTGTTCATTCTGTTGGCCGGTGCGCTGGCCATTCCGCAGTTGCCGGTGGCGCAATACCCCGACGTTGCACCGCCGCAGATCGAGATCTACGCCGTCTACCCTGGTGCCTCGGCGCAAACCGTCGATGAAAGCGTGGTCAGCCTGATCGAGGAAGAGCTCAACGGTGCCGATCACTTGCTCTATTTCGAATCGCAGAGCAGCCTGGGCAGCGCGACGATCAAGGCGACTTTCCAGCCGGGCACCAACCCGGAACTGGCGCAGGTCGATGTGCAAAACCGCCTCAAGGTGGTCGAGTCGCGCCTGCCGCAAGCGGTCAATCAGCAGGGTTTGCAGGTGGAGAAGGTTTCTTCCGGTTTCCTGTTGCTGATTACTCTGACCTCCAGCGACGGCAAGCTCGATGAGGTCGCGCTCAGCGATTATCTGGCGCGCAACGTGATGAACGAAATCAAGCGTCTGGAGGGTGTCGGCAAAGCGCAGTTGTACGGTGCCGAACGGGCGATGCGCATCTGGATCGATCCGCAGAAACTCATCGCTTTCAATCTGACGCCGGCCGACGTCAACGCCGCCATCGTTGCGCAGAACGCCCAGGTTTCGGCCGGCAGCATCGGCGATCTGCCGTCACCTTCGACCCAGGAAATCACCGCGACGATTCTCGTCAAAGGCCAGTTGTCGACGCCGCAGGAATTTGCCGACATCGTGCTCAAAGCCAATCGCGACGGCTCCACCGTACGCATCGGTGATGTCGCGCGGGTTGAGATTGGCAGTCAGGAATACCAGTTCGGCACACGGCTGAATGGCAAGCCGTCCACCGCTGTCGGCGTACAACTGTCGCCGGGCGCCAACGCGCTGAGTACCGCGACCCTGGTCCGGGCGAAGATGGACGAACTGGCGCGCTACTTCCCGGCAGGCGTCGAATACAAGATTCCGTACGACACGTCGCCGTTCGTCAAAGTCTCGATCACCAAAGTGATCTACACCCTTGGCGAGGCCATGCTGCTGGTGTTTGCGGTGATGTTCCTGTTCCTGCAGAACGTGCGCTACACGCTGATCCCGACACTGGTCGTGCCGGTGGCACTGATGGGCACTTTCGCGACCATGCTCGCGCTGGGTTTTTCCATCAACGTGCTGACCATGTTTGGCATGGTGCTGGCCATCGGCATTCTGGTGGACGACGCCATCGTCGTGGTGGAAAACGTCGAACGGATCATGGCCAGCGAGGGCTTATCGCCCAAGGACGCCACGCGCAAAGCGATGACGCAGATCACCGGGGCGATCATCGGCATCACTCTGGTGTTGGTCGCGGTGTTTATTCCGATGGCGTTCATGCAAGGTTCTGTCGGGGTGATCTACAAGCAGTTCTCGCTGTCGATGGCAACATCGATTCTGTTCTCGGCGTTCCTCGCCCTGACGTTAACCCCGGCACTGTGCGCGACACTGCTCAAGCCGATTGCCAAGGGTGAGCATCACGAGAAGTCCGGATTTTTTGGCTGGTTCAACCGCCGCTTCGAGCGCCTGACCGATCGTTATCAGGGCTGGGTCGGCTATGCGCTGAAACGTAGCGGGCGTTACCTGCTGATCTACGTCGTGCTGCTGGTCGGACTGGGCCTCTGCTTCGCGCGACTGCCCTCCTCTTTTCTACCCACCGAAGATCAGGGCTACACCATCACCGATATTCAATTGCCGCCCGGCGCGACCAAGACCCGCACGGTGCAAGTAGCCGAGCAGCTTGAAGCGCATAACGCTGGCGAGCCGGGGATCAGTGACAGCGTGATCATTCTGGGCTTCAGTTTTTCCGGTAGCGGGCAGAACGCGGCGCTGGCGTTTTCAACGCTCAAGGATTGGTCGGAACGTGGCGGTGACGATGCCGCCAGCTCCATTGCCGAGCGCGCCAACGCTGCACTGAGTCAGATCAAGGACGCCATGGCGTTCTCGGTGCTGCCGCCGCCGGTGGATGGCCTCGGCACATCCAGCGGCTTCGAGTTCCGCTTGCAGGACCGCGGCGGCCTGGGCCACGCGACGTTGATGCAGGCGCGCAGCGAATTGCTCGCCGCCGCCGAGAAAAGCCCGATATTGATGAACGTGCGTGAAAGCGCACTGGCCGAAGCGCCGCAAGTGCAGTTGGTCGTTGATCGCAAACAGGCGAATGCCTTGGGCATATCGTTTGCCGACATCGGCAGCGTGCTGTCCACTGCGGTCGGTTCCAGCTACATCAATGATTTCCCCAATCAGGGGCGCATGCAGCGGGTGGTGGTGCAAGCCGAAGGTGATCAGCGCAGTCAGGTGGATGACTTGCTGAAGATGCACGTGCGCAATACCGCCGGGGACATGGTGCCGCTGTCGGCATTCGTTCAGGCCAACTGGATTCAGGGCCCGGCGCAGCTCACCCGCTACAACGGCTATCCGGCGATTGCGATTTCCGGCGAACCGTCAGCTGGGCACAGCACCGGTGAGGCCATGGCGGAAATCGAGCGACTGGTAGCACTGGGGCCGAAAGGCCTTGGCCAGGAGTGGACCGGTTTGTCGTTGCAAGAACGCCTGTCAGGCAATCAAGCGCCGATTCTGCTTGGTTTGTCGCTGTTGGTGGTGTTCCTGTGTCTGGCAGCGCTGTACGAAAGCTGGTCGATCCCGACTTCGGTGCTCTTGGTGGTGCCGCTGGGGGTGCTGGGCGCGGTGCTGGCGGTCACGTTGCGCGGGATGCCTAACGACGTGTTCTTCAAGGTTGGCCTGATTACCATCATCGGCCTGTCGGCGAAGAACGCGATCCTGATCATCGAGTTCGCCAAGAGCCTGTATGACGAAGGTCATGACCTGATCGATGCGACGTTGCAGGCTGCACGTTTGCGGCTGCGACCGATCGTGATGACTTCGCTGGCGTTCATTCTTGGCGTGGTGCCGTTGGCGATTGCCACGGGTGCCAGTTCGGCAAGCCAACAGGCAATTGGCACTGGCGTGATTGGCGGGATGATTACGGCAACGCTGGCGGTGATCTTCGTGCCCGTCTTCTTTGTCGTCGTCATGAAGCTCGTAAAACGATTCTCCAAACAACACTGATGCAATTGTAGGAGCTGCCGAAGGCTGCGATCTTTTGACTTTGCTTTTAGAAGATCAAAAGATCGCAGCCTGCGACAGCTCCTACAAAAGCAGGGTTGCGTGCGCTATGGTGCAGGGACAGTTCACCGACGTGAGTCTCCATGCGCTTCCTCGCCCGCACCCACCCTCGCCTCTCCGCCGCCGCTCTGCTCGGACTCGCCACCGGCGTGCTGGTCCCCGCCGATTCGATCGTCAGCAAAATCCTCATCGGCTGGAACGTCGGTGTCTGGACTTATCTGGTCCTGATGTTCTGGCTGACCGTGCGCGCCAAAGCAACGGACGTCCAACGCATCGCTGAAGTCGAAGATGAAAATGCCAGCCTGGTGCTGTTCGTGGTGTGCATTGCCGCGCTGGCGAGCCTGGCCACCATCACCTTCGAACTGGCCGGCAGCAAGGATCTGGATAGCACCCACAAACTGATGCATTACGCTTTCACAGCATTCACGGTCATTGGCTCATGGCTGCTGATCGGGGTGATTTTCTGCGTGCACTACGCAAGATTGTTTTACACCTGGGATGGCAAGGAGCCGGCGCTGCGTTTCGCCGAAGGACTGACCACCCCCAATTATTGGGATTTTCTGTACTTCTCGTTCACCGTCGGCGTCGCTGTGCAAACTTCGGATGTGGGCGTAGCGACTCGGGGCGTGCGCAAAATCGTTTTGGCGCAGTCGCTGATTGGTTTTGTGTTCAACACTGCGATTCTGGGTTTTTCGATCAATATTGCCGCCGGCTTATTCGGGTAGGCAATCGTCCGCCTGTCGGTATCGACGGGCAACCTCACAACCATTCACTTGACGGCCGATTTGTTTCTGGTGTTTCCTGAAACCGGTTTCAGGGTGATTTCCGCCTTGGGCCTATAAATCCAATAACAAGGTTTCAGACCGTGAACGACTTTTCCGCCGCCCAGCGCAGCCGCGTCACCATGCTTGATGTTGCCGAACGCGCAGGCGTGTCCAAGGCCAGCGTGTCGCGTTTCATCGGTGATGACCGCACCCTGCTGTCTGACGCCATTGCCTTGCGCATCGAACAAGCCATCAGCGAACTGGGCTACCGCCCCAACCAAATGGCCCGTGGCCTGAAACGCGGGCGTACGCGCCTGATCGGCATGCTTGTCGCCGATATCCGTAACCCTTATTCAATTGCCGTGATGCACGGGGTGGAAACCGCCTGCCGTGCGCACGGCTACAGCCTGGTGGTGTGCAACACCGACCGCGATGACGAGCAGGAGCGCCAGCATCTGGCGCTGTTGCGCTCGTACAACATCGAAGGGCTGATCGTGAACACGCTGGGCCATCACCGTGACGAATTGCATGAGCTGCGCCGCGAGATGCCACTGGTGCTGGTCGATCGCAAGGTCGATGGGCTCGACAGCGACATGGTCGGCTTGAACAACCCGCTGGCGATAGAGATGGCGCTCGCGCATCTGGAGCTGCGCGGTTATCGGGATCTGGTGATGGTCACGGAACCGTTTGACGGCACCAGTTCGCGGATCGAGCGGGTCAGCAGTTTCAAGGCGCAGATTGCTCAGCGCTCGGGATTGGCCGGTGCGGTGCTGGAAACCGGCGACGCTCTGAACGCGCAACTTCAAACATTTTTAAACACATCCGGCAAGGGCCCGAAAGCGCTCTTTTGCGCCAATGGTGTGGCGGCGTTGGCGGCCACATCGGCATTGCGAGTATTGGATGTTCGGTTGTTCGAGGATGTCGGGCTGATTGCGCTGGATGATCTGGATTGGTATCTGTTGGTGGGCAGCGGGATTACCGCGCTGGCTCAGCCGACACAAGAGATAGGCGCGCGGGCGTTCGACTGTTTGCTCAAGCGCTTGCACGGTGATGATGAGGTGGCGCGAATTGTGGATTTTGCGCCGGTGCTTATTGAGCGTGGGTCGACCCGTGAGGTTGGCGGTGTCTGATCTGACGCTATCGCGAGCAGGCTCACTCCTACATTTGGAATGCGTCCCCTGTAGGAGTGAGCCTGCTCGCGATAGCGCCCGAGGGAACAACGCAGAAACACCTGATATTTTTTTGAATAAAAATGAAACCGGTTTCAGAGGTCAAAACAATGAATAAACCAGCCGTTTCCATCAGTCTGTCCAGCTACGGCGCCGAGCTTGTGCGCCAGCGTGGCCAGGATTCCTTCATCGATATTCTCGCGGCGGCCGGGGCCAATCGCATCGAGTGGCGCGAAGAGCTGCTGACCCGTGAAGACCCGGCGCAACTGGCTCAGGCTACCCAGGCGCAGGGCCTGCAAAGCATTTATTCCTCACCCACCGAACTTTGGCTCGCAGGGCAAGCGCAGCCCAATCCCGAATTGATTACCGCGCTGCAACAGGCCCAGGTGTTCGGTTCGAAGTGGCTGAAAGTGTCGCTCGGCTATTTCACTGACAACTCTGACTTGCAGGCACTGGCCGAGCTACTCAAGCCCAGCCCGGTGCAGTTGCTGGTGGAAAACGACCAGACCCTGCATGGCGGTCGCATCGAGCCGTTTCAGCGTTTCTTCGCCGCCGTCGAGCAGCACAACCTGCCGATCAAGATGACTTTCGATATCGGCAACTGGCATTGGCAAGACCAGTCTGCCGCCAGCGCTGCACGTGCGCTCGGCCGTCATGTCGGTTATGTGCATTGCAAAGCCGTGGCTCGCCGCGCCGACGGCAAACTGGTCGCCGTACCACCAGCCATCAGCGACCTGCATCTGTGGGAACAACTGCTGCGGCACATGGACCAAGGCGTTATGCGCGCCGCCGAATACCCGTTGCAAGGCGATGACCTGGTGCAACTGACCCGCGAACACGTCGCCGCCCTCGCCCGCCTTGGTCAATCGCGCCTGGAGCCAGCTCATGTCTGAGATCGATATTCTTTCTTTCGGTGAAACCATGGCGATGCTGGTTGCCGAACAGACCGGTGATCTGGCGAAGGTCGAGCAGTTTCATAAACGTATTGCCGGGGCCGACAGTAACGTAGCGATCGGCTTGTCGCGGCTGGGTTTCAACGTCGCCTGGCTGAGCCGGGTCGGTAATGATTCACTCGGGCGCTTTGTGGTCGAGACGTTGATCAAGGAAGGTCTGGATTGCAGCCACGTTGAAGTCGATAAAACCCATCCGACCGGGTTTCAGTTCAAATCGCGCAATGACGATGGCAGCGACCCGCAAGTCGAATACTTCCGCCGTGGCTCCGCGGCCAGTCACCTGTCGCCGCGCTCCATCACTGACAACCTGCTTAACGCCCGCCATCTGCATGCCACCGGTATCCCACCGGCGCTATCCGGCTCGGCACGGGAAATGTCCTTCGAACTGATGACCCGCATGCGCAACGCCGGGCGCAGCGTGTCCTTCGACCCCAATCTGCGGCCGAGCCTGTGGGCCAGCGAGGGCGAGATGATCCGCGAGATCAACCGCCTCGCCGCCCTTGCACACTGGGTGCTGCCGGGTTTGAGCGAAGGTCGTTTGCTCACCGGCTTTGACGACCCGGCGGACATCGCTGCGTTTTATATTGATCAAGGTGCGGAAGCGGTGGCGATCAAGCTCGGGCCTGAAGGAGCTTACTACCGCACGCAGCTGGATCAGGGTTTCGTCGCTGGCGTGCCGGTGGCCAATGTCGTCGATACGGTTGGCGCCGGAGATGGCTTTGCGGTGGGGATGATCAGTGCCCTGCTCGAGCATCAGAGCTTTGCCGAAGCGGTGCAGCGGGCGAACTGGATTGGCAGTCGCGCGGTGCAGAGTCGCGGGGATATGGAGGGCCTTCCAACCCTTCTGGAGTTGAGAGCTGAATTCGAGATCGCCTTCGCGAGCAGGCTCGCTCCCACAGGGGAACGCGTATCAAATGTGGGAGCGAGCCTGCTCGCGAAGAGGCCTGCCTAGGCAACGCAAATTTTTGAACCTGCTGCGACAAAAACAACAAGCTCAGGAGTCACACCGATGAAAACCGCAACCTTCGCCACCCGCCGCTGGTGGTACATCATGCCGATTGTGTTCATCACTTACAGCCTGGCCTATCTCGATCGAGCCAACTACGGCTTTGCCGCTGCATCGGGCATGGCCGAAGACCTGATGATCACCCCAGGCCTGTCTTCGCTGCTCGGTGCGCTGTTCTTTCTCGGTTACTTTTTCTTCCAGGTACCGGGCGCGATCTACGCGCAAAAGCACAGTGTGAAGAAGCTGATTTTCGTCAGCCTGATTCTCTGGGGCGGCCTCGCCACGCTGACCGGCGTGGTCTCCAACGCCTACTGGCTGATCGTTATTCGCTTCATGCTCGGCGTGGTCGAAGCGGCGGTGATGCCGGCGATGCTGGTCTACCTCTGCCATTGGTTTACCCGTGCCGAACGCTCGCGGGCCAACACCTTTCTGATTCTCGGCAACCCGGTGACCATGCTGTGGATGTCGGTGGTCTCGGGTTATCTGGTGCAGCATTTCAGCTGGCGCTGGATGTTCATTATCGAGGGGCTGCCGGCGGTGCTTTGGGCGTTTATCTGGTGGCGTCTGGCCGACGATCGTCCGGCCCAGGCCAAGTGGCTCAATGACCAGGAAAAGCAGGATCTGGAAAGCGCCCTCGCCGCTGAACAGGTCGGGATCAAAGCGGTGAAGAACTATGCCGAGGCATTCCGTTCGCCGAAGGTGATCATCTTGGCGCTGCAGTTTTTTTGCTGGAGCATCGGCGTCTACGGTTTCGTGTTGTGGCTGCCGTCGATCCTCAAGGCCGGCGCGCAGATGGACATGATCGAGGCTGGCTGGCTGTCGGCGCTGCCATATCTGGCGGCGGTGATCGGCATGCTCGCGGTGTCGTGGGGCTCGGACAAGTTGCAGAAGCGCAAACGCTTCGTCTGGCCGCCGCTGCTGATCGCTTCGATCGCGTTTTATGGCTCGTATGCCTTGGGCGCCGAACATTTCTGGTGGTCGTACACGCTGCTGGTGATTGCCGGCGCCTGCATGTATGCGCCGTACGGTCCGTTCTTCGCCATCGTTCCGGAAATCCTGCCGGCCAACGTCGCGGGCGGCGCCATGGCGCTGATCAACAGCATGGGCGCGCTCGGCTCGTTCGGCGGTTCATATCTGGTCGGTTATCTGAACAGCTCTACCGGTTCGCCCGGCGCCTCGTATCTATTGATGAGCGGCGCGCTATTGCTGTCAGTGGTGCTGACGATTTTTCTCAAGCCCGGCGCCAGTGATCGCGTCGTCGCCAAAGCCGCCGCCACACCGCGTGTGCCGGCGCATTCCTGAAAGGACTTTTTGCCATGAAAAAACAGGTCGTGCTGTACAAGAAACTTTCGCCCGCGCTGATGGCGCGCCTGCAAGAGCAATTCGACGTAACGCTGATCGAGAGCCTCGACGCCGATGGCCTCATGCAGCTGCGTGACGCCCTGCCCCGTGCCCACGGTTTGCTCGGCGCCAGCCTGAAACTCGATGCCGCCCTGCTCGATCTGGCGCCGCAATTGGAGGCCATCGCCAGCGTTTCGGTGGGCGTCGACAACTACGACATCGATTACCTGAGCCGGCGCAAGATCCTGTTGACCAACACGCCGGATGTGCTCACCGAGACCACCGCCGACACCGGTTTCGCCCTGATCCTCGCCGCTGCCCGGCGGGTGGTCGAACTGGCGAACATGGTCCGTGGCGGGCAGTGGAGCCGCAACATCGGCCCGGCGCATTTCGGCACCGATGTACATGGCAAGACGCTGGGCATCATCGGTATGGGCCGCATCGGCGAGGCATTGGCCCAGCGCGGGCATTTCGGTTTCGGCATGCCGGTGATCTATCACAGCCAGTCGCGCAAGCCGGCGGTGGAGGCGCGTTTTGATGCGCAGTATCGAAGCCTCGAAGAGTTGCTCAAGCAGGCCGATTTCATTTGCCTGACCTTGCCGCTGACGGCGCAGACCGAACGCTTGATCGGCGCCGAGCAGTTTGCGTTGATGCGCCCGGAGAGCATCTTCATCAATATCTCACGGGGCAAAGTGGTTGATGAGGCGGCAATGATCGAAGCGTTGCGCAACAAGCGCATTCGCGCGGCAGGGCTGGATGTGTTCGAGCGCGAGCCGTTGAATCATGACTCGGCGTTGTTGCAGCTGAGCAATGTGGTGGCGACGCCGCACATGGGCTCGGCGACGCATGAAACCCGTGAGGCCATGGCGCGGTGTGCGGTGGAGAATCTGTTGGCGGCGCTGGGTGGGCAGCGGCCGGCGAATCTGGTGAATCCGAATTAATCGTTGGCGGTAATACCGCTTTCGCGAGCAGGCTCGCTCCCACATTTGAAATGCATTTCTCTGTGGGAGCGAGCCCGCTCGCGAAGAGGCCTTTACAGACTACGCAAATCCATCAGGCACTGCGCGCCTGCAGAAGCTGCACCGCACACAACGCAATCCGCGCGCAGGCATCCGCCAGTTTGACCCGATCCACCACCAGCCCAATTCGAATGTGCCCCGCCGCGCTCGGCCCGAACGCTTCACCGGCCAACACTGACACTCCGTAACCTTCCAGCAATCGCTCGGCAAACGCCTGAGCGCCGAGCCCAGTCTGGCGCACGTCGACCATCACGAACATGCCGCCATCCGGGCGAATCGGCTGCAAACCGGGGCAACCCTGCAACCGCTCGCACACCAGATCGCGCCGCAACCGGTATTCCTCGCGCATTTGCGTAACTTCCGGCAGATCGCTTTGCAGCGCCACTTGCGCGGCTTTCTGCACGAAATCCGGCAGACCGAAAAGCATGCTCAGTGACAGGTTCACCAGATGTTCGGCCAAGGGTTTCGGGCCGATCATCCAGCCGATGCGCCAACCGGTCATCGCATGGGATTTCGACAGACTGTTGATCGTCGCGGTGCGCTCGGCCATGCCCGGCAGGCTCGCCGGGCTGATGTGCTCGCCTTCATATAACAGCTCGCTGTACACCTCATCGCTGATCAGCCACAAATCGTGATGAATGCACAGCGCTGCGAGCTGCTGCCAGATCAGCAAGTGCAAACTGGCGCCGCTGGGATTGTTCGGGCTGTTGAGCAGCATCGCGCGGGTTTTTGGGGTGATGCGCGCGGCGACATCGGCCGGATCGACACGGAAACCGTTTTCCGGGCGAACCGGCACCGCGATCACCGTGGCTCCGCAGGCGCCGAACACGCCTTCGTAGGTGACGTACATCGGCTCAGCGACGATCACTTCATCACCCGGATCGAGCAGACATTGCGCCACCGAATACACCGCGCATTGCGCGCCGGGCAGGACAATCACTTGGTCAGGATCAACCCGCTGACCACTGCGCTGGCGATGACGCTCGGCAATCAGCTTGCGCAATTCGAACCGACCACGCACATCGGCATAATGCGTATCACCGGCCAGCAGGCTGTCGATAGCGCCATGGACGATCGGCAACGGCGTATCGAAATCCGGATCGCCGACGCTCAACAGCAAAACATCGACGCCCTCGTCGCGCAGTTCCAGCGCTCGGTCGTGAATCTGCCAGGCAGCGGCACCCTCCCCGGCGATTCGTTGGGTCAAGGCTGAATAGCGCATCTACGTCTCCTGTTAGCGCGGTTTCCAGCCTTCACCGTATCTCAAATCACGAAACGCGCCACCATGGCGTTCAAATCCACTGCGAGACGCGACAGTTCATGGGTCGCGGCGCTGGTCTGGTTGGCCCCGGCGGCCGATTGTGTGGCCAGATCACGGATGTTCACCAGGTTACGATCGACTTCGCGCGAGACTTGGGCCTGCTCTTCCGAGGCGCTGGCAATCACCAGATTGCGTTCGTTGATCTGATGGATCGACTGGGTGATCTGCTCCAGCGCCACACCGGCCGCGCGGGCCATTTCCAGGGTGGACTGGGTACGCTGATTGCTTTGCTGCATCGACGAGACCGCTTCACCCGTGCCGTTCTGGATGCCGGCGACCATTTTTTCGATTTCCTGAGTCGACTGCGCGGTGCGATGGGCCAACGCGCGTACCTCGTCAGCGACCACAGCAAAACCACGGCCAGCCTCGCCGGCACGCGCGGCTTCGATGGCAGCGTTGAGCGCCAAGAGGTTGGTCTGCTCGGCGATGGCACGAATCACGTCCAGCACCTTGCCGATGTCACGGCCCTGCGCGGCGAGGCCTTCGATCATCTGTGCGGTGTTCAGCACGTCGTGGGTCATGGTCTGGATCGCGTCGACGGTTTTCACCACTTGATCACGGCCTTCGCGGGCGGCGTGGGTCGACTGGTTGGAGGCCTCGGAAGTCGACACGGCGTTGCGCGCCACTTCTTCCACTGCTGCAGTCATCTCGTTGACGGCGGTGGCGGCCTGTTCGATTTCGTTGTTCTGCTGTTGCAGTCCGCGCGACGCTTCTTCAGTGACGGCGCTGAGTTCTTCGGCAGCGGCGCCCAGTTGCGTGGCAGAACCGGCGATCTGCTCGATGGTTTTACGCAGGTTGGTCTGCATCGCGGCCAAGGCTTCGAGCAAGCGCGCCGGTTCATCCTTGCCGTCGACTTCGATGGCTTTGCTCAGATCGCCACCGGCAATGGTTTGCGCAGCGAAGACCGCACGGTTGAGCGGCGTGACGATGCTGCGGGTCAGCAACCAGGCGAGCAATACGGTGGCCAGCGCTGCGATCACGGCGACGATGATGATCCCGGTGATGGCGCTGTCATAGTTTTCACCAGCCTTGGTGGCCGCCGCTCTGGCCCCGGCCGTATTCATGCCGATCAGCTTGTTGAGCTGCTCGCCCATTTGATCGGTGCCTTCCTTGATGCGCGTGTTGATCAACGCACGCATCGCTTCCAGATCGCCTTTGCGCGATAGCTCAATCATCTGATTCTGCGCTTGCAGGTAATTATCGAGGGTGGTCGAAAATGTCTGGAAGACCGCTTGCTCCTCTGGGCCTGCCGGCAGCGCGGCGTAACTGGTCTGGGCTTTGCGCACCTTGTCGACCAGCACAGCGATGCGGGTTTCTGCCTCTTGCAGGCTGGCCGGTTCGCGATTGACCAGCACACGGAATGAGAGGATGCGCATACGCAGGACGTTTTCCGTGACCACGCTGAGGTGAGTCACGCTAGGCAATTGGTTGGTGTCCATGTCGATCGACGCCTGACGAATGACCGTCATACGGCTGACGGCGAACACGCCGAGGACAATCACCAGCAAGGCGATAAAGGCAAAACCGAGGAAAGCACGGGGCGCGATATTCAGATTACGCAGGGACATGGTCGGACTCTCGAAAGAAAGAAACTACGAGCGTCCATGCCGTGAGTACTGGCCCTTGGCGGGCGGCAGTCCGGCGTCACTGGGTTATGGTTTTGTGCGCGCCTGACCGTTGTATCGGCCAGGCTTGAGGAAGGTTTTGGGTCTGCAGTAAATATTTTTCGGAACGTTACAACAATCAACCCAGCTCCGCTGCCTTTGGTAGGGGCTGTCGAGTGCAACGAGGCTGCGATCTTTTGATCCTGCTTTTAAAAGTCAAAGGATCGCAGCCTCGTTGCACTCGACAGCTCCTACATAGGCAAGCCGATCAGCGTTTGGCGGCCAGTTGCCAGACCCGAGCGATATCGGTGGCGCGTTCACGCAGCAGCCGTGGGGCTTCGGCGCAAGCCTGTTCCAGGGTCATCGGTCCGCTGGTAACGGCGAACGCGGCGTCGATGCCGTGTTGATAGAGTTCCTGATAGCCCTCGCCCAAGGTTCCGGCAATCACAATCACCGGCACGGCATGCTGTTTGGCAATCCGCGCGACACCGAACGGCGTTTTGCCGCGCAAGGTTTGCGCATCGAAACGGCCTTCGCCGGTGATCACCAGATCCGCACCGTTGACCGCCTCAGCAAGCCCGACCAGTTCCGCCACCACCTCGACGCCCGCCTGAAACTGCGCGCCGAGAAAAGCCTTGGCGGCAAACCCCAGGCCACCCGCCGCGCCGCTGCCCGGCTCATCGCGCACGTCCTTGCCCAACGCCCGCGCACAGAGTTCGGCGAAGTGCCCCAGCGCCTGATCGAGTTGCTCAACCTGCGCTGGCGACGCGCCCTTCTGCGGGCCGAAAATCGCTGAGGCGCCATGAGCGCCGCACAGCGGATTGTTGACATCGGCGGCGATGTCGAAACGCACATCGGCCAGACGTGGATCAAGCCCACTCAGATCGAGTCGCGACAGTTGCGCCAAGGCCAGGCCGCCGCGCACCAACGATTGATTTTGCGCATCCAGCAATTTCACCCCCAACGCTTGCATCGCCCCGGCACCGCCGTCGTTGGTCGCGCTGCCGCCGATCGCCAGAATCACCCGTTGCGCGCCGGCATCCAGCGCTGCACGAATCAACTCACCGGTGCCAAACGTGCTACTGATGCAGGCATCGCGCTGACCCGGCGGCACCAGTTGCAGACCGCTAGCCTCGGCCATTTCGATGATCGCGGTGTGGTTGTGCGGCAGCCAGCCCCACGCCGCATCCACCGGCGCGCCTAACGGACCGCGCACGCGGGTGCGGCGCAACTCGCCTTCACAGGCCGCGAGAATCGATTCGACCGTGCCTTCGCCGCCATCGGCCATCGGGCACTTGATCAGCGTCGCCTGCGGCCAGACCTGGGCCAGTCCGAGGGCGATGGCTTCGGCAACGCCCTGGGCACTCAGGCTGTCCTTGAACGAATCGGGGGCGATGACGATCTTCATGGGAATTCTCCGGTTGCATTGGCGTTCATGCTGCCAGTCGCCATGGGCGTTGACGCCGGTCGGGTGCACAAGTGGCGTCGGCGTTTATTGTTCATTTCCACAAAAGGCTCTGCGGTGAATGTACCGCCGCCATCGCGAGCAGGCTCACTCCTACAGGGGAATGCATTCCAAATGTAGGAGTGAGCCTGCTCGCGATGGCGTCTTTGAAGACGCCCAATTAATCCGGATCCGTCTGCGGCAACAGCTGCACCCCCAGATACAACGCCAGCATCCCGTCCAGCTTCAACGGATCAACCCCGCTCAACTCGGCAATCCGCTCCATCCGATAACGCAGGCTGTTGCGATGAATGCCCAACGCCTCGGCGCAGGCCTGACTCTGACCGTCGTGCTCGCACCAACTGCGCAGGGTCGCCAGCAACTGGCCGTTGCTGTCCTTGGCGATGACCTCGCGCAGTGGCTTGAGCAGTTCGTCCAGCGCATCGTCGTTGCGATGGCGCCACAACATGACCGGCAAGCGATAGCGATTGAGCGTCAGCAGCCGTGAGTGTGGCAGGACGTCACGACCATAAGCGAGCAAATCGCCGACCCGTCGATAGCAGCGACGCAACCCGGCCAGCCCCTCCGCCTGCCCGCCGATAGCGATGCGCAGAATTTTCCAGCCGAGGCCATCGAGTTTTTCCAGCAGCCGATCATGCTCGACGTTGTGGCTCGCCGGGCGACACCAGAGCAGCGAAGACTTTGCCGAACTCACACACCAACTGTCGGGATAACGCGAGGTCAGCCATGCACTCAAAGCTTCTACGGTTTGCCCCGGTCCGTGCTCAAGCCCCAGTTCAAACAGGCACGGCACCCGCGTCAATTGCGGCTTGAGCCCAAGCTGCTGCGCCTCGTCGACCAGACGCGGGGAGTCCCCCGCCTCGCTCAACAGCAACGCCAGAAGATCATCGCAGCGCTGCCGCCGCCATTGTTGTTCGGCCTGCTGATTGCGCTGGCCGACAAGCATTTCGGCGGTCATGCGCACCAGTTCGGCGTAGGTGCGCAATTGCTCCGGCTCGCCAGTGAGGCCAAGCACGCCAATCAAACGCTGATCGAGCAGCAGCGGCAGATTGATCCCCGGCTGCACGCCTTTTAGGTGTACCGCCGTCTGCGCATCGATTTCAACCACACGTCCGTTGGCCAGCACCAGTTGCGCGCCTTCATGTCGGGTGTTGATGCGCTCCGGTTCGCCGCTGCCGAGGATCAGGCCCTGACTGTCCATGACATTGACGTTGTACGGCAAAATGGCCATGGCCCGGTCGACGATGTCCTGGGCAAGGTCGTGATCGAGTTCGAACATGGTGGCGGCAATCCTTCAGTTCGGGCACGAACGGTTGTTCAGCCGCACAGGGTCTGGCGGCAAACCCTGTGCTCAGGCACAAAGACAATCCGGCCAAAGGTGGCCGAGACTCTCAGGGCGATCAACGTTACCCTTTGCATCGCAAAAAATCATAATAAAGAGAGAGCCGCTATGTCGCAGAGCGCCGCAGCTACCCAGACCATCGATGACGGTAAAAACGCCGTCTACAAACGCATCACCCTGCGTTTGATTCCCTTCATTTTCATCTGCTACCTGTTCAACTACCTCGACCGGGTCAACGTTGGCTTCGCCAAGTTGCAGATGCTCGATGCACTGAAATTCAGCGAAACCGTATACGGCCTCGGCGCCGGGATTTTCTTCATCGGCTACGTGCTGTGCGGCGTGCCGAGCAACCTGGCACTGACCCGCTTCGGCCCCCGGCGCTGGATTGCCTTGATGATGATCACCTGGGGCACGCTGTCGACCTGCCTGCTGTTCGTCACCACCCCGACGGAGTTCTACACCCTGCGCTTTTTCACCGGTGCGGCTGAAGCCGGTTTCTTCCCGGGCGTCGTGCTGTATCTCTCGCAGTGGTTCCCGACCTTCCGTCGTGGTCGGATCATGGCGTTGTTCATGTCGGCAATCCCGGTGTCCGGTTTGCTCGGCAGCCCGTTTTCCGGCTGGATCCTCAACCACTTCGCCGCCGGCCAGGGTGGTCTTGCCGGCTGGCAGTGGATGTTCCTGCTGCAAGGTATTCCGACCGTGATCCTCGGTGCGCTGGCGTATTTCCTGTTGAGCGACAGCTTCGCCAATGCCAAATGGCTGAACGCCCACGAACGTTCGGTGCTCGAAGCCGACCATGCCGAAGACCTCGCCAACAAACCGAAAACCGCGACCGACTCGCTGCTCGCGGTGTTCAAGAACCCGGCGATCTGGGCCTTCGGCCTGATCTATTTCTGCATCCAGAGCGGCGTGTACGCGATCAACTTCTGGCTGCCGTCGATCATCAAGAACCTCGGCTTCAGCGATAACCTGGTGATCGGCTGGCTGAGTGCGATTCCCTATCTGCTCGCAGCGGTGTTCATGCTGGTCGTCGGCCGCTCGGCGGACTTGCGCAAAGAGCGCCGCTGGCACTTGGTGGTGCCGATGCTGATGGGTGCTGTCGGTCTGGTGATCGCAGTGAATTTTGCGGCGAATCCGGCGATTGCGATTCTTGGTCTGACGATCGCAACCATGGGCGCACTGACCGGCCTGCCGATGTTCTGGCCGGTGCCGACGGCGATGCTGAGCGCGGGCGCGGCGGCTGGCGGTCTGGCGTTGATCAACTCGATGGGGCAGATGGCGGGGTTCTTGAGCCCGTACCTGGTGGGTTGGGTCAAGGACAGCACTGGCTCGACCGATGCGGCACTGTATGTGCTGGCGGCGGTGATTGTCGGCGGGAGTCTGTTGGCGTTGCGGATGACGCGGGCGTTGCGGGCTTAATCAGAGGCGCAGATCAAAAGATCGCAGCCTTCGGCAGCTCCTACTCTGGAATGCGTTACCTGTAGGAACTGCCGAAGGCTGCGATCTTTTTGCGTTTAACCAACGCAACAATTCACTTTGCGGGCTCTGACGCTTCTGGTATTTGATTAAACCCTTCCCACCGACAAAAGGATTTCGGCATGAGCTATCGCACACTGGGCCACTCGGGCTTGCAGGTCTCCACGCTCACTCTCGGCACGATGATGTTCGGCGAGCAGACCAGCGCAGAGGACTCGCTGCGGATTATCGACAAGGCCTGGGATCAGGGCATCAATTTCATCGACACGGCCGACGTTTACACCAATGGCCGTTCCGAAGAAATCGTCGGTGAAGCGATCGCCCGTCATCGGCATGAATGGGTGCTCGCTACCAAGGTCGGTTTTGGCCCGGTGGACGGTGTGCCGAACCGCAGCGGTCTGAGCCGTAAACACATTTTCAACGGACTCGAAGCCAGCCTTACGCGCCTGGACACGGATTACGTCGACATCTATTACCTGCACCGCGAAGACCACAACACGCCCTTGGAAGTCAGCGTGTCGGCGATTGGCGATCTGATTCGCCAGGGCAAGATTCGCTATTGGGGCCTGTCGAACTATCGCGGCTGGCGGATCGCCGAGGTGATCCGAATCGCTGACAAACTCGGCGTTGATCGCCCGGTGATCAGCCAGCCGCTATATAACATCGTCAACCGCTAGGCCGAGACCGAGCAGATCACCGCCGCGCAAACCTATGGTCTTGGTGTGGTGCCTTACAGCCCGCTGGCCCGTGGCGTGCTCAGCGGCAAGTACGCACCCGATGTGACGCCAGACGCCAACAGCCGCGCCGGACGGCAGGACAAGCGCATTCTCGAAACGGAATGGCGTGTGGAGTCGCTGCGCATTGCCCAGCAGATTCAGCAATACACCGAACAGCGTGGCGTTGGCATGGTCGAGTTTGCGATTGCCTGGGTGTTGAACAACAGCGCGGTGACGTCAGCGATTGTCGGGCCGCGAACCGAGCAACAGTGGGACGCCTATACGCTGGCGCAGGCGGTGAAAATCACGGCCGAGGACGAGGCGTTTATCGATTCGCTGGTGACGCCGGGGCATGCTTCGACACCGGGTTTCAACGATGTGAGCCATTTTGTGTCGGGGCGTAAACCGCGTCAGGCCTAAAACGGCACAAACGGGGGATGAGTGGCGTAAGCAGAGTGCGGGTTTTATACAATCAAATGTGGGAGCGAGCCTGCTTGCGAAGCGGCAACGGACGCGACATTTATACTGAAGCTGCTGGCCCCTTCGCGAGCAGGCTCGCTCCCACAGGTTTTGCTCTTAGCTCCTGAATGTGGGAAATAATGAGCATCCGCTCAATATTCAGCACAAAAACCACGTATCCTGCGCGCCCTGTTCAACCATCACGCCGCGAGGACAGTTTGTCTAAAGGTATCGCTTTATCGGTTTCAGCCTCGGTGCTGTTTGCCGTCATGTATTACTACACGTCGCTGCTGACGCCTCTGAGCGGTGTGGAAATCTTCGGCTGGCGGATGCTCCTGACCGTTCCGTGCATGACCTTGTTCATGCTGGTGTCCGGGGAATGGCGGCGGGTACTGGAGCTGATCCGGTTGATGGCGGCCAGACCGAAGCTGATCGCCGGGCTGCTGATTTCCTCCGCCCTGCTCGGCGTGCAGCTGTGGCTGTTCATGTGGGCACCGCTCAATGGCTACAGCCTGGATGTATCGCTGGGCTATTTCCTGTTGCCCCTGGCGATGGTGCTGACCGGGCGGATTGCCTATGGCGAGAGCCTGTCTTACCTGCAGAAAATCGCCGTGTTTTTCGCCAGCCTTGGCGTGTTGAACGAGTTGTATCAGGTTGGCGGATTTTCCTGGGCGACGCTGGTGGTCGTGGTCGGCTATCCGCTGTATTTCGTGCTGCGCAAATACCTGAAAACCGACAACCTCGGTGGGCTGTGGGTCGACATGACCCTGATGCTGCCGGTCGCCTACTGGTTTGTGCAGGGCGGTGAACAAGGGCTGGCAGTGTTCGATCAATACCCGGCGTTGATGTGGCTGATTCCGCTGCTCGGCCTGATCAGTGCTTCGGCGCTGGTGGTGTACATCATCGCCAGCCGCTTGCTGCCGTTCAGTCTGTTTGGGTTGTTGAGTTATGTGGAACCGGTGTTGTTGCTTGCAGTGGCATTGTTGCTCGGGGAAAGCATCAAGTCCGGAGAATGGCTGACCTATATACCGATCTGGCTGGCGGTGGTGGTGCTGGTTTTCGAGGGCTTCAAGCATTTGACGCGCCAACGCCGCTCCTGAAAGCAAAAGATCGCAGCCTTCGGCAGCTCCTACATTTGGAATGCGTTTTTCCTGTAGGAGCTGCCGAAGGCTGCGATCTTTTGATTCTGAAAAAAATCCCGGCCCTGCATCTCTGCAGGCTGGGATTTTTCATTTCAGGTGCAAATTACTCGGTGGTCAGCACACCACGACGCACCTGGTCACGCTCGATCGATTCGAACAACGCCTTGAAGTTGCCTTCGCCGAAACCATCGTCGCCCTTGCGCTGGATGAATTCGAAAAACACTGGGCCCATCAGGGTTTCCGAGAAGATTTGCAGCAGCAGGCGCTTATCGCCCTGCTCCGACGCGCCATCAAGCAGGATGCCGCGCGATTGCAGCTGATCGACCGGCTCGCCGTGGTTCGGCAGGCGACCTTCAAGCATTTCGTAGTAAGTGTCCGGCGGCGCGGTCATGAAGCGCATGCCGATTTTCTTCAACTGATCCCAGGTCTTGATCAGGTCGTCGGTGAGGAATGCAACGTGCTGGATGCCCTCGCCGTTGAACTGCATCAGGAACTCTTCGATCTGGCCCGCGCCTTTGGACGACTCTTCGTTCAACGGGATGCGGATCATGCCATCCGGTGCGGTCATGGCTTTCGAAGTCAGACCGGTGTACTCGCCTTTGATGTCGAAGTAACGGATTTCACGGAAGTTGAACAGCTTCTCGTAGAAGTTCGCCCAGTAGGCCATGCGACCGCGATAAACGTTGTGAGTCAGGTGGTCGATGATCTTCAGGCCGGCACCGACCGGGTTGCGATCAACGCCTTCGATGAACACGAAGTCGATGTCGTAGATCGAGCTGCCTTCGCCGAAACGGTCGATCAGGTACAGCGGCGCGCCGCCGATGCCTTTGATCGCTGGCAGATTGAGCTCCATCGGACCGGTTTCGATGTGGATCGGCTGAGCGCCGAGTTCCAGTGCACGGCTGTAGGCTTTCTGCGAATCCTTGACGCGGAACGCCATGCCGCAAACGGACGGGCCGTGTTCGGCGGCGAAGTACGAGGCGACGCTGTTGGGTTCGTTGTTGAGGATCAGGTTGATCGCGCCCTGACGGTACAGGTGCACGTTCTTGGAGCGGTGGGTCGCGACTTTGGTGAAGCCCATGATCTCGAAGATCGGCTCCAGCGTGCCGGGAGTCGGCGCTGCGAACTCGATGAACTCAAAGCCCATCAGGCCCATTGGGTTTTCGTATAAATCTGCCATGGTGACGCCTCATCATTTCTTATCAATTAACCAGGGTTATTTGTCAGGAAAGTGATGGAGTGGGAGGCGCACAGGAGATGCCGCGCACGCTGCGAGCGAGGAAGTCTCCGTAGATCAGTTGGAACCCGAATATCTTCATTGTCGACCCAAGGCTCTTGCGGGCGAGGCTTCTGCTGCCAGAAGACGATTATTATTGTATGCGTAACCCGATTCTACACAGCGTAACCTGGCTTGTCTGCCCTCCCTTTAGAATCCGCTTTTTTGCCTACTGTACAAGAGCCATCTGCCATCTATTCTCCCCTCTGGCTCGATTGTTTACCGGGCCCGACTTCGAAGCCACAGGATGTGCTTATGCCGCTGACCCGCAGACCCCGCCGCAAACGCAGCACCCGCAACGTTCTGACTTTGCTAAGCGGCCTGCTGCCAATCGTGCTTGGCAGTGTGATTCTCTACATGCAGGCAGAACGCACTTTGCAGCAAAGCGCCGGAGAAACTGCCGAGCAAGCGTTGCGACAGTTCGACTTGATGCTCGATAACACGGCAGAAGCCGCCCGGATTCTGTTGCCGCTTGCCGGGAAAAATTGCGAAGAGGTGAAACTGGCCCTGCGTGAGCAGGTGACCCGCCGGCCTTTCGTACGCTCGACCAATCTGGTCTGGGATAACAATCTCTACTGTAGTTCGCTATTCGGCCAGTTCAACGAAGCCGTCAATGCCGGCGACTACCATGAAGGCAAACTGTGGCTGATGAACGGCAACCCGGTCACGCCCAATACGGCATTGTTGATTTATCGCCTCAGCGACGGTCGCGGCGGCGCGCTGACCACCCTTGATGGTTATCACCTGAGCAATATCCTGCGTCTGATCGGCCGCCAGACGCTACTGATGTTGCAAGTGGGCGAGAATTGGCTGTCCGCAGACGGCAAAGTGCATCAGGGATCCCTGCCCGCCCTGCCGGTAGCGCAGAGCATGCTGGAATCCGAGCGTTACGGTTTCAAAGTGTCGGCAGGTTTCGCCGAGGGCGAAATCTGGCGTTACATGGCGGCTGAGTATCCACCGCTGTTCAGTCTGTTGATTTTCTTCGGTGCAGTCTCCGGAGCCATTGGCCACTTCGTCCAACAGCGATCGACCTCGCCGAGCCACGAAATGCTCCGCGCGCTGGAAGCCGGGGAGTTCATTCCTTACTTCCAGCCCGTGGTTCATGGTGACAGCAAGCAATGGTCAGGTGCCGAAGTGCTGATGCGCTGGAATCATCCGAAAGAGGGCTTGGTACGCCCGGATCTGTTTATTCCGTTTGCCGAGCACTCGGGCTTGATCGTGCCGATGACCCGCGCCCTGATGCAACAGACTGCGGTCCTGCTGGGGCCGCACTCCGCAGCCTTCGCCAAACCTTTTCATATCAGCCTCAATATCACCGCCAGCCACTGCCAGGATCTGGAGCTGGTCGAGGATTGTCGTGACCTCCTGGCGGCGTTTGCGCCTGGCAGCGTCGAACTGGTGCTGGAACTGACGGAGCGCCAGCTGGTCGAGCCGAATGACATCACCCTGCAGCTCTTCGAGCAGCTGCATGCACTGGGCGTAAAAATCGCAATCGACGACTTTGGTACCGGACATTCAAGTCTTGGCTATCTGCGCACCTTCAATGTCGACTTTCTGAAGATCGATCAGAGCTTCGTGGCCATGATCGGTGTAGACGCGTTATCAAGGCATATTCTCGACACCATTATCGAGCTGTCGGCCAAACTGGACTTGGGCATTGTTGCCGAAGGTGTCGAAACTCAGGCCCAGGCTGATTACCTGACCGAGCATAACGTTAATTTTTTGCAGGGCTATTTGTACGGTAGACCAATGCCTGGCACTGATTTCCTCGACGCATTAACTCATCATTAAGTCGCCGACATGGTCCGCCGAACAGCCGCACCAAATTGATACAAAAAGTCATTGTTGTTACATGACGACAACATCAGGATTTACTCTTGTCGCATTAACTACTACAATTTTTTCAACCTGAGCCAGACTGGCGGGTGAGCCAATTATCACCGAGTCGCTTCCAGGCTCTTGGCTTATAGCTTTGTTTGCGGTTGGTATCAGCCAAACACACTATTGGAGTAAAGATATTGTCCAGACTCGCTGAATTTCGCGCAGCTGAAAAGGCCCTTCAGGAACAGCTCAAACAGCTGGAATCGCTGAAGAACGATGCCGGGCTCAAGAAAGAAATCGAATTCGAAGAAAAGCTCCAGGGACTGATGAAAACCTATGGCAAAGGCCTGAAAGACATCATCGCCATCCTCGATCCGAACCCGGCAAAATCGGGCCTGCAGCTGTCCACAGCGCCGAAGACCCGCCGCGCTCGCGTGGTCAAGGTTTACCAGAATCCGCACACTGGCGAGCTGATCGAAACCAAGGGCGGCAATCATCGCGGCCTCAAGGCCTGGAAAGAACAGTACGGTGCAGCCACCGTTGATTCCTGGTTGCGCGGTTGATCTGACGCCAACAAAAAGCCCTGCTCGATGCAGGGCTTTTTTATTGACAATATCTAACAAATGAGATGATTTTCATCGAACAAGTTGGAAATTTGTGTAACGTTACTGAATCAGCAAGCTAAACATTTTGCTGCGCAATGTTGCTACGAGAAGCGGGATCAAACTTTGTGCTTAATCCTTTTCGGCATTCACAGCACTGCTAGTTAGTACGGACGTTTATAATTTCAGGCTGTTGCGTGCCGCCTCTATGTCGTCTGCACTCGCCTTATAAACCTCGGCCTGACCGGCATATGAAAGTACATATGCCTTGTCTGTTTCCACGGCGGCTACCAATGTTTGTGATAATACGTGTCGGCCGTTTTCAGTCACCGTGCAGGTCGTTTCCAAGCCGCTCAACGAACCGAGTGCTGCCGGGTGAATCCGGTTGCAGACGCTCTGATAGCCACTGCGGAAAAAATCCTTCTGAATGGATTTGCGCATCTCCAGCAGCACGCCTTGCAGATTGACCTGATGCCCCGCTTCCACTTGAGTCATGGTCAACTCCATCACCATCACCTGATTGCCATCGGCGTCGAGCTTTACCGCCCTTTGCCGCGAGACTGGCGGCGCGCTGCCGGGCAATGCTTCAACCTTCCAGCCAGCCGGCCAGGTGATGCTCGGTTCGGCAATTGCAGGAAAAACCATGCCCAACGACAAAGCCAAAAAAACAAACACGGATTTCAACAGTCGGATCATTGCCGGACGCACTCGTAGATAGAAGGCAAAGTCTGAGCCCCGCCCTCGAGCAGGGCAAGCCCGCCTTGCATTTGGCGATGCCGGCCGGCATGCGTATCATTGCGCCCATACACTTGCCCATTGTTATTGGAGGGCCCATGAGCCTCAACGAACTGAACACTTTTCCCGGCGTGACTGCCACGCCAGACAGCGCAACCCGCAACTTCGTGTTCAACCACACCATGCTGCGCGTCAAGGACATCACCAAGTCGCTGGACTTCTACACCCGCGTGCTGGGTTTTTCGCTGGTGGAGAAGCGTGATTTCCCGGAAGCCGAGTTCAGCCTGTACTTTCTCGCGCTGGTCGATAAAGCGCAGATCCCGGCCGACGCGGCTGCGCGCACCGAGTGGATGAAATCGATCCCGGGCATTCTCGAACTGACCCACAACCATGGCACCGAAAACGATGCCGACTTCGCCTATCACAACGGCAACACCGATCCGCGCGGTTTCGGCCACATCTGCATTTCAGTGCCGGATATCGTCGCGGCATGTGCACGTTTTGAAGAGCTGGGTTGCGATTTCCAGAAGCGCTTGACCGATGGCCGCATGAAGAGCCTGGCCTTCATCAAGGATCCGGATGGCTACTGGGTCGAAATCATTCAGCCTGCGCCGCTTTAACAGACACCACAAAAACCTGTAGGAGTGAGCCTGCTCGCGATAGCGGTTTGTCAGTCAATGAGATATTGAATGCGCTATTGCCATCGCGAGCAGGCTCACTCCTACAGATGGATTTGTGTCAGGCCTAAAAAAACCCATGATCGCTCATGGGTTTTTTCGTTTCCGGCCTGGCAATTACGCCGGTGCCGAAGTCCGGATCAAGTGATCGAACGCACTCAGCGAAGCCTTGGCGCCCTCGCCTACCGCAATCACGATCTGCTTGTACGGCACAGTCGTCACATCACCCGCTGCAAAGATCCCCGGGATCGAAGTCTCGCCCCGGTTATCGACAATGATCTCGCCACGCGGCGACAGCTCGATGGTGCCCTTCAGCCAATCGGTGTTCGGCAGCAACCCGATCTGCACGAAGATGCCTTCCAGCTCGACCGTGCGCAGTTCATCAGTGGTGCGATCCTTGTAGCGCAGGCCGTTGACCTTCTCGCCGTTACCGGTGACTTCAGTGGTTTGCGCACTGGTGATCACGGTGACGTTCGGCAGGCTGTGCAGTTTGCGTTGCAGCACGGCGTCAGCACGCAGCTGTACATCAAACTCCAGCAGCGTGACGTGCGAGACGATACCGGCCAGATCGATGGCTGCTTCAACGCCGGAGTTACCGCCGCCGATCACCGCCACACGCTTGCCCTTGAATAGCGGGCCGTCGCAGTGCGGGCAGTACGCCACGCCTTTGTTGCGGTATTCCTGCTCACCCGGGACGTTCATTTCGCGCCAGCGTGCGCCGGTCGCGAGAATCACACTCTTGGCTTTCAGGGTTGCACCGCTGGCGAAGCGGACTTCGTGCAGCTCGCCATTCTTGCCCGGGATCAGCTTGTCGGCGCGTTGCAGGTTCATGATGTCGACGTCGTATTGCTTGACGTGTTCTTCCAGCGCCGTGGCCAGTTTCGGACCTTCGGTTTCCTGTACGGAAATGAAGTTCTCGATGGCCATGGTGTCCAGCACCTGACCGCCGAAGCGCTCAGCGACGACACCGGTGCGAATACCTTTACGTGCAGCATAAATCGCTGCCGACGCACCGGCCGGGCCACCGCCGACGACCAGCACGTCAAAAGCTTCTTTGGCGCTGATCTTCTCGGCCTGACGCACGATGGCACCGGTGTCGAGTTTGGCGAGGATTTCTTCCAGGCCCATGCGGCCCTGGCCGAAGTTTTCGCCGTTCAGGTAGATGCTCGGCACGGCCATGATCTTGCGATCGTTGACTTCGTCCTGGAACAACGCGCCGTCGATGGCGACGTGGCGGATGTTCGGGTTGAGCACGGCCATCAGGTTCAACGCCTGGACGACGTCCGGGCAGTTCTGGCAGGACAGCGAGAAGTAAGTCTCGAAGCTGAACTCGCCTTTGAGCGAGCGAATCTGCTCGATCACTTCAACGCTCGCCTTCGATGGGTGGCCGCCGACTTGCAGCAGGGCCAGCACCAGAGAGGTGAATTCGTGGCCCATCGGGATGCCGGCAAAATGCAGGCTGATGTCGGCTCCGGGGCGATTGATCGAAAACGATGGTTTGCGGGCATCGTCACCGCTGTCGATCAGGGTAATCTGGCTCGAAAGACTGGCAACGTCTTTGAGCAGGTCGAGCATTTCACGGGATTTCGCACCGTCGTCGAGGGATGCAACGATCTCGATCGGTTGGGTGACCCGTTCCAGGTACGATTTCAACTGGGCTTTAAGATTGGCGTCCAACATACGGGCGATTTCCTTTATTTGAGGCGAAAAAAAGCCCGAGCGAATCTCGCCCGGGCATTTTTATTGGGCGGTGCAGCTAACTTATGAAGGTGCGGCGTGCCGCCCTGCGTTGCATGTCACAGACTCAGATCTTGCCGACCAGGTCCAGGGACGGAGCCAGAGTGGCCTCGCCTTCTTTCCACTTGGCCGGGCAAACTTCGCCTGGGTGTGCAGCGACGTACTGAGCAGCCTTGATCTTGCGCAGCAGCTCGGAAGCGTCACGGCCAACGCCGCCATCGTTCAGTTCAACGATTTTGATCTGGCCTTCAGGGTTGATCACGAAGGTGCCACGGTCAGCCAGACCAGCTTCTTCGATCAGCACGTCGAAGTTGCGGGAGATAACGTGGGTCGGGTCGCCGATCATGGTGTATTCGATTTTGCCGATGGCTGGCGAAGTGTTGTGCCAGGCAGCGTGAGCAAAGTGGGTGTCGGTCGAAACGCTGTAGATTT
Source organism: Pseudomonas koreensis (assembly GCF_024169245.1). Classification (NCBI taxonomy): domain Bacteria; kingdom Pseudomonadati; phylum Pseudomonadota; class Gammaproteobacteria; order Pseudomonadales; family Pseudomonadaceae; genus Pseudomonas; species Pseudomonas koreensis. The sequence goes on from NZ_JALJWP010000001.1 coordinate 4,579,407, forward strand.
CCACGCCCAGCTTCTTGAATTCAGCGTAGTTGTCGGCCAGGTCTTCCAGCTCGGTTGGGCAAACGAAGGTGAAGTCGGCTGGGTAGAAGAACACTACGGACCACTTGCCTTTCAAGTCAGCATCCGAGACTTGAACGAAGTCGCCGTTTTTGAACGCGGTAGCTTTGAACGGTTTTACTTGGCTGTTGATGATAGGCATCGATGACTCTCCGTCAGGGGTTATGAAGTTGATGGGTGAATCCTACCCACTCACTCGACGGAAGGCTCATTGGCAAACCTGATACTGCTGATTTGTTTTCGCTATTAGCTGACTGTATTAATAGAAGAAAACGATCTCTACGGTTGATCCGGCTTATCCATAATCCGAGCCATTCCCTGGAATGGGCTGACCTCAACATAGCGCATGGCGGATTTCATGTCCTTCCAGCCGACGTAACTCATCAGCGATTTCAGATCCCAACCGCTTTGATGCGCCCAGGTTGCAAAGCCGCGCCGCAACGAGTGACTGGTATAACCGGCGGCGGCAATCCCGGCGCGCTGCAAGGCCTGGCGCAGCAGAGGAATGATGCTGTTGGCGTGCAAGCCCTCTTCGCTCAGATTGCCCCAGCGATCAATGCTGCGGAAAACCGCGCCGCGTACCAGCGCGGCTTCCGTAATCCAGTCGATGTAAGCCTGCACCGGGCACAGTTTCAACAGCGCTGGCGCCTGATAGGTCTGCCCGAGATTTTCCCGATCACCCTTGCTGCGCGGCAGATACAAAGTGATTCCCTTGCCAGCACTCGCCTGCACATGCTCGATCTGCAAGCGGCACAACTCATCGCTGCGAAAGCCCCGCCAGAATCCCAACAGAATCAGCGCGCGATCACGATAGGCCTTGAGCAACGTCGGGCGGTCCTGTTCCTGCCGGGCGGTCTGCGCCTCGTGCTCCAGCCAATCGATCACTCGCTGCAGATCCTGCAGTTGCAACGGCTCGGCCTGTTTTTCCTGCGCCGGATGCAAGGCGCGAATCCCCTTGAACACCTTGCGCACCACTGGCGCCTTGGTCGGGTCGGCAAAACCCTGACTGCTGTGCCACTGCGCCAGCGCCGACAGACGCAGTTTCAGCGTATTAATCGACAACACCCCGGCGTGCTCCACCAGATAACGCGCAACGCTGTCGGCGGTGGCCGGCAGGAAACCGCCCCAAGACACCTCGAAATGCTCGATGGCCATGCGATAGCTGCGGCGGGTGTTGTCACGGGTGGCGGCTTGCAGATAGCGATCAATGTCACTCATGGGCAGTTTTCTCGCTGGCGTACTGGATCAGGCATGCAGATGCGCATTTTGCCGCCTGACACTGGGTAATACCAGTATATCCCGTCTGTTTTATTTTAAGGATTTACCTAAAAGTTCAGCATGGTACACTGCGTACTTTAGTGGCATGTACCACAGTACGTAACCGTAGGAGTTCACATGGCCCGTGGCGGCATTACCAAAGCGCTGGTGCAAATCGCGCGCACTGCGATTCTGGCTCGCGGCGAACACCCGAGCATCGATGCAGTACGCATCGAAATGGGCAACACCGGCTCGAAAACCACGATCCATCGCTATCTGAAAGAATTGGATGACGGCGCGCAGCCGACCGAAGCGTCGGCGGAACCGATCGATGATGAGCTGACCGCCCTCGTCTCGCGCCTTGCTCAGCGCCTGAAAGAACAGGCGCAGGAACCCATCGAGCAAGCCCGCGAGCAGTTCGAAGAGCAGCGCGAAGCACTGGAAGCCGAGCTGAAACAGGCTCGCCAGGCGCTGGAAAAGCTCGAACACGACCACGATATTCAGGGTGCCGCGCTGCAACGCGAATCCGAAGCGCTAAGCAACACCCGCTCGATGCTGCAAACCGAACAGACGCGCAACGCTGGTCTGAATCAGGCATTGGCCGACTTTGAATTGCGCTTGCAGGACAAGGACGAACAGATCCGCTCGCTGGAAGAAAAGCACCTGCACGCCCGCGATGCGCTGGAGCATTACCGCAATGCCACCAAGGAACAGCGCGAGCAGGAACAGGCCCGCCATGAAGGGCAAATCCAGCAGATCCAGGCAGAACTGCGCCAGGCTCAGCAGAGCGCGCTGGTGCGTCAGGATGAGATTACTCAGCTGCACCGCGACAACGAACGCCTGCTCACCGAGAACCGTGGCACCCAGCGCGAGCTGAACCTGCTGCAGGACCAGCTCAAGCAGAGTAATCAGCGTCAGGATCAATTGCTCGAACAGGCCACACGAATGGACAGCGAGCGCACCCTGCTCCAGGAACGTCTGCGCGTGGCGACACTGGAAAGCCAGGCGCTCAAGCAGAGCGTCGACGAGCAGACGCAGCTAAATCAGTCCCTGGAAAAGGAATTGCTCAAGGCTCAGGCAAGCCTGGAAGACAGCCAGCGTCTGGCGGCTGCCGTTGCGGCAGCGCCAGACTCGGCCAAAGCGAAGGATGCTTAAGCGCTGACTGGCGTGCGCATGGTGACGAACTCTTCGGCGGCCGTCGGGTGCACCCCGATCGTGTCGTCGAAGTCGCGCTTGGTGGCGCCAGCCTTCAAGGCAATCGCCAGGCCCTGCACGATCTCGCCAGCGTCCGGGCCGACCATATGGCAGCCAAGCACCTTGTCAGTCCTGGCGTCGACCACCAGTTTCATCAGGGTTTTCTCCTGACAGCCTGTCAGGGTCAGCTTCATCGGGCGGAAGCGACTCTCGAAAATCACCACCTCATGGCCGCATTCGCGCGCTTCTTCTTCGCTTAAACCAACCGTGCCGATATTCGGCAGACTGAACACGGCGGTCGGGATCATCTTGTAATCCACCGGGCGATATTGCTCTGGCTTGAACAAGCGTCGAGCCACGGCCATGCCTTCAGCGAGTGCGACCGGGGTCAATTGCACACGACCGATGACATCGCCCAGCGCCAGAATCGACGGCTCGGTGGTTTGATACTCGTCGTCGACCTTGATGAAGCCCTTGTCGTCGAGCTGCACATCGGTGTTTTCCAGACCCAGATTGTCCAGCATCGGACGTCGGCCCGTGGCGTAGAACACGCAATCGGCTTCGAGTATGCGACCATCCTTGAGTGTGGCCTTCACGCTGCCATCGGCCTGCTTGTCGATGCGTGCGATGTCGGCATTGAATTGCAGATCCAGGCCGCGCTTGGTCAGCTCTTCCTGCAGATGCTTGCGCACCGAGCCGTCGAAACCGCGCAGGAACAGATCGCCGCGATACAGCAGCGTGGTATTGGCGCCAAGACCATGGAAAATCCCGGCGAACTCGACGGCGATATAACCGCCGCCGACCACCAGCACACGCTTGGGCAATTCCTTCAGGAAAAACGCTTCGTTCGAACCGATCGCGTGTTCATGGCCCGGGATCTGAGGGATCTGCGGCCAGCCGCCAGTGGCGATCAGGATGTTTTTCGCCGTGAAGCGCTTGCCATCCACCTCAACCTCGTGCGGCCCGACAATTTTCGCGTGCGCCTCGTGTAGCGTCACGCCGCTGTTGACCAGCAGATTGCGATAAATACCGTTGAGACGATTGATCTCGCGATCCTTGTTGGCGATCAGCGTGGCCCAGTCGAAGTTGGCTTCGCCCAGACTCCAGCCGAAACCGGACGCCTGTTCAAAGTCCTCCGCAAAGTGCGCGCCGTAGACCAACAGCTTTTTCGGCACGCAACCGACGTTGACGCACGTGCCACCCAGATAACGGCTCTCGGCCACCGCCACTCTCGCCCCAAAGCCGGCAGCAAACCGCGCAGCCCGCACACCGCCGGAACCGGCACCAATCACATAAAGGTCAAAATCGTAGGCCATTTCTATCTCCTCGGCAGGCCATCAGCATACCCGCAGACATCCATTGGGCAAGCACTGCTGTCCATATAAGGGCGGAAAATGAAAAAGCCACCCGAAGGTGGCTTTATCTTGCAGACGGGGCAAATGCTATTAGTAAGCCTTGCCAGTCTTGTAGAAGTTTTCGAAGCAGAAGTTGGTCGCGTCGATGTAGCCTTCAGCACCACCGCAGTCGAAACGCTTGCCCTTGAATTTATAGGCCATGACGCAGCCGTTCTGGGCCTGCTTCATCAGGGCGTCGGTGATCTGGATTTCACCGCCCTTGCCTGGCTCGGTCTGTTCGATCAGGTCGAAGATATCCGGGGTCAGGATGTAACGACCGATGATCGCCAGGTTCGACGGCGCGTCTTCCGGCTTTGGCTTCTCGACCATGCTGTGCACGCGGTAGATGTCGTCGCGGATCATTTCGCCAGCAATCACACCGTACTTGTTGGTTTCCTGCGGATCGACTTCCTGGATGGCGACGATCGAGCAGCGGAACTGCTTGTACAGCTTGACCATCTGGGTCAGGACGCCGTCGCCATCGATGTTGACGCACAGGTCGTCCGCCAGGACCACGGCGAACGGTTCGTCACCGATCAGCGGGCGGCCAGTGAGGATCGCGTGGCCCAGACCTTTCATTTCGGTCTGACGGGTGTAGGAGAACGAGCACTCGTCCAACAGTTTGCGGATCCCGACCAGGTATTTTTCCTTGTCGGTGCCCTTGATCTGGTTCTCCAGCTCGTAGCTGATGTCGAAGTGGTCTTCCAGAGCACGCTTGCCACGACCGGTAACGATGGAGATTTCAGTCAGGCCCGCGTCCAGTGCTTCTTCAACGCCGTACTGGATCAGTGGCTTGTTTACCACCGGCAGCATTTCTTTAGGCATGGCTTTGGTCGCTGGGAGGAAGCGAGTGCCGTAACCGGCTGCTGGAAACAAGCATTTCTTGATCATATAAGTCCTTGAAAAGGCTGTGTGTACGAGTTTCGAGGCAGTCTAATCAGGCGGCGTGCGCCTTACAATGCCCCGCGCTGGCTAACCGATGCCAACATAGAGAAATATTCGCGCGGATAGTTCCTTGCGGTTTTTTCAGCGGCGAATTCAGCGTAGCCCAGGATCGTGAGCATCGTCGTCACCATACGCTTATCAGCCCCCAATGCGAGCATTTGCCGCTATCATGGCGCCTTTGAACCAGCGAATGAGACAGACTAGATGGCCGCGGTAAAAATCATCAACGGGTATGTGATCGACAAGAAAGACGGCAAGTGGACGCTGACCACCACCAACGGCGAACACATCGCCGGCCCTTTCGACAGTGAGCAGATGGCGACGGACGTGGCCTCGGTGTTCACCGATACGCCTGCATCATCCAAGCGTCGTGGCAAAGATCAGGACTGATCCCGTTGCCGCACGTCCCAGGCCCTGCCAGCACGCAGGGCTTTTTTGTGGCTTGTTGGCAAACAAGTGGCCAATCGCTATAACCTTTTCATCGCGGCGCTGTCAGAGCCTCCAGTCCCCCACTTGAAGACCACGCAACCATGAACCTGAACAAACTGCAGCCGCTCTTCGCGGCATTGGTACTGAGCGGCTGTGCCACCTCGCAGCCGACCTATCTGAACAATGGCGAACAGGGCCTGAGCATCGATTGTTCCGGCGAAGCCAACTCCTGGGCCATGTGCTACGAGAAGGCCGACGCTTCTTGCGCAGGCACCGGCTATCGCATCGTCGGCACAGACGGCACACCGGCGCCAAAGGAAGATGATAAAACCCTCGGCGTCGACGTCGGCAATTACAAGACCCGCAACGTCGTGGTCGTGTGCAAATAGCCGCTACATGTGGATTTCGGCGAATTTGATCCCGAGGCCACGGACGACCTCGATCAGATCGTCGAGCCGACTGAAGGACTCGACTTCATCATTGTCGTCCACCAAAAAGTAACTGCGCCCTGCACTCTTCTTGAAAAACACGATCCATTCACCAGGATTCGCCGGATTCTGGATGACATGGGTAGCAGAGATAAGGCCCTCTGCGTGGCGCTCGCGCACGTGCTCTCGCTTCATCGCAACTCCAAATATGACGATGCCGTCACAGCAGGACTGTGACGGCATCGGGTGCTGATGTTCGGTAGTCTATCAGCCGGAAATACAGGCGTTCGCGGCTTTCTGCACATCATGAGGGCGGACCGGCACATTGGACATGCGCTCATGCAGTTTGATGCTGCTGCCGCCAGCGCGATCTTCGATATCAAATACCGCCGCCGGGCCTGAAGAAAGTTTGCCCGGGACGATCACCCGAACCCCGTCTTTCTGCGCCTGGACCTGCAACGCACCACGGCTATCAGCGAGCTTGTCGGTCAGGCACTGCGCGTACTCCTGGGGCTTTTTGCCGGAGATCACGCTCATGGTTGGCAGCGTTTCATTGATTTCGGAAACATTTGCACAACCGGCCATCGCCAGAATCAACGGCACACACACCACACCCCACTTCATATGAATCCTCCGTTAAAGACCGTCCGACAGCACAAACGCCGCTTTTCTCCGGGGCCTTGTGCATTTAACCCGCCTGCCATGGCGAAGTTCTGTTCAAAATTTGTCAAAGCAACGCCCGACGGCCAGATAATAACCCGTGCGGGCTGATAAACTGCGCCCATCGACAAGCTATCGTTTTGATTTAGTAGAAAAAGCCCTTCTGGAGGCGCCCATGAAATTCATTCACCAGCGCGAGCACCTCAACGAAGACGACATCGTCGTCATTCAATGCTCGCAGATGTGCAACATCCGTTTGATGAACGACGCCAACTTCCGCAGCTTTAAAAACGGCGGCCGTCATACCTATCACGGCGGCGCGTTCGACACCTTCCCGGCGCGTATCACCGCACCGAGCACCGGCTTCTGGAACATCACCATCGACACCGTCAACCGCCGCGCAATCAGCGTGACGCGCAAGCCGACCCTGACCCATTCGATCAAGATCATCCGTCGCTCCAGCACCAAACTGAGCTGAGACGCGCAGCCTATTCTGAAAGGAAACCACCACCGTGGCGCAAACAACCAAATACGTGATTAAGTACAAACTGGACGGCGAGCAGCGTTTCGAGTTCGCCGAGCTGGAAAACGGCACTGACGAGGAAGCAAAAGCGGCGCTGAAAAAAATGCACGCTGACGAAGAGCTCAGTGACATCAAGGTCAGCAAAGCGCTGTAACCAACACCATGCAACCGACCACGTTTGACCTGTTCGCCGACAACGAACCCGTGCAGCAACCCCGCACCGAGCAGATCGGCGAACAATCGTGGGTGCTGCGCGGATTCGCCTTGCCGCGGGTCGAGCAACTGCTGACGGCGCTCGAGGCCATTCTTGCTGTCGCCCCTCTACGCCACATGGTCACGCCGGGCGGATTCAGCATGTCGGTCGGCACCAGCAGTTGCGGCCAGTTGGGCTGGATCACCGATCGCAGCGGTTACCGCTATTCCAGCGTCGATCCACTCAGCGGTTTGCCGTGGCCATCGATGCCAGCGGTGTTTGCCGATCTGGCGCACGAGGCGGCGGAACGCGCCGGGTTTACGGATTTTCAAGCCGACTCCTGCCTGATCAACCAATACGTCCCCGGCGCCAAGATGTCGCTGCATCAGGACAAAGACGAAAAAGGTTATGCCGCGCCAATCGTTTCGTTGTCGCTGGGTCTGCCGGCGATGTTTCTGTTCGGTGGCTTCGAGCGCAGCGACAAGAGCCAGCGCATCCCGCTGCTGCATGGCGACATGGTGGTCTGGGGCGGCGTGGATCGACTGCGCTATCACGGCGTGCTGCCGATCAAACCCGGCTATCACCCACGCCTGGGCGAACGACGCATCAACATCACCTTCCGCGTCGCCGGGGATCAGTAAAAGTTTGACCGCAAGGCGCGGAGTGTTGCGAGTTACGATGCTGGTTAACCTGAATCAAACAGGTCAACGGATTCCCTCTCATGGACACACTTTCAAACAAGATCAGCATTGAAGACGATCCACGCTGGGCCGCCGTGGTCGCGCGCGATCCGAGTGCTGACGGGCAATTTGTTTACGCGGTGAAGACCACCGGCGTCTATTGCCGGCCGAGCAGCCTTGCACGTCTCCCAAAACGACAGAACGTCGAGTTTTTCGAAACCGCCGAACTGGCTGAAGCCGCCGGATATCGGCCAAGTAAACGCGCCAGCAAGGATCAGAATGATGTGCAGCGCGCAGCAATCATTGCTGCGGCTTGTCGTCAGATAGAGGCGTCGGAGACCTTGCCGACGCTCAACAGCCTCGCAACCAGCGCTGGCCTCAGCCCTTTTCATTTCCACCGGGTATTCAAAGCCGTGACAGGCTTGACGCCCAATGGCTACGCCATGGCGCATCGTTCGCGCAAGGTGCGTGCGCGGTTGGCGGACGGCGGCTCGGTGACCGATGCGCTGTATGACGCTGGCTTCAATTCCAACAGCCGTTTCTACGAATCAGCCGATCACCTGCTGGGGATGAAGCCCACCGACTACCGCGCCGCCGGGCAGAACAACGACATTCGCTTCGCCGTCGGCCAATGTTCGCTCGGGGCGATTCTGGTGGCACAAAGCGAACGCGGGATCTGCGCGATTCTGCTCGGTGACGATCCGCATCAACTGGCCTGCGACCTTCAGGACCGGTTTCGCAACGCCAACCTGATCGGCGCCGACCACGAATTTGAACAGTTGATCGCCGGCGTCGTCGGATTTGTCGAAGCACCGGCGACAGGCTTGAACCTGCCGCTGGATATACGCGGCACCGCGTTTCAGGAGCGCGTCTGGCAGGCGCTGCGCGAGATCCCCGCAGGCAGCACCGCCAGTTACGCAGAGATCGCGCAACGCATTGGCGCGCCGACTTCGATGCGCGCCGTGGCCCAGGCTTGCGGGGCCAATCGCCTGGCGGTGGCCATCCCCTGCCACCGCGTGGTGCGCAGTGACGGCAATCTTTCCGGCTACCGCTGGGGCGTCGAGCGCAAGCGCCAGTTGCTTGAGCGCGAACTCAACGATTGACGTCGACCACCACCCTGCCCCGCAGTTGCCCGGCAAGCAGTTTGGGCGCAGCCTCGAGGGCTTCGCTCAAACTGATTTCGTTGCTGATCAGCTTTAGCAAGGAGAAATCCAGATCCTGGCCAGTCGGTCCCAGGCCTCGATACGCCGTGCTTTAGGCTGGGTCACGCTGTTGATCCCGGCCAGCGTCACACCGCGCAAAATGAAAGGCGCTACCGAGGCCGGAAAATCCATGCCCTGGGCCAGTCCGCACGCCGCGACCACACCTTCCGAGCGTGTGCTGGCGCAAGCATTCGCCAGCGTGTGACTACCGACCGAATCGACCACCGCCGCCCACCGCTCTTTAGCCAACGGCTTGCCCGGTTCGGACAAGGTGGCTCGATCGATGATTTCGGCAGCACCCAGTTGCTGCAGATATTCATGCTCGGACACCCGCCCCGTAGAGGCCACCACCCGGTATCCCAACTTGCTGAGCAAGGCGATGGCAAAGCTGCCGACTCCGCCATTGGCGCCAGTGACCAGCACTTCGCCGTGATCCGGCGTCACGCCATGCCGCTCCAGCGCTAGAATGCACAGCATCGCCGTGTAGCCTGCGGTGCCGATGGCCATGGCTTGCGAGGGGGTGAAAGCTTCGGGCAGTGGAATCAGCCAGTCACCGTTGAGCCGGGCCTTTTGCGCCAGTCCGCCCCAGTGGCTTTCACCGACGCCCCAACCGTTGAGCAGCACTCGATCGCCCGCCTTGAAATCCGCGTGCGAACTGGACTCGACCGTTCCCGCCAGATCGATCCCCGGCACCATGGGAAACTTGCGCACCACCGGACTGCTGCCGGTGATCGCCAGCCCATCCTTGAAATTCAGGGTGCTGTACGACACGTTCACGCTGACGTTGCCTTCGGGCAATTGTTGCTCATCGATTTGCTGCAGGTCGGCGCGATAACCGTTGTCGTCTTTGTCGATCAGAATGGCGTTGAACATGACGGCCTCTCGAAGATGATTTGTAAAAAGCATGCCTTGAAATAGCACATCGCAACACATTGCCACACTCGACTTTCGCTGAGCCACCCGCACCGCCGCTGAAAAACTGCACGTGATGTTCAGAATTTCAGACTGGCCCCGCAGCCGGTTTTGCTGCTAAAACCGATTGCCGTCCCTGCCCGTTTCATCGTTCGGAGAATTGCTATATGAGCCAGTGGCCAGACACCCGCATCCTTGATCTTCTCGGTATCGAACTGCCGATCATCCAGGGCCCGATGGCCGGCGCGACCAACTCTTCGATGGTGATTGCCGTATGCAATGCCGGCGGCCTCGGTTCAATGCCGGCGGCGATGCTGAGCATCGAGCAATTGCGCGAGGAGCTGAAGACGATTCGCCAGCAGACCAGCAAGCCGTTCAACGTCAATTTCTTCTGCCATCAGCCGCCGGCGCCTGATGAGCAGCGAGCCCGTGACTGGAAAAATCTGCTGGAACCTTACTACCGCGAACTGGGCGCCGATTTCGACGCGCCGACTCCGGTCTCCAACCGCGCTCCATTCGACGAAGCCGCATGTGCAGTGCTCGAAGAATTCCGGCCCGAGGTGGTGAGTTTTCATTTCGGTCTGCCGGAGAAAAACCTGCTCGATCGGGTCAAGGCCACCGGGGCGAAAATTCTTTCGTCCGCCACCACGGTCGAAGAAGCGATCTGGCTGGAGCAGCACGGCTGCGACGCGATCATCGCTATGGGTTATGAGGCAGGCGGGCATCGCGGGATGTTTCTCAGCGATGATTTGAGCACGCAGGTCGGCACTTTCGCGCTGGTGCCGCAGGTGGTTGACGCGGTGAAAGTGCCGGTGATTGCGGCTGGCGCGATCAGCGATGCCCGGGGTGTTGCAGCGGCGTTGATGCTCGGCGCCTCGGCGGTGCAAGTCGGCACGGCGTACCTGTTTACTCCTGAAGCGAAAGTCAGCGCCTCGCACCACAAGGCCCTGCGCACCGCCAAGGAAAGCCAGACCGCCATCACCAATATTTTCACCGGCCGTCCGGCACGGGGCATTGTCAATCGGGCGATGCGCGAACTTGGCCCGATATCAGCGCAGGCGCCGGCTTTTCCATTGGCCGGCGGTGCACTGATGCCACTGCGGGCCAAGGATGACGCCGACTTTGCCAATCTCTGGGCTGGTCAGGCGTTGACGCTGGGCAAGGATATCGGCAGCGCTGAACTGACCCGGCAACTGGCCGAGGGCGCATTGGCGAAACTCAGCCGTCACTGAATTAATGCGGCGAGCGGATTTATTCCCTCGCCACCTGGCGGCGTATCGCTATATATTTCCGTATACAGCGATTGCGCCCGTGTGTCGGCGTTATCACCACCAGAGCACCAACCCGCCGATCACGGAGTTCTTGCATGACCTTGGCTGCCACACGCTTCGCCCCTGCCTGCCTCGTCTCATTCCTTGCATATTTCAGCATTGGCGCCGCGCAGGCTGACGAAGTGCAAGTGGCGGTCGCCGCCAATTTCACCGCGCCCATCCAGGCCATCGCTGCCGACTTCGAAAAAGACACCGGCCACAAACTGGTCGCCGCCTATGGTGCAACCGGCCAGTTTTATACTCAGATCAAGAACGGCGCGCCCTTTGAAGTGTTCCTCGCTGCTGACGACAGCACTCCGGCAAAACTTGAGCAGGAAGGCGAAACCGTCAAAGGCTCGCGCTTCACCTACGCCGTCGGGACGCTGGCGCTGTGGTCAGCGAAAGAAGGCTATGTGGATGCGCAAGGCGAGGTACTGAAAAACAACCAATACCAACACCTTTCGATCGCCAATCCGAAAGCCGCGCCGTACGGCCTCGCTGCCACTCAGGTGCTGGAGAAACTCAAACTGACCGACGCTACCAAAGCAAAAATCGTCGAAGGCCAGAACATCACCCAGGCTTACCAATTCGTTTCCACCGGCAACGCCGAACTGGGCTTTGTCGCGCTGTCGCAAATCTACAAGGACGGCAAAGTCAGCAGTGGTTCGGCGTGGATTGTCCCGGCGGAGCTGCATGATCCGATCAAACAGGACGCGGTGATCCTGAACAAAGGCAAGAACAGCGCCGCCGCCAAGGCTCTGGTTGATTACCTCCAAAGCCCGAAAGCCGCGGCAGTGATCAAATCTTTCGGGTATCAACTGTAAATGTCGCTGACCAGTGCCGACTTCGCCGCCATCTGGCTGACCCTGAAACTGGCGTCGCTGACGACCGTGATCCTGCTGGTAATAGGCACGCCGATCGCCTTATGGCTGTCGCGCACATCGTCGTGGATGCGCGGCCCGATTGGCGCCATCGTCGCCCTGCCGCTGGTGTTGCCGCCGACGGTGATCGGCTTTTATCTGTTGCTGGCACTGGGGCCGCACGGGTTTCTAGGTCAGTTCACCCAGTGGCTCGGCTTGGGCACGTTGACGTTCAGCTTCACCGGACTAGTGATCGGCTCGGTGATCTACTCCCTGCCGTTCGTGGTGCAACCGTTGCAGAATGCCTTTTCGGCGATCGGCACCCGACCGCTGGAAGTCGCTGCGACGTTGCGCGCCAATCCCTGGGACACTTTCTTCAGCGTGATCCTGCCGCTGGCGCGCCCCGGCTTCATCACTGCCGCGATCCTTGGATTCGCTCACACCGTCGGTGAATTCGGTGTGGTACTGATGATCGGCGGCAACATTCCCGACAAGACCCGCGTGGTCTCGGTGCAGATCTACGACCACGTTGAGGCGCTGGAATATGCCCAGGCGCACTGGCTGTCCGGGGCGATGCTGGTGTTCTCGTTTCTGGTGTTGCTGGCGCTGTATTCCAGCCGCAAGACCCGCGCAGACTGGAGCTGATCGATGATTGATGTACGTCTGAAACGCGCTTATCCGGGGTTCGAACTGGATGTCGATCTGCAGGTGCCGGGCCGTGGCGTCACCGCGCTGTTTGGCGATTCCGGCTCCGGCAAAACCACCTGCCTGCGCTGCATCGCCGGGCTGGAGCGCGCGGAACAAGGTTTCGTGCAGATCAATGACGAGGTCTGGCAGGACAGCGCCAACGGCATCTTCGTGTCGCCGCATAAACGCGCGCTCGGCTACGTGTTTCAGGAGGCCAGCCTGTTTCCGCACCTGTCGGTAATGGCCAATCTGCAGTTTGGCCTCAAACGCATCGCCAGGTCACAACGCCGGGTCGACATGAACCAGGCCACCGAACTGCTCGGCATCGGCCACTTGCTTGAGCGTCATCCGCAACATCTGTCCGGTGGCGAGCGGCAGCGCGTCGGCATCGCCCGTGCTCTGCTGACCAGTCCGAAACTGCTGCTGATGGACGAACCACTGGCGGCTCTCGACAGCCGGCGCAAAAGCGAAATCCTGCCGTACCTGCAACGTCTGCACGACGAACTGGATGTTCCGCTGCTGTACGTCAGCCATGCGCAGGATGAAGTCGCGCGTCTGGCTGATCATCTGGTCTTGCTCCGCGATGGCAAAGCCCTCGCCAGCGGCCCGATCGGCGAGACCCTCGCGCGTCTGGATCTGCCCCTGGCAATGGGTGATGACGCCGGGGTCATCATCGAAGGCCAGGTCAGCGCCTACGACGCCACCTATCAATTGCTCAGTCTGCAACTGCCGGCCACTGAAATGAACATTCGCGTCACCCATGCGCCGATGGCCGTGGGTCAGGCCTTGCGCTGCAAAGTACACGCGCGCGACATCAGTCTGGCGCTGAACAACGATGCCGCCAGCAGCATTCTCAATCGTCTGCCGGTTACGGTGGTCAGCGAACAGGCGGCTGACAACAGTGCGCACGTGCTGATCCGCCTGGACGCTGGTGGCACGCCGCTGCTGGCGCGGATCACGCGGTTTTCCAAGGATCAACTGAACGTGCATCCGGGCCAGCGGCTCTGGGCGCAGATCAAGGCGGTGGCGGTGCTCGCGTAAATCATTCGGCACGACGGCCGGCGCCTGCGGTCAATCCAGTTACAGACTGCCGTATGACCGAAGGAAGCCGCCATGCCCGATACCGTGCTGACAGATGCCCTGCCCGCCGATCTGCATTACGTCGATGACACTCAGCCTGGTATCACCCGGAAGAAACTGCGCGGCAAGTTCGTCTATTTCGAACCGTCCGGGCAGCGCATCACCGACCCGGAGGAAATCAAACGCATCAATGCCCTCGCAGTGCCGCCGGCTTACACCGATGTGTGGATCTGCGCCGACCCGTGCGGCCATTTGCAAGCCACCGGGCGCGATGCGCGCGGCCGCAAACAGTACCGTTATCACGCGCGCTGGCGTGAAGTGCGTGATGCGGACAAATACTCGCGCCTGCGCGACTTCGGCCAGGCCCTGCCAAAACTGCGGCGCCAGCTTGAGGCGCTGCTCGATGCGCCGGGCTTCAGCCGTGACAAGGTCATGGCCACGGTCATTACCTTGCTCGACGCCACGCTGATCCGCGTCGGCAATACCCAATATGCGCGGGACAATCGCTCTTATGGCCTGACCACACTGCGCAGCCGTCACGTCGAGGTCAACGGCAGCGCGATCCTGTTCCAGTTCCGTGGCAAGAGCGGCATCGAACATCAGATCACGGTCAAGGATCGCCGCTTGGCGCGAATCATCAAGCGCTGTCTGGAAATTCCCGGGCAGAACCTTTTTCAGTACCTCGATGAACACGGCGAACGGCATACCGTCACCTCTTCCGACGTCAACGCCTATCTGCAAAAGCTCACTGGCGCTGCGTTCACCGCCAAGGATTACCGCACCTGGGCGGGCAGCGCCCTGGCCTTGTCGGTGCTGCGCGAGTTGCAGCATGAGTCGGAAACCGAAGCCAAGCGCCATGTGGTCGAAGCGGTGAAGAACGTCGCCAAGCAGCTGGGCAACACACCGGCGGTGTGCCGCAAGTGCTACATCCACCCCGCCGTGGTCGAACATTTCATGCTCGGCGCCCTCGCTGAACTGCCGCGCCCGCGAGTGCGCAAAGGCCTGCGCGCCGAGGAAGTTGCACTTGCGATGTTTCTCGAAAGCATGTGCGAAGTGACCGAGGCGTCCTGATTCGCACGTACCCCCTGTAGGAGTGAGCCTGCTCGCGATAGCGGTCTGTCAGTTGATGAAGATGTCGACTGACACACCGCCATCGCGAGCAGGCTCACTCCTGAAAAGGATTTCGCCGACGAGCTGATCTGGGTATTTTTTGCACGATCGCACAGGTCTTCTATAGTTGATCTGAAGGTTCGCGCCACGCGCACTTTTTGTTGCAACTCAGCCGTTTCAGCGAACGGAGGTGTTCCATGTCAGAAAAAGAGTCCATCACCACTCTCCTCACCCTGCTCGACGCCCGCCAGGCGCGCCTCGCAGCCGCCTGCAAAGAGATCGCCGACTGGGTTGATCATCAAGGCGGGCATCCGACGGCACTGCGCATCCGCGATCGGCTGCACGACATCGAAAAGGATGCGCCGCTGATCCGCCAGACGCTGTCGACGCTCAAGCCGCTGGATCGGCCGCTGCCACGGTTCAGATAGAGTCAGCGTAGAAGTCCTCTCTGCATTGGCACAGAGAGGACGGCGATTGTTGGTTTCCAGCGCCTCAGTCACCCTTGCCCGTGCGCGCACCGCCATGGCTGTGTTGCCCACCGACGCGCGCTTTCTCCGCCCGATCGACTTTCACGTTGACTGAAGCTCCGCCTTTCTTGCCGGCCTCCTTGATTTTTTGTGGATCTTCAGCGAACGGTTGATCCTTGTGATGATTGGTCATGTTCATATCCTCGACATAGATGTGACATACACTTCAAAGACTCTAGATCGTGCGAATTACGCTTCAACTTCCCGCCGACAAACGGTTGAACAAACGAAGCAAAACGGTAATAAACCCGGACCTCTTCAATACTTTAGAAAGTTATACGAAGCGGCGAGAAACCAACAAGTTGTATAAGTTTCATCACTATCTTACCGTTCATCGGGCTGAGTAAAAATTTTCAAAACATTTTTCGCCGGCTCGTAATCGGAGTAGATGTCCGGTGCGACAACGGACATAACTAGCGAAACGTTAATTGATATCGGAGAGCTATCATGACCACAGGAAATAAAAATCCAGGTAACTTCGCAAACGATCGTGAAAAGGCATCTGAAGCCGGCAAGAAAGGCGGTCAGTCGTCCGGCGGCAACTTCGCCAATGATCGTGAAAAGGCATCCGAGGCTGGCCGCAAAGGCGGACAGAACAGCCACGGCGGCGGTCGCAAATCCTGAGTAAGCGGTACAAGGGCAGCCTCGCTGCCCTTTGAAATCAGCTGATGGAGCGCAATCATGGGTATGGCAAGCGATTTCGCACGAAGCGAAGTGCAACGAAACAAGGGAGCGGAAGTGTATCCCGAAGCAGCGCGCAGTTCGCACGTGACGAGGTCGGATATCCCACCGGTGTCACCTTGTGTTGAACGACAGCAGATCAGTCCGAGGCACAGGGAAAGCGTTCAGCAGGAATGTTATGAACGCCGGGAATTGACAGTAAACTCTGAAAACTCCCGGACACCTGATGCAACGCCAACTTATGAGCGCTCTTCTTAGCACAACGGCCAAACTTGTAGTTATAAGACAAGCCAGACCAAGCAAAGCAAACGACATCAATAAACTATATGAGTACTTGGCGGATAATGACGGCACGCAGTGTGTGCATCCTTGATTCGCAAGTGCCTGTACAGAGAAATGAGGAAGTTTGAAATGGCACAGGATAAACAACAAGGCAGCATGTCAGTCAACGAAGCAGGTAAAAAAGGTGGTGAAGCCACTTCGGCTTCGCACGACAAAGAGTTCTATCAGGAAATCGGCAGTAAAGGCGGCCAGAACAGTGGCGGCAACTTTGCGAACGATCGGGACAGAGCGTCCGAAGCCGGCAGCAAGGGCGGCCAGGGCAGTGGCGGCAATTTTGCCAATGATCGGGAAAAGGCCTCTGAAGCCGGACAGAAAGGTGGTCAAAACAGCCATGGTGGCGGGCGCAACAGTTGATGCGCCGGGTGCAGGGGAGCTCGGCTCCCCTGCCCACTTTCACTCAACCGAAATTACAGCTATTGCTTAGGAGTCCTGACCAGCCGAGGGAATCGCCATGCCTGTTCACGTCATTAACTTTACCGGGCCGATCAACGCCTCGACCTGCGGCCAATTGATCGATAAAGCCTCGCTCGCCGTAAAGGAAGATGCACCGAGACTCATCCTCAACATCGCCACAATGGGCGGTGAGTGCAGCTACGGCTTCACCATGTACAACTTCCTGCTGGCCCTGCCGATTCCAGTGCATACCCACAATCTGGGGACCGTCGAATCGATGGGCAACATAGTTTTTCTGGCCGGCCAGCGCCGCACCGCCTGTACTCACAGCAAGTTTCTCTTTCACCCATTCCATTGGCACCTGCAAGGTTCAGTCGATCACTCGCGCATGTCGGAATACGCCATGAGCCTGGATTACGACTTGCACCTCTACGCGCAGATCGTCGCCGAACGTACGAGTCACGGGAAAAACGCGTTGGAGACGGAGAAATATCTGACCGCAGCTCCGCGCATCATCAATCCTGAAGAAGCCTTGCATTCGGGTTTGATCACGGCAGTAGAAGAAACCGAGGTTCATGCGGACTTTGTCTGCTCGTGCATTTACTCCTGAAAGGTCCCACTGAATAACGCGTCGTAGCGGGCGCGTTCCTGTCTGAATACCCTGCAAAACGATCGAAATGCCGGCCGAACTTGTACAGCCTCAGCGAGGCGTACAGCCTTCGAGCTGCGTAATCAGCCGGTCATCCCGCCCGCGTCAATTTCTCTGAATTATTCATTTCGCCAGACATCCCTCTTCTTAACAGCCGGAGGAAATGTATGAGCGGAGCGGATTTGTACGTGATCGATTACCTGTTACATGGAAAGCCCAGGTCATTCGTCATTCGCACAAAAAACATGAACAATGCCGAAGCGTGGCAGTGGGCAAGTTGCGACGCGGGAATCGCGCCCATTCCCCGCCCCGGTCGGCCTCCGTTGAAACGTTTTTCCAAACCGATGGCGGAACGCTTTGGCGTGACCGAGGTGCAATGGCGAGAATCAGTGCCTCTGGTCTGGGAGGAGGATCACGTGAAATGACAGAACACACATTGAAATTCGGTTTCGGCCGCTCCTGGGACGACGAGATGGCGGAAAACGCCGCGATGTTCCGCGAGGCGGACCTGCTGGAAGAAGCGGCCTACAGAATCATCGAGCATGACACCGACAGCCCTGAGGCCTGGGCCCGTTTCAGTGAAGCCAAGGCTCTGGCCGACGCGAAACGAACGGCGGCCTATCAGGACTGGATGCGCATCAAGCGCGCGATGAGCAAGCCCCGCTCGAACTAGCGGACTCGTGCATCATGGCTTGAGGATCAGCAGGGGCTCGCCTTTCGGGACGACGTAGGTGGCCAGTTCGACGCCTTTCTCGTTGCCGATGTTTTTCGCCACGTGCGCTACACCCGCCGGGATAAACAGGGAGTCGCCCGCCTTGAGCGTCACCGGCGCCTGCCCTTCGAGCTGATATTCAAACGTGCCACTGATGACGTAGGCGACCTCGACGCCAGGGTGCGCATGCCGAGGCGCACTGACGCCAGCGTCAAAGTCGATGCGCGCCTGAATCACTTCACGGTTGTCAGCGCCGAGGTCCTGACGGACCAGATCGGTGCGGCTCAAGCCTTTCTGCCAGTTCGTCGCCGGCGCATCGGCCGCATGAGCGAAGCCGGTCAGGGAAGCAAAGACAACGGCAGAAGCCAGAAACAGTGGACGGTACATGGTGGTGCCCTCTCAAACGTAGTGTTGGTGTGAGGGCTACTTTGGGCTCGGCATGTAAGGCAGATGTGTCTCGAAAGCCCGGTTTGGTGTTGCCGTGTGTATCCGCTCACGGTTGATACACGCTTATACAAACGTGTCGCGAGCCACATCCACAAGCCACCGTCTGAACGCGTTGATCTTTGTCGAGTCAGCGGTTTCATGGGGTGTAACCAGATAGAAGCCGAGATCATCCTGCAGGCGCAGGTCGAACGGTGCGACCAATCGCCCCGCACGCAGATCGTCGTTTACGTAAGTCGAACGCCCGATACACACGCCCTGCCCGTCAATTGCCGCCTGCACCGCCATCATCGCCAGATCGAAGGTCAGCTTCGCGCCGTCGGCCAACTGCGCAGGCTGGCCGGCGGCGCTGAGCCAGGCCTGCCAGTCTTTAGCGGTGACGCCACTGACTTGCACGAGGGTGTGACTGGCCAGATCTTGCGGCGTGTGCAATGTCGTCGCCACTGCTGGACTGCACACGGGAAATACCTCATCGGCCATGAGAAAGTCCGCGCGCAGGCCTTTCCAGTCGCCCCGCCCGTAGCGAATCGCCGCGTCGATGCCTCCTCGGCGAAAATCCACCAGATCGGTAGCGGCGCTGATGTGCACATCGATGTCCGGAAACGCCTGCTGAAATGCCGGAAGGCGCGGCAATAGCCATTTCGACGCAACCGAGACCAGCGTGCTGATGGTCAATACGCTGGACCCGCGCGACTCGAATAATTGTTGCGTCGAATGGCGCAACGCTTGAAACGCAGAACGCACACCCGGCAGGTAGGCGTGGCCTTCTTCGCTGAGCGCCAAGCCATCCTTAAGTCTCAGAAACAATGCGACACCCAGCTCGGCTTCGAGGCGCCTGATTTGGTGACTGATTGCTGTCTGCGTGACGTTCAACTCAGTGGCGGCCATGGTAAAGCTCATATGCCGCGCGGCCGCTTCGAACGCGCGCAGGCCGTTGAGGGAAGGAAGTTTGCAAGTCATAAGGTATGGATTGGCGCATGAGAATTTGTCATACGCTAGCATTGCAAATGACCTTTGCGGAAGTTTTGCCCGCAGGGGATCGTGGCGCCTTCACTTATAAGGGACACGCCATGAAACTGTACTTTGCACCGATGACCTGCTCGCTTTCCCCACACATCGTCCTGCGCGAACTCGGCTTGCCGTTCGAGTTGATCCGCGTGAACAACCAGACCAAGCGCACGGCTGACGGCCGTGACTTTCTCGAGATCAATCCGAAAGGCTACGTGGCCGCGCTGCAACTGGATAACGGCGAAGTGCTGACCGAAGGCCCGGCGATCCTGCAATTTCTCGCCGACCAAGTCCCGGGGAACACCTTGGCGCCCGCAGTCGGTACGTGGGAGCGCATACGACTGCAGGAGCATCTGAATTTCATCAGCTCGGAGATTCACGGCGCCAGCGCCCCATTGTTCAGCGCGGAGATCCCGCAAGCGGTCAAAGCGATTTTTCGGCAGAAACTGTGCAAGCGGCTGGATTACCTCGAGCGCATTCTGGCGGATCGGAACTATCTGATGGGTAGCTTTGGCGTTGCCGATGCCTACCTGTTCACGGTGCTGACCTGGTTGCCGACATTCGACATCGCTATCGCCGAATGGCCAGCGCTGGCCAGCTACTTGAAACGCATCGGTGCGCGACCCAGTGTGCTTGCGGCTATCGCGGCGGAAGCGGCGACGCAGCCAGTCTGAACGCGCGCGGGCCATCGCCGGAGGGAATCTGTAAACTGGCGCGACCTTCATTCACTCGAACAAGAGATGCCAATGGCCAATCAAGACATCACCTTCACGCCTGATCCCGACACCGACTCGATTTCTTCCGACGTCGCCACCTTCGGCGGGATCATGGTCTCGACGCAGATTCCTACCCGCGCCGATGGCAGCCTGGAACTGGGCGGCATCACCGAGCAAAGCGAATGCACCCTGCAAGCGCTGAAAGTCGCGCTGGAACGTGCCGGCAGTTCGATGGACCGCGTGCTGCACCTGACCATTTACCTGACGGACATGGCTGATCGCGCGGCATTCAACGAAGTCTATCAACGCTTTTTTGCCAAGCCGTGGCCAGTGCGGGCAGCGGTGGGCGTGGCCTCGCTGGCGGTTGAAGGGATGCGTGTGGAAGTGACGGCGATGGCGGCCAAGGGCTGATTGAAATTGCACAGCGTCATTTCAATTATTCTGGAATGACACAACCCCCTGTAGGAGTGAGCCTGCTCGCGATAGCGGTGTGTCAGGCAAAGATGCTTTGACTGACCCGGCGCAATCGCGAGCAGGCTCACTCCTACAATGTTTTGTGTGTAGCCGCGATTCCGATTACACCGCGAAACCCTGTGGGAGCGGGCTCACCCGCGAAGGGGCCGGAACATTCAACACAATAGCCAACCGAACTGACCCGATCGCCAGCCACCATCGGGCAGCACACACGTGCCCGACGCGCGTTTCACGGGTAGAATGCGCGCCTTGCCCGTGACCGCCTGACTAAAAAAACTATGTCCTTGCCCAAGCATCACCTGGAATTGCTCAGCCCTGCCCGCGATGTCGCCATTGCCCGCGAGGCCATCCTGCATGGCGCCGACGCCGTGTACATCGGCGGCCCGAGCTTCGGCGCGCGCCACAATGCCTGCAACGAAGTCAGCGAAATCGCCGAACTGGTGGAATTCGCACGTCGTTACCACGCGCGCATCTTCACCACCATCAACACCATCCTGCACGACAACGAACTGGAGCCGGCGCGCAAGCTGATCCATCAGTTGTACGACGCCGGTGTCGATGCGCTGATCGTCCAGGATCTGGGTGTGATGGAGCTGGACATGCCGCCGATCGAGCTGCACGCCTCGACCCAGACCGATATCCGCACGCTGGAGCGGGCGAAGTTCCTCGATCAGGCCGGTTTCTCGCAACTGGTGCTGGCCCGCGAGCTGAACCTGAAAGAAATCCGCGCCATCGCCGATGAAACCGACGCGGCCATCGAGTTCTTCATTCACGGTGCGCTGTGCGTGGCCTTCTCCGGCCAGTGCAACATTTCCCACGCGCAGACCGGCCGCAGCGCCAACCGTGGCGACTGCTCCCAGGCGTGCCGCTTGCCGTACACCCTGAAAGATGAAAAGGGTGGCGTGATCGCTTACGAAAAGCACTTGCTGTCGATGAAAGACAACAACCAGAGCGCCAACATCCGCGCGCTGGTCGAGGCCGGCGTGCGTTCGTTCAAGATCGAAGGTCGTTACAAAGACATGGGCTATGTGAAGAACATCACTGCCTATTACCGCCAGCGCCTCGACGACGTGCTCGAAGACCGCCCGGACCTGGCCCGCGCTTCCAGCGGCCGCACCGTGCATTTCTTCCTGCCCGATCCGGAAAAAACCTTCCACCGTGGCAGCACCGATTATTTCGTCACTGATCGCAAGATCGACATCGGCGCCTTCGATTCGCCGACCTTCACCGGCCTGCCGGTCGGTACGGTAGAAAAAGTCGGCAAGCGTGACATGCAGGTCATCACCCATGAGCCGCTCTCAAACGGTGACGGCCTGAACGTGCTGGTCAAACGCGAAGTGGTCGGTTTCCGCGCCAATATCGCCGAGGCCAAAGGCGAGTTCGAAGAAGATGGCGAGAAGCGCTACCGCTATCGCGTCGAGCCGAACGAAATGCCCGAAGGCCTGTTCAAGCTGCGTCCAAGCCATCCGCTGAATCGCAACCTCGATCACAACTGGCAGCAGGCGCTGCAGAAGACCTCTTCGGAACGTCGCGTGGCCCTGAGCTGGTTCGCCCGTCTGCGCGAAGAACAGCTGGAAGTGACCGCGACCAGCGAAGAAGGCATCAGCGCCAGCGTCACCCTCAACGGGCCGTTTGGTGTCGCCAACAAGCCTGAGCAAGCGCTGGAGCAATTGCGCGACCTGCTCGGCCAGCTCGGCACCACGCAGTATCACGCCACCGACATCAAGCTGGATGCGCCGCAAGCGTTCTTCATTCCCAACTCGCAGCTCAAATCCCTGCGTCGTGAAGTGATCGAAGCGCTGACGGCGGCCCGCGTCGCCGCGCATCCGCGTGGCAGCCGCAAGGCCGAAACCACGCCGCCACCGGTGTACCCGGATTCGCACCTGACCTTCCTCGCCAACGTCTACAACCAGAAGGCGCGCGACTTCTACCATCGTCACGGCGTCAAGCTGATCGACGCGGCGTACGAAGCCCACGAAGAACCGGGCGAAGTGCCGGTGATGATCACCAAGCATTGCCTGCGCTTCTCCTTCAACCTGTGCCCGAAACAGGCCAAAGGCGTGACCGGCGTGCGCACCAAGGTCGCGCCGATGCAGTTGATCCACGGCGATGAAGTGCTGACGCTGAAGTTCGATTGCAAGCCGTGCGAGATGCACATCATCGGCAAGATGAAAGGCCACATCCTCAACCTGCCGCAGCCGGGCAGCGTGGTCGGTCACATCAGCCCTGAAGACCTGATGAAAACCATTCCGCGCGCGCCGCACTGAGTGATTGATGTGCGCGGTGCTTCGGCGCCGCGCACATCGACTTCGCTACCCCTGGCCAAATCGCAGGCATAAAAAAACGCCAACTTCGCAAGAAGTTGGCGTTTTTTCGTAGATGGCAGGGGCGGCTGGATTCGAACCAACGCATGGCAGGATCAAAACCTGCTGCCTTACCGCTTGGCGACGCCCCTGTAGCTCTGATCAGCGGCTCCGTGAGGATCGCTGTGAGAACGGGGCGCAATTTATCAACATTCATTTCATTTGGGAAGCCCGGGATGAAATATTTTTTGTTTTAAAACAGCCACTTATTATTTTCCCGCGAAAACGTTGGGTTCGGCCGCCGTGTATCACATTGTGTACGCGCCCCGCTGCTACACAACCCAATGCAAAAACGCTCTCTTGCGACACAGAGTGGATACCTCGCCACGCTTCAATGCACCCAAGGTTTCAAGGGTTCATCCAGCCCCTTGGCCACAGGCTCGCAAAGGAGACGTCAGCATGAAACAGGCTCTGCACACTTCTAAAATCACCCACGCGCTCGGCTTGTCGGTTCTGGCGCTATCGCTGCTCGGCGCGGTCGGCAGCGCTCAGGCGCAAACCACAGAACCCGTCGCCGTCAGCTATTCAGCGCCCTCGCCTTTCGGCGCGCTGAAGCACATCAAGGCTGGCGTACTCGATGTGGCCTACGCCGAAACCGGCCCTGCCGATGGCCCGGTGGTGATCCTGCTGCACGGCTGGCCCTACGACATTCACAGCTATGACGAGGTCGCACCGCTGCTGGCTGCCCAGGGTTACCGCGTGCTGATGCCCTATGCGCGCGGTTATGGCGACACGCAGTTCCTGTCCCAGGATACCCCGCGCAACGGCCAGCCGGCAGCGCTGGCCAGCGATGTGATCGACTTCATGGACGCGCTGAAAATCAAGCAAGCGGTGCTGGGCGGTTATGACTGGGGCGCGCGTTCGGCGGACATCGTCGCAGCGCTGTGGCCAGAGCGCGTCAAGGCCCTGGTGGCGGTCAGCGGCTATCTGATCGGCAATCAGGCCGCCGGGCAGAACCCGCTGCCGCCGAAAGCCGAATTGCAGTGGTGGTACCAGTTCTATTTCGCCACCGAGCGCGGCCGCGCCGGCTATGAAAAGAACACCCACGATTTCGCGAAACTGATCTGGCAACTGGCTTCACCGCAATGGAAATTCGACGACGCCACCTTCGACCGCAGCGCCAAGGCGCTGCAGAACCCGGATCACGTCGAGATCACCGTGTTCAACTACCGCTGGCGTCTGGGTCTGGTGCAGGGCGAGGCGAAATACGCAGCGCTGGAGCAGAAGCTTGCCACCGCGCCGTCCATCAGCGTGCCGACCATTACGCTGGAAGGCGATGCCAATGGCGCTCCGCACCCGGCGCCGGAGGATTACGCCAAACGCTTTACCGGGAAATATCAGTTCCGGTTGATCGAGGGCGGGGTCGGGCATAACTTGCCGCAGGAAAGCCCGGCGGCGTTTGCGCAGGCTGTGATCGATGCTGACCGTCTCTGACAGACCCGCCCTCAGAAGCCCCTCACCCTAGCCCTCTCCCGGAGGGAGAGGGAACTGATTGGGGGATGCTGAAGATTTACGCCGACCTGAAAGTGCTGTATTGAATCCATAATCGACCTCCATCTTTCAGGTCGATGTACAGCGCAAGACACCTCGGTCGGCTCCCTCTCCCTCTGGGAGAGGGCTGGGGTGAGGGCTTTCGAGGGTTACACCGGCCTGAAATCCGAAATGACCTCAGATTGATCAATGATCTATTTGACCAGCCGTTTTTCCTTCGAAGGCCGATACCCGAAATACGAGCTGTAGCACTTGCTGAAATGGCTCGGTGAGACAAAACCACAAGCCACCAGCACTTCCACCTGCGAAAGCTCGGTGTGCTGCAGCAGGCGCCGTGCTTCGGTGATGCGCAGTTCCAGGTAATAGCGCTGCGGCGTGGTGCCCAGCTGCTCCTTGAACAAGCGCTCGAGCTGACGCCGTGAGCGGCCGGCGTATACGGCCAGCTGTTCCAGCTCCAGCGGTTCTTCGAGATTGGCGTCCATCAGCTTGATCACTTCACGCAACGGCGCGCTGACGCAGATGTTCTCATCCGGTTTGATCCGCCGATAGCGCGACTCCTCGAAGGCGAGGATGTCCTCAATGCCTTCGACCAACGCCTTGCCGTGCAAGCCCTTGATCCAGTCCAGCGCCATATGAAACGCGCCTGATGGGCTCGACGCGGTGAGCCGGTCGCGGTCGATCACATAGGGTTCGCTGCTGACGTGAGTGCTCTTGGCGATTTCGGTGAGCGCCGGGCGATGTTCCGGGTGGATTGAGCAGCGGTAGCCATCGAGCAAACCGGCGCGGCCGAGAAACCACGAACCGTTCCACAATCCGGCCAGGCTCACGCCCCGCTCCGCCGCGGCCTTGAGCAAACCGATGAACTCATCGCTAGCGCGCAGTTCGGTGCGGTAGCCACCGCATATCACCAGCAGGTCAAGCTCGTTAAGCGCAGCAGAACCCAGGCGCGCATCGGGGCGGATGACCAGTCCCAGATCGCTGATCACCTCGCCATCGCCCAGGCCGAAAGTGCGCGACGAGAACAGTCCCGGGCGCAACAGGTTGGTGGTGACTACCGTGTCCAGCGCCTGGGTAAAGGCCGGCAGCGAAAAGTGTTCAAGCAACAGGAAACCGGTGCGGGTCACGCCGGTGTTATCGGTGTTCTGCTCATTCAGATAGCGAAGGTTCTTGCCCTTCATGCCACCGCTGAATTGACGTCGTTCAATCAAGGTCGGGTCCATCGGTCGTTGTTATGCGAGCGATAGTTGGCTGGTTCTGCGCAAGAGTCAATCATGGCCGTGACTGGCGCGTCACGACTGGCGCCGGCGTAGCCATCAACCCCACCACCCAATCAATAAAAACCCGCAACTTGAGACTCACATGCCGACTCGGCGGATAGGCCAGATAAAGCGGCATCGACTCAAGCTCCCAGCCTGCAAACAACTGCACCAACTCGCCACGCGCCACATGCGCATCAGACATATACGTCGGCAGCCACAGCACACCCATGCCGGCCAGGCCCGCCGCCAGATAGGCATTGCCATCATCCACCGCAAGCGCATGCCGGCCCTTGATCTGCAGGCGTTCGGCGCCATTGTGCAACGTGTACGGAAGAGGTTTACCAGTGCGAGCCCAAAGAAAGGCGACCACCCGATGATGGGAGTCTTCCAGTTCGCGCGGATGGTCGGGCGTACCTTCGCGGGCCAGATAAGCCGGTGCGGCAAACACGCCCAATGGCAGATCGGCGATCTTGCGCGCCATCAATGATTGGTCGAGCAACTCACCACCGCGAACCACGCAGTCGACGTTTTCATCAATGATGTCGACGATGCGGTCGCTGACGCCCATGTCGATCTGGATGTCCGGGTAGCGCGCGTGAAACTCCGGCAGCGCCGGAACCAGAATCAGCCGTGCGAACGGGCTGGGCACGTCGATGCGCAAACGTCCGCGTGGCCGTGCAGCGGCGCCGGGCAGGCTGGTTTCGGCGTCGTCCATGTCGGCGAGCAGCTTGACCACCCGCTCGTAATACGCCGCACCGTCGGCGGTAACGTTGACCTTGCGCGTGGTGCGGTTGAGCAGCTTGACCCGCAGCCGCGCCTCCAGTTGCTGCACCAGTTGCGTCACCGTGGTCTTGCTCATGTGCAAGGTTTCGGCAGCCTTGGTGAAACTGCCCGCCTCGACCACCCGGGCAAAGGCCTGCATCGCATCGAACCGGTCCATCCACGCCCCTCGATTGTTTGGGATTCACAAACAGTGAACGCCAAGCTTGCGCGTTTATCCGGCAGCTGCAAATACCTAAAGTCACTCCATCAACCACTGATGGAGTCAGCCCCATGTCCAAGCGCGATGTAGTTTTTCCACCCGCCCGCCACGCCCTGTATGAGCGCCACCGTTATTCGCCGGCGATCCGTTCCAACGGCTTTCTCTTTGTCTCCGGCCAGGTCGGCAGCCGCGAGGACGGTTCGCCCGAGGCGGATCTGCGCGATCAGGTCCGCACGGCGTTCAACAACCTCAACGCAATCCTCGCTGCGGCCGGTTGCAGCTTCGACGACGCAGTGGATGTCACCGTGTTCATGGTCGACCCGCACTCGACGTTCGAAACGATCTGGAGCGTGGTGCCGGAGTTCTGGGGCGAAGCGCCGTTTCCGACGGTGACGGCGGTCGGCGTGACCTGGCTGGCGGGTTTCGATTTTGAGATCAAGGTGATCGCCAGACTGCCCGAAGCGGCTTGACCCGTACAGCACACAAACAGACACAACGCGCCGGCACGGAGGCTGGCCAATCTCCTCGCGAATGCGTATAACCTCGCCGTTTCGTCTACCCTGACGTGGCGCGCCGCTCTGTAGTGGCAGCCCTTCGAATGTTGACGCTTACGAAACGGAGAATTCTATGTTCAAGCGTACCCTCGCCCTCACCGCCGGCCTGGCCCTGTCCTTTTCTGCCCTGATGACGCAAGCCGCTGATGTCCTGCGCGTCAGCGCGATTCCCGACGAAGCGCCGACCGAGCTGCTGCGCAAGTTCGAACCGCTGGGCGCCTATCTTGAGCAGCAGTTGGGCATGAAGGTGCAGTTTGTTCCCGTCGCCGACTACCCGGCGGTGGTTGAAGCCCTGGCCACCGATCGCCTCGACATGGCCTGGCTCGGCGGTTTCACTTTTGTGCAGGCACGTTTGAAGACTGACGCCACCACCCCTGTGATCCCACTGGTGCAGCGCGAACAGGATGCGCAGTTCACCAGCAAATTCATCACCGCCGACCCGAACGTGAAGAGCCTCGCCGACCTCAAGGGCAAGACCTTCGCCTTCGGTTCGGTGTCGTCCACCTCGGGCAGCCTGATGCCGCGTTACTTCATGCTGAAGAACGACGGCATCAAACCTGAGGCCTATTTCAGCCGCGTCGCCTACTCCGGCGCCCATGACGCCACCGTTGCCTGGGTGCAGGCCGGCAAGGTCGATGCCGGTGTGTTGAACGCCAGCGTCTGGCAGAAACTGGTCGACGCCGGCAAGGTTGACACCACCAAGGTCAAGGTCTTCGCCACCACGCCGACCTACTTCGATTACAACTGGACCGTGCGCGGCACCCTTGATCCGAAGCTGGCCGCGAAGATCAAGAAAGCCTTCCTCGACCTCGACCCGGCCAATCCAGAGCAGAAGAAGATTCTTGATCTGCAGGCCGCCAGTCGTTTCATCGAGACCAAGCCCGAGAACTACAAGGGCATCGAGGAAGCCGCCCGCGCCGCCGAACTGCTGAAATGACCCTACGCCTCACCCAGGGCAGCCTGCGCCACGCCAATGGCGTCGATGCCCTTCGCAACATCGACGTGCAGATCGATGCCGGCGAACAGGTCGCGATCATCGGCCCGTCCGGCGCAGGCAAATCGAGCCTGCTCAACCTGCTCGCAACCGCGCTCAAGCCCAGCAGTGGCGACATCCAAGTGCTCGGCGAACGCGCCTGGCACTTGTCGGCGCGCCAGCGTCAGCGCCTGCGTGCGCGCATCGGCCTGGTGCATCAGGCGCCGCCGATTCCGCCACGTCAGCGGGTGATCACGGCGGTGCTGGCCGGCAAACTTGGCCAGTGGAGTCTGGGCAAAAGTCTGTTGAATCTGCTGCATCCGCTGGATGTGGCAGGCGCCCGCGCGGCGTTGGCACGGCTGGATCTGGGCGACAAACTGTTCGCCCACTGCCAGCAATTGTCCGGCGGGCAATTGCAGCGCGTCGGCATTGCGCGGGTGCTGTATCAGGCGCCGGAAATCTTGCTCGCCGACGAACCGGTCTCGGCGATGGACCCGGTGCTCGCCGGTCATACGTTGTCGATCCTCTCGCGCCACGCCCGTGAGCACAACGTCACGCTGGTGGCGAGCCTGCACGCGGTGGATCTGGCGCTGGCGCACTTTCCGCGGATCATCGGTTTGCGCGACGGGCAGATTCTGTTCGATTGCCGTTCTGATGAGGTCAGCCGCGACAAGCTCGATGCGCTGTACGCCAATGAACAATTGCAATCGCCGGCCCCGAT
The DNA here is from genome assembly GCF_024169245.1 of Pseudomonas koreensis. Lineage (NCBI taxonomy): Bacteria > Pseudomonadati > Pseudomonadota > Gammaproteobacteria > Pseudomonadales > Pseudomonadaceae > Pseudomonas > Pseudomonas koreensis. The sequence goes on from NZ_JALJWP010000001.1 coordinate 4,608,617, forward strand.
GGTCGCGCCTTTGATTGTGCAGATTCCGCGATGCTGAAAGCTGACTCACGGGATCCGGCGGCGTGGCCGCGATTGTTGCTGACGCTGCTGGCGCTGGCCCTGTTGTGGCCGGGCATTCAGCTCAGTGAGCTGGACCTGGGCGTGCTGTTTCAGGCCGATAGCCAGAACGAAATGGGCCGTTTCGTTTCGGCATTCTGGCCACCGGCGCACGATCAAGCGTTCCTGCAATTACTTTTCAAAGCGACCCTGCAAACCCTGGCGATTGCCACGGCCGGCATGGCCTTGGCCCTGCTGCTGGCGGTGCCGGCGAGCCTGATCGCCAGCCGCGCGCTGTCACTCTCGGCGGCGTCACGAGGTGGCGTGCCGAGCCTGCCGGGGCGTTTGTTGCGCTGGCCGGTTCGCGGCTTGCTGATTTTTCTGCGCAGCGTGCCGGAAATCGTCTGGGCGCTGTTGTTCGTCCGTGCCGTCGGCCTTGGCCCGGCGGCGGGCGTGCTGGCCATCGCCATCACCTACAGCGGTATGCTCGGCAAGGTTTACGCCGAGATTTTCGAATCCACCGACCAGCGCCCGGCGCACGCGTTGTTGCAGGCCGGCAGCGGTCGTTTGGCGGCGTTTGCCTACGGCACGCTGCCGAATGTCGCCGCCGAATTGCTCTCGTACACGGTGTATCGCTGGGAGTGCGCGATCCGTGCGTCAGTGGTGATGGGCTTTGTCGGTGCCGGTGGATTGGGACAGCAGATCGACCTGTCGATTCGCATGTTTGCCGGCGGTGAAGTCGCCAGCATGTTGCTGACGTTTCTGCTGCTGGTGCTGTGCGCCGATCAGCTCAGCCGCTTGCTGCGCTGGAGGCTGACATGAGGCGTCTGATCAACCTGCTGCTGATCGTCGCCATCGCGCTCTCGGTAGTCGCATCTTTCGCCTATCTGGAATTGGACCTCGCCGAACTGGGCAGCGCCAACAGCCTCAAGCAAATGGGGAGTTATGTGCAGCGCTTTCTCAGCCCTGACTTAAGCGCCGGCTACCTGAAAGCCATCGCCCACGGCTCACTGGAAACCCTGGCCATGTCCGCGCTGGGCACCTTGCTCGCGGCATTGTTCGGCATCGTCCTCGCGCTGCCCGCTGCAGGGCGTTTCGGCTGGCCGCTGCAAAGTGCGGCGCGTCTGCTGCTCAACGGCTTGCGGGCGATTCCGGAGCTGGTCTGGGCGGCGCTGATGGTGCTTGCCGCCGGCCTCGGGCCGAACGCCGGCACCCTCGCCCTCGCCTTGCACACCACCGGCGTGCTCGGTCGGCTGTTCGCCGAAGCCTTGGAAAACACTCCGCCACAACCCGCCGAGGCGATTCGCTTGCAGGGCGGCAATCCGATTCTGGCGTTCTGCTACGGCACCTTGCCGAACCTCGCCCCGCAACTGCTCGCCTACTGCCTGTATCGCTGGGAAAACAACATCCGCATGGCCAGCGTGCTGGGTTTTGTCGGCGCTGGCGGCCTGGGCCAGATGCTGTATGTCAGCCTGAGCCTGTTCCAGGAAGCGCAGGCCAGCACGGTGATTCTGGCGATGCTGTTGCTGGTGTTTCTGGTCGACTGGCTGAGTGCCTGGAGCCGACAGCGTTGGGTCAAAGCGTAGGCCCAGTGGATATTCGCCAAAAGCTGATTATGCTTCAGGAAACCTTGCAGCCCTGCGAGGCGGTCAGACTGTGCAAGCTTCACGCTAGAGCAACGGCGGCAGATGCCAACGGGCCAGAGTGCGACAGGCAGTAACGGGGGACTCCGGCCTACAACAATAAGCACGACGGAGAACACCCATGGCCACAATCGACACAGCATCCACCGGCACACCGCCCCGCAGCGGCGGCATCACCAGGGAGGAGCGCAAGGTCATCTTCGCTTCCTCGCTGGGCACGGTTTTCGAGTGGTACGACTTTTACCTCTACGGCTCACTGGCGGCGATCATCGCCAAGCACTTCTTCGCCGGTGTCAACGAAACCACTGCATTCATCTTTGCCCTGCTGGCGTTCGCCGCCGGGTTCGCAGTGCGGCCGTTCGGCGCCATCGTCTTCGGGCGACTCGGCGACATGATCGGGCGCAAGCACACATTCCTGATCACCATCGTGATCATGGGGGTGTCGACGGCAATCGTCGGTCTGCTGCCCGGCTATGCGACCATCGGCGTTGCCGCACCGGTCATCCTGATCACCCTGCGTCTGCTGCAAGGTCTGGCGCTGGGCGGGGAATACGGCGGGGCCGCGACCTACGTGGCCGAGCATGCACCACGCAACCGGCGCGGCTTTTTCACGTCGTGGATTCAAACCACCGCCACCCTCGGTCTGTTCATGTCGCTGCTGGTGATTCTCGCCTGCCGCACGGCGCTGGGCACCGAAGCGTTCGAGGCGTGGGGCTGGCGGATTCCGTTTCTGCTGTCGATCATTCTGCTGGCCGTGTCGGTGTACATCCGCCTGCAACTGAGCGAGTCACCGGTGTTCCAGAAAATGAAGGACGAAGGCAAGGCCTCGAAGGCGCCGCTGACCGAATCCTTTGCGCGTTGGGACAACCTCAAAGTGGTGATCATGTCGCTGCTTGGCGGTACCGCCGGGCAAGCGGTGGTCTGGTACACCGGGCAGTTCTATGCGCTGTTCTTCCTGTTGCAAACCCTGAAGATCGACGCGCAGACCGCCAACCTGCTGATCGCCGGTTCGCTGTTGATCGGCACACCGTTCTTCGTGATCTTCGGCAGCCTGTCCGATCGCATCGGGCGCAAGCCGATCATCATGGCCGGATGCCTACTGGCGGCACTGACGTACTTTCCGATCTTTCATGCGCTGACCCAGTACGGCAACCCGGACGTGTTCGTCGCCCAGGAAAAAAATCCGGTCAAAGTCATCGCCAACCCTGATCAGTGTTCGTTCCAGTTCGATCCGGTCGGCAAGGCCAAATTCACCAGTTCCTGCGACCTGGCGAAAACCCTGCTGGCGAAACGCGCGATCCCGTACGAGAACGTCGCCGCCGAACCGAACACCGTCGCGCAGGTGCGCATCGGTGACCGCGTCGTCGAGAGCTTCGAAGGCAGCGCCCTCCCCGCCGCCGACTTCAAGACCCGCAACGACGCCTTCACCGCCAACCTCGCCGCGGCGCTGAAAGACGCCGGTTACCCGGAAAAAGCCGACCCGGCGAAAATCAACTACCCGATGATGCTGCTCCTGCTGACCGTGCTGGTGATCTACGTGACCATGGTGTATGGCCCGATCGCCGCGTGGCTGGTCGAACTGTTCCCGACGCGCATCCGCTACACCTCGATGTCTCTGCCCTATCACATCGGCAACGGCTGGTTCGGTGGCTTCCTGCCGACCGTGGCCTTCGCCATGGTCGCGGCCACCGGCGATATCTACTACGGGCTGTGGTACCCGATCGTCATTGCAGTGGCGACGGCGATACTCGGCACCTTCTTCCTCCCGGAAACCAAGGACCGCGACATTCTCAAGGACTGAAATCGCCGCTGGGCCCTCTCCTGCGGGAGAGGGCCTTGGCGCTGAAAAATTTCGAACGTCTGTCGCCGCGCTGTCTCCAATGTGTACACCAACAGGAGGCCAGCGCCATGAACCCCAACGACGACAAAACCCCCAACGCCCCGCCCACCGATGCCAGCGGCAAACCGGTGAACGTGGTCGAGCGGGACCTGCAGGACCGCGACGGCAAAACCGAAGGCGTGGACAAGGTCATCACGCCCTCTTCCACTCGGGTCAAAGAGCAGGAAGCGGAAGAGCTGCAGCGCAAAGTCGATGAGATCGAGCGCAAGGTCGCGGACGGCAACTGAGTGCGGCGTGGCTGTGGCCGCTGCTTTGAGCGGCGGCTCTCAGTCCGATGACCAAAAGCTGATTTCCTACAGAATCGAACTACACCCCTGATCGACTTCACGTGCATCACAAGCGAAGCGTCTGACAGATTTGCATCGTCTGTTTGGAGATGATGAGTCCCTCGTCCCGCCAGTGACGACAACGAGCCCACATCCCCTTAGACTGCTTCACATTGATCATGGAGGTCATTATGAGCGCTGAACTTTCACTTATCGTTTCAGACTTCGAAACTGAAGAAGAGGCTGCGAGCTATGACCTTTGGTATCGCGCCAAGGTACAAGCCGCACTTGATGATCCACGCCCGCCTATCCCCCACGATGAGGCAATGGTGCTGCTAGGTCAGATGCTGGAAGAGAGACGCAAGAATCGACGCGCTGCCGGTTAGCTGGAGTAAACCGGCTCTTGGAGATCTGGCTGACATCATCGAATACGTTGAACAACGCAACACTGTCGCTTCAGTTGCACTGCACCAAAAACTCAGCGCGGCAGCGCGAAGGCTTTCCGGGATACCGCATGGTTTCCGCTCCGGCCGAATACCGGGCACTCGCGAAATGGTCATTAACTCGAATTATTTACTGGTCTATCGGGTGACAGACCACATCAAAATTCTGACCGTGTTGCACGCCCGTAAAAAATATCCATAACCACTCATAAAAAAAAGGCGGCCAACCGGCCGCCCAAACGTACTGCACGAGAGTCCTTTTACAACGTCAACTGACCACGCTCCTCCTCGGTCAGCTGCTGTTTCGCCTGTTCATCCAGCGCCCCGGCACCGAGCACCTGCACCGGGCTGTCCGGGTTATAACCCGTCGCCGGGGCGCGATTGGCACCATCACGCGACGGTGCCAGTTGCTCGTTGCCGAAGCTGAGCACCTGCACGGTGAACACCGAGGCCTGGTTCTGCCGCGCCGCTGCCTGTTGCTGACGAGCGACATCTTCCGCCGCTTGGGTGGCGGATGAAGCCGCTGAACTGGCCGAGGTGATTGCGCCGGTGTTGACCGCCGACACCACGGGCACGCCGGTCGCCTTGCCCTGCACGGAAATGTTTGCGGCGTTGACCACCGTCAGCGCGGCGATGTTGACGTTGCCCGACACGCGAATCCCCGCCTCGCCGGCATCGATGGTGCCCAGTGGCGCGATCAGGTCGATGTTGCCCGGTGCCACTTCGGCGATCGGGTTGAGCGTGGCGATACCGGCCCCGGTACTCGGTACCGACGGCGACAGCGTGACGTTGCCCCAGGTGTCGTACACACGCTTCGGCGGTGTGTAGACCACGGTGGTTTTCGAGCCGCGACCGGCGTTGATATCGCCCTCGGCGGACCAGCCGAGAATCGAGCCGCCGAAGGTGGTCATGATCCGGCTCTGGCCGAGCAAAATGCTGCCCTGCGAGTACAACTGAATGTCGCCTGAGCCTTGGGTGATGATCCCCGCCGTGGACGGCGGCGCCGCGCCTTCGATGCCGAACACCTGAGCGCCACCAGGCGTGAGCATCTGAATGTCGCCGCCAAACAATGTCTTGACCCCGGCGCCGCCGTACATCGTTATATCGCCGTCGTAGCGAATCGGATTGCCGGCGACATCGGTGGTCGGGAACAGCGCTGCAATGGCATTGCGACCGCGCAGGTAACTGCCGGTACGCGGGCCATCGGCATCTGTATATTCCAGGCCGCCGGCGCGCAGTTCGGCGAAATACACCTGGCGGGCGAAGATCGCTTGCTCGGCGCTCGACAGCGTAGCGTAGAAGGCTTGCGCCTGTTCCTGGTTGCCACTGAAGCCGTAACCGAGGGTCAGCCAGTTCTGCAATTCATCGACGTAGGTCTTGATCACTTTGCCCGGTTGCGCGCTGAGAGCCAGCGTCGAGTCGGCCACGTTCTGCGGGTTCAGGTAACGGGCAATGAAGCGCGAGTAATCCGGCCCCTGCGCGCCCACGCCCGCCTGCATCACGATACTCGCCCCTGGACGATGATCCCCCGCCACCACAGGCCCGATACTGGTGATGCTGCTGCGGTCTTCCATCAGCAGGTGACGCCCGGCGCTGACGTCCAGAACACCCGGGCCGGCAATGTCGAAGCTGCTGTACAGAATGTCGCGCCCAGCCGAAACCCGCGATACATCGTTTGGCCGGTTGTGCATGAACAGGTTACCCGTGGACTGAATTTCTTCGTTGCTGTAGCTCACCTCATTCGGTGCGACGGTGGGCTGGCCCAGATTGGTGCCGGAAGCGACGATGTCCCGACCGGCAAGCATCCACACCGGGCCGGCCGCTTCGTACCAGGTACGCTGCGGTACGCCAGCCTGCATGAATGTCAGGGTTTCGCCACTGCGGACTCCGACCAGATCGCCGGACAACGCATAAAACCGCGCTGGGCCTCGCACGCTACTCAAACCGGAATAGCTATTGGCACCAAAAGCGAACAACGGGTAACGCGAATTGCGTTGCGCCGCCACGCCATCGACACTGTTATTGGTCATGACCGGCTTGCTGGCGATGTCGCTGGCAAACCCATTGAAGGACGGCGCAAACGCTGAGGAAATCGCCGCAGGGCTTGCACCCGACTGAGTGATCGCATATCCGCCGGCGTAAATGGAATCCCCGGCCAGCAGTTCCAGCTGTCCTGCCGAAGACGGCGCCAACAACAAGGAGTAGCCCACCGCCGGCGGCAGATTGCCGGTGCCATAAGCGGCCGAGGCCCCCGCGTAAATCGAGCCTTGGGCCGCCACGGCCCGCAGCACAGATGGGTAAACAAAGCGACCATCGGTGGGCGATGTGTTGTAAGTGGAGGACAACAGATTCTCGACTTCGGCGACTTGTGTACTCGGCGTGAGGTTACCCCCCGCCGCAAACAGGTCGATCGCAGTGTGATCGGTCCACAGCGAGAAACTGCTCAAGCCGCCTCCCGCATGGGCCACTCCGCTGGCATCGGTAAAAGCCGTGGAGTTCTGCAAGCGCACACGTCCCGGGTCTGCCGCGCCCCCCAATACGAGGTCGCCACGTGTGCTCAAACGCATCGCCGAATCGCCCGGAATCAGCACCAGACCGCCGCTGGCACTGCTCAACGTCGACTTGAAGGGGTCGAAGGCGCGGACTTCGCGTGAATCCTGATCCTGCGCAAACGCGCCGTAGTGCAGATTCACGCCCCCCACGGCGCTGGCGCTGATTTGCGCGGCGCCGCGCAGGTTGATGACGGCACCTTGCAAATCGTGGCGCGGCATCTCCGTTCCGGATTCCCGCGCACGAGCTTGCAGCGATGGATTGAGCGAACCTCCCAGGCGTAAATCGATATCACCGCCCCCGGTCAATTGCAGGCTGCCGTCGCGGCCCACCCGGCCGGTGCTGCCCACGGCCACGATCAGGCCTTGACCACGCGGGTACAGATTGATGCGGCCATCACCGACCGGCTCGAGCATGCCGCCGTCTGCGCCGGCATGCAGGCTGATGTTACCGCCGCCCAGCGTGCCGAATCCGGTGAAGCCCACCAGATATGGCGCCGTACTGCGGCCTGGATCCGTCAACGGTTGACTCGCGTAGCTGCCGAAATTGATCCACCAGGAGGTCGGTATTTCATCGTTCCCCGTGCCTTGACGCCACAGCCAGTTGCCCACAGCGACACTCGGAACCTGTTCGCGCGTGTCCACCTGCGTACCGACGCTACGCCGTCCCAGGACATCCCCGGAAACCGAGCCACCGGCGCCGATCACGAGGTTGCCGCCCAACTGCGGATACCACGCCTGGTACAGACTGTCACTGCCGCCATCGACCCATTTCTCGTTGACGCTGCCAGCGCTGCCGAGCACCGAACCGTCGTCTGACAGGCGCCCGCGTTTCTGGTTGAAACGCTCGTCGATATCACTGGACTGTGTACCGGCGGTGTAGACGCCGTAAGGCGATTCCATGCTCAGGTTGCCCGCCGCCAATACGTCCAGATCACCAGTGCCGGTGCGCAGCACGCTGAACATCTGCGTATGCGTCGACACCGTGGTGCCGCCGACATTGGGCAGGCACGAATTGGGGTCGATATCGCACCAGAACAAATCACCCTCGGAAACCGGGGTGCCGGTCGGCATGCCCAACATGTTGCCATCCGCCCAGAGGAACTTGGCGGGCGCGACACAGACACCAGGAATGTAATCGCACCAGAACATTTCATCTTCCTTGACCACCTCCCCGGCCGGGAACCCCAACGGGTTGTCCACCGCCCAGGTGGTGTCGAGAACTTTCGTGGTGACGAGCATGCCGTAATGCGTATCCGCCAGACGCAAATGACCTTCGCTGGTCAGCGGTTTGACGATACGAGTGTCGGCAGCGTCGAGGTCTGCCCCGGCGACCACGCGCATTGACCACGATGTGCTGCCCGACGGCAGCATGCTCGCCAGGGCCCAGTTGCGTCCCTGTTGCGTGCCGTTCAACGGACGCAAATCGATGTAGGCCGTGCCGTCAGCCAGCACAACGTTGGTCATCGACGGAATCAGCGAGCCGCGCAACAACGCCAATTCGGCGCTTAATTTCACCCCGACGATCTGGTTATCGGCAAACGTGCCCGGCAACGGCACGCCCTTGGGCCACAGCATCGCCTGCATGTCTGTGGCGGCGTCCAACCGGGTTCCGGCCCCCAGACGGCTGCCGGCCGGCAGGGTCACGTTGTCATTGAGCACGGTGCCGGCGGCGTATAGCAGGTTGCCAGCGGCGTCATGCACCGCCCCCGCCAACACCGTGCCGGCCGTCATGGTGTAAGGTCCGGCGAGGATGCCCTGGGTTGGCAGCAGCGTGCCGCTGGCCAGCGTCGCGCCCTGTATCGGCAAGTCGTAATTGAGAGTCGTGCCGACCGGAAACAAAGTGCCTGCTGCCAGCGTCACCCCAGCGCCGGGAACGATCAAGTCGCCACCGAAGGGCTGGATACCCGGCACCAGTTTCCACCCGGCGTCGTCAGCGGTTTCCGGTGGCGGTGCGAAGCCGTCGTTGATGCTGCCGTAGATATCGAGATTGCCACCCGCGCGAATGAGCAGACTGCCGGATTCTCCCGAGCCATAAACGGAGGTTTTTGGCGTGTGTGGATTGAGGCTGGCATAGCGGTAACCGGACAAATCCAGATCGCCCTGCACCACCAGATCGCCATCGGCGGTGTTGCTGGCGATCTCTACGCCAGGGCGCACATGGAAAGCATCGGTGTAGGTGGCATTGTTCAGCCCGGCGAGTTTGCCCTCAAGCAATTGGCTGTTGCCCAGCGCAGCATCGATGAACGCAGTGCTGTCGGCATGGATACGGTCCAGATAAGCCTGATCGATCAGCTGATACGGGCGTCCGCTGACTGCCGCATCGGTGCCGTCGGCAGCATCGGTATAGCGCCGCATGGCATTCAGGCCGATGGAACGCGCGCCTTGAATATTCAGCACGCCACTGGCATCGATGGCAATGTCACCTGCGCCGATACGCGGTGCATTAAGCTCCAGCGTTCCGCGCGGCAAACCATCGTTCTGACCGGCCGCGCTGCCCAACGGAGCGTCGGTGCCATGGCGCAAATCGATTCGTGCGTCAGCGGCCAGCGTTAGCAGGCCATCCCCGGAATCGAGTTCGACCATGGCGCGGTTGGGGGCATCAATGATCTTGCCGTAGCTGTCGACGCGCAGCACCCGACCGTGGGCGTCGAGCACGGCATTGCCGGTCAGGGTCAGACCGTTATTGGCGGAAAGACGAATGCTGCCGACCCGTTCGCCACTGGCGTCGATCAGGCCGTTCACGCGCAGACTGCCGTTGTCCACCGAGACGCTGACCTCACCGGCCTTGAGCCCGTCGCCAATCAGCAGATCGCCCTGCTTGAGCTGGAAGCTGCGGCTGCCGAACACCTGACCGCGATTCAGACGCTGGTTCAGCGCGGTAAACGCTTCGTTCAGATCGGCGCCCAAATGCTGCGCACGGATGTCCACGCCGCCGGCCTTGTACGGCACGAGCGTGCCACCGGCATCGTAATAACCACTGCTGGCGCCAAGGATCTCACCCAGCAGATCGACCGTTCCCGCGTCCGCTGCCAGTGCGACGGCACTGAGATGACCAGCCTGATTGTTCTGCGCCGAGAGGTCGATACGCGACCCGCTGGCCTGGCGGATATTGCCGCGATCGCTGTACAGCGCAACGTCGCCGCCCCAGCTGTACTTTGTGACGTCGTTGAACGGCAGCGCGCGTCCGGCCATGTCCAGTTGCGCAGCACCGGTCAGGGTCAGATCGTTCTCGGACCTGACCACCAGCTTGCCGCTGGCCAGCGCAATGCGACCGTCGAGCAGCACATTGCGCCCTTGCAGAGTCAACTCGGCTCCCAGAGCGTCAGCCACCGCTGCGTTGGCCACGCCCCGCACAGTCAGGTTATCGCCGGCCTTGAGCAGGTTGACCGAGGCCGCCTCCCCCGTAAGCAACGGCGTGACCAGACTGAGGTTGCCGCCGCTGTAGGCATAACCGGTCAGCGGATCGTAAGCCCCCTGCGTCTGGTACACCGCGAGGCTACCCTTGTGATTGGCCGTGATGCGCTCGCTGGCAGTCAGATTGACGTTGGCAAAGCCCAGCGCCAGACGATTGTTCTGATCCAGGCCGTTGGGCTGCGGGTTCGGGCCGTAGCCGAGTTCGATACGTCGCGCCTGGATATCCAGCGTGCCGCTCCCGGTTCCCGCACCGTTGCTGGCCACCGCACCCGGCGCCTGAGTCGCGCCGTTCCAGATCAGGTTGGCTGTGCGAAGGGTGGCCACATCGCTGGCCTGGCCCATGCCGTAAATGGCGGGGGTGGCAAGGACCAGATTCTGCAAGCGACTGACCCCGGTCTGTGGATCGAGCGTATCGAGGCTGACGTTACCGTAGAAATTGAACGCGTCACGCGCGGTCAGGCTCAGCGTTTCCAGAGCAGGCGCACCGAATTGCGTGTCGCCGCGCAGCAGACGATCCAGCACGTTCTGGTTCAGGGTCAGACCACTGGGCACCCGGCCCGCTTTCGCGAACGCATCCGAGCTGCCGGCGTTGACCGCACCGACCGCCAGCGCGAGGTGACGGGTTCCGAAACGAACGGCCTCGTTGAGTTCGAAGCGGTTATCGGTGGCGGCGCTGATACTGCCATTGGAATACAGCAGCGACGGCTGGCTGCACGGCTGCACTGCGCAAGTGCCGATGCGGATACTGCCGGCCCCTTCAATACTGTTCCCGGCCGTCGGCGCGAGGACATTGGTCCAGCCGTTGGACACGACCAGCAGGCTGGCGGCGCCCGGTTGATAAATGAAACCGTCGTTCGAATCGTAAGGTGCTTTGCCAAGACCGAGAGTGTTGATCCCCGCCCCCGCTTCGACGGTAATGCCGCCGCTGGTGGTGGTTGTGCGTAGCAGCACCTCGGGCGCAGACAACACCGCGCCATTACGCAAAGCGATGTCGGACGCATTACCGTCAAACCGTATGAAGTTACCCGCCGTGCCGTACTCAACTGTCGGCGTCGCGCCGAGGCTCAGGCGACCGGCACCGAGACGATTGAGGCTGTCGGCGTACACCGAAACGCCGCCAAAGCCTGGCGTGTGCGACTGTCCCGGACCGAGCACTTCCAGCTGCGTGGCCGACACCGCAGCCGTGCCGGCAACGCCGCCTGCACCGGGAGCAAACATGGCATTGCCGTGGAAATTCATGCCGATGTCGTATTGATCGTCGGCAGTCAGTTTGAATATCAGCGACTTCGCATCCATCGGCGCCAAAGCCCGTGGCACACCCCGCCGGGCTGCATCGCTCTGGACAAACTGGGTGAAGCTGGTTTCGTTGTACTGCGAATAGCGGCGCAGAACATCGGCCGAAGTCAGGATCACCTGGCTCGGCAGACTGTCGCGTAAAGCGCTGTTGGCAATCGACATCACACCGGCACTGGACCAGGAACCATTGCGCATTTTCAGCGCACCGGTGGTCATGCCCGGAGTTGCCTGGCCATTGACCTCGACCCGGAACGCGCCGGGCAGCAAGGCAAAAGTTGAAGGCAGCAAGGTGTAGGTTCCGGCGGCCAGGCCAGGTACACCGGCGCCGATGGTGATTTGCTGGCCAAGACGCGGATCGCTCGCACCCGCCTCGGCAAGCGCCGGAGCAAAAGTACTTTGGTTGCCCGGGACGATGGCGTACACCGGGTTACTGCCAAGCCCCGGAAAGCTGAACGTGCCATCGGCAGCGTTGCGCACCAGCGGATTGAAGCGGGCGTCGGTGGAACCGCCGCGCCCGGAAACGAAACCTGCGCCGCGCAGATCACCGCCGCCCGACAAATCAATCACCGCCTCGCTTTGTACATCGACGTACTGCCCGGTGAGGATCACGCCGTCCAGCGCTCCGGCGATCCCGTGCAACGCCACGGATTTGCCGTTGTAGCGATAGTCGATGCCATCGGTGGTGCCGCCGTAGGGCATGACCAGACCCGCGCCGCTGACCGAGGTGACACTGCCTGGCAAGAGGTGCAGCTCGCGGGTTTTACCCAGTGAGCTCTCTCCCAACTGGATCAACCCCAACGGGGCGCGAATGACGCCGCCCTGCTCGATATTCCCGGCCACCAGCAACAGGCTGCCAAACGCGGAATACGGCAAGGCCCGCGGCGCTTCGCCATGGCCGCTGATGCGCAATGTGCGGGCATCCTCCGCGATCGGGATCGGGCCCTGATAACCGACACGGACATCGGCCGACACCCCGGTGGCGGGATAAATCTGCGCCGCGCGCAAGTTGAGGTCGCCGGCTGTCCACAAGCGCGAGCTGCGTTCGTTGTCGTTCGGTGCGAGAAACCGCATGTCGCCACGACTGTCGAGAGTGACCTGATCGAAACCTCGACGGACAACGGCAAGGGCCGGCGCACCGAGCTGCGCAATCGTGCCTTCGGCGCCGAACGACAAGGTGTTGCTCAGATCGAGCAAATCAGCGGTGGCGGTAAATCGAGCGTTCGATACCTGTGTGGTCGGGGTGGCCAGCACCCGTGGACGCATGCTGATATCCGACGACAAGTAAAAACCCAGCCCCGACAAGCGCATGTTCGGCGCGGCGAGATTGACCCGCGCCGTATCGCTGGCAGCCTGTGCCAGCGAGATCGAGCCGGTGTACAGATTCAAGCTTTGATTCATGCGCAGATCGACGTCGCCGGCGAAGGTGAGCAAGCCGTTACTCAACAGGCTCAGGTGATCGAAACCACCCGACATCAAACGCTCCGCGCTCAAGCGAGTCTGACCGTAACGCAACTGCGTCGCGCCTTCGCCGGCCTGCAGATTCGCCGGCAGCAGCGAGCCATCCGAGCCTTGGCTGATGATCATTTCACGCGGCGCACGCACTTCGTTATTCGCCAGATTCATCTGGTAGAGCGGCGCGTCCTGGACAATCTCCAGACGCCCGCCCGAGGCTCCGATGCCGCCCGCAGCAGCCTTCAACTGGCCGTCGAGAAACACGCCGTTGTATGAACTCAAGGCAATGCGCCCGCCATCGCTGGCGACGTCGGTCATTCCCAGCCCGGCGATGTCCAGGACTGCGTGCGTGCCGGAGGCGTCCAGTCGCGCACCGTCGCGCACGATCACGTACGCGTCGGCTGATGTCGCGGTGAGTTTCTTCGAATCGATTTCGCCACCGAGAATAATGCTGCCGCCCTTGCCGACCTGGCCATACACCCGACCCAACGCATCCACGGCGGTATAAGCGCGACCGGCAACATCCAGCACCGCGTCTTCGCCGATCCAGATCGAACGGTTATGGGCCTGCGGGTCGGCGTTCTGCAGCCGGGTCGCCACGTCCAGCGAGCCGAACTGTTGCTGACGAATATCGAGGGTGCCGCCCCAGGCGTTCAATTGCCCGTTGACCGTAATCTGTCCGGCACCGCGCAGATTGATGCGCTGCCCCGGGTCGACGCTGATACGTGCACCGTGGCCGATCGACAGCGGACTGTTCGCCGGGTCAAGCAGCGCGAGATCACTGGAACCGGCCTGGAGCGTCAGACTGGCGCCGCCACGCTGAGTCAGAATGCCTTTGGCGGGGTTCTCCTGAAACAGTGCGGGGGTCCACAATTCGAGCGCTGTGCGCGGATCGACGCCGCTGGGTTGGTGCGGCGCTGCATCGCCGAACCGATAAACCGGCATCACCACATCGACCTGAGCGCCTTCAGCGACTTCCAGACCGTTCAGGCCGGTGACGCTGTAACTGGCAAAACCTGTGCTGAACAGACTCGGGGCCAGATGCAGCGTGTTGTCGGCGAGTGCCCCGCCGGATCCACCGATCACAACCTTGCCGGACTGAATCGTCAGGCTGCCGCCCCCGGTCACACCGTAGCCACGCACGCCACCATCAAGGATCACCTGTGACGGCGTCGCGCCAGTCAGCGGCGTCGACTCAACGGTCACGTCGCCACCCTTGCCACCGCGCGTCTTGCCATTGGCCAACAGCGCCGCGCCGGACGATACGTCAAGCAGACTGCCGCTGCCCAGGCTGACCTTGCCGGTACTGCGCAACGACACCACACCGCCATTGAGATAGGCCAGACTGTTGACGTCGTCCGGGTCGGTGCCCAGATTGCTCCACAGACCGCGCGCATCGAGTTGCACATCCCTGGCCACCGTGACCCCGACAGGCGCCCCGGCTGGCGTCGTCAATCCGGGGTTACCCGTCAAGACATCACCCAGATTCAGGCTGCCGCCGCGCGCCGTCAGGTTCGCATTGACCTGCACTTGCGGCCCGAACAAGGTGATGTCGCCACCAGAATCAACGGTGAGTGCCTGATCGATGACAATGGATTTCGCGGCGGCGACCTTCAACGCGCCGAGGTGAAAGCCGTTGAGCAGATCGCTGTCGAGAAACAGTTTACCGACCCGTTCCTGGGCCACGGCATCCGCCAAGCCGGGCGTTGTGAGCGCCGCCGCAGGGTTTGCGCCGATCTGCACTTGATTCAATAGCGCATCGAGCTGGTATTGCAGGCCACCAGCAGTCGCCGACCAGGCCGGATCGTATTGCCCGACGATCAACTGGGCCCGGCGAGCCCGCGCGGTCTGACTCTGCTCATAGCCATCAAGCACCGCGCGAGGGGCCTGGGTCTGGCGGTCGCCCTGGTACACGTCGCCGAGAATCTGCCCATCGACCATCGCGTTGCGGGTGCCTATCACCAATTGACCAGCGTCGCGGCCGACGGTGTAGCCCGACTCCTGGCGCGACGTCGGTGCAATCAGCGGGTTATGGTAAAACTGCGTCTGGCCCCAACGCTCGCTGCTGTCTTCATAACCTTTATACAACCCGGTATAGAGCAGATCCCCCGGCGCCCGCGAGACTTCGTACAAACGTCCGTCGGCCCCTCGCAACCAGCTCTGACGAATCTCGCCGCTCTGCACGTCAAGGGTGCCACCCGACAAATTGATCAGCGAACCTTTCTCGGTAACCACGTCGTTACCGGAAAAATTCACGCTGCCGCCCTGGGCCATCCATTCGCCGATGGTGTGGCCCTGAGTGCCCAGATAACCACCGACTTCGAGCAGACCGCCGGCGGTGTACCAACGGTCGGTGGCGTAGCCGTTGGTGCCGGCCGGCACGTACACCAGTTCGCGGACATCAACCCAGATATCGTTACTGTTGAGTGCGCCGCCTTCGCGATTGACCGGTGCATCGCGTTGCTCGTTGCCCTGCACGTTGATCTTGATGTTGTTGGCTTCCATCGCCACTTTCACCCCGACAGCGCCGGCCACATCAATCAACGCGCCATCGCGCACCAGGCTGCGACGCCCCGCCGCTACCGCGACCTGGCCACCGGTGGCGAGGGTGATCGAACCGTTCTGAAATTCGACGCTGCCGCCACTGCCGATGTCGATGCGCGACTGATCACCACGGATACGGTTGTTGGCACTGACCGCCTGTAGCGATGCGTCACGCTGACTGTCGAGCGCGGTGAGGTCGCTGCTGTCGAGCATGATCGCGGTAACGCTGCCCTGAGCGAGCGTGACGCTGCCGGCGCTGTCGCTCGCCGGGTTGAGCAAGTGCACAGTGCCGCGCGTGGCCACCGAGGTGCTCGCCAGCAATACACCGTTTTGCAGTACTTCATGGCCGGTCAGGGTGATGTCGCCAGTGGCGGCCTGAATCAAGCCATTGTTGCTGACCTTGCCGGCCACGGCGCCGGCCTTGAAGCCCGGTGTCACTTCGTTGCCGAAGGTCGTGGACGCGGCGTTGCCATCGGTACCTGAGCCCTTGCGGATGTAAAAGCGCTCGCCTGCACCGAGTAGCGTCTGGCCTTTGGGGGTGCTGATGTTGCCATCGTTCTGCACCTCGTTGCCCAACAGCAAGGCGTAACCACCCGCGTCCGTCGACGCTTTCGGTGAATGGGTCTGGATCCTCGCGCCACGTTCCACCAGCACCTTGCCGGCCGCGTCAGTGAAGGTCGGCTGGGTGGCGTTGCTGTCGAAATACAGGCCCCGGTCGCGGAACTGGATATCGGTGATGTTGGCCGCGGCGGCCACCAGATTGCGCACGTTGACCTGGCTGCTGCCACTGAACACGATGCCGTTGCGGTTGATCAGCATCACCGTGCCGTCGCCCTTGATCTGTCCCTGGATCTGACTGGCGCGCGCGTTCGGATCATTGACCCGGTTGAGGACCGCCCAGTTGGACTGCTGAGCGAATTCGACCGTGGTGTTGCGGCCGACGTTAAAGGTTTCCCAGTTGAGAATTGCCTTGTCGGCGGTCTGCTCGATTTGCACCGTGGTCTTGCCGTCAGCCTGAGTCTGCTGCGGCCCCTTGGCGTTCAGCCAACCCTGGGTGAGGCTGTTGTCGACCTTCAAGCCACCCTCGCCCAGCCCGTCCGGCACGTTTTGCACACTGCCCAACGCCACTGCACGCCCGGCCGCCTGAGCCGCCTGTTGCGCGGCAATCGCCGCCACGGTGTTGTTGAGCGTCTGCAATGAACGCTGCAATTGCTGATTGGCTTTTTGCTGCTGCGCCAGCGGCGGCGTCATACCCGGCAGCCCTCCCATACTCGGTCGAGCGGCTGTCGCTTGTTGCGCAGCGCCCTTGGCGGCAAACCAGCTGGAACTGAACGCCGTTTGCGCCTGCGCACTGCCCGCCACCAGACACAACGCCACCGCGTGCGCCAGCGGCTTGAGCAGCCACAAGGCCGGGTCGGCGGCCTCACGCTTGAGAATCCGGGCACGGGTACTGCGACGGGACGGGCGAGCGAGCATCACTACGAGATCCTTTTTGATTGCCACACAAAGCTGCAGGCCGGCAAAACCCTGCTGTCACGACATAGGCAGTTGGCAGCAGGCGCGACCGAACGGATGTCACACAAACTTCATGATTGAGGAGTAGATCGGCGAAAAAAAATGGCAGCAGCCCGAAGGCTGCTGCCATTTCATTGCGCGTTTAGCAGGACTTACAAAGGACGACCCACGGCGTTGCAGACGCTGGCGTTGTTGATGTTCAGGTTGTTGCCGGTGGAGTTGGTGATGAAGTTGGCGGTTACAGCGGTTTTCCAGTTGGTCGGAACCGGAATGAAACCGTGAGCGGCAGTGGCCACGGCGTTGCCCGGAGTGCTGTAGTGCTGGGTCAGGAACGCTTTGACATCAGCGGCCACGGCTGCGTCCTTGTAGCACTGGCCGAAGATGAAGTTGGTGTAAGCCGCCATGGCGTAACCGCTGGACGGGTTGGCGACCACTGGCGACCACTGCGCAGGATTGGCCGGGTTGGTTGGCAGCTGGGCCGATGCCAGTGCCGTGTTGACGTTGGCGCTGGTTGGCTGAACGCCGTTGATGCGGGCAACGACAGCGTTGCTCGCAGCGTTGACACCATCCGGACCGACGTAACCGATCGAGCCGTCAACCGCATTGACTGCGGTGGCGACATCAGCGGTGTTGGCCACACCTACCCAGTTCGACGGCAGCGCGGAACCGGCTGGCAGACGGGCGTTGGTGAAGGTGGTGTTGACCGCGAATTTGGTCGGGCAGATCGCGTTCAGGTGACGGCTGAGGATTTCGGTGGTGCCGCTCGAAGTGCTGCGATAAACCACGCGGATGGCGGTGGTGTCGGCGGTACCCAACAACGCGCCCCAGGTAGTCTTGGTGCCAGACAACGCGTCGCACAACTGGGCGCTGGTGAGGTTGAGGGTGGTGTTGCCGGCTTTTTTGTACGGGATGGCTACCGAAGTGGCCACCGATGGCAGCTGGATCAACGGACCGTACGAAGCACCGAAGTTGGTGTTGTAGGTGCTGAGTTCCGCAGCGCTGAGGATCGAGTCGCTAGCGGCGAAATGAACAGTACCGGTGGTGCTGAACTGGGCAGCGTTGTTGGTCAGGAAAGCACTTTTGCCGATGCCGCTGCCGGTCACGGCGTAGCTGAAGTTGGCAGGCAGGATGCTGTTGGCAGAACCTTTGTACAGAGCGGCAGGCAGGGAAGCACCACCACCGGTAACGGCCATGGCTTGAGCGGAAGCCAGAGCGGCGACGGTCAGTGAGGCGGCGATCAGAGTGCGCTTGAACATGAAGAATCTCCTTTTCAACTTGGTTTGGAACACAGGTTTCGGAAGGCTTGCATGACACCGGGAGGGTCCACCGCAGTGGAGCCGCAGGGAGAAATTCGCAGTTTCCGGTGACAGATAAAGGAAAAAACCTCGGGAGCTGCGGGGGGATTTTTGCGCGGGTTTCTCGGGTGTTTGCGGTGATCGGCGGGCGCTCTGGAGCGGGGTTTTCGCTGAATCGGGCTGGAGCCGGTGACGGGTCGTTGCAGATGACAGAATGGAGAACCCGAGGATGGTTCTTTTGAGGCTCGGGTGATGCTGAAGTCCTGGAAAAAAATTGGATTGTTTGTTGCCCTCTCTGGCCTCTTCGCGAGCAAGCTCGCTCCCACAGGGATTGATGTTGTTAATGCAATTTACTTCACAACACCGAACACTGTGGGAGCGAGCTTGCTCGCGAAGGGGCCGGCCCAAACAGCATCAGTACTTCAGACACACCGCTACTGGACCAACTGATTGATCTCAATAATCGGCAACAACACCGCCATCACAATCACCAGTACCACCCCGCCCATCACCACAATCATCAGCGGCTCGAGCAACGCGGTCATGCCCATCGCCCGCCGTTCGATATCCCGCGACAACGTCTGCGCCGCGCGCTCGAGCATCGGCGGCAGCGAGCCGGTTTTCTCGCCGCTGGCGATCAGGTGAATCAGCACCGGCGGGAAAACATTCTCCACCCGCAACGCGGCGGCGAGGTTGACGCCTTCGCGCACTTTAGCCGTGGCCTCGCTGACACTCAGGCTCAAGCGGTCGTTGGACAGCGTCTGCCGCGCCGCTTCCAGTGCGCGCAACAACGGCACGCCGGCGCCGCCGAGGATCGCCAGAGTGGATGCGAATCGCGCGGTGTTCAGCCCGAGAATGAAACGCCCGAACAGCGGCAACTTCAGCACCCGGTGATGCCAACTCAGGCGCGCTGCCGGATTGCGCAAATACAAACGCCAACTCCAGAACGCCCCGGCGATGACCGCTGCGCACAACCAACCCCACGCCCGGATGAAATCACTGGCGGTGAGCATCGCCAGCGTCAGCCCCGGCAAATCCTGCCGCGCCTGAGAAAACGCGCTGACCACCTGCGGCACCACGTAGCTGAGCAGGAAAATCACAATGCCGATCGACACCAGCCCGACCACACCCGGATAGATGAACGCGGTAAGAATCTTGCCGCGCAGGTTGTTGCGTTCCTCGATGTAGTCAGCCAGTCGCTCCATCACCTGGGCCAGATCGCCGGACTCTTCGCCAGCGGCAATCAGCGCGCGGTAAATTTCGGGAAAATCCCGTGGCCGCGACGCCAGCGATTCCGCCAGACGCATGCCGCTGCGCACATCGGCGCGCACGGCGCTGAGGGTGTGGGCGATGTGTTTTTTCTCGGCCTGCTCGACCGTCGCGCTCAGCGCTGCTTCGAGCGGCAGACTGGCGCCGAGCAGGCTCGCCAGTTGCCGCGTGGCCCAAGCGAGGTCGTTGTCGGAGAGTTTGGCGCTGAACAATCCGCCGCCACCGTGTCGGGCAACGTTGCTTTCTTCGTGCACCGACAATGCCGTCAAACCGCGTCCGCGCAAGGCACTGAACGCCGCGCTCTGGCTGTCCGCCTCCAAGTGCCCGGACTCGATTTTTCCGCTGGCATCCGCCGCTTCAAAGCGATAGCGATTCATCAGGCGTCCCGTGTCACACGAAGGATTTCTTCCGGCGCGGTGGCACCGCTGCGAATCCAGCGTTCACCGTCCTCGCGCAGGCTAAACATCCCCGCTTTCGATGCCGCCGCGCGCAAGGCCTGCTCCCCTGCCCCTTGGTGAATCAGCGTGCGGATGTCGTCGTCGATGCAAAACAATTCGTGGATCCCGGTGCGGCCGCTGTAACCGGTGTGATTGCACGCCGCGCAACCGACCGGGCGCCAGGTGCCGGGCGTGGCTGGGTCTTCCTGTTTGCACTGATTGCACAGGCGGCGCACCAAGCGTTGCGCAAGCACGCCGAGCATCGACGAGGCCAGCAGAAACGGTTCGACGCCCATGTCGACCAAGCGGTTGACCGCCGACACCGCGTCGTTGGTGTGCAGCGTCGCCAGCACCAAGTGCCCGGTGAGCGAAGCCTGCACCGCGATTTGCGCGGTCTCGAGATCGCGGATCTCGCCGATCATGATGATGTCCGGGTCCTGGCGCAGAATCGCCCGCAGCGCCAGGGCAAAGGTCATGTCGATCTTGGCGTTGACCTGAATCTGGCTGATCCCCGGCAGGTCGTATTCGACCGGATCTTCCACGGTGAGGATGTTACTGGTGCTCGCATCCAGCCGCGCCAGCGCCGCGTACAGGCTGGTGGTTTTGCCGCTGCCGGTCGGCCCCGTGACGAGGACGATGCCGTGGGGCTGGCGGATCAGGTGGTCGAGTTTGGCCAGCACCTGCGCATCCATGCCGAGGGTTTCCAGATGCAAGCGCCCGGCCTGTTTGTCGAGCAGGCGCATCACCACGCGTTCGCCATGGCCGGTCGGCACCGTCGACACACGAATATCGATCGGCCGCCCCGCTACGCGCAACGCGATGCGACCGTCCTGGGGCAGGCGTTTTTCGGCGATGTCGAGCTGGGCCATGATCTTGATCCGCGACACCAGCGCACCGTGCAACGCCTTGCGCGGCGAGACCACATCACGCAGGGTGCCGTCGACGCGGTAGCGCACCACTGAATGGGTTTCGAACGGCTCGATATGAATGTCGCTGGCCTCGTCGCGCGCGGCTTGGGTGAGCAAGGCGTTGATCATGCGAATCACCGGCGCGCCGTCCTGGGTGTCGAGCAGGTCGGTGATTTCCGGCATGTCCTGCATCAGCCGATCGAGATCGACTTCGTTTTCCGCCGCGCCGACCACCGCCGCCGCACTGCCGGTGTCGGCGTAAGCGCTGGCGAGCAATCCATCCAGTTCATCGTCGCGCACGCGCTGTATCGTGGTCGCACCGAACTGACGCCGCGCCTCACTGATCGACCAGCCCGGTGTCGATGGGCACACCGTCAGCACATCGTCGCGCAGCAGAATCCGCTGCGCCTTGGCCCAGGCATACGGCAACCGACTCACGACAAGCACCTCCGTGTAGGAGCTGCCGAAGGCTGCGATCTTTTGATCTTGATCTTGATCTTGATCTTGATCTGCAGCGGCATCGAAAAAAGCAAAAGCAAAAGATCGCAGCCTTCGGCAGCTCCTACAGGTCCGTTTTCCAAATCAAGAGGTGTCGTCAGAGTCATTGAATGGGCACCGCTTTGATCGTTGCGCGCGGGCCTGACGTGGGTAAAACCGCCGGCACACCTTGCGCCGCCGCTGGCAATTGCGGCGCCTGCATGTCCGGCATCGCCCAGCTGCGTTCCGGTTGCAAGCCGCCCTGGGCGCGGCGCATGAAGTCGTAGCGGTTGAGGGTGATGCTGCGCCCCGCTTCGCTGTCGCGGATGATGTACGGGCGCAGGAACACCATCAGGTTGGTCTTGGTGATCGCCCGGCGTTCGTTGCGAAACAGCGCGCCGAGTCCCGGGATCGTCGACAGCCACGGCACCGCATCATTGCTCTGGCTGTAACCGTCCTGGAGCAAACCACCGAGGACCATGATCTGCCCGTCGTCGAGCAGAATGCTGGTGTCGATCGCCCGTTTGTTGGTGACGATGCCCGCCGAGGTCACGCTGTTGGACGCGCGCTCATCGATGCTGCTGACTTCCTGATAGATATCCAGCTTGACCGTGCCGCCCTCGGAAATCTGCGGGCGCACGTTGAGCTTGAGGCCGACCTCTTCGCGGGTCACGGTCTGGAACGGGTTGTTGCTGGTGCCCCCGCCGCCAGTGACGTAGCTGCCGCTGACAAACGGAATGGTCTGGCCGACAAAGATGCTCGCTGCTTCGTTGTCCAGGGTCAGCAGGTTCGGCGTCGACAGCACGTTGGTACCGCCCTTGCTCTTCAGCGCCCGCGCCAGCACTTTCAGGTCGAGAATCTTGCCGATGCCCGGGATGTCGACCGTGCCGTTGACGTAGCCGAGGTTCAAACCCTGCGGCAGTACGTCGATGCTGTTCTTGGCACCGGTGTTGAGCCCCGCGCCTCCCAAATTGGCGCCACCGATCACGCCTTTGCCGCCGAGGTTACCGGTCTGCCATTGCACACCGAATTCACTGGCATCGTCCTCGCCAACCTCGACGATCAGGCTTTCGATCACCACTTGCGCACGGCGCTGGTCGAGCAGATCGATAACCTCACGCAAGTTGCGATATAGCGGCTCTGGCGCGGAAATCAGTAGCGTGTTGGTGGTGGCATCCGCCTGAATCGTCACCCCGCCGGCGCTGAAGGCAACGTTCTGTTCGCTGCTCTGCGTACCACCACTACTGCTGCTGCCGCCACTGCCCTGCGCATAGCTGCCGCCAGTTCCGCCGCTGCCAGTCGTCGTTGAAGTGCCGGTGCTCGGCGTACTGCTCTGGCCGTTTTGCCCGGCATTGCCGCCAGTGCTGCTGCCCATGGCGCTGAGCACCGAACGCGCCGCGTCGCTGCTGCCGCTGTCACTCTCGCCGGTGAGCAAACCGCGCAACGCCTGCGCCAGTTTCGCTGCCTGGGCGTTGCGCAGATACACCACATGCAGATTGCTCGGATTGCTCTGCGCGTTGTCGAGTTTGTAGATCAGGTTGCGCGCCAGCTCGGTGCGCTCGGGGCTGCCGGCGCGGATGATGATGGTGTTCGAGCGCGGGTCGCCGATCACGGCGATTTTCTGCGTCGGATCATTGCCCGGCGCGTCGAGCAAGTCGGCCACCATCGGTGCGATGTCGGCGGCGATGCCGTTCTGGATCTGCACCACATCGGTGTCGATCGCGCTCGGCGTGTCGATGCTCTCGATCAGCTGCGCAACGCGGGTTAGGTTCTCGGCGTAATCAGTGATTACCACGGTGTTGTTGCCCGGATAGGCATTGATCGGATTGTTCGGCGAAACGATCGGGCGCAGCACCGGGATCAGGTTTACCGCGTTTTCGTATTGCAGGCGAAACGTGCGCGTGAGCATGCCGTTGCCGGCCGGTTTGTCGGCGCTGTAGATCGGCCCGCCGAGCAGTTTGGCGTCGGCCTCGGGAACCACCTGCGCAACGCCGCCGACATCGACCACACTGAAGCCTTGCATGCGCAACGCCGCGAGCAGCATGTCGTAAGCCTGCCGCGCCGGCACCTGACCTTCCGAGACCAGGGTCAGATTGCCCTTGACCCGAGGATCAACGAGAAACTGCTGCCCGGTAGCACGCGACAGCGCCCGTACCACCGCCTGAATATCCGCCTCGACAAAATTCAGCGTCACCGGTTGCTCGCCCAACGGATTGCGCGCCACCGCGTTGCTCGGCGCGCCACCGCTACTGCGCCCGCGCTGACTGATGTTGTGCAATTGCTTCGGCACCGGCCGCGCCTGGGCCTGCGCGCGCTCGCGATCAGCCACCGCATCGCCGCTGCGCTGGGTGTTGGCCAGCGGCCTGCCGAGTTCACTGTCGACCAACAGCGGCGGCTGATTCTGCGGCGCCGTGGTGCTGTTGCACGCGCTCAATGCCATCAGCAACAACGGCAGCGCCAGACGTGCCGGTTTGCAGCGTGACTCCTTCATGAAGCTTCCTTAGCGCCCTGCGCCTGATCCATGCGAACGGTGCCTGACAATGTGCCGGCGGTGACATCGGTCGAGGTTTCGTTTGCGCGTTGCAACTGCGCCTCGACCACCTGCAGAGAAAGTTGTGACGGCTGGCTGAGCAGCCAGTCGAGCAGCGCATCGGCCGGCGCGGCGTCGACATTCAACTGCCACGCCCCGCCGTCTGCTGCTTGTAATTGGTAATGCCCGGCCAGCCCCGCCGCTTGCAGACTTTGCTCCAGCGACTGGCCAACGCTTTGCCCCTGCGGCCGCACGTTGACGCTGCGCAACAGCACTTCCAGCGCCTCGGTTTGTGCGCGCAACTTGGGCGTTTCGCTCTGCCAAAAAGTGATCCTGGCCAATGGCGGCTGGACCAGCGTCAGCCAGATCAACAGACCGACAAGCACCAGCGCCATGCCGCCGACCATGCGTTTTTCGCGCAGCGCCAATGGCTGCCAACGCGCCTGCAACTGGCTGCTGAAGCGCTGCCAGCGCGCACGGTAAATCGCCAGCGTCGCCCTACTCATCGTCTGCTCCGCTGTCATCGTCTTCGTTGGTGTTGGCGCTGGATTCATCGCTCGGCCGCAGCGTCCAGCCTTGGTCATCGGCAGTGACGCTGATGCCGGCCTGGGCCAACGTGCTTTGCCAGTCCTTGTCGTTGCCGCCACGGTTTGCGTCGCTGAGCAGCGCCAGTTGCAAGACGCCGTCGCGATAGGTCAGGCGCTCGACACTGCCGGCCATAAACGGCATGCCTGTACCGGCCTGCAACACCAGCCGATTGAAGTTCTGCGCCGGATCATCGACCACGCCTTTTTGCCGCTGCTCCAGCTGCTGACGCGCCTGTTGCAGCGGGTTGAGAATCACCGGTAATTCGGGAAACGCCTGCTTCACCCGCTGACTCATCTGCGCCTTCAACTGCTGCCCCTGCCGCGCTTCGCGGGCGGCGTACAGATTCAGCCCGACCACCCAGACTGCCACCGCCAAAGCCACACAGCCGACCGCACGACCCCAGCCACGTTGCTCGCCGCCGCTTTGCTGCAGACCGCCGTGCAAACCCCAACCGGGCAAGGGACCGATCCAGCGCTGTGCTGATCCGGCTTCGAACGACGCCTCGTCAACTTCGTCACCGAGCAACGGCTCGACCTGCGCACTGTTCAAACTCTCGCGCCGGAGCAGATGACCGTCCGCCACACAAGCGACAACCCCCGGCAGCACCGGCAAGCTGTACGGCGCCGGATACAAACCGCGCAGGCTCAACCCCGCCTGCTTGAGCACCGCCACCAGACCCTGCAAATGCTGCCGCGAAACCCAGGCAATCTGCACCTGCCCGCTCGCATCGCGAGGGCTGTGAGCGATATGCATCTGGCTGCTGTCGCCGAGCATCAACGCCTGCGCCGCGCACTGCACAGCGGCTGCCGTTTTGTTCGCGGGCAGCGGCGGCAGATCAATGCTGGCGAGCAGGCTGTCGGCCGGATGCAGAAAACACAGCAATGGCGGCTGTTTCGGCCGTTGCCCCAACTGACTCAAAGTGAGCCGCTCCTCACGGATGACCTGCCCCTGACGATCCAGCCAGGCGCAGCTCAATTCGCTGTGCAACTCCAGCTCCGCCAATGGCGGCAACGCGACGCGCAACTGGCTCATGCGCCCACCCGCGACCAGATCACCTGCGGCAGCCGATCCTCACTGCGATGCAGCAACGCGTCGAGGCTGACCCGGCGCTGATCACGCCGCGCTTCACCGCGCAAACGAAACCAGTCACTGGTGATGCCGACCTTGACGCTGCTCACTTCCAACTGCGGCATGCGCAAGCGGTTCACAAAATCGCCGCGATTGATAAACCAGCGCCCGGCGTCACGCTCGGCAATCAACGCCGTCGCCCGCTCCAGCGAAAGCCCCGGCACATACGCCGCCAGCACCTGCGCCGTGGCGGTGTTGCCGTTGATCCACGTCGTCGCCGGAATCACCGTCACGTACGGCGCCAGTTGGCCGATCAGCGCATCCGTCACGCCTTCGACGCTGCGCAAATCATCCAGCGTGCGCAGCATCGGCACCTTCGGCTGTGGCGGTTTGTGATCGGCATCGGGCGAAGTCGCGCGGCCACTGTCGAAACCGGCTTTGCCCGTCGCGCCAATCTGCGCATTCAGCAGATGCGGATACCCGGCAATCACCCGCTGACGAATGCGCTGCCCGACAACGGCGCTCACACCAATCAGCTCGCACAAACGCTCAAACGCCTGCACCTGCGCCTCATCGATGCGCTCATTGGCGACCAGATTGCGCAGGTTGAACTTGCCCTGCTCGTCCTCCAGCCGCCCGGCAAAACCCGCAGCCAGCAACGGCTGCGCCCAAGGCTGGTCACGCCGGGTCAACGGATCACGCAGCCGCGCATCCCAGAGCAACTGCCGGCTGATCTCCAGACCACCCTGCGTCACCCAACGCCCCTGCACCCGCTGCTGATCGGCCTCCAGTGCACGGGTCGCCACGCTCTGGCGCGTCAACATCCCCGCCGCAATCACCGCCACCACCGCCGCAATCAACAACGCGCTGATAATCGCCATGCCCCGTTGCTTCGCCCCGTTGAGCGAACCTGTGTTCACGGCCGGCCTTACAACTGCCAAGAACCGATATCGGCATTCACGCCATCGCCGTCAGGCTGGCCATCGGCGCCGAGGGAAAAGATATCGACCTCACCATTCGCGCCCGGGTTGAGGTACTGATAAGGCCGGCCCCACGGGTCATTCGGCAAACGCTCCAGATACGAACGCCAGTTGCTGTTCTTCGCATCCGCCGGCCGCTCGACCAGCACCTTCAGCCCCTGATTCATGCTCGGATACGTGCCGTGATCGAGTCGATACAACTTCAACGCCTGCATCAACCCACCGATATCCTGCTTCGCCGCCGTCGCCCGCGCCTGATCCGGCCGGTCGAGCACCTTGGGCACCACCATCGCCGCCAGAATCCCCAGAATCACCACCACCACCATGATCTCGATCAAGGTAAAACCCTGCTGCCCACGCGGCATGCGCGGCGACTGACTGAGCGTTTTCAAAGGTGCGATATCCATCTCGACATTCCCTGGCTTGACCTGATTTCGACGCGCAGTGTTGCAAGAAGATATGTCAGGGATGTTGAAAATCCTCGGGTGTTTTAGTCGTCAAGCCGTCAAGGACGGGGGTTAGCGTCGAGGGCTGGGTTTTGGTTTTTGGGCCATGTATGCGCGCGCGAACGCGAGAGAAAGGATTCACCCTGATTGAAGTGCTGGTGGCACTGGCGATCATCGCCGTCGCCATGTCCGCCGCCGTGCGCGTCGCGGGGTTGATGACGCAGAGTAATGGGGTGTTGCGGGATAGATCGATCGCGCTGATTGCCGCGCAGAGCCGGATGGCTGAACTACGCCTGGAAGGCCGGTTGCCGAATGGGATGAAGGCTGTTGAATGTGATCAAGGAAGATTGTTGTTGCGCTGTGAACAGGTGATCGCTACCGCAGAAAATGGACGGCTGCTCAGGATTGGAATCCAAGTATTTGATCGCAACCAGGATGCGCCGCCACTCGCAAAACTAGAAACCCTGCTAACCCACCCCCAGTAGGAGCTGCCGAAGGCTGCGATCTTTTGATCTTCCCTCCCGCAACCAACAAAAATCCCCTGTGGGAGCGAGCCTGCTCGCGAAGGCGCAGTATCAGGCACCGAAATGGTCACATGTGCCTCCGCCAGCCTTACCAGCCAGGTTCTACAAATCTCAGCGACCATGACGGTCTCCAATCCGGCTTCAAAATCATGCGAAGCGCAGGGAATCGATGGCTGCGATCGACGAAGCTGCACTGGCGTAGGTCAGTCGACTACCAAAGTCTGCAACCCTGCCTGATAGCAGCTCCCCTTCTCCCCGACAGTTACTGAGCCATAAGCAGACCTTCAAGCCATTGACCATATACACTCGCAAAATTGCTCAAAGTCTGATGCAACTGTTCAGGGAGAAAAGGGATTCATGAGTCTTGATCTGCACTTGGAAGCCGATAGCGCGCTCACAATCTCAGCGCTGAAAAGCGCCCTTGAGAATGCAGGAGCTCTAGAAATAGATGTAGCGGGTGATGGCTTGTTCGCCATATTTGCCTCGGGACTTAGGGTGAGCGGCGGCGACGTAACAGATGACTCTACGATCTACGCTGAGAATAAAAAGGGTATCGAGTTTCCTGTCGCTTTGCGTTGCACCATCAGAATAAAAGGGGCTGACGCTGAGGGACACTCGCCTATGGAGGATTTGGATAAAATCGCTGAATCAATATCGCAGTCATGTCCCGCCTTCTTTCTAATTAGCTTTCAATTCGAACAAACCTTGTACTGGCGGGATGCGAAAGGGCTGCATCGACCTTGAGATCGGTGCCCGCGCGTGCGCCATAAAGGCAGGGGAAAACGAGCTATGAGTATGAAACATGAACTTTGGTTGGAACCTGATGGTTGCCAGACTTTCTGCCTGGCCGGAATTCACGGTGATGACGCGCGCAGTCTACTTTCACCAAACTCCCAGCTGATCTGGACAGTCGAAGCTGACAGTTACTTCGAGGCGATGACCAAATACTATTCCTTCATGGAGTGGGGTGAATACCGGACAGACTTTCCGGAGCATGATCAGATGTCCTACGCAGAGCACGGATGGGATGAGTAACGGGGCCACGAGATAGGATCGCGAAGGCGCCAGCTCTGACGACAAATCACCTATCTGGCGCCCCCGGTCATTTACCTCACCCCGCCACCTCCAAATTATCCATCACCCGATTCACCGCCAGCTCCCCCAACATGATCAGTTGAGCAACCCCCAACAACGCCCGCCGCTGCGGCGCCGGCAACAGACTGGAAATGTCCTGAGCAATCGTCTTCGCCGAAGCCAGCGTTTCACTCGCATCAGCCAGCAGTTCTTCATTCTTGGTATCCGCCGTCACCGCATACATCCCACGCGCCTTGCGCGGCGGAGGCAGGAGATTGTTTGGTGATAGGTAATGATCGAGCGCGCGGTCAGCGGCTTCGTGGAGCTTGTTGGAATCGAGGGATTCGTAGGGAGACGTGGGATCGGTTTCGGGTGGGTTGGGTGTTGGTTTGATCATGGTGAAGCTCCATTTTTATACCTGGTGGAACCACCAAAACCTGTCGCTAAACAAGTAAGGGTGGCAGCTGTGCGCGGGTTAGCGAACCGAGAGGTATAAGACCCGGCAGACCCGAAGGTCTCCCACGCACAGCCACCATAGCGTCATCGCAAACGCGACAAACTGGAGCGTCGTTGAACTTATACCTGGTCGAGTCGCTAAACCCGGTCGCTGGATTGCCAGCGGCCCATAGACGATATAGACCAGGTACAAAGCCCACAAGCCGGCGGATTCTGGCGTAGCTGTAGGCAAAGGCGCAAGGATATGTAGCCTGAGAGCGTGACTGGAGATGTCTTTTTAAACATCGGGTTTATCTAGACATCGTTGCGCCACGTCTTCCGAATAAAGACATTCCATCCCTGATCTCTTCAGCTGCCATTTATGCGTGATGACGAAGGCCGCTCTCGGTTAAAAGCGGCGAGCCTTCGATTCGCCTGGATGGTCCATTTGAAGCTTGAATGGCGACTACTAAAGCAAGGGCGAATCAAGAGTCACCATCCCACCTACCAACTTCAAACGCCCGGTGCTGACCAGAAAAATAATCCTTTGGTCAATCATCCCAGTTATCTTCGTGGTTGCCCGTCCAAAGCCTAGAAGCGCCAGCGCTCCCGAAATTGCTTCTTCCCGACTCATCGAGAATCCAAGGGTGACCGTATCTACTAGTGCCTGATCAAGTTCTTCCGGGGCGACCCACTCCACCTTACGTTCCGAAGATTCAAAATGAGCCCGGCTACGGATAGGAATAGACGTGTTTTCAATTGAATATATGAAGCCGCCTCGCCCATGGAATAATCGGTGCTGCACGCCAAGTCGAATAGCCTGTTCGACCGCGCTGGTGATCCTCGAGCCTGCCCTTGTCACACCGAATGCATCCATGAGTCGGCGGGTGACTTCAGTGGTGTGCACCGGAGATTCGACCTCGACCACAGTACAAATCATCTGCATCAAGTGCTCTGGCTTTTCCTGATGTAGTTCATTCAACGAGGCTACGGGTGCGAGTCGAGCTTTCACGTATTGCCTAGTTGCGCTTGGCATAGTTTCAACGGCCGGGACGTCCCGGAAGATCTCATGCTTCGGTTCTGGCACCACTTGGGGAAGCGCTTGCCGCCCCTCAGCGATTTTGGCACGAGCCGCTTCGATCGCTGCGACGACACGTATGATTTCCTGCTGAGGATTGCGAAACCAATCCGTGCTCCAAATCCTGTGAAAATTCCAGCCCAGCCCCTCCAGCACACCTTGGCGCAGGCGATCACGATCACGCGCTGATCGTGAGCTGTGATAAGCGGCTCCATCACATTCGATCGCCAGGACATACCGCCCCGGATACTCGGGATCCTTAACGGCAATATCGATGAAGTAACCTGCGGTTCCTACTTGAGGCTCCACCACATAGTCTCGGTCTCGCAGCGCCTCGATCACTTCCAGCTCGAATGGTGAGTCCGCTGCTTTACCGGTCTCGCATGCGACTTCGAGTTCGCCCGTCTCAGCATATTTCAGGAAATTCTTCAGCGCCCTGACGCCTTGCGGCGCGTTGGAGTCGAGTTCAAGCTCTTCGGCCTTGAAGTTGCTGAATACGCGCATAGCCAATTTGGCCCGGGTGATCAGAACGTTGAGACGGCGATGGCCGCCTTCGCGGTTTACCGGACCAAATTCCTTAGCAATGCGGCCGGACTCGTTACGCCCGTAGCCGATGCTGATAAATATCTTGTCACGCTCATCGCCCTGTATGTTCTCGAGGTTTTTGACGAAAAATGGCTCACTTCCTTGGGCGGTAAAGAACGCTTCCGCTTCCGGGGTTTGACGACGCAATAATTCGATTTCCACCTGAATCAGATCACGCTGCGCAACGCTGAAGGCAGCTACTCCCAGCGATAAATCGGGCGTGCGAATCGCGTGTTCCATAACCGCGTTCGCGACAGCCTTGGCTTCCCCCTTGTTCGTGCGGGTACGACCCCGGTCATAGATTGCATCGGGCAGGTAGTCAAAGCTGATGCCCGTTGCGTCAGGATGTTGTCCCGCCGATGGGAAAACCACCAATTTGCTGTCGTAAAACTCGACATTAGAGACCGCGATCAACGACTCGTGTCGGCTCCTATAGTGCCAGCGTAAATAGCGCTCCTGGCTACCGGCGGCCTTGAACATGCTCAGGATACTTTCAACGTCGGCAGTGGCGCCCTCCTCGTCTTCCATCTCGACCTCTCGACTGAAGAAGTCGGTAGGTGGCATCTGGCGGGTGTCCCCCACAACCACGACTTGCTTGCCGCGCATGATTGCACCAAATGCGTCGACTGCTTTCACTTGGGAGGCTTCGTCGAATACCACCACGTCGAACTCGACTTTGCCCGGTGGGAGGAAGTTGGCGATCGACATGGGGCTCATCATGAACACCGGTTTAATTTGCTGGATCGCTCGCCCCGCTTTCTCGATCATCTGCCGAATGGGCATATGGCGGCGCTTCTTGTTAAGCTCTCCTCGCAGCACAGCCATCTCGCCGGGCTGGTTGATATTGGGCATTTCCTCCCACGCCTGCTTAGCGAGGGAGGTCTGAGCGTGATTGAGGGAGGCAAGATCAAGCGACTTGAAACGCGCGATCTGGTGCTCGTGCTTGATTCTGTCGAACTGCTGGAGCGCCGGATTATGGGCGTAAACCGATTGGACCAGGCCTGCGTACCAAGAGAGATCCAGAATAGCGGTGAGGTTTTCGTGCTGGTCGCTCTTGATGGCGATGCTAAGCAGCTCGCCCAGATTGGCAGTGAGCATCTGGCCCGCGAGCACGTTGAATCGCGACATTTGATAGAGCGCGGTGAGGTTGCTCTGCCATTCCTGCAGACGCGCCTCCAGTGTAGCCAGAGAGAGTTTTCTCACATCAGCTTTAGCGTTCTCCTCCTGCAGGCCAGTAACTTCCAGCGAATCACGAATCGCTTTGTCCAGCCCGCTGACATGCTGCTCTACATCAGCTACTGCATCGCCCAATCCCGTGGCATCGGCGTGACCGGCCAAGAAGGCAATGATGCCCTGAGGAATCTGTCCCTGCCCCAAGTCGTCATGCAGCTGAATCACCCAAGCACTTAAGCGCTCAAGCACAAGCCAATCGGTCTTCTGGCGTTGCCACTGGGCGCCAAAAAGCGCACCACCCAAGCCTTCGTGCTGGTCGTAAATCTTCTTGTTTTGTTGATAGGTCAAGACCGCATCAACCAGCTCCAGCATGCCTGCGTTGCTTTTCGGCAATACCTCGCGGACAAGTCCCTGTAATCGGGTACGCGACGCTCGGAAGCGCCCCGAAAAAACTCTCCACCATTTCTCACCGTAAGCTTGCAGGCTCTGGCGGACCTCCAGAAGATCTTGTTCCCAAGCCGCATCGATCAACTGTTTGTCGAACTGATCGCGACAGGCAGACATCTTCTCGCCCGACTCGAGCAATTCATGAATGGAATCGCGACGCGACTGCCACTCCCCCGTGGAAATTTTGATGCCCTCAAGTCGCGGAGCTTCCGCCGCCCGGCGCGCGGCTCGGCAGATAACATCAACGTCTGCCAAAGTAGCCGGCTCGGTTAGCATCAATCGCTCGGACAGCGCGCTAGTCGCGGATTGCAAGGCATGGAGGTGAGAGATCGCCAACTGCAAAGCATCATTGGCATTGCTTTGTTCGATCGGAGAGAAAAAAGTCCGCTGGCTGCCCCAGAACGGGCTGCGATCCGGTCGCCCCATTACGTTGAGATGTAGCACTAGTTCTTCGACCAACTCTCGCAGCTTTCGCTGTTGGATGAAGGTCCAGCCGGACATTGGCCCAAACGGGATCAAAGGAAGCCCCGGATAAACTCGCTTCAACTTTAGGTAACGACCAAGCGCATCGAGAAAGGGCAAGCCACTCGCCCCGGCCGAAGCGCTGACGGCTTCGCAATATTTATTAAGGGAATCCTGCAGCTCTTTCAGACTTGCGAGATCTCCTTCTACGCCTTTGGTCATTGGCCGCCCTTGGCTAAGGGTTCGCCCCAACTCCTTGAGTACAGACTGTTTGGTGGATTTGTGGGAATGCAGCTCAAGTACCGCGTCGCCGAGATGGCTCTCATCCAGGCGGCGCTTCACCACCTCCAAGGCCGCCATCTTCTCGGCCACGAACAGTACCTTTTTCTTCTGACCAATCAGCTCGGCGATGATGTTGGTAATTGTCTGGGACTTGCCGGTACCGGGTGGCCCCTGGATCACTAGGTTGGAGCCTTCGCGTACTTCCAGGATCGCTTCGGTCTGGCTGCTATCGGCGTCCTTCACGAAACGGACTTCACCCGGACTGATCACCGAGTCGATATTCAAGTCCTCGGGATAGGCCGCGCGCAGATCGCCGAATCCCGCGCCCAGCAAGCGCTTCATTACCGGGTTGGCATCGGGTTGTTTGTCTTCTGGCCAGCTTTTCGGATCGAGATCTTTGAACATCAGGAACTTGCCGAACGAGAAAAAGCCCAGTGCAATCTCGTTGCTGGCAACCTTCCATCGCGATTGTTTACTGACTACAGCAGCAACATCGCTAAAAAAACGTTCCAGACTTTCGTCGTCCGTATCGAAGGTTTCCTCGTCGACCGCACAAGAACTCAGATCTAGCCCAAAGTCGGTCTTGAGCTTGGCGACCAGAGATAAGTTCGGCATCAGCTCGTCACCGGAGTACCTCAGTTTGAACGCATCTTTGGCCCCACTGCGTTCGAGGCTGACGGGTAGCAAGATCAGAGGCGCCTTCCGCAGGTTCTCAGAGCTGTCAGCCTCGTACCAATGCAGGAAACCAAGGGACAGGAACAGCGTATTGACGCCCTGCTCTTCGATAAAGCCTTTGGCCTCGGTATGGATTTTCAGTAACTGGAGGAAAAGCCGATCATCTTCGATGGTGGTCTGCAAGCGCGTATCGAGGTGACGTCGAGGCTTGCCAGTTTCAATCTCGCCTGCGTCGCCAGCAGCGGTATCCCAGTCCAGGCTATCGAGCTCATACAACAACTCTTCATCGCCGGGGCTATCGCTAGCATCCTCCCCCTCCTCGACCGACTTGGAGGTCTTCACCAACTCCGCCAGCGCTTTGCGAGCCATCGGCGCAAAAGTCATGGCTTTGTCCTGGCGATAAAGGATCTTGAAAACCTCTTCGGACCGCTCGTCGACCACCATAAGGGTCTTGGCGGTCTTGCGGAAATTGAGCATGTTGTTGCGAAGCCCGATATCCAGAAGCTCTTTGCGACTGCTCTGTAGCTTCTGGCCGATCACTGCACTCATAAGGAACCCTGCTATCTGAATTTACAAATCGACGGCTTCGATCGTGTCCACCGCTTGGGAGAAACCCAGTGAAAAGCGGCCGAAATATGACCTAAGCGGGGACAACTCATCGGATATAAAGATTGCTGAGCTTAGCTTGCTAAGCTGACAAGGATCAGGGAAAGGAATGCAGGCGGGTGAGCCGGTCGAGTAATCACTCTTGAGCGCCTTTCCTTGGAAGTCGAATACTTAATATCCTTTTGCCAGCAACATATCCGCAGCATGAATATTGGTAAAGAAATAAGTGATCCCCAGTCATCGCCTTTAGCTTGGTGCAGATGCTTCGAGATCACCCGATCACTTAATTCGTAGAGGGACGAGTGATGAGGGAGTCGTTCTGCGGGGCAGGTAAGTAGACTTGATTCAGCGACCAAGCGTAACGGCTAGAAGGAGAAGGAGGAGTTTGCGAAGTAGATCGTTAAAGGGGGCGGAGATCTTACGCCGTTCGGCCAATTCCATTTATTTAGAAATCCTTGCCGCCAGCACGCTAAATGAGTCTAACCCACTCGAAACGGGCTGCTGGCTCCCCCAACATAGTGGGCAAGCGCAGCCCCACCGGTTCAGCTTAGGGCTGAATACTAGTGCTGATTTAGAGCCTCGAATCAATAGTTATTTTGGACGGATCGAAGCCGAGAACGACCGCTTATTGCAGATGAAAAAACGCGATCAAGGGAACTGATTTATTTCCGAGCAAAATAATCAGTCCCCGCAAAATTGCCAAGGGGCTCTCCCCCCGCAAACCGTTCGGATGTCGTGACCCGCATTAGCCCGGCATTTCGAGATTATCCATCACCCGATTCACCGCCAGCTCCCCCAGCATGATCAGTTGAGCGACCCCCAACAACGCCCGCCGTTGCGGCGCCGACAACAGACTGGAAATGTCCTGAGCAATCGTCTTCGCCGAAGCAAGGGTTTCACTCGCATCAGCCAGCAATTCTTCATTCTTGGTATCCGCCGTCACCGCATACATCCCACGCGCCTTACGCGGCGGAGGCAGGAGATTGTTGGGCGACAGGTAATGATCGAGCGCGCGGTCAGCGGCTTCGTGGAGTTTGTTGGAATCGAGGGATTCGTAGGGAGATGTGGGATCGGTTTCGGGCGGGTTGGGTGTTGGTTTGATCATGGTGAAGCTCCATTTTATACCTGGTGGAACCACCAAAACCTGTCGCTAAACAAGTAAGGGTGGCAGCTGTGCGCGGGTTAGCGAACCGAGAGGTATAAGACCCGGCAGACCCGAAGGTCTCCCACGCACAGCCACCATAGCGTCATCGCAAACATCTGCGACAACTGGAGCGTCGTTGAACTTATACCTGGTCGGGTCGCTAAACCCGGTCGCTGGATTGCCAGCGACCCATAGACGATATAGACCAGGTACAAAGCCCACAAGCCGGCGGATTCTGGCTTAGCTGTAGGCAAAGGCG
The DNA here is from genome assembly GCF_024169245.1 of Pseudomonas koreensis. NCBI lineage: Bacteria > Pseudomonadati > Pseudomonadota > Gammaproteobacteria > Pseudomonadales > Pseudomonadaceae > Pseudomonas > Pseudomonas koreensis. The sequence continues at coordinate 4,644,420 of NZ_JALJWP010000001.1, forward strand.
CAAGGACATGTACCCTGGGAGCGTGACCGGAGATGTCTTTCTAAACAAGGATGTTTAACGAAACGTCATCCGTCTCGAACCTTAGCGAAATACGTGCTCTAGTCACGCGCTTAAAATATGCACCCTTCCTCCTAACCATTGATTTAAAACAACAGATTTAGCAAATCTGGTCGCCATCGTACGATAGTCATTGGTGACGTCCCTCCTGATTTCGGTCATTTCCAGCTATTGGTGCCCGCCAGAAACGTACCTTGGGGTTAGGAGTCAGTCCGATCACCCGGAAAATTTCCTGCCTACCCAAAACGCTAAGGGTTGTTTATTGACATAACCACTAATGCTGCTTAGCTATTGAATAATCCGCGTCTAATCAGGGGATAACCATGGCCGACCAAGGAGTTGAAATCGCCCAAATATCATTTTTTCTCTCAAGAGAAGAAAGAAAAGTCGACTCTATACTCGACAAAAAAAAAGATGTTTTAAAAAACTCATCTGCGCGAGAATTCATGTTTTCGGTCAATGAAACAGATTGTCACTTCATTTATTTTGAGACAACGAGCGCAAAATCAAATCCGCCCTGGTTGAACTTCATCAATGAAAAACTTCCATCGGTAGCAGCACCTCTCTTCAGCTCGAAAACCAAAAACCCAAATGGAATTTTATTTTTAACCGTCAACGAAAGGGTGTTTGCTGCGACCTTTGGCCGCAGTGCCGCAAGCTATCTAGATCGAAGTGCTTTCGAGCCGGATTTTGGAATAAAAACAGCTATGAACATGTGCGGCAACGAAGAAATACGTCAGACAAAAAGCGAGAGCCACGCAATTACCCCTACACACATCGACAGACAAGTAAACAAGCCGATTGACTCTTTCGCTTTCGGCCTTAGCGAAGCGGAGGACCTTAGGTATATATCGGCTCACATGAAAGACCACAGAAATATAACTCTACAAGGTCGCAATAACTTAACAATAAAAATCATTGGACAAGATAAGCTGAATTGGCAGCTATTGATTGGCTATTGCGAAGATTTTTTAGTTGCCTATGCAAGCAAGGATTACACCAAGCTTTTCCCAAACTACAAGCATTTTGACGAAGCAACGGAGTCAGAAAGCACAACACTAGATGAGCACCTGCTCACTCACCTTCGATCAAAAAACACAAGCAGTATTAGTCTAGGGATTCCCGAAGTACTAATTGATCCGGATTACGGATTCTCATATTCAAATAACAAACGGTCCGGCGATAGGACTTATGCATACCTAGACATCTGCCAACTATTCGACCACATGAAGGCTGAAAAAATAACATCCACATCATTGAAATCAAAACATATTTATGCGTATTCCCATGAAGAAAACCAAGTGCTAGGCTACAAGAAATGGCCGATTTACAACTGCATATCTTTTGAACAAGCTTTGGGAGATAAATACTTTGTATTAAGCGACGGGAGATGGTTGGAAGTAGACAACGACTTTTACACCGAGATCACAAACTTCACTAAAGCCACACTGCACGAAGAGGCCTGCGAAGAGATATATAGACATATCGATATCAGTGACGATATAAAAATGCAAAACAGAGAGAGCATTTTTAATAAAAAAATATGTGAGATCCGCCCTTCGTGCGTTTTGTTTGACCAAGCGAAGCTTCAGATCGGATCCGGTCGCAAAGACAAAGAATTTTGTGACATTTTAGATCTCACGGACGATAATAAGATGAGAATCATTCATTGCAAACCATACAAAAACTCCTCATCAACAAACTATTTGTTCTCACAAGCTCAATTCTACTGCCATGCATTCATTAATGACCAAATTTTTCTCGACGAAATCAGGCGCCACACAAGTTTGTCTGTTAGCACACGAAAACTAGAATACCTAGAGTACATAAAATCCAATATTGCGGACATCCATGGTAAAGACTACATTGTGTGCCTATGGCTGCTATGCGATCAGCGCGTACCGACGCCAATTAAAACTGACATACCATTGATGGCTCAGTATGAATTAAAATTGATGCACGAACATTTGCGAAACGCATGCAAATTTCAGGATGTAATAATACGATTCATCCCCACCATTAAGAAGAATTATATCAGAGATATTTCCCACTTATGAATCATCGCAGACTGATCGAATAAGAAAATAAATCAATGCCAGATTTTATTAGGATTTCATCAATCGAAGATCACCTAAGTGGATCCATGCCAGCCACCGACTGATGTGACGAATAATATGTGAAACCAACGAAACTGATTCACTTCTCAGGAAACAGATGCATTATCGAGCACTTAAAGATCCTCTTCAGACAAGTCAACGCTAGTGCATTAAATATTGGGCTGAGCTATCTACCACATCTTAGACGACAGGTTTTTCGGCGAACTCGTCCAACACAGAAAAAACTCCATCCAAGTCTTCTCTATAGGACGCAGTGTAGGTAGATGTGAACACAAATCGACTTTCGACCTCTTCAATTTTTTTACGGATAAGGTCTCGATACTGAAGCCAGTATTGGCGCATTGATTTCGGATCAAACCCAGCTAAGAGTCCTTCTTGCGTAGCAACATATCCCGCTTCATCCGAACCAGTGAAGAAGGAATTACTCAAATTAGCTAAGCAGTGATCGATAAAATGGAAAATGTTATCTTCGTGAACATCCGGATTGAAGCAAAATTCAAATACGTATTTATTCATCAAGCTCGCAATGCCCGCGGTATCCTTTTTGCCAACCATATCGTAATAACCGCACCCTACCCCCCTACCGTGAGGAAGCGCTGAATTAATAAGTTGGTAGATTACAAACGACTTCAAATCGCAACGCGCCGACAATACCCTTCTACTGAGTGAATCTTCACCTGAGGAACTAGCCGCATCACTAATTGATTGAGCTTCACCGAGGAAATCTTCAAAGCGAGTATTGTCGACTGCTGCGAAAAAATTTTCTTTTGCATCAATGTAGTTGGTTTTAAATAGAGCAAAAACTTCTTGAGAGAGCTTTCTCATGCCCATTAGTGCAAGTTTCTCAACCGAACCGTTTGTAGGCGCACCTGGATCCTGATTTGTTATTAGAGCTGCGTGAAGATTATATACCTGTCCCTGTCGATCAGCGCAGCACTGAAGCCTGAACAACATCAAGTCATTCCATCCTAAAACCCCACGACTGCCGCCAACAAGTTGCTTTAACAAGCCATTGCACACATAAGTTTGCTCACCAAAAATTCTCCATGCAATTTCAACGATATTTTCCGGGGAATTATCTGTCCTCTTTCCAACTGTCTGCCCCCACCCCGCCCGGTCTAAAAGCCTAATTAAAGAGTAAACAGATCTTTGCCGCAAACCTATATCTTTGTATCCCACTGTAGAGTATTTAGGCAAGTAGCTGACAAGAGTATTAAATGCATCCTCTGCGACAGCCGGGGCGATGTCATAAGCTTTATTTACAAATATTCGCCAGAACTGATCATGTGAGTATTGCCCATGTTCTAGCCGAAAGTGCTGGGACATTAGAACCGAATCTATCGCCGTTCCCTTGCGAACCTGCTCAACCGCATTATGATACAGAACATATGTCTTCTGCGGCTCTGGCGTGGCGAATCTCACGATGAGCTTCAGGTAGTTCTCTAGATTTCTGAAAGATTCCTGATTGAAGCAAGCACGCGTCGCTAACACCGACTCTTCTACCTCTCCACGGGCGGGGAGATTAAGTGTCTCCACATCAAAAAGTTGTTTTAATAAAAATTTAGCTGGTTCTGGTTGTCCATCCAGCTCTTTTGAAAACTCAGCTGAGTTACTGTAGTCAGGCTGCGCATAGATACGACGAAGCGAGAAAAATCCGGCCCGCCCCTCCGTTTCCCCAGCGTAAATACGCCTGAACAACCCAGGGTAACTCAAATGTAGCAATATAAGATTAATAAGGTCACGCTTATTAAAGTCTGTCCGAGCCAAATCACTGCGTTCGAGCTGCATGAGTAACATGGCATTCACGAAACGTTTTATTTTCCGAAGATTTCCAACAAGAGGGAGATAACTAGCAGCATGATCGCCATTAAGAATGCTTGCCAGCTCAATGAGAATTGCCCCTAACTTCACCATCGTATCAGAAGGGATCGAACCCAGTTGCTTAGTCTCACGCTGCCAGTCCCTTAGTAAGAAGTCCCGAATTCCGGAACTATCGACAAATAAACTGATCTTCACCGTTACGAATTTCTCTAGAAACTCGCGGGCTCTTGAATCCTCTTCATGATTGCCGGCAAGTATCTCCGTATCGTAACAAAGCACATAAGTCGCCTGCGATAGCTTGAAGGTACGTCGCGTTGCAAAAAGAACCGAATTTATCGTTTTAGTGTCTAGACGATCAAGGTCATCAATGACAATTATCACCCGACGATCAATACGCCTGAGAACCTCATCAACATCATCCAGGAGCTCATCTACGGTTTCCTGAGACGGTTCCAGCGACAACTTAAAACCGAGAAAAGAAATATCTGCTTTTCCTTTTATTAGTCGCGAGTATCGGGAAGCGGCGGGCCGAAATTCGGGGGCGAATACCTCACGCTGGATTGCAGCTGATAAATCCCTTATCAAGCGTTCTGCAAGATCTGGCTCTGAGGCGTAACGAAGAGGTTCAAAACGAACAACAATTGCCTTGTCAACAGCATTTTCCCAATGTCGCTCTGCCAGGTTTATAAAGCTTGTCTTACCGACTCCCCATGGTCCATCGACTCCGAAAACAAGTCCGGCGTGGGCACCACTTGCGAGCACCGTTTCAGCGAACGACTTAGCCTGGGTTTCGCTTAAAAGCACGTCCTCGCTTTTGTCAAATATTTCTTCATCCGCAATAAAATAAAGTTGCGGAATCGTTTTCTTAGTTCTAGGCCAGTACTGTTGTATCAAGGGCGAAATCAGCACCGTACAGAGTAGAACAAGCAACGCTGGTGTCCAATATGGATCCACAGCGCTTAATATCATATGAAACTTTAATAGCAACGGGGATATGAGCTCGTTGACCCAGATGCCGACACCGACTGCTATTAATAAATCGACTCGAAAGCTACGAACCATTTTTGCACTCTCGATAAATGCCCCCCGTGTTAAAGCGTATGAAAAACAAAGCACCAGCACGATTAAAAGAATATGTAATTGCACAACAAGGCCTACATCCCACAACAGCGGAGCAAAGTTTTCTCCAAGACAGGATGCAACTCTCCATACTTCTGCAGCAACAAACCCTAAAACGAGCGCTCTGAAGAAGACAAGAAACTCAGGCATTTTCATCTTTGGCTTTACATTTGCCATTTGCCCCCCCTATTGCGCGATTAACAGTCTATTTCTTAACTCAAAAAAACTAACAGAACTGATATTTTCAATACTCTCCCTCATCAACATCAACATCAACAACCCATGTGCACACTCCCCCACCAACAGACTGAAGCTTAAAAAATGATAAATAACATCACCCACAAACAACAAATCCAGCCCTAAACATATATAACAAAATACCCCCTACGCAAGAGATATCTAGGAGGTTGCTAGTACGATTCGTTTACGAAAAGACTAGTTGATATTTGAGTCTCTGCCACATACCGAAAACTGGCGGTATGTGAAGGGCAGGTTTTGACCGAAGACAACCACAAACACCCCTTGCTTGTTCGTTCTCTCTTGCAGAAGCACTTTGACCTGACATCCGATCAAAGTGAAAAAACAACCAGCTTCAACCTGCAGATCACGGCCTCACCAACCTCGGCAAAACCACCCCCCCCAACCTCTCAACCCCCAACCTAACCCTCTCCCCACCCCGCTCAATCACCACCCCATCCCCCTCAACCCCCACCAACTTCACCCCAACCCCAACCTTCTCCCCCACCAAAAAACTCCTCGGCGCGCCATCATTCAAACTCAATATCGCCACCGTCCCGCTCCCGCCCGCGATCACCCCACTCACCTTGATATCCACCGGCGAAGTCTCATTGGAAAACCACTGCAACGCCGGGCTATCACTCCTCGCCGCAAGCACTTGCGGGGTGGCTGCGGGGGTGTGCGATTCCGCCGAGGTCAGCAGCAGCGACGACCATGTCGCGACGCCCACCAGGGCGGCGAGCAGTGCCAGGGCCTGGATGGTTTGCGCCGGGGTAATCCGTGCGGTGAATTTCATGGGTTGTCGCTCCTTGTTGTCCCTGTTGCCAGCCTACGCGGCAATTCTCTCCGTTTTATTTCACACGCCTTACATGTTGGCCGTGCACGATGGCGCAGGACGCAAAGGAGCGCGCGCGCGATGAACAGGCAACAGGGTTTTACGTTGATCGAGTTGATGGTGGTGCTGGTGATCATCGGGATTGCCAGTGCGGCGATCAGCCTGAGTATCAGGCCCGATCCGTTGCAGTTGTTGCGCAAGGATGCCGAGCGGGTTGCGCAGTTGTTGCAGGTGGCGCAGGCCGAGGCTCGCGCGGATGGGCGGCCGATTGTGTGGGTGGCGGATGCCAAGGGGTTTCGCTTTGGTCGGCGTGGGGATGATGGCGTGGGGTTTGAGTCGTTCAAGGAGGATGCGCAGTTGCGCCCGCGTGCGTGGCAGAGCCCGAAGGTCGAGGTGCGTGTGGAGCCCCGACAGACGGTGGTGCTGAATGCCGAGTGGATCAATCCGCCGTTGCGGCTGATTTTGTCTGACGGGGCCAATCGGCTGAGTGTGCTGCGCGATGGCAGTGGGCGGATCAGTATTCAATGAAGACTCAGCAAGGGTTCACTCTGATTGAGGTGATGGTCGCGATCCTGCTGATGGCGGTGGTGAGTCTGATTGCCTGGCGCGGATTGGACAGTGTGACGCGGGCGGACAGTCATTTGCAGGCGAGCAGTGAGCAGAGCGATGGGTTGTTGCGGGTGTTGAATCAGTTGCAGCGCGATGTGGACATGCGCGCGGGGGTGGAGTTGAGCGAGCCGCGCAAGGTCGGGGCTGAGGATGAGGCGCCGACTGCGCCGGCGGCGGTGACGGTGCGCAGTAGCGACAGCAAGGGGTTTCGGCTGGACATTATTCGTGGCGCGGCGGATCAGCCGGGAGCGTTGCAGCGGGTGCGCTGGTGGGTCAAGGGGAATACGTTGTATCGGGCGGTGGCTGACGCGCGCAGTCGCTATCCGTTGCCGGCGCCTGGGAATGGGGTGGCGGTGTTGAATGAGGTGAGTGATGTGCAAGTGCGGGTTTGGGAGGTGGATAAAGGCTGGCGGCAACTGAGCGGCAATCGTCAGGAAGATCCGGCCGGACTGGAAATCAGCCTGACCCGTCAGACGTCACAAGGGCCGGAAAAATACCGACAAGTGATCGGTCCACTCAACTGAGCAGCCCCCTTCCTCAGCACGTTTGGCGCTTATGGCAGGTTAACTCTCCCGTGCTGCCTCTCTGAGTTTTTGCACATCGAGAAGGGTGACGGCGCCGTATCGAACAGCCAACAGGCCTTCGGCCTCCCAGATTTTCAGCTGACGGTTGACGCTCTGGCGAGACACGCCCAGTTGTTGGGCGATATGTTCCTGGTTGACCTTCAGGCATGGCGCTTCTTCGATACCTGGGCCTTTGATCAAGGAAACGAGTCGGCGGGCCAACCTGACAGGCAGAGGATTGCGGATCGTGTTCCCGGCCCAATCGAGCGCCATTCGATATCGGCCACAGACCAGCCGGGTAATGGCTAGCAGGACATCGGGTCGGCGCTCGATGATTTGCCAGAATGCGCTGGCAGGTAGCACTGCAATACGCGCTTGCGAGACGGCTGCAACGTCATACTTTCTTGGTAAGCCATCGAGAAGTGGTACTTCGCCGAACCAGTCTCCAGCGACCAATTGAGTAAGCAGCACTTGGTGTCCACTGGCGCCCAGGCTATCGACTCGCAAGGTGCCTTGAATCACACGAAACATGCCCAGGGGTTTAGAGCCTTGAGGGAACAGTGCCTCTGACTTTACCAATGTCCTGATCCGCGAGGCCTCGAGCAAAATCGCGTCTATTTCTCGGGGGAGGGAAAATGATGGAGGTATCGCATCAGCAGACAATTCGGACATTGCCAAAACCCGACAATCTTGGTTCGAAGGCTCGGATAGTATCAGACGCCTCTGGCCTGTAGACGACAGGCCTGTCTGGAGCAGGAACGCACAATGTACGTCGGTCACTTCGCCATCGGCCTGGCAATCAAGGCCCGCTATCCCAGGATCCCCGCGCTACCCATCATGATGGGCGTCGGTTTTCTGGATCTGCTCGATGGGATTTTCATCATTCTTGGCTTCAACACCGTCACCGCAAATTTGAACAGCGGGCCGTACCTGTTTTTTGATCTGACCTTTATCGACTGGGATCACTCGTTGCTGGCTGCAGTGTTCTGGTCTGCGATTTGGGGACTGCTGTTCATCAAGCATCGACCGGTAGCCATCGTGGCAGCGTTGGCCGCCTTCTCTCACTTCATCGCCGACTGGCCGATGCACAACAGCGATTTGGCACTGTATCCGCACTCGGTCGAGCATTACGGTTATGGGCTTTGGGGCAAGCTGGGGACTGTCTCCTGGGTGCTCGAAGGTGTGTTCTCAGCCGCGCTGGCGGTTTATGCATGGCGGCTCAGCGCGCGCCGCGGTGTGAACTTGATCTGGCCTTGTGTGGTACTGGTGGTTTTGTTCTTGCAGCTATCGCCAGTGGCTTCACCCATGAAGTTGGTTGCCACACTCGATGAACCTTTGGCGCACGTGCTTCATGGGGTTTTGGTTTCGTTGGGCTTTCTGATCCCGGGGCTGCTGTTGTCGTGGCTTTTGGATAGAAGTGAGGGAGTGAGTATCAAGCGAGGGTGAGGTCGGTTGGGGATTGGTGGACTGTGAGGCCGTCATCGCGAGCAGGCTCACTCCTACAATGGGATTGGGTGTAGGCAGTTGGGGATTTGGTGGCCGGAAAACCGCTTTCGCGAGCGGGCTCGCTCCCACAGAAAGCAAAAGCAAGATCAAAAGATCGCGGCCTTCGGCGGCTCCTACATTTGGATTGCGCTGGGCTTTGGTTAGCTGAGGACGACCACGCCGCCGGGGAGTTCGGTGCATTTGACGCCGTAGGCATCGCGGATCAGCAATGCGACGCCGGCGAGTTGGTCGAGGTTGAAGCGGGCCTGGACGCGGCGTTGGCCGAGTTCGCGGTTGAGCAGCAGGAGCATGCCGGGGCGGTAGCGGTTGATTTCGTCGATCATCTGGCTGAGGGTCGCGCCGTTGAACACCAGCACTTGTTGGCGCCAGTTCATCACGGCGGCGGTGTCGACGGTTTGCACGTTGCCGACTTGCCGCGCGTCATAGGTGACTTGCTGGCCCGCTTCGAGGCGCAGGTTGCGGCCGTCGATGGCGACGTCGACCGCGCCGTCGAGACAGGTCACGCAGACTTGCTGGTCGGTGTTGCGCAAGTTGAAGCGGGCCTGGCTGGCGCGCAACCACCCTGCTCCGGCCTGCATGGCCAGCGGCAGGCGTGCCGTTTGCACTTCCACTTCGCCGCTGACCAGTTCAAAGCCCTGCACGCCGTTTTCGACGCTGCGCTGGTTGATGCGGGTCTGGGTGTTCAGCTCGAGGCTGACGCCTTGCGCGGGTTCGACCCGCCGTTGCTGGCCGACTTCGGTGATGTAGTCGGCGCCCAGCCCTTCGAAGCCGCCGGGAATGGTGCCGCGCACCAGCAGGAATGCGGCGGATGCGGCAATCGCGCCGCCGAGAAATGCCCGTCGACCGAAGCCGCGTCGGCCCTGCAGCGCTTCGGCGGCCGGTTGCAGGTGATGCCATAGCAGTTTGGTTTCTTCGAACGCCCGCGCGTGTTCGCCGCTCTGCGCGCACCATTCGCGCAGGGCGCGGGCGTCGGCGACGGTGGCGCGGCCCGAGGTCAGCAGGATCAGCCAGTCGCGGGCTTCGCTGTGCAGGGACTCGGTGGCCGAGGGTTCGGCGGGTTTCAGTCGAAAGATGTTCAAACGCGCAAATTCTCAACGGATTAATCGGGTCACTATTCGCTAGACGGTTTTCCGGCCCCGCGACCGAACCGCTGAAACACTTTTCTTTCCAGTTTCGCTGCGCAGAAGCCCAGCGCGGCTTTGATTTCCTTCTCGACCATGCGCGTGGAAATGCCGAAACGCTGGGAGATTTCCAGGTGCGGTGCCTCTTCCAGCCGCGCGGCGATGAAGATGCGCCGACGCCGTGCGGGCAGTTCGTACAAGGCGCTGAGCAAGGCCTGCATCTCTTTTTGCCCGCCGACGACCCGCGCCGGATCGAGGGCTTCGTCGCTCAGTTGCAGCAGTTCTTCGACTTCGGTGCCGGTGAGCAGACGCGCGTCGGCCTGGCGGCGGTCGGCGGCGATGTTCAGGGCCATGCGATACAGGTAGGCGTTGGGCTTGAGCAGGTTCGGCGGGGTTTCCATGCGATCGACCCGCAGCCAGGTTTCGTGCAGCACGTCGTTGGCCAGGTCCTCGGAGCCGAGGCGGCGGCGCAGGCGCACGCGAAAATCCTCGTAGGAGCTGAGGAACAGCTGGCCCATCACGCTTTGTCCGGCGTCTTTCATCCCCCGGAAACTCCTTCCCATCTCGTGCATTCCATGCGTTTCCCTGACGACTCCGGTAACAACAGCAACGTGACCGGCTGGCGCAAGGCGCTGGGCGTCGGCCGATCGATTGTGAGGTTGCGAAAACTTTCCACCAGCGCGTTATCGCGCCGTACATCGCCGGTCGAAGTCACCAACCGGTTGTGCTGCACCACGCCGTCGCGCCCGACCCACACCTGCAACACCGCGCGATAACTGCCCGGCCGGGTCAGCGGAGAACGACACAGCTTGCGCTCGATCGCTGCTTGCACCGCCGTCGCGTAACTGCGGTTGACTGCGACAGTGGCCGGCGTGGGTTTGTCCGTCGGCGCTGGCAGATCTTCCACCTGCGCCGCTTGCAGGGTGAACGCGTCGGCCCGGGCGTAGCGCGCCATCAGGCCGGTGCCGCCGAGCAGATGACGCAAGGCATCGGCGGCTGTGTATTCGCCATCCACGGCGAGGGAGCGTCGGCCCCGGCTCAACTGGCTGTCGACCAACACGGCAACGCCCGTGGCGCGGCTGTACTGATCCAGCGCCCGGGCCAGTTCCTGCGCCGGGATGTGCAAGGTCAGTTGCATATCCGCCGCTGCCGGGTCAGCATTGGCCGCGCAGGTCAGCAGACCGAGCAGCCACCCCAGACCCGCGCGGCGCACAAGCGTCGCCGAGCGCTGAAGACTGATCCGCGAACTGCCTCGCTGCACGACTGGCGCACCCCTGAAAATCGCTATCCTGCGGGGCATTTATGACTCTGGTATGACGGGCGGTGCAAAAAAACCATCACGGGTTTTGCCCCGCGCTTGCACTAGACTCAAACCCCAGAGCAGCCCAATCGGGCGGGCCAGGAGGCGGACATGAGAACGCGGTGGATGTGGATCTTGCTGATGACGGTGGGTGCAGCGCAGGCGGAGGAGCCGCTGGGTTGTGTCGAGGTCACGGTCGGCGGTTACAAGGCGCCGAATTACGATTGCCTGAGCCAGCAGATGGGCAACAATCCGGACGGCGCGGCGGCGGCGCAGAAGAACATGGAGGCCCTGAATGTGCCGGTGCACAAGCGCGCGCCGAATCAGGTCGGATTGGCGACACCGGCGGCCACTAGTACGCGGATGGGCAACACGTTTGGCACCTCGGTGAAACCGCAGCGGCCGCCCAATTAGGCAGGTTGATCGTTCCCACGCTCTGCGTGGGAACGATCAGATGCGCGTTTCCATGTAGGAGCCGCCGAAGGCTGCGATCTTTTGATCTTCAGTCACTCGGAGTCTGACGGAAGCTGACAGCCAAGCGGTTCCAGCTGTTGATGGTGCTCACCGCTACGGTCAGGTCCACCAGTTCACCTTCCTCGAATTGCTCGCGCGCTTGCTGGTAGACGTCATCCGGCACATGGCTTTCGGCCAACAGCGTCACCGCCTCGGCCCAGGCCAGCGCCGCTCGTTCGCGAGGGTTGAAGAAGTTGCTGTCGCGCCATACGGCGATCGCATACAGGCGCCGATCGCTCTCCCCTGCTCGCCGCGCGTCCACCGAGTGCATGTCGGTGCAGAACGCGCAGCCGTTGAGTTGCGAGGCGCGGATCCGGATCAATTGCAGCAGCGGCGCTTCGATACTCAGATTGCTGGTCAGCGCCTCCATGGCAATCATCGCTTTCATCGCCTTGGGCGAAGCGTTGTAGTAATCCAGACGCAGGGACATGGCGCGGGCTCTCGGCAGGCAGAATGATGAGTTCACGGTACGGGCTGCGCGGGCTGTGTTACAGCCCCAATTCCACGAATTGTGGGTACACCACTGGATACCTGATGCGCACATTTCCCTGTAGGAGTGAGCCTGCTCGCGATAGCGGTGTGTCATTCAACATTGATGGCGGCTGATCAACCGCGATCGCGAGCAGGCTCACTCCTACAAGGAATTTGCACCAATTTGCGGTTTTTACTCCACGCAACTACTGCCAAAAGCCCAACAACGCTAATCTGACCGACACCTCACTCAACACCCGGGAGCCTCGTCGGTATGGAACTTCATGTCGTGATCAACGGCCGCAAGGACCTCGCCGGTCAGTTGTATCAGCAGTTGCGCGCGGCGATTGAATCCGGGCGACTGGCGGCGGGTACGCAGTTGCCGCCGAGCCGCTTGCTCGCCGAGCAATTGGGCATTTCGCGCAAGACCATTTCCGACACTTATGCGCAGCTGACTTACGAAACCTTCCTCACCGGAGTCATCGGCAAAGGCACCTATGTCAACGCCCGCCCGGCGCAGGTGCAGCGCAAGCAGAGCCACACCGAGCTGGCCAGTGCCGAGGTGATCGAGAGCTGGCGCAATCTGCCGGTGTTCCTGCGCCACCCGACGCTGGAAGGTTCGCTGCGCTACGACTTCATCGGCGGCGCCACCAGCAAGGGCCAGTTCCCGCAGGACGACTGGCGCCGCTGCGTCGCCCATGCGATGCGGCAGATGGCGCAGTCGAAAGGTTTCTATAGCGTCGCCGAAGGTTTGCCGGCGCTGCGCAATGCGATCGCCCGGCACATCGCCTTTTCCCGTGGCATCAACTGTCAGGACGAAGACATTATCGTGTGCAACGGCGCGCAACAGGCGCTGGACCTGATCACCCGCGTGCTGATCCGCCCCGGCAGTCTGGTGGCGATGGAAGACCCCGGTTACCCGCCCGCGCGCTTGCTGTTCGGCACTCATGGGGCTGAGGTGGTCGGCGTGCCGGTGGATGCCGAGGGTATTCAGGTCGAGCAGATTCCCGATGGCACGCGGCTGATTTACGTGACGCCGTCGCACCAGTTCCCGCTGGGCATGGCGATGAGTCAGGCGCGCCGCGAAGCCCTGCTCGCCCGGGCCCATGAGCTGGGCGCGATCATCATCGAGGACGATTACGACAGCGAATTCCGTTATGAGGGCCGGCCAACGGACTCGCTGTTCAACCTCGATCAGCGCGGCATCGTCGCTTACGTCGGCACGTTCTCGAAGACCCTGCTGCCGGAGTTGCGCCTCGGCTACGCGATCCTGCCACCGGCGATCATCGAGGCGGTAATCCGCGCCAAACAGCTGACCGATCTGCATGCCTCGACCCTGCCGCAATGGGCGCTGGCCAAGTTCATCGCTGAGGGTTGCCTGCTCAAGCACATCCGCCGCTGCCACACGATCTATGCGCAACGGCGCGAACGGATTCTCGAGCGCATGGCAACCGATCTCGCGCCATGGCTGCAAGCCGTACCGGCCAGTGCCGGGTTTCACATGGCGGTGTTGTGCAAGGTGCCGATCGATTTGCCGCTGGTCATCGAGCTGGCAAAAAAGGTCGAGGTCGGCCTGTATGCGATCAGTGGTTTCTACTATCAGCAGCCGGCGAAGGAGGGCCTGTTCTTCGGTTTCGGCGCTATCGAAACCCTCGACATCGACATCGCTCTGGATCGCCTGCGCGACATCCTCGAACAGCTGTCATGAGCCGTTGGTATAAGGCTTTTACTGCCGATTGGTTATTGGAGATCCAGGGCGGCAGGCCTATTCTGCACAGGCGTTATCCCTCAATGAGCAGGATTCGTCCGGCCTGATTCAGGAGTGTGAGCAATGTCCAGCGAAGTGATCAACACGGTTCAGGTAAAGGCTGCTGCGGGCCGCTCGGAAGAGCTCGGCAAGCAACTGCAGAAGATCGTCGACACCCTGCGCGAAACCCCGGGCTGCGATTCCTATCTGGTCGACCGCTGCCCCGAGGACAGCCACCGCTGGACGGTCAGTGCGCGCTGGCAGTCGGAAGCGGCGATGCAGGCGCATTTCAACCGGCCCGAGGCGCAGGGATTTATCGACCTGATCGATAGCCGCCTGGCCAATAGCGTCGATTTCAACAGCTTTCCTATCGTTTAAAAGCAAGATCAAAAGATCGTCCGATCGCGGCCCGAGCCTTCGGCAGCTCCTACTCTGGAATGCGTTCCCCTGTAGGAGCTGCCGAAGGCTGCGATCTTTGCTTTTGACAAAGATTGGTCACCTGATCTTCGCGAATATTGGCCGTTTGAACCGGCCTCATTGCGGCCTACTGTGATCACACCTCAACCCTCACAGGTAACCCGCCATGAAAGCTCTGCCCTTCTTCGCCGCTGCCCTCGCCTTCACCCTGTCCGCTTCGGCGATGGCCCACGACCCGTCCGAGAAAATCACCGTTCTGCAAGAACAACTGCTGAAAAACGCTCCCGGCAAGAAAGCCATGATGATCGAAGTCGACTACAAACCCGGGCAATCCTCGATCGCCCATAAACACGAAGGCACTGCGATGGCCTACGTGCTCGACGGTGAAGTGATTTCCCAAGTCAAAGGCGAGCAGGCAATCACATACAAGAAGGGCCAGTTCTGGTACGAACCGGCCGGATCCGAGCATCTGGTGTCGAAAAATGCCAGCCAGAGCAAACCGGCGAAGTTGCTGGTGTTCATGGTGCTGGCGCCGGATGAGCAGGTGTTGATTCCGTTGGAGAACTGATGGCTGATTCACTGCGCTGCCATTGTAGGAGTGAGCCTGCTCGCGATGAGGCCGTATAGACACCACAAAGCCCTTGGACAGAAAAAAGCCCCGGCCTCTTACGGCATCGGGGCTTTTTCGTTAACCGAGAAGACACCGCCAGATTTTGTTCTCCCTGCCAGTTTGATAGCTTGAACGGCTATTGAACAATGCCTTGTCAAGATCAAAAACCGCCAGTGCGTCGGCAGCTTGGCTGTCCACAATTCGCAGAAAACCGTTGCGACCGAATGTTTGATCCAGCGCTCCGTTTGCCTGGAAGCGGGCGAACACCACATTGCGGTCTGTTGTGCCTGGAGAGTCCGCTGTACCGGCAATCACGAGTTTTCCATCAGTTCGGATAGTGCCTGAACTCCAATTGGTTGAATGGCCATCCACCTGGGTTTGCAGCGGTTGTGCGGAATTGAACTGAATATTGAATTTTCCGTCCGGCTCAAGACTGATCAGCAGGCCATAACGCGCCGTAAGCGTAGAACTTTCCCCAATGGCGAGAATACGGTTATTACCTTGCCGGGCAAGATGGGATATGAAAAAGCTTGCGCCATTTGGTTCACGGATATCCACCCTGCCATTAGTTCCAAAAGAACTTTCGTAATGCCCTGCCTGATCCACCTTTACGAAAATTGCGCTGTACACATTAGCCGAATCCCTGACATGTCCGGCGCACAAATAGTTACCGTCCGTGGTTTGCAGGATACTGACCAACTCTACGCCTGCGTCAGGTTCCGTGAGTGCGACATATCCGACACCGTTAAAAGTCAGGTCCAGTGCCCCATTACTCTCCAGACGCACAATATGATCAACACCCGCGTACGAGTAAACGAGCAGGATTCTATTATCCGGCAATACAATCGCCTGAGCCGGTGAACTATCACCAGTGGATTGACTGGAAAATTTCGCTGAAGCATTGCCCGCGTCGGCATTATCAGAACGCGAGGGCAAATTATGAACAATAGTGCCGCTATTGCCGAAAAGAAGTGTCCGGCATACCGTCATCGTTGAAACGTGCCAGGGCCAGTTTCGGGGAAGAAACATCCGGCACGTAATATATTCCCATCAACACGACATGAAGTGCGTTGTCGATAGATTGCAGCAGGATACTGGAGGTGACTGAATGGTCTCGCCCATGGCTATCGTTAAATTGCCCTGAGAGATACCCGTCTTTGCCAAACGTTTTTATCAGATGCCCGTCAGCATCAAGACAAAAACATCCGAACTCGCTGCTGGACGAGAGAAAGGAAGTACAACCGAAGAATGATCTACCGTCTTCAGCCAGTGCAACGGACGAAACTCCGATGGGTCCTCCGCCTGCGTGGAACGGCACGAGAGTCGAACCCCGGTCGCCAAAGTTCGGGTCAAGCGGGTCAGTTGCGAGCTGATGAGTATGCATCGGGATCTCTCCATAGATAGCGCAGGGCGGTTTATGTACAAATACATGAATAACCAGGTACTGCTGCGCGACCATAGACGAGTTCCAAATGACTCGACCACTGACAGAAATGACAGTCACGACGAACGGTCTTGCCTCTCCGAAAACCACAATAGAGCCAACCAGTCAACTGTAATACCTGGCAGTTGAACCAGTTGCTGTTATGCGCTACATCTCGTCACTCTGTTTATCATTCTTAGCAGCCATGCAGCTAATAAATAACTTAATAAGGGCGATACAACATGAATAACGCATTAGAGGAAGACAACAATAAACAATCCAGAAGAAACGCCACCGGGATTTTTACCGCCAAATTAGGCGATGAGGATCTCGCTCTAACCGAACAATTTATTGAGAGCCTTTTCACTTATTTTGCGGTTGGCGGATCTAAAAGAGTTAATAATATAGAAACAAATGTCCAATTCTTAATGCCACCCAACCCGGCGGAGTACAACGAATATGGACCTGCAGATCTAAAGGTAGCCATCGTCATAATTATAGAAAATTATGCGGACGGCAGATTCGTGCAGACCAGATATGTGCCGATAGACGGCAGAGTGGGATTCCATTATGAACTTAAAGACCAACATTATCTCATTCAAGGAGATTACAAATTCGAAATACAGAACGAAAAACTTCCGTCGAAGCCAGGTATCCTCCTGACGGGTGAATTCGATTTGAAAGCTCGCGAATATGTACTACCTCGCCCCTAGTAAGAGCGAGGTAGTACCTTGACCAGTCGCTCAGCAATTTATTGACCAGACCATTGAGTGATGTCTCAGCACTCGAAGTTACTGGAATCGCACGACAAATTGAAAAAGCCGATCTGATTTTGCTACCTCCGTCAACTGTCAGTTATAACAGTTGACGGGCACCTTGAGTACGATCACTACTCTACAACCATCGTTTCAGTAGTAGGACTCAGTGATTCTGTAGTTGGCGGTGGGGAGCCTTCCAACTAAAGGAGTTTCAACATGTCTGCGTCCATTCGTAAACCCGGGAGCCTCGATCCGACTTTTGGCGATCAAGGAATTGCGAAACCTGCCTACTCCGACGACTCGAACGGATTCATTTCCGGACTCACCATTACGCCTGATGACAGGTTCCTGGTTACCGGCAGATCTGGCTGGAATTACGCCATCATCTGCCTGAATACCGACGGCTCCCTATACCCCGGCTTTGGCAAAAATGGCGTGGTCACGGGAGTGTTCGAACGTGGATTTCTCTCGACAGCGGGCCATACCTCGGTGTTGCCGGATGGACGGATTCTGCTGACCGGCTTCTTCGAAGAAGCTGAGTACAGCCCACGCCTGCCTGCGGCCGCTCGCTTTCACCCGGACGGAAGACTGGACACGACTTTTGGCTCCGGAGGCACGACAGTCATTCGATTGCCTCTGGATGGGCCACCTCCTGGCATCCCCAATACCGTGAAAAATGAAGGAAACCTCTCCAGCAGCGTCAGCTCTACTGTCATGCAAGACGGCAGCTTCTGGATGGTCAGCAAACATCATTACAATTTCGCCGAGTCAGTGGGCGTTTTGAGCAAACATCAATCAGATGGCGCTCTTGATACAGGTTTTAACAAAGGTCATGGATACCTCTTGGTTCGACACCCTGAGTATTCGACGACTATCAACGCACACCTGATCCAATCAGATGGCGCAATCATTCTTGCGGGAACGGCTTACGTGGATGGGCGCTCCGTCGCATTGACCGCCCGTATTACACCTGACGGAACCCCTGACAGGACGTTCGGTGATTCAGGATTTTCTCTGAGTACGGACATCAGCCAGCCGACTCAAATTTTGTCGATAGCCCTACAGAATGGGAATATCACGGGAATAGGTTCGACAACCGCCAGTCCGCAGGCAGGTTTAATCCAGAACCTGAGTCCTGATGGTAGCTACAACCCGACTTTCAACGAAGGTAAACCGAAAATCACAGTAATTGATGAAAGCCCCTTCGGTTCAGAATGGATGGACACGACTACTGACTCCAACGGAAACATTTTGGTAGCGGGTAATAGTTTGGGCGGTGAAGAGGCTGACGGCTTGGTAGGACGCTACCGACCCGATGGAACACCGGATGAACGTTTCGGCGAAGAAAACGGCATCATGCGTATCAAAGTAGGAACAAGCATTGATAGAGTGGCAGCCATCGCGCTTCAGGGTGATGGCCGCATTGTTGTCGCCGGAGACTTTCACACGTCTAAAGGCTTCAGACCGTACATCGCCCGCATCTTGAATTGATTGAGGTATTAGCCGCTTGCTTCAGGCAGAAAAAAGCCCCCGCATCTCACGATGCAGGGGCTTTTTCATTCAACCGCTACTCAAGCAAGCTCAAGTTCCGCAGTCGCAGCGGCAGGCACAATAACCTGCCCACTCAACGCCAGATCAAGCAGTTCACGGTTGGCCACTGCATACATGGCGTAGTCCGTGCCGCTTGCAGCACGGATTTCCACCAGCATGGCGCGCCAGCGCTCGATCATGCTTTCGTGCTGGGCCATCCACAGTGCCAGACGTGCTTCCACGTCTTGGGAACCGTCGCCCTGTTGCAGGACGGAGATGGTGATCGCCCGTTGCTGCCAGTCGACGTCATCACGGAACGCTTCACGGGCCAGGGCCTGCCAGTTGTTTTCCACCGGCAGTGCGCTGATCTGTTGCAGGTACCAGGTGATGTCCAGCGCAGAGCCGACGGCGAAGTAGGCCTTGGCCACCTCGGCCGGGTTCTGCCCGGTGACATCGGCCGCTTCGATGATCGGCAGCAGCGTGTACAGGTGCGAAGTGCCCGCAACCATACGCGCCAGCAATTCCGGCACACCGGCTGCGACGTAAGCCTGATAGCGCGACTGCCAGTTCTCGCGGATTTCGCCGCTGAGCAGTTCGTCGAGCTTCAGCCCCAGTTCTTTCAGGTGCGGACCGAAATGCGCGACGTCACGGGCAGCGTTCTGCTCGTTGCGGCGGGCACGCAGGAACCAGCGCGTGGCGCGGCGACCCAGACGCATCAGCTCGTCCATCAGCTCCAGCTGCACGTCAGCGGAAACCTGATAGTCCAGCGCTTCGATCTGACGGAACCAGTGCGGGAGATGGAAGATGTCGCGCACGATCACGTAAGCGCCCGCCACGTTCGCCGGGCTCATGCCGGTCGACTCTTTGAGTCGTTGCACGAAGGTGATGCCCATGTGGTTGACCAGATCGTTGGCGATCTGGGTGCTGACGATCTCGCGCTTCAGACGGTGACGACGCATGGCTTCGGAGAACTTGCTGACCAGGGTCGGCGGGAACGCCGTTTCCATGTCGCGGGTCAGGTAATCGTCGTCCGGCACCAGCGAACCGAGCAGCTGTTCCTTGAGGTCGATCTTGCTGTAGGAAATCAGCACCGACAGCTCAGGACGGGTCAGGCCGTGGCCCTCAGCGACGCGCTCGGTCAGTTGCTCTTCGGTCGGCAGGAACTCGATGGCGCGGTCTAGCTTGCCACGGCCCTCGAGATCGCTCATCAGACGCTTGTACTCAGCGATGCGCGCATAAGCACGGCGCGCCGCCAGGGACAGGGCCTGAGTCTGCTTGTAGTTATTGCCCAGCACCAGATTGCCGACTTCGTCGGTCATGCTCGCCAGCAACTGGTTGCGTTGCTTGTCGGTCATGTCACCGGCCTGAACCACTTCGTTCAGCAGGATCTTGATGTTCACTTCGTGGTCGGAGCAGTCCACGCCACCGGCGTTGTCGATGAAGTCGGTGTTGGAACCGCCGCCATTGAGACCGAATTCCACACGACCCAGTTGGGTCATGCCGAGGTTACCGCCCTCGCCCACCACTTTGCAGCGCAGCTCGTTGCCGTTCACGCGCAGTGCATCGTTGGCCTTGTCGCCGACATCGGCGTGGCTTTCGGTGCTGGCCTTGACGTACGTGCCGATACCGCCGTTCCACAACAGATCCACCGGCGCCTTGAGCAAGGCGTTGAGCAGTTCGGTCGGGGTCAGCTTGTCGGCCTTGATGTCGAAGCGTTCTTTCATCTGCGGCGAGATCGCGATGCTCTTCGCGCTGCGCGAGAAGATACCGCCACCTTCGGACATGATGCTGGTGTCGTAGTCGGTCCAGGCCGAACGCGGCAGGTCG